>CADAYD010000001.1 GCA_902791985.1 uncultured bacterium
GGGATGTAGCACTCTGCCGAACAAAAAGTTGACTAAATGTCAAGTTTTTGTGAGAGGTGGTAGCGCACACAACAAAACGAAAGTTTTGTTGGTGGTAAATATAAATATCGGGATGTAGCGCAGCTTGGTAGCGCACAACGTTCGGGACGTTGGGGTCGCAGGTTCAAATCCTGTCATCCCGATTTTTTTGCATAAAATCGACATTCCATAATTACATCCTGAACACGCAGTTTTTTATGCACCTAAAGGTGCTCAAATGTTGGTTCATTTTTAATTTCTCTATTCCAATTATGCAGAAAATAGAGACCTAAAATAAAATAAGTTCCCCACATTAGTATTGTTGCAAAGCAGTGTGACCCGCTCAGATAAGCATTTATCCATATTATTATGCACAAACCGTTTACGACTGTCCACAAATACCATTGTTCGATGCATCTTTTTACCGTAAGAATAAATGCTATTACTGACAAAACAGTTGTAATAGAATCCATTATTGAATTAGAATCTCCAAAATATTTAAGTGCAAAATACAGAATTATTATCGTGATGATGCCAAAAATAGAATATATGATTCTTTCTTTTGCAGATAATTTAGTTTTATAAATTTCTTGCTTGTCTTTTTTCATGTGTTTTTTCCATTTAGCAATCCCCAAAAATTGCATGGGGAAATAATAAAGCATATTAAGACATAAATGTCCCCAAAGTTGGGTTTTGAATGAAATGTATGAGTAACAAATATTTGAAATCATACCGAAAAAGTAGCAGGAAATTTTGCCTTTGCCGGCAGTAATTGTTGCGCAAATCCCGCAAATTGCACTTATTAATGCTGCTGTTTTGTCTTTCATATAAATTGAAATAAGAGTTATAAACAAAATTTCGAGTGGGAATAAAATTCTTTCATATTTCCCCCATCCGCTAAGTTCACCTCTGGCAAATTCTAAAATGTTCATGGTTTAATTGTATCATAACAATGCAAGTTAATCGTATAGCAAATAATTTACTAACAAATAAAGCGGTCTTAAAAGGACTGGAAAAAATATCAGAGCACGGGACATCATTTGCCGCCGGGGCTTCATTATTGATGTCTTTAGGGGTTCGTACTTTTTCTATATACAATACTCCGGATGTTGAAAAAGAAAACAAGTTTTATATAATGGCAAATTCTATTACATCCGGCTTAGTAAAATTTGGTATTGTTGAGGCAATAGCACTACCTATTGAAAATGCGGTCAGTCGTATTGATAAAAATTCAAGCAAATATTTAACTGATGCTACATTGAAAAATTTTAGTCCGCAAACAAGAAGCTATAAATTTATAACACAAATTATAAAATTGAGTACCGGACTTTTAACTGCAATACCCAAATCCATTCTTACAATTGCGCTTATTCCGGTTGTTATGGATAAAGTTTTTCACTACAATCCGCTTGAAGACTTGAAAAATGCTGTTGAAAAATTCCCTTATAAAAACGAAGCATCAAAATTTTTTATCGATAGCCAAAAATTAAGTTCGTATCCGGCTTTTACCGGTATTGGCAATAAATTGTCAAGGGGTATAAGTAAAATTATAAATAATGAAAAAGTTCAGAAATTTGCCAAACAATATGAAATGGAGGATGAAGATATATATAAGCATACCACTGCAATTACTGATGTTCTTTTGACTTCTGCTGCCGTTTGGCAAACCAATAAATCAGATGGTATTAAAGAAAATTGTAAACGTGTTCTAAATTATAATAATATTATAAATACTGCAATTACAATAATGGCAGGATATTGGCTTGACGGCAGAGTAAAGAATCATACAAGCAAGTTTATCGAAAGTTTTAAACAGGCTAATATTAATAACCCGAAACTTCCAAAATATATAGAAGGAATAAATATTCTGCGTCCGACAATAATATTCGCATTTATTTACTACGGTTTGTTACCGATTTTCTCTACCTATACCTCAGAAAAACTTGATAAGTTTATTGTAAATGGTAGAAAATTAAAAAGTGAATAATTTAATAAAGGGTCATCCTGTTCACTGTTCTTACAATATCCTACATCGGTAATTTTACACAAAATTCGGTTCTGGTGTTTTCTTCACTTTCGACAGTTATTTCTCCCCCGTGCGCCTGTGTAATTTGTTGGGATAAATATAATCCCAGTCCTGTGCCGACTTTTCTCAATTTTTTTGCGGCGGAATAATATTTATTAAATATCATTTTTATTTCGTCTTTTGGGATTCCTTGACCGTAATCAATAACCGATATTGTTGCAAAACCTTTTATTTCCCCTATTTTTACATCAATATCCTTTTGGGAATGACTGTGATTTATTGCGTTTGATATGAGATTTTTTATTACTCTTTGAAGCTGGACTTTATCACCGTTTATAACGGGGTTTGATTTTGCCGGTGTAAAATTGATGTTCATATTTAAATCTTTTGTTAGCGGAAGCATATTATTAACAACCTCTTGGGCAAACGGATTTAATTCAATATCTTCTTTATATAAATCAATACCTTTATCCCCGATTTTGTATGTCTCTAATAAAATTTGAACTAAATCTAAAAGTTCATTGTTAGAAGCTTGCATATTTTTTAATGCAAATTCTTGTTTTTCTGATACTTTACCAAATTTTTCATTTAAAAACAGATCTATCATATTTGCTGCGGCAATAATGGGAACTTTTAAATCGTGAGTCAGTGTTGCTGCAAAGTCGGTTTTTAGGGTTTCTATTTCTTTTTCTACGGTAATATCTTTTATAATAATTACATAACGCTTTTTTTCTATATGCATAAGCGGTTGAGAACTAATAAGAAAATTATTTGTCGGCGTATGTTTGATGAATACTTCGTTATTCTCAAGTTTGTCTGCTTCTAAAGTGTCATCAGACAGTTGAATATATTCAAAAATGTTTTTCCCTATAATATTCTGTCCTTTTTTTATTCCAAACCACTTTAATATTTTTGGTGTTGCACGCAAGATTTCAAATTTATCATTAATAATCAATATTCCGTCAGACAAAGAGTTTATGACAGATTCAAGCAATCTGTTTTGATTCATTAGCTCTGATTGATATTCGGCTATCATTCGTTCTCTGTCATTGAGAGTTTCAACCATTCTATTTATACTGTGGGTTACATTTTGATAAGTCGGGTGGTCTGTATTAATTTTTTTGCTTAAGTCCCCGTATCGGATTGAATCAACTGTTGTAGTTACTTTTCCAAGATAATCGTTGATTTTTGACCAGCGCTTATTAGTTTTTCTTGTTATGAAGAAAAGTGATACAAAGACTAAAATTACTCCGATATTAATTATGTAAAGATATGATGACATTTACTCTCTCAAAATTAAATAACATGATATAATTAAATTATAATCAAGAGAGAGATGTTTGTAAACAGCAGGGGATATGACTGAATTAAGCTTGCCAAATACTATAAAAATGGTCATTACTGATTTCGACGGAATTGTAACTGATAATTGTGTTTATATCAGTGATGACGGAATTTTGTCAAGAAAAATCAATTTTAAAGATGTTGTTGGGTTTTATAATTTGAAAAAAAATGGTATAAATGCTGCAATAATTTCAGGTGAAAAAAATTCTGCCATTGAAACAATTGCAAAAAATCTTGAGATAAAAGAGGTTTACCAAAATATCAGAGAAAAACTTCCTGTTTTAAAAAATATTTTAGAAAAATATAATTTATCGCAAGAAGAATATTTGTATATTGGGGATGAAATAAATGATTTGGAATGTTTAAATTATGCAAAATACAGATTAACCGTTCCAAATGCTGTTGATAAGGTAAAAGCCGTTGAAAATATACAAATTACGCAAAACTCCGGTGGGATGGGTGCATTCAGGGAGGTCACAGATTGCTTAATAAATTAAAAAATCTTTATGAAAATGTTAAAAATATAAACAATACGGTGGATGATTATACAAGTGATACCATAATTCAGTCTTTGCCTACGGTTGCATATGTTAATAAAGCAAAAAAACTGATTGAAAAAAAAGACTATGAAAGTGCAATTGAGGTTTTGAAATCAGCGTTGGATATCTCCGATAAAGATCCCCTTGTATATAAATATTTGGGGAAGATTTCGGAGATTAATCATAATTTTAGAGATGCTTATACATATTATAAAAGTTGTGCGGAATTAAATCAGAATGATAAAGAAATATGGTTGAGACTCGGAATGTGTTACCTCTATGCGGATGTTTTGGATGAAGCATTGCATGCTTTTGAAATTGCGGATAAATTGTCTCCAATGAATACAGATGTTCAAACAGGCTGGGGTATGGTGTATATGAAGCAGAAAAAATATGCGCTTGCAAAAGATAAATTCAACCTTGCAGCTCAAATAAGTAAATACAATTTCTCTGCGATTCTCTTATCTGCGGTAATGGAGATGCGTTTAGAAGAATATGCTATTGCAGAAGAAAAGCTCGGATTTCTTGTAAAAGTTGCCCCTAATGAGGGCAGCTTGTATGAATATTCTCATCTGAAATTACTTCAGGGGAAGTATGATGAAGCCGAAAAATACGCTCATAGTGTTCTAAACTTGAATAAATATATGCTTCCTGCGTATTTTATTCTCGGGGAAGTTTATTCTATCAGAAAAGATTATGAAAAAACTATAGAAAATTTTGAAACAGCGCAAAATTTAGGCTTAAAAAATGCAAATTTATACTTTGAATGGGGAAAAGCACTGATAAGACTATTTAAATTCGAACAGGCTGAAGTGAAATTTAATAAAGTTCTTGAAATTGATGAAAAAAATCAGGATGCAAAAATAGGACTGGCATTGTTAAAATCCTATAAAAAAGATTTTGCTTTGTTAGATGATTTAAAAAATACAAATCAAAATAATGTATACATTATGGAAGGTATAGGTTTAGAATTCCTCGCAAATAAAGATTATGAAAATGCAATAGATATGTTTAGAAAGGCACTTATTAAAGACAGGTACCAGTCTTATAATTATTATAATCTTGTTTGTGCATATCGCAGTCTTAACAACAAATATAAAATTAAGGAATATTTTGATAAATTTACGCAAAATAATCCTGAATATGCTCAAGGTTATATAGATTATGCAGATTGGCTAATAAGTATATCTGATTTTGATGAAGCGCAAAGGAAATTAAAAAAAGCACAAAAATATGAACCGGATAATGTTCAATTGTTAAATATGTTATTTTTAACTTATTACACTCTTGTCAAGAATAACATTTGTGAATATAATATAAGGGAAGCAATATCAATTGCACAAAGAGCGCTTGAATTAGGAAAATTTGATTATATGCCCCAAAAACAAGAGCTTGAGGAAATATTAAAGGACTTTCAGGGAAATTAAAGTTGAAGAAAATAGTAGTTCAAAAATTTGGCGGAACTTCCGTTGCAGACATTGAAAAAATGCAGCACGTTGCAGACGTTATCATTAAAGAGAAAGAAAACGGCAACGATGTTGTGGTTGTTGTTTCTGCTATGGGACATACAACAGATCATCTTATAAAACTTGCTCATACTATAAATTCAAATCCTTCGGAGCGTGAGCTTGATATGCTTTTGTCAACAGGGGAATGTGTTTCAATGTCCCTTTTGACTATGGCTTTGCAAGCAAAAGGACATAAGGCGGTTAGCTACAATGCTGCTCAAATTGGGATTATAACCGAAAATGTTCATACTAAAGCAAGAATCGTCGATATTAAAACCGATAAATTAAGAAAAAGTCTTGATGAAGGTAATATAATTGTAATTGCCGGTTTTCAGGGCGTAACAACCGATGGCGAAATTACAACTTTAGGGCGCGGAGGATCTGACACTTCCGCTGTTGCGATTGCGTCAGCACTTGGGGCTGAAAGATGCGATATATATACTGATGTGGAAGGGGTTTATACAACAGACCCGAGAGTTGTCCCCAATGCCTCAAGATTAAACGAAATTTCTTATGAAGAAATGCTTGAACTCGCTCATGCCGGTGCTAATGTTTTGCATCCGCGCAGTGTTGAAACTGCAAAACAATATAAAATGCCGCTTAGGGTGCGCTCAACGTTTAAATATGATAATAAAGGAACTTTAATATTAGGAGTTGAAGATATGGAAATTAATAAACCGGTTGCAGGTGTAGCGGCTGATTTGTCGCAAGTAAGGGTAGTTGTTTGTGACATTCCGGATACCCCCGGAGAAGCGGCAACATTATTTGGCAGTCTTGCAAAAGAAAATATTTCTGTTGATATGATTATTCAATCTTATGCAAGAAAAGTCAAAAATGATATCGCATTTACAATAAATAAAGAAGATTTACCTAAAACTCAAGAAGTTATTAATAGAGTAAAAGGACAGCTCAATGCGGGTGATGTAAGTTTTGATGATAATATCGCAAAAGTTTCTATAATAGGTGCCGGCATGATTGACAGACCGGGTATTGCGTCTACCATGTTTAAGACTCTTGCAGATGCAGGAATTAATATTCGAATGATTTCAACGTCAGAAATCAAAATAAGCTGTTTAATAAATAAAGAAGATGCACAAAAAGCGGTGAAAGCGCTACATGAAGTTTTTGCTCTTGGCTGTGATGAGATTGCAGAAGTTAAAGGCACATTGCCGGATGTTTAAATTTTATTGTAAATTATAATCATATATATTTTTTATCTTTATAACTTCATCTTGTATTTTCTCTAGTGCTAAATATATAGGGTTAAAATCTTCGATTTCTTCTTTATTTTCGATGTAATTTAGTGCTAATGATAAATAATTTTCTATTTCAACAACAGAATCACATATAATGCTATCTTTATCTGTCTTATTTTCTTCTTCGGAATTTGTCATAAATAGTACCTCACTTGTTAATAAATGTTGCGGATACATTCCGCTATAAAGGAATATTATACTATATATCGGAATATGTCAACTTATACTGAGTAAAAATATAAAATAAACTTATGATTGAGAATAATATTTCTTTATTAATCGGAAAACGACGCACGAACGTTGCTGAGGTTGCAAGAATTGCAAAATTAAAATATTCTACTGTAAATAATTTATATCTTGATAAAACAAAGGGGATTGAATTTGAAACAATGAATAAACTTTGTTTTGCGCTTGATTGTACTCCGGGGGACTTATTTACATATATTCCTGATTAATAAGTTGTGCAAGTTTGGGGATAATTTATTTTGAGTCGGAGTGCTGGCAATAGGATGCATTTTCAGTTCGATAAATATTGTCTACAGCCAATCGAGAAGTCTTTTGAATTCGCCAAAATCAAGATCCATAATTTCTTGTCCGAATTTTTTTACTAAAAATTCTACATCTAAATTGTATGTCAGCGGTTCTTTTTTGTAACCGGTTTTTTTAAATAATTCGGTTGAGAAAGTTTGGTTTTCTTTGTCATAAACTTCGCTGTAGTTCAAACCTTGTTCTATGCAGAAGGGCACTTTCAGAGTATTTTTTTCTTCATAAGTGGCTTTTTCGTAATATGAAAGACCGAAAGTTCTGCAAATTATCATCCTAAAAGGATAAACGCTGCATCTGTGGTTTATTAGAAACGGACATTTATGCATAAATAATTTGCCGTCAAATTCGGCTTTTTCTTTTTTTAGTTGGACAATATTTTCAACAATTTGCTGTTGAATATCTTTATCTAAAAGAGAAAAACCTTGTTTTAAAAATTCAAATTCAAGTTCGCTGCAAGGGTATTCTCCTTTTTCACAGCAAAGAGAACAGCCTTCTTTGCAGTGAATATATTCTTTTTGGTCCTCAAAATGGCTGTTTATGCGCTCCATTATAACCCGAATAAATTGATAAAATTTTTCCATTCGTTCTTTGTCAACCATTATTGCTCCTTTTCATTAGAAATAAGATTATACACAACCATAACAGTCAAAATTGTGATGACTCCGAATATTTTAAAAGCCAGAACAAGAGCAGTTACGATAATTCCGACGGCTACCAATAAAAATATGTGATAAAAAAGGCGTTTAATTTTATTTATTTTACGTTCTTTCACAAATTCTTGCGCCATGATGTCTATATTTGATTGTTCTTTTGCTTTTTCTTCTGTTTCATCATTTATAATATTTGAATTTTTTAAATCTTCGACTGCATCTTGGTATGTTCTGTTTACATATCTTTCTATTACGCTAAGAACTACACTGTCGGGGGCATTATTTTGAATGCAGGCATACATAACTTCCCAAATCGTATACCAAATTTTTTGCATAACAATTTTCCAATATTTAGCAGGTATTCCTGAGCGAAACAAATCGATTTCTTTATGAAAAGACCATTCTGCCATTATTTGTATATATGTACATTGTTTTTCAAAATCTAAACTTTGAAAAGTTTTATCAGTCTGCATTGAGCCTGCAAGCAGCATACTTGAACGTCGTATATTGTTTGTTAAATAATCCTCTTGGAGTTTGTTTATATCCTGAGGAAGTAAAGGGCTGATTTGTACGATTAATCCTTCAATATAATCAATATATTTCTGTTCAATATCTACTTCTTCCATTCTGATATTATAGATTATAAAAGCCAATTATTTGTCATATAGATAGAGTAAATATTAAATTATTTATTATTTATTCCGTATGCAAAGAGGGCAAAATCGTATTTTATCGGGTCATCAGGGCAAAACTCTTTTAATTTATCAGTAAGCTCAATTACCGCCTTAAAATCGTTTGCGTTGCGTTTTAAAAGCCCCATTTGTCTTGATATTCTGCCTACATGCACATCTAAAGGGATATAAAGTTCGGACGGTTTCATAAATTCCCATATCCCAACATCTACGCTGGATTTTCTTACCATCCATCTTAAAAACATACACATTCGCTTCATTGCGCCGCCGTTATTAGGGTTTGGTATCATATGATAAAAACCTTGTCCTACATTTTTATCTGCTCTTGCATAAAAATAATCCACAACAGTTTCAAATATTTTATTTTGCTGATATCCATGTTTAAAAAGTTCTTCCAGTCCGTCAGTTGTTGAATAGAGCTCTTTTAATATTTTAAATATTGAAATAAAATCATTTGGTTTACCGAAACGGTAATTAAAATCCCCAATCATTTTTGGCTCAAAATTAAGAATAAAATTTAACGGCTCGTTTTGTGCTTTATCTATTATAAGTTCGTTGAGTTTTTTAATAAATTGCGTTCTGCTTCCATATGCTAATAAAGACGCGATAAAACCTGCCAACTCAATATCTTTTTTAGCCTTAAATCTGTGAATAAACTGAATTGGGTCATCTTTTATAAAATCTTCGTTTTCATATTTCAAAACAAGTGCATCAAGTTCGGATTTAGTAATCATAGTTATGAAATCTTTCTTATAAGTTCTTGTGCTTCTTCACATTCCGGGAAAGTATTCACAATTTCATCCAAGTATTTAAGTGCTTCATCAATTTCTTTAAGCTCAATGCAGCATTTTGCAACATTTAAAAGTGTATTAATGTTTAAAGGTGATTTTTCAAGTATGTTAGTAAAAATAATTTTTGCTTGATTAAAATCTTTTAAATTAAAGTAGCAAAGTGCGAGTAGATTTTGTGTTTCTGGCATTTTTTCAAGTTCAAAAGATTTTACCAAATAATCTTTTGCTTTTTCAAAATCATTAGAAAGGAAATAAATTCTACCTGCAATAAAGAACAGAAAAGCAGAAGCCGGAGCTTTGGAAAGTGCTTTTTTAATTTGTTCGGTTGCTTCTTTGATTTGCTTTAAATGTGTTTTATTAAGGGCTGAAAATGCTAATGCATTTGGATTATCGGGATTTAATTCAAGTGCTTTTTGATACATTTCATCAGCTTTTTCAAAGTTAGAGGTTGCGTGGAAATAATTTGCATACTCAATAACTATAGTAACATCTTCTTTTCCATACTCATATGCTTGTTCAAATTCATCTTTTGCGTAATCAAATAAACGTTTATTGAGATATATTACTGCCAAATCTTTATGGGCATTAGCAAAATCCGGTTTTAATTTGCAAACTTTTTTAAGCATTGTTTCGGCTCTGTCAGTATCTCCCGTTTTGATGCAAAGCATTGCAAGTTCATAATATGGCATAAAATCAGTTTGCCCATGTTTAATAATTTTTTCGTATATATTTTTAGCTTGTGAAATTTGTCCTGTCATAATGTATACGGAAGCCAATTTCTTTAAAATATTGACAGATTTAGGGTTTATCATACTCAATTGTATAAGTATCGATATTGCGGCTTCAAATTCTCCAACAAGTTGCAAACATCCGGCAAGATTAAATTTATAAGTTGTTTTCTGCGGGTAAGTCGCAGACAGATATTTATAATGTTCTATTGCTTCATGAATCTTATTTGCTTTGACTTCTGAAACGGCCCAAGCAATTATGTATGCATCGTCTTCGGGTTCAAGTTCATGTGCTTTTGCAAAATATTCGCACGCCTCTTCGTGTTTATCCTGCATTTGTAATATTGAGGCAATATTAAAATATGCTAATGAATTTGAAGGATTTAGTTTTATTGATTTTTCGTATGTTTCGACAGCCTCGCTCAATTTACCTATGGTAAGATATGCTGTTCCGAGGTTATTATATAGCTGCACATTATCTGGAGCCAATTCAATAGCTTTATTAATATATTTAATACTTCCTTCATAATCTTGTGCAGCCATGCAAGCTGTTCCGGCTATATAATAAAAAGCGTAATCATCTTTATCGGCATATTTTAGTCCCTCTTCAATGTATTCAATTGCTTTTTGGGGCTCTTGCGCTTTTATTTGTACGATTGCCATACTTTTATAAACGTCAACATATTCCGGACGTAATTTTATTACTTGATTGTATGCATGTTTTGCTTCAATAAATTGCTCTAAATTATCATAACAGCAGCCTAAGTAATACCAGCAAATGGCATCATCTTGACGGTATTTGATTATATCTTCAAGAATAATTCTTGCCTGTTCATAATTTTCGACATTAACTTCACACAATGCGACCAGTTTGAGCGCATCTATATCTTTTTCGTTTTCAGTAACAACGTCTGCAAGCAATTCTTTTGCTTTTGCATATTCTCCGGCTTCAATCAGTTTGTATATTTTATCTATTTCTTTATCATTCATAACAACAATATTATATCACAATTTCATGCGGTATTTCATTCCGAATTTTATAATTTTATTAACAAATTTTTGTGGTAAAAGTGAAAGAATTTGAGAAAATTTTGCATCATTTCCTATAGTGTAAGAAGATTTAGGATTTTTTTTCTTATCAATTTTAATAATTAAGTCTGCGACTTTTGACACTGGCAGTCCTTTTTTAGTATTTTTAAGTGCATTATTTTTTACAAATTCAAGTTCTTTTTCATAGTCATTGTAATTTGTCAAATATTCAAGGTTTGCCTCAACCGATTTTTCCCAAATAGGTGTTGCTATTACTCCGGGTTTAACCGAAATGATTTTTAGTTTTTTGTGATTTTCCAGTTCAAGGGCATTAAAAAATATATCTAGCGCTCTTTTTGACGCACAGTAAGGACTTACAAACGGAAAATTCCCAAAACTCGCCATTGAACTGACATTAATAATTTTTGCTTCGTCTAAAATTCCCATTAAATTTTGAGTAAATTCAATATGAGAAAAAGTATTTACATCAAATTGGGTTCGTAATCTGTCTGTGTCAATTTTTTCTATCGGACCTGCTACAACGTTTCCGGCAACATTTATTAATGTATCGATGTGATTTGTTTGCAATTTTATGAATTCTGCGGCTTTCACAATTGTTTTTCTATCTGTCATATCGATATAAAAATATTTGATGTTATCAGGTATAACATCGGGTAACTTTGATTCATTTCTGTATCCTGCAAATATAAAATTGTCGCTGTTTGCAGCCAATTTATTTAACACAGCCTTACCAATGCCTGAAGTTGAGCCGGTAATTACATAAGTTTTCTGCATAAATTATCTCTCTTTATACTCAATGTCAAACCCCAGAATGTCCATAATTTTACGGACTTCTTCAAATTTTATGGTTTGTCTTGACAATTTGTTGGATAAACTTTTAATTGACGATTTTATTCCGTTATCAGTCAAACATTTTGCCAATTCGGTCATTGTCATTGCTTTCTTCGCAAGTAACATTTTTATGTCTTCTTTTATACCCATAATTCTATAATATTATTAAAGCGATATATTGACAATTTTCTATAAATATAATACATGTTTCTATGTTATAGTAGAAACATCTATATAAAAAGGGATTAATATAAAAGAACAAGAGCTAATAAATAAACTTCATGAAATTTACGATTTAGTAAACATTGAAACCTGTTGGTTGGAAATTGCCCTCAATTATATTGACAGCAAAGAAGATTACGATTTTAATTTACTGCTTATACTTGATAAACTTGAAGCCGAAAATAAGAAATTATTTAAACAAATTGATGAATTACTAATAATCACATAAAACATATTATCGGAACTTATGTTCACTTTTCTGTTCCACAATCAGGCGGAATAACTCGCTAACGCTCAAACAAATCCCCTCCCCCTGTTGTCGTGTAACAAACGATGTTTAATTCACTTCGCAAAGCCTGAAAAGCGACGATAGCGGAGCAAAATTGCAATAATTAACTTGCAAACATTCTTTCACAAAAGAATGCGCTACATCCCCATATATGAAGCGAATAGAGGCAGATACAGTGCAGATGCAAGAATAAGTACGATTGTACCGATTACTACAAGCATTATCGGTTCAATCATTTTTGTCATAATATCAATAATATTATCCAGTGCTTTATCAATATATGATACCGCTTGTCCTAACATATCACCCAAACGCCCTGACTGTTCACCTGTTGCAATCATGAACAAAATCATTTTAGGCATTGTTCTGGTAGCACGCAATGCTGCTGATAAATGCTGACCTTGTTGAATTTTTACGGTTGCTTCTTCTACTCTTGTTTCAAGTGTATGGTTTGTCAATGTTAAATTTGCGAGATATAAACATTCCAAAATCGGTACGCCCGCATCGTATGCAACTTGCATGACAGAAATAAAGTTTGCAAAATTTGAGTATTGAATGAGCTTTGTTAATACCGGAATTTTTAAAGAATATTCATCAATCTTCCATTTACTTGGTTTCCATCTGAAAAGAAAATTTATCCCAAAAATAATGCCGGCAGCAGTCAAAGGTATAAGGTACCAGTTTGCTTTTAAGAATAATCCCATATCCATCAAAACTCTTGTAATCCATGGGAGCTGCATGCCCATTTGTTCAAACATGTCTTTAAATACAGGGAATACAAATACCAGCATGACAATGACAATAAATACTGCCAAACATATGACAAATACCGGATACATCAATGTTCCGATTACTTTTGAACGTATAGCGGCCTGTTTATTTAAGAGTTCTAAAAGTCTTTCCAGTGTTTTTTCAAGTTCGCCGGCGTCTTCCCCTGTTTTTACAAGACCGATATAAACATGCCCGAATTGTTCTGGGTATTTAGCAATCGTACCCGCAAAAGTTCCTCCGTTCATAATTTGGCGTCTTAATTCTGCCGCAACTTGTCTCATTTTCAATTTTGCAGCATCATTTTCTATAAACAGCAAAGATTCAATGATAGGAATACCTGCGGCAGCAAGAATTTGTAATGTTGAGGTGAAATCGATTTGCTCAGCCAAGCCCATTTTTGGAATTTTGGGTACGGATTTTTTATTTTTTTGCTCTTTTTTAGCAATAACTTCCGCTTCAGTAATTGAAGTCGGAGTAAATCCCATTGCTCGAACTTCGGTTCTTGCTTCTCTAATACTTGCCGCTTCTACTTGACCTTTTACAATTTCACTTGTGCCGTTTTTGTATGCAGTATAATTATATCTAGTCATACTATTCGCCCGCCAAACCTAATACTCTGACAAATTCTTCAATTGTTGTATGACCTTCCAAAATGTGTTTTAAGCAAGAAGCACTCAATGTTTTCATGCCATGGTCTACAGCACATTCTTCAATTTCCAAATCGTGAGCACCTTGAGCAATTAATTTTTTGATTTCTTTGGTTATAGACATAATTTCATATATGCCAATACGGCCTCTGTATCCTTGGAAATTACAATGGTTACAGCCAGCATGTTTGTATATAGGGGTTTTCATTAATTTTTCTATTTCTTCTTCGTCCAATGTAACCTGCATTGCTTCTTCTCGTGTGCAATAATATTCTTGTTTACAATCATCGCAAAGTTTTCTAACCAAACGCTGAGCAATAACACCTGATAACGTTGAAGATACCAAATAGTCTTTTGCTCCCATTTCGATTAAACGTGTAACAGTTGCTGCTGCTGAGTTGGTGTGGACGGTACTTAATACAAGGTGACCTGTCAATGCTGCTGATATAGCAGTTTCTAATGTTTCATAGTCACGAATTTCACCGACTAATATAATGTCAGGGTCTTGACGTAAGATTGCTCTCATACAAGACGCGAAAGTAATACCGGCTTTTGAGTTTACCTGAGATTGGTTTATACCTTCAAGCTTAATTTCTATAGGGTCTTCGATTGTTGTGATGTTAACGGATTCATCATTTAAACTCTTTAAAATTGAGTACAAAGTTGTTGTTTTACCGGAACCAGTAGGACCGGAGGTTAGGATAACTCCGTTCGGACATGAAATCATTTTTGTAATTTCATCCAAATCTTGACTTGATGCCCCGACAAGTTTTATTTGTTTATCTTCTGATTTCAAACTGACTGCAGGTGCCAAAATACGAATTACGACCTTTTCTTTGCCCGAAACAGGTAAAGTATTTATACGAAAATCGTAATTACAATCTTTGTACGGCAGGCTGAACGTTCCGTCTTGAGGACGTCTTTGTTCTGCAATGTTCATTCTTGATAATACTTTAAAACGTGTTATAACTGAAGATTCCGCTTTATCAGGAATATCAAGTGCTTTTTGAAGGATACCGTCTTTTCTGTATCTGACTATATATCCGTTCAATCTCGGTTCGATGTGAATATCGGAAACCTTGTTATCAATAGCATTTGTAAGAATTTGGTTAACAAATTTTGCAACTGTACCGGTTGAATCAAGAAGCTCTGCATCTAATTGATCCGAAAGGCTTGCTTCTGCTTCTGATTCACTCGTTTCATTTTTAATTTGTTCCAAAATTCTTTCAGTTTGTTTTTTACGTTTTGAGAAAAATACTTCAAGTGAATTTTGAAATTCATAATGGGTCATTAAAAGCTGACGAGGATTTTGTCCCGTTATATAAATAATAGCTTTTAAAATATCCGGTTTTAAGGGTTTTGTAACCCCGACAGTGAGAGTTCTTCCATCTGATGAAATCGGGATTACGGTATTGGTACGGATAAAATCTTCCGGCAATATATTGATAAATTTCTTTTGTTCATGAAGTTGTTCTGTTGTAACAAGTTTATAACCGGTCTGTTCTCCTAATGCAGCTTTCAAATCTGTTAGGGTAATTAATCCCATTTCGTATAGAGTTGAACCGATTGGAGCATTAGAACGCTTTGCTTCTGCAAGTGCATCTTCGAGCTGTTCTGTTGTTATTAATCCTTTTTTTACGAGTAATTCCCCTAGCATTCCTCCTACCGGTTCTGCTACCATAACCGGAGCATCTTTTTTCTGCTCAACTTTCGGGAAATCTTCTTCTATCTTTTTATCATCAATAAAACCGCTCAAAAGTTCCTGAAGGTCATCATCTCCTCCTACAGGCATAAATCTGATTGGGTTAGCAAAGTATTTTTTTATTTGTTGACTTATTAAATCCATGTTGGATTTGCGAGATATCGCTACGAACAATTGACCTTGACGTATGCTAATAGGGACAAATTTCATTTTGCCCATCAGGCTTTTGTCCATTTTCTCCATTACACTTGGATCTATACTATTTTTTATTCTTGTTATAACTTCGTTCATTTTGTATTTTTATTTTTATTATAAATCTAAATTTGTAGTTTCAACAGCATCCTCAGTATCAATAAGTATCTGAGGAGTTATCATGATAACCAGTTCTCTTTTATCTCGTTTATTTGTTGTACTCCTGAAAATAACCCCAATAAAAGGTAAATCTCCAAGAAAAGGAATCTTATTAACAGTTTTTTGTTCTTCTTCTTGTATCATACCTCCGATGATTAGAGTTTCTCCATCTTTTATTCTCACGCCCTTTAAATCGAGATTACGTCTTTGTAATAAAGTCGCTGCAATATCTTCACCGCCTAAAGGGTTTGGGGTTGTTAAAGGTGGTCCTGAAGGAGTACTATATTCAGGTTTTATATCTAACGTTACATACCCGTCAGGACTGATAAACGGAGTTACGGAAACTTTTATACCGTTATCGCTTTGGATATCATAATCTCTTTGGACCTGAGATGAACCGGAACCGGTTGAATCCAAATATTGTGTTGTAACTTTTGCTACATAGTCAGAAGTTAAATCAATTACGGATTCCTGACCATTTGTAACTAATATTCGCGGATTTGCTAAAGATCTTGCTTTACTATTTTGTATTAAGTAGTATATTGTCCAAGTAAGCTGAGGAGAGGTTGACCATTTCTCAACTGTCGCTTCTTGAGCCGGAGCAACATCCGAATATCCATGACCTGTAAGAAATATAGGGTATGGGTTAGTTGTTATACCACCATTGGAATTTATACTTATATTGTGTCCTCTATATTGCCATGTGTTATTAAATTGTTTAGAACCTGATTCTGTCAGTTCTATAAGTTGAACCTCAAGATATGCTTGAGGAGATTTAATATCATTCGCGGCAATATAATCTCTAATCATTTCGATTTGAGTAGGAGAACCGCCAATAACCTGAATCATACCTATTGTAGGGAAATATGAAACCGTCATATTTTTAAACGGTAATGATGACATTTCTTCTGCTTCTGCTTGTTGATCAACAGAGCATAACAGCTGACCTCCGCCAATAGATAAACCTTCTCCGCCTGAGCTGCTCATACTGTCTGAAGCAAAACCTGTCGGTACTCCTGCAGCACCTCCGGTAGGAATTCCTGCTGCTCCTCCTGCTGCTCCTCCTTTTGATGCTTCTCCGTTACTCATAAACGAGGGAATAAGTGTTGAACAAATCAAACCTGCCATTTCTGCCGGTGTAACGTGATTGACTTTAAAATTCGTAAT
The DNA here is from genome assembly GCA_902791985.1 of uncultured bacterium. Lineage (GTDB taxonomy): Bacteria > Cyanobacteriota > Vampirovibrionia > Gastranaerophilales > Gastranaerophilaceae > Zag111. The sequence continues at coordinate 17,129 of CADAYD010000001.1, forward strand.
CGCAGGTTTTTTATCAAATTGATCTATAATCTTCTGAGCTAACAAGGCATCTTCATGTGTACCCATAATGATTAATTCATTATTTGCCGGATTAACCGTTACAACAGGTTTAGATGATGCTCCCGGACTTATGCTGTTTTTATTGAATATACTTTTATTTAAATAATCGGCAATTGATGCGGCACTGACATATTTTACCGGAATCAGGATAATATCCTTTGAACCGGTTGCAACATCAAGGGAATCATCGCCTGCAGTGGTAATAATGAGCGTGTTGCCTTGAATAATATATTTTAGTTTACTTGTTGAGATAACAAGACTAAGTGCTCTTTGCAGCGTTACATTAACCAGGTCCATTGTAACTTTGCCAGATATATCCTGCCCGAATATGATATTCATTCCGGCTTGATCTGCAAACATCCTCAGTACTTGCATTACATCTGCATCTCTCAAACTCAAATTTACAGGAGAGTTTCCATTTTGTATTCTGGTCTCAGAATTTATGTCTATAGATGTTATTGGCTGCTGAGAACGAATAAAAGGTGTATCATCCTGAGCACATGCTAAGGGTGATGTTCCCATAACAGTGAATGATAATATCATTAGGCTCGCTATAAATTTTTCTCTCATTTTATTTTTCATATCTGCTCCCGATTGATTTTTAAATTTTCCTTCCGCCGAATCTCTCTTTCAAATTATATATATCAGTTTGATTGGTTTCGACTCCGTCTTTTGAGAATAACTCTCCTATGGCTGCTGAGTACACGTTTGACCCCATTGCAGCCGTAACCCATGTTGGAGTTATTTTTACGATTTTATACTCTTGACCGATAATTTTATCTCCCGGTCTTACAAGATAATCTTTTTCATCAACGTTTATGATTGCCGACGGACTTTTGACGTTGTACATAATCCCGACAACTTTTGTTTTTGTAATTTTTGCCGCAAATGTATGAGTATCCAATGAAGTTGGTGGTACCGGCAAATTAAATTTGTACGGACTTATATCATCTTGTTCTCTTATTGAATAATTTTGCATTTTTTGGTACTTGTATACTTCGGCATTTCTTGCGTTTGCTTCTGCTATTGCGGATGCTTTTGCTTTCTGATATTCAATCATTTCATTATAAGGCATAAACGGATCGCTGCGACCTATAGTTGTTACGTCATAAGAAACCATACGACTTGAAGCGGCTTCGTCTTCAACCTCAAGATCTACTGATTTTGTATGCTTATTTGATGCAATATCACTTCCTTGCATAGAATTATTAGTCGATTGCGGAATTGGTACTTCCGTCGGCGTTTGCTTTTGCGCCCCGCAACCGCTTAATACCAGAGCCACTGTTAATGCTGTTGCAAACAATCCCAAAGTGTATTTTATATGATTTTTAAATAATCTTCTCATCTTACCCGTCAAGTCTATTTTTATGGTTTTGTCCTTATTCGGACAACATACCATTCTATTACTAATAATATCATAATTGCTGATATTGGGCAAAATTGGAGATAATTATCATCTATTTATAGTAGATGTCCTTAAAATTCAATAATAATAAGGAATACCAATATTTATATTTTGTAACAGTTTGTGTAGTTTCTTTAAAATCAATCGGTCGATTGAGGGGTATGAAATTAAAGGTCTTAAGAAATTATAGAACCTTATTACAATATTTCTCAATCGGGCATTGAGAACAAAGCGGTTTTATCGGTTTACAAATATTTTGACCGTGTGTAACTAAAAGAGAATTTATCGGAATCCAGTATTTTTTGGGTAAATTTTTTCTTAATGTAAATTCAGTTTCTTCCGGATTTTTTGTTTTTAAATAACCCAGTCTGTTAAATATCCTGTGTACGTGTACATCAACGCATATTGCAGGTTTATGAAAACCTTCCGACAATACTAAATTTGCTGTTTTTCTCCCTACTCCGCGTAATTTGCAAAGTTCATCTATATCGCAAGGAACTTTCCCTTCATATTTTTCCACAAGAATTTTTGACAGCTCAATAATTTGTCCGGCCTTGTTCTTATAAAATCCTACAGGATAAATCGCCTTAGCCAGTTCTTCCTCATTTACTCCCATCATTTCTTGTGGTGTTTTGGCAAGTTTTAGCATCCTAAGAGTTGCAGGGTAAGTTGTTCGGTCATTTGTCCTGAGGCTTAAAATACAAGCTATCAAGACAATGTACGGATCTTTAAACGAATCCATCAGTTGAACGAAATCACTTTGAGGCTGCTTTGCTTCTTGTAAAACTTTTACAATTTTATCTATGTCAACCATCATTTTAAAAGCCCTTCAACATCAATAACTGTTCTCAATTTCAGTGCATAAATATTATCTCTGTCAAAGCGTTCAAGTTTAACAGCATCCTTTTCGGTTGTGATAATATTCCCTTTAATATCAATAATATCTGTCGGAACATATTGATGATGGTCATCAAAAGTCAGAGTTTTAATTATGTTAAAATCTTTCAAAAAGTCATAAAATTGCTGTGGCTGTCCGATAGCGCATATCGCAGTTGCTTCCATTCCGTCCATAAGCCTTTGACCGTTTTTGATATTATATACATAATCCGGTTCGCTGTAACAAATTTCTGTCGGAAGTTTAAGACGCTTTTGCATTATTTTTGCAACTTTTTTAGCAAGTTCATGCTTTGTACTCTTACTGACAATTATGAGTTTGTCTATTCTGTCAAGGGCTTCCGGTCCTTCTCTTAAAGGCCCTGCAGGCAGCAAATTTTCATTCCCGAAACCTTTTACACTATCCATCAGTACTAAATCCAAATCTCTGTGAAGCTTGCGGTGTTGAAACCCGTCATCAAGAATTATTACTTCCGCACCGTATTTTTCAACTGCGAATTTCGAGGCATTGTAGCGGTTTTTACTGGTGAAAACAAGACACCCTTGAGTGTTTTGTGCCAGCCATAAAGGTTCATCTCCGCAATCATGAGCATCGAAGAAAATATTTTTACCGTCAGAAACCATATTAATATTTTTATTATTTAATTTCCCGCCGTATCCGCGTGAAACGATGGCGACTTTTTTATTTTTTGCGATAAAATATTTTGCAATTTCCGATACTACAGGAGTTTTCCCTACTCCTCCCGTTGTCATATTGCCGACAGATATTACAAAAGCATTAACTTTTTTAGGGCGAATTATTTTTTTGTCATACAAAAAATTTTTAAAGTGTGCTCCGATTCCGTAAAAATAAGAGCAAAACTTTAAAATTTCAAATAGTACTCCGTGAGGATTCCCTGTATAATGTAATTTTGTTATCTGTGTTTTAATGTTTATCATACTTAGAATAATAATCTGAATAGTAAAAATCTCTTATTCAATTTTTCTGAGAATTTCTTTAAATTTTCTGCAATGCAAACGGTATCGTCAACAATAATTTTTAAATCAGATGCTTGCTGTTTATTGTTTGGATCGACTTTATTAACTGTTTCAAGAGCAATTGACATTTGTGCCATTGCGCTGTTTATATTTGTAACAGCCGATGATAATTCAGACTTTAATTTCCCGTCACTTGTCATTGCATTAACGCTTTCGCTAATTTGTGCAAGATTTTGAGAAATAATTTTAATATTTTTACCTGTTTCTTCCGCATCTGCTGCGTCCATTATTTTATTCAAGTTTTTAGAAAGTTTTCCTATAGAATCGGCAGCGTTTACAACAGTAGATTTGAATTTTGGATCTCCAATCAAATGATTTATATTTGCTGATAATTGAGAGAAATCATTTGTTGCTTGCTGTGTCAGTTCAAGAAGTTTGTTTATATCATCCTGAGAAGAATCAAGTAAAGTATCAATTTTATCAAGTGTAGTCGTTGATCGTGTACTTAATTGATTCATGTTTGCTATTGTATTTTTCAAGTCTTCAATGACTTTATCAGTTAAAATGTCATTTAATTTTTTGTTCGTTTCAGTTAAAGTTTTTGCTGCCTGATATTGCCAATCCATAAAATCGGATAATCTCATCGGTTCCAGAATTGTGTAAGGAGAATCTTGCTTAGGATAAAGTAAAGGAGTGTCATCTAACGATACTAGTCTTAACTTATAAGAATCTTTATCTTTTTGAGCAGAACCTCTCAAAAATTCAGGAGGAATAAGCCCAGGCATATTTATAAAATAATCCACTTTATAAGCATAAGGTGTTGAGATATTGTTTTTATAGTTATATGGAACTGAATCTTTTGGAAGTACTTCAACGCTTTTTATTACCCCAACATCGTAATATTTCCCACTAAGTTTCATTTGAACTTTATCATTTTTGTATAACAAATCTCTTTTGGACATTGGAATATAAATGGTTTTTGTTTTTGGAGGAGTTATCTCTAAGAACAATTCTCCGATAATTCCTGATTGCTGAATAGAAAAAGATGATGCTTTAGGAATATCTACATCAGGATTTGTTATAACAAATTTTACTTTGACAAAACTTTTTTCATCTTTAACTATAGGAATAATTTCTTCTACTTGCCCTACTTTTAGTCCCATCATTTGTACGCCGGCACCGGGTCTTAAACCGTTGACGTCCTTGAATTGAATTTCAATTCTTTCAGCAGATGAAAATGCTCTCCCTTTTACTTTCAAAACTGTACCGACAAGTAAGCAAAGAGCTATGACAGTTAACAAACCTACTTTAAATGATGAAGAAAATTTCATTGTAAACCTTTCAATAATATTTATAGTCGTTTTTATATTATCAAAAAAATATAAAATATGTAAAGTTTTTATGTTAATAAGAGCAGATAATTTATTAAAAATCATCTATATGGTTGATTTTTAAGTACTTAACTATATAAAACTTAATATATGCCGTATAATCGTTATAGCCAATGTTGACTTTTGAAAAAAAATTATTAAAAGTCTGACAGGTAGAAAAATAAAAATCAGAAAGAGGTAGAAGATATGGGTTTGGCAGCATCTCAGGCAAGATGGATTTCTCTTGCAGCCAGAAAGACTAATGTTGAATATGAAGGACAACAAATAAACCAAGCGAGAACCGCATTAGCTAATCAGAGTTCGGAACTTTGGAACAAATTATACAAGATGGATGTTCCTGTACCACCAAGTACTACTGATTTTACAAAAACGAAATATACGTTTAATATCGGTGACAGTCTTAAGACTATTACTGAAATTCAGGAAGCAGATTATTATGATCCTGAAGATGGGATTACATATAATTCTTACGTAACATATACGGCGGATGTTATTGAATATAAAGGTGTTAGAATTACCAATTCAAATCCTCAGGTCCAATATGTTGTACCTCCCGGAGGTGAACCTCCATACTACATGGTTGGGACAAGAAAATTGACCTGTATGGGTAATTGCGATCCTGAAAGTGATGAATGGGCAACATATATTGCTGCTTTAGAGCAAATCGTAACTGATTGGCCTGATAGCGTAGTTGCAAAAGAATGGAAGAATATAAATCCGGATCCGGCTCTTGATCCGAGTAAGGATGCTTCATTGTATTCTCATATACATTTCTGGAAAGATGGTCAAAACAATATGAATTTTGTAGTTGATGGGCAGGAAGGGAGTGCTTCTCCAGGGGCTTTAGATACGTTGGATTATTGTATTGACCATACTAATGAGGCTCTTCATTCATTTTATGCTCAAAATCAAAATGTAACACAGACATTATCAAAGTATGCCGTAATGGAATATGATGCAAGCGGTCGTGCTACAACTATTCAATTAGAAAAATCAAGTGCTGTTTATGATTTGACAACTTCAACTCAAACGGATGATAAGGCATACAATGATGCAATGAACCAATATTATTACGATAAACAAGTTTATGAAAAACATGTTCAGGATATAAATGCTAAAACTGAGCAAATTCAAACAGAAGATAGAACTTTGGAATTACGTTTAAAACAGCTTGATACAGAGCAAAATGCTCTTCAGACAGAAATGGATGCTGTGCATAAAGTTATTTCTAAGAATATTGAAGGTACATTCAAAACATTTGAAAGTTAAAATAGTTAATATGTAGATTGGCATCGTCATGCCGATATAATAAAAAGAGGTTTTAATATGTCTTACAGATATGATAGCGAATTAGTTATAGCAAACAGATTTAGCAGTGCAAGCAGTGATGCCAAGGCACAGTTGTGGGAAACTTATGACAGATTAAGAGATTTGACGGTATCCGGAAGTGGTACAGGTACAGGTTTTGAATCCGCAGGGAATTTAATTTATAATATGGCAAGTTTGCTTGCTCCGTCATCATTTGCTACGGTATTTGGAGCCTCGGAAACAATGAATGTACCGGGTACTTCATATTATTCAAAAGGCAATACAGGTACTGCTTATGGTGTAGATTCTCTATATAATTATTCGGGTTTCCCGAGTGGGGCCGCATCAATTGCATCGGTATACGGTCTTGCAACCGGTGGAGCATCAAATGTATTCAACGGTTGGGGCAGTGCTTATTCAACAAGCGGGACTGCAACCGGTGGAGCATCAAATGTAGCGGGTGTTGCTGATATAGCCAGCGCTGCTGCATATGGTATCGGGACAGGCAGCGGATTAGGCAGAATTTCATCAAATGTTGTTATGCCGGTTGCCGGTACTATCTCAGGTTTTGGGGGAATTTTAACAGCTATATCACCTTATTTAGGAGTTTATGGGGCAGGTACTACTGTTTTAGGAAACTTGATGCAGGGTACAACTTCTGCAGCATTGGCTGCATATCAAAATATTACAGGTAATATTACGACAAATGCTGATGTTATTCTTTCTACAAAAGTAAGAAATATTGAAACGGTATGTAAAATGCTTGATACTCAAGGTGATATCGTTAAAAAGATGCTTAAAGAAAGCATGGAAAGTTCAAAGAACGCTTTGCAGAATTTGTAATATAGGGCGCTAATACCTTTTGCAAAAACATCGACATCAATTTTATTTTGTGCTAATATCTGTGGTATGGATTTTAAGCAATTATCAAAGAAAAAAAGAGTGTATCTTGTAATTACTGCAGCTGTCACTGCGATATTATTGTGGGCTTTTGTTTCCGCAAGGATAATTACCCATGACTTCAATAGACAAATGGTTTCAGGCAAACAAAATGAGCAGGAGGCTATTGTTAAAGGAGTAATTTTAACAGAGACAAAAAATGACAAAAAATATTGGGAAATATATGGTGATACCGGTCATTGGCACAGCCAAAACGGGGTTGCGGAATTGGATAGCGTTTGGGTAAATTTCTATAAAGATAACAAGGTTACGATGAGTATAAAATCATCTAAAGGAACTTATGATTCAAAAACAAAAGTCATAAAGTTGTATAAGGATACTTTGATTGCTCTTGATAACGGAGTTACTCTCAATGCTGACAAGCTTACATACGTAAATTCTGAAAATCCTATTGTTGCAGAGGGACATATTAAAGTAAGGAAAGATAATTCAATGTTGGCAACGGCTGAAAAAATTGTTATCAGTCCGGATTATGAGAATTTTAAAATAATTGGAAATACTGTTACAAAAGTTTATGAGGATAAAAAATAATATGAAGAAGATTTTATTGTTGGCTATCGGATTATTGTTATTAAGCGGAATTGTTACACAAGCATCTGATTTAATAATTGAATCGAAAAAACAGTCATATACAGAACAAGATAGTAAAATAAAATTTGACGGAGATGTCAAAGTTACTATTGATGAGTTAAAAGTCGTTGGTGATAGTGCGGATGTAAATGTAATTAACGGGAAAAAGCTTGATACTGCAACTTTTTATGACAAACCGTATGCTTTTGAAATAAAGAAAAATAAAAAAAGAGAAGTAAAGGCTAATATTTTAAAAGTTTCTTTAATAACAAAAATAATACGAGCAGAAGGTGATACTCAGTCAATAGTATTTGATGGCAAAACCCCTGTTGTTATTATAAACTCTGATACTCAGGAGTATAATACAAAAACTGGTGTAATGGTAGCAAACGGTGCAGTTACAATGTTGTATAAGGATATTGAAACATTTTCTAATGAAGCAGAGATAACTACCGATAAGAATGGTGATTTGAAGAAGTTGGTTTTAATTGGCAGTGCACGTGTTAAACAAGAAAATAACGAAACATTTGCTGATAGGTTTGTATATGAAGCTTCAACCGGAAATATTGTAGCAACAGGAAATACAACATCTAAAGTGTTGAGTGATGATGGAACAAAATTGGTATTAAAATCTGGGTATCAAGAATATAACCAAAAAAGAGGTGTATTTAACGCAAGTAATAATGTAAGAATTTGGTACGAAGATTATTATGCCGCAGGTCCAAAAGTTACTTTGTATCCGGGACCTAATGGGAAGCCAAATGAAGCAAATTTCATAGGGCGTTCAAGTATTACTCAAGGGGTAAGAACTATTTTTGCAGACAGGATTAAGATGACAATGAAGCCAAAAACATTTGATGCTCAGGGTAATACAAGAACGGTTATTAAAAATATCGGTTCAAATACGGATGAGAATGTGACTTTGGGATTGTAACAATGGAAAAAATAAATAAAGCAATAGAATGTTTTAAAAATAAGGATTGGAATGGTGCGATAGATTTATTCACGTCTGTCCTTGAAACAGATACGACAAATGCTGAAGTTTATAATAACCTTGGGTTATGTTATGCTAATTTGGGCAACGACGAGAAAGCTGAAAAGAATTATTTAAGAAGTATTGAACTAAATTCAAGAATTGCTCAAACTTATATAAATCTTGTAGATATTTATTACAGGCAGCAGCGTTTTGCGGAAGGGATAAATATTCTGTCTTATGCTATTGAAAATCTGCCGGATGATTTAGTCTTCAGACATTATCTTGCCAGATTTTATATGGAAGATTCAAAAAGAGATTTGGCAATTGATGAGCTTGAGTATATTTTAGAAAAGCAGCCCAATAATTATGATGCTTATTACGATTTGGGTAGAGTTTATTTTGAGCTCGGCAACTATGACAGCGCCATAGAAAATTTTGAAAATATCCTTGAATACAAAGATGAAAACGAATGGATATATTATTATTTAGGCGAAGCCTATCAGGCAAATGATGAGATAGACAAGGCTTTGTCTAACTTTTTAAAAGCAATTGCACGGAATAATAAACTTGCCATAGCCTATAAAAAAGCGGCAATTTTGTATATGGCAAGAGGCGACAATGAAGATGCCGTTGAATATTTTGAAGACTATTTAAACATGGATATTCCCGACGAGGAAAAAGATAATATAAAAAAGATTATAGAACGAATCAAAAAATAATCGTCATTCTGAGCGAATAAAAGGAGATTCTTCGGGCTTTGCCCTCAGAATGACGTCAGCGAAGAATCTCACACAAAACAAATTTTGACATGAACTACAAATACTGGATAGCATTTTCATCAATAGAACAAATTGACAGTCGGTTTATAAAGCGGCTGTATGATTATTTTGGCGATATTGAAAAAGCTTTTAATTGCAACATAAAAGAACTTGAAAATATTGACGGTTTGTCTGTAAAACAGGCGCAGAATTTTATCAAACTCAGGGATAAGGTTGATATTGATAAAGTTTTTGCAAATGTCGAATCCAAAGGGATAAATTTTCTTACGCTTGAAGATGAAAATTACCCAAGGATGCTCAAAAATATTGAAAATCCGCCTGCGGTTTTGTATTATAAAGGCAAACTTTTTGATTGTAATCTCGATAAAACAGTTGCAGTTGTAGGTTCAAGAAGGGCGAGTACAAATTCAAGAAACAATTTAAGAAAGATTATTTCGGGTCTTTCAAATACGGATATATGTATTGTTTCAGGACTGGCATCGGGAATTGATACAGTTGCGCATACTTCTGCCATAGAAAGTAATTTAAAAACTATCGGAGTTATTGCAAGCGGATTTGATTATGTATATCCGACACAAAATAAGACTTTGTATGAGAATATTGAAAATGGTTACGGGGCGGTTGTAACAGAATACTACCCGACTTTTGAACCGATAAAATTCAGATTCCCTCAGAGAAACAGGATAGTTTCGGGATTAAGTTACGGCACGCTGGTAGCGGAAGCGGGAATTCAAAGCGGTGCGCTGATTACTGCAAACTTAACGCTTGAGCAGGGCAGAGAGTTAATGTGTATTCCGGGGGAAATTTCCAACCCGAATACTCAGGGGATTTATAAATTGCTCAAAAACGGCGCAACTATGGTAACTGAAAGCGGGGATATTCTTGAGGCTTTAGGGTGGGAAATAAAAAAAGAGGTTCAAACTCAACTTACGTTGCCTACGCTTACACCTGATGAAGAAAAGATTTACGAGTATGTTTCAATTGAGGAACGTGGGGTAGACGAACTGCTGACTCTGACAGGGTTGAATTTGGATAATCTCTTGATGAACTTGACAACCATGGAACTTAAAGGGATAATAGAACAGGTAAACGGGGATAGATACAAAGCGTATAGATAAGATATAATAAATTTTATATTTTATTCGTTCTTCAAGGTAGAGAGTTAGAAAGTATATAGTATGTAGTGTGGGCAAAACGAATACGTACCCGCAAAGAAGAAAACAAAAATGGCAGCACAAGAAAAATCATTAGTAATAGTCGAGTCACCGGCTAAATCAAAGACAATTAAGAAGATATTAGGCGATAGTTTCCAGATAGAGGCAAGTTACGGGCATGTACGCAATTTGCCGACAAAAGACCCGTCAACTGATAATCTCGGGTTTGATGTAAACAAAAATTTTGAAATGAAATTTGAAATTATCCCGGGCAAACAGCAGGTTGTGCGCAAACTAAACGACTTAGCCAAAAAAGCAGGCAAAATATACCTTGCATCCGACCCCGATCGAGAGGGAGAAGCGATAGCATGGCATGTCCGCCAGATTTTAAAAGTACCTGACGATAAAATTTATCGTATTGTGTTTAACGAAATTACTCCAAAAGCCGTAAAACATTCCGTCGAAAATCCGCGCGGAATCGATATGGATATGGTTAAGGCCCAGCAGACACGCCAAATTTTAGATAAACTTGTAGGTTATAAACTCTCGCCTGTTTTGTGGAAAGAGATGGGAAACCGCAAACTTTCTGCGGGACGTGTTCAGTCTGTTGCGCTCAGAATGATTTGCGAGCGAGAAGAAGAAATTGAAGCGTTTAAACCGCAGGAATACTGGTCAATTCACGCTTTGCTTGATAAAGAAGGCAAACAGTTTGAAGCTGAATTATCAAAAATTAAAGGCAAATCAGTTGAAAAAACTGTAAAAAATCAGGAAGAAGCGCAAAAAATCGTTGATTATTTAACTAATCCTTCAACGCAATATGAAGTTTCGAAGGTCACAAAAAAGACCATAAAAAGAAAACCGACCGCTCCGTTTATCACATCAACAATGCAGAGAGCGGCAAGTTCAAAACTCGGTTTCGGGGTATCAAAAACCATGCAGGTTGCCCAAAAACTCTATGAAGGCGTGGAAATTGACGGTGCACCTGTCGGTTTGATTACCTATATGAGAACCGACTCTGTCAGAGTTTCTGACGATGCGCAGAATATGGCGCATGATTTTATTTTGCAAAATTACGGTGAAAATTATTATCCGAAAGAACCAAATATTTATGCAAAAGGAAAACAAAACGTTCAGGACGCGCACGAAGCCATCCGCCCTGCGTATCCTGAAAGAACGCCTGACAGTATAAAGCAGTATCTTGATAATGATCAGTACAAACTTTATAAATTAATTTGGGAAAAATTCATGTCCTCTCAGATGGCACCAGCTGAAATTGCAAATAAATCAATAGAAATTGATGCCGGTGATTACACTCTCAAAGCAGGCACAAGCAAGGTTATGTTTGATGGATTTTTGACTCTATACAACGACGATGAGGAAGAAGAAGGCAAAGAAGCCGATGCAAAAATTCCTGATTTAGAAAAAGGTGACAAGATTGTTTGCAAAAAGGTTGAACCAAAACAACACTTCACCCAGCCTCCGCCAAGATATAACGAAGCATCTTTGGTTAAGGCTTTAGAAGAATACGGTATAGGTCGTCCGTCTACATACGCAACGATTATTACGGTTATTCAGACAAGAAAATATGTAGAAAAGAAGAATAAGGCACTTTTCCCGACTCTTTTGGGACGTGCGGTTTCAAAACAGTTGGTTTCCGAATTCTCTGATATTATGGATTACAAATTTACCGCCGGCATGGAGGCAAAATTAGACGAAATCGCAGACAAAAAAGTTGAATGGTTAAAGGTCCTGAATGATTTTTACGCTCCGTTTATGGAAGAAGTTAATAAGGTTATGCAATCAGCGCAAAGGGTTACGGTTTCAAGTAACATCAAGTGCCCGAATTGCGGAAGACCTATGGTTTTGCGTTCCTCAAAAACGGGCTCTCAGTTTTTAGGCTGCAGTGGTTATCCTGAGTGCAAAACTGCGATGTCGCTCAATGTGTTACAAGAATTAGAAAACGAAACTGTCGAAAACGGGGAAGAAAAACCGCAAGAAATTTGTGAAGAAAAATGTGAAAAATGCGGTGCGGATATGGTTTTCAAGACAGGACCTTACGGGAAATATCTTGAATGTACCTCACCCGACTGCGGTTACCGTAAACCGTTTAGAAAATCAACGGGGGTAACTTGCCCGAAATGCGGAAAAGGAACTATAGTTGAACGTAAATCAAAACGCGGAACAGTTTTTTATGGTTGCGACAAATACCCTGACTGCAATTTTGTACTGTGGAATGAGCCGACAGGCGAAAAATGTCCTCAGTGCGGGGAACTTTTGGTTAAGAAGACCCTAAAAAACGGTGAAGTTATAACATGTTCAAGCATTAAATGCGGGTATAAAAAGACGGAAGAAAACACTGAAAATAATTAATTTTGGTGCCAAAAATTGCACACTAATTACTTTTCAAAATATTGTCCCATAGAATATCAAATGATTTAAGTTGAATGATTGTATATTGAAATGCTTCTTCAAATTTTATATTTTTCGATATTTGTTGTTTGTCATATAATTTAGCCATCCATGCGATGCCAATGGCTAAATTATACCTTAATATATTTTAATTGTAATGTTGCTGATTTGTTGGAATATACACCTGATTAAGCATACATCATCTGCTTATACAGTTCAAGTTGTTTTGCGGTGAGTTTTTCTGGCAGAACGATTTTGATTTTTGCGTTCAGGTTTCCGTACCCACCTGATTTCTTAGGCAATCCAAGATTTTTTAGCCGTAACATTTTACCCGTTGAAGTCATTTGCGGAATTTGGATAGTAATGTTTCCGTGCAGGGTTTTAATCTCTTTTTTACACCCCAAAACTGCTTCGGGTGGTGTTATTTCAATTTCTTTTGTCAAATCGCTTTCATTTATTTCGTATTCGGAGTCTTTTGGATGAATAACAAGATACATATCGCCCTTTTGGCCGTAGGAGTCCGTTTTACCCTCTCCTTTAAGCCTGATTTTTTGACCGTCTTTGATTCCTTTTGGAAGCTTAACCTTTATTGATTTATTCTCATTAACAATCCCTGTTCCTCCGCAATGTGAACAGAAGCCTCCGCCATTGCACTGGGTGCATTTTTCCATTTTGTTATAATGAACATTTATCGGCTCAGAACCAAACAGGTCTTTTGCCGTAACATTAAGATTCAGGGTTATGTCTAAATCTTCTTTTTTAGTTCTTGTGCTACGTTGTGTCCTGCGTGTTCGTGGCGATTCTTGAGCCATTGAGCCGAAATCAAACCCGCCAAAACCGCCTGCTGTTCTTTGTGCGCCTGCGCCCATCATATCGCCAAATAGCGAGCTAAAAAAGTCACTAAATCCGCCCATATCACCGCCGCCGAAGTTAAACTGCTGATAACTTCCGCCGTTCGGGTTAAATCCAAAGTTTTCAAACCCAGGAGGCGGAGTATAATCAGCACCTCCCTGCCAATTTGCGCCCAGGCTATCGTATCTTTGACGTTTTGCTTTGTCGCCCAAAACCTCGTAGGCTTCGTTTATTTCTTTAAATTTTGCCTCTGCCTCTTTTGTTTTATTAACGTCAGGGTGATATTTGCGGGCGAGTTTGCGGTATGCCGATTTGATTTCCGAGTCTGATGCTCCTCGTTTTACGCCTAATATTTCGTAGTAATCTTTATACTTCATAAATTATAATCTCCTAACATACATGATAATACAGTCAAGACAGATTTTAAGAATTTTTAATTATTTCTTAATTATGTCTAATGATTTTAAACACAATCATAACAAGGCTGGATTTAGGAAAAATTTTAAAAATATTATTATTGTGAATATTTCTTTAGTAATTCTGACAAGCGGCCAAACATTTCTATTGAAAGCTTTTCCCCTCTGGTGTTTTCGTCAATTCCAAGTTCCGACAATGATTTTAATACTGCATCTTTCAAAAATCCGCCATTTAGCAGGCAATTCTTTATATTTTTTCTGCGCTGTGCAAAACCAGCCCGCACTGTCTTTCTAAAATGCGAATAATCACTCAAATCTAATAATGGGGTTCTTCGTACAACCAGCCGTACAAGCGCCGAAGTTACTTTTGGGGCCGGATAAAAGCATTTTCTGCCAACCGTTCTTAATATCTCAACATCTGCCCAAAATTGGGATAGGATTGTCAAAAGTCCGTATTGCTTCCCTTGTGAAGATTCATTCGCGCACATTCTATTGGCAACTTCTTCCTGCACCATCAAAATTATATCGGTTATTTTTGCCCTGTTTTTATTATCTAAATCATCAACTTCGCCCAGCAGATGCGCAATAATAGGGCTTGTTATGTAATAAGGAATATTTGCAACAACTTTAATTTGTCCTTCGCACAACGTCGATAAATCCGTTTTCAAGATGTCTTGATGAATTATTTTAAGATTAGGAGCATTTAATTTTTGAAGTTCTTTAATCGCTTCTTCATCAAGCTCTACAGCTATAACTTTTTTTGCGTGTTTAACGAGTTGTTCGGTAACAAACCCTACCCCAGGACCGATTTCCAGCACTGTATCTTCAGGTGAAATGTTTGCAAAATCAATTATATCTGCGATAACTTCTCCGTCAATGAGGAAATTTTGCCCGAGTCTTTTTTTGGTTCTGAAATATTTTGCCCGTTCAAAGTAATTCATATTATCCTTGATAATACCACAAAAGGATAGATGTTTATATTTAATTTTTTGTTATTTTTAATATTGTTGTGATAATATGATTTAGAAAAGGGATAATGATGCTGAATTTAAGGTCAAATGTTTTAGATAGGAGCGAAATATTAAAACTTTATACGAAGGGGTTTAAGACTCTGGATAATTACAAAATCGGACTGGAATACGAAAGGCTGCCGATAAATTCGGAAACCTTGCAGGCTGTTGATTATTGGGGAGAAAAAGGGGTTGCTGCCTGTTTGGAACAATTTGCCAGATTGTATGGCTGGGATTATATCGTAGATGATAAGAACGTAATTGGGCTTGCAAAGGAGCACGATACGATTACACTTGAACCCGGAAGCCAAATTGAAATAAGTACCAAACCTGAAAGATCAATATTTGAATTAAAAAAGAAAATTGATAAAATAAATTCCGCACTTGAACCGATATTAGCAAAAAATAAAACAATTCTTCTTGATTATGGAGTCTCTCCATTTTCGACATTCAAAAATATTCACCTTATCCCCAAAAGACGATATAAAATCATGGCGAATTATCTGTGGGGAATATTGTCCGATGTTATGATGCGAGAAACTGCAGGAATTCAATGCTGTATTGATTTTAAATCAGAAGAAGATGCGATGAGAAAGTTCAAACTCGCAAACAAACTTATTCCATTTATGACTGCTATGTTTTCGAATTCTCCTATAAGAGGCGGGGTAGATACCGGATATAAATCTTTTCGTGCATTAAGTTGGTTAAATACTGATAATGACCGATGCGGTTTTGCCGGAAAAATCAGCGAAGAATTCTCTTTTGAAGATTACATTGAAATCGTTATGAAAACCCCGATGATATTTATTCAGCGAAACGGTCAGCCTATTGCAATTAATGGTGATATAACATTTGAAGAATACATGAATGAGGGCTATGGCGGTGTTCTGCCAACATTAAGCGATTATGAGCTTCAGGCTAATTTATATTTCCCTGAAGTGCGTTTGAGAAACTTCATTGAAATCAGAAACCACGATTGTGTTGGCGGGGATTTAAAATATGCGATTTTAGCGATATATAAAGGTATTTTTTATAATATAAATGCTATATATGAGGTTGAAGAACTTTTCAAACATTTGCAGTATAAGGATTTTTCGGAACTAAGATATAATATTCCCAAACTAGGATTAAAGGCTGTCGTTAAGAATACTTCGGTTTTAGATTATGCAAGAAATATTGTAAATATTGCAGAAAAGGCTCTAAAAGATGAGCAAATGGGCGAAACTCTCTTTTTGCAATCTGTAAAAGAATATTTAGACAAAGGGATGTCTCCGGCTGATGTTATAATTAAAAAATGGAATGGGGTATGGAATAAAGACTTGCGGAAAATGATTAATTATTTGACACAGGGACTATAAAATCAATAAAATACTCATATCACAAAGAATTGAGGATAGAATAATGAAAAAATACTTTTTATTATTTGGAATAATTATATTAGCAATGAGTGCAAATGCTTCGGAATACACTTACACTCCGTTATATATTCAACATTTAAAAGCTTGTAGTGCTTATACAGATGAATATACAACGAGTGTGTCGACCGGAGATGAAAATTCTCCGTATTTAAAATTAAAATCAACGGAAGAGATTTTAGGATTAATCAATGGTAAATGTTACACAAAAAGCACTATTTACAGCTATGATTTAGATAAAATTATAATGACAATAAAATGTGGGTTATCAAAGGTACAGCAAGAAGAAATGATTACCTTATTGCAAAAAGTCAATAAAGAAAAATCAATAAAGGCAAAGAAAAAATTGCAAGATGGGCTGGTTAAATTTATTGAAGATAATTCTACTTGCAGAGTAAAAAATTATTTGGAAGAAGAAAATTAGTTATTAATGTTACAAAATTTTAACTTTAACGCTATATGAGGGCAAAAATAAACCTTGAGATGTTTTATGCATGATATCTTAGTAGTGTGGAAGTAAGAATTAAATGACCGGCATAAAAATTCCAAAAGCAAATATAAATAAGACTTTTTCACTGGCAAATTTAAAGAAGCAATTTCAACCCCGCAATATTGTTTCAGCTATGGCAAGTGATGGTTTTTTGCCTGTCATTGCTTTGGAAGCTTTTGTAGAAGCGGGAAGAACTTATCAGGCATACAAAAGGGGCGGATTTGACGAGGCACGAGAAAGAATAACCGAAGAATTTTCCGGTGCAGTATTTTGGTTGGGCGGAGTTACCGGACTTAACTGGATATTTGAAAAACTCGGGCAAAAATTATTAAAACTTCCTAATAAAATGGTTGATATTGCTCATGACGAAACTAGAAATCCGCTCAAAAAATACCTCAGAAATGAGCTAAAAACAAATGGTGAAGGAATATCAGAAAGCCTCATGGCGAAATTTAAATTTACGAAAGTTATTGCAAGTGTTCTGATTGCCAATGCTTTTATCGGTTTTATTCTGCCAAAAATCAATCAGGCAATAACCCGTTCTTATCACAAGAATGATAATAAGAATACACAAAATGCAAATGACGAATTTTTCAAACGCCCGCATCTTGATACATTTGGTCAGAAAAATGATGATAAAGATACTTCATTTACCGGAAAATGGGATTTACTAACTATTGCAAATAATTTTGAAAATAAGAGAAACTGGAAACTTTTAGCAGTTGATGCGGGTACGGCTTCGGGCAGAGCGTATTCGGCAAGAAATAATGACGAACGGGTAGAAATCCTGTTTAGAGATTTATCTTCTATTTACTTCTACATGTTTAATATGGCAAATATGAACAGCTGGCTCAATCAAATTGAACAGGGCAAGGGTAATAAATCAAGGCTTGATCCGTCTTCAGCCAAATTCGCAACCGAATATCTGCAGAACTATGTTGCTGATGGTAAGGTTGATATTCAAACATTTGCTAAAGAAGTTTTAGGCGAAAATGTAGAACTTCCGCAATGCCTAAAAGAAAGGTTTAAAAAACATAAGATAATTACTCTTGACGACTTCAAAGCAGAACTCAAAAATATTGTTCCAGCCGACAAACTGGTTGATTATGAAAGAATTGCGCAGCAGATGTCTGAGCTTCAACCTGAAAGGGTTGTACAAAAAGAAGTTGCAGGCGTAATTGTTAATGTTCAGGAAAGAATATTAACACAAGGTCAGGTTAAAGATGTATTAAGCGGGGGGCATATCAATGATCCTGAGTTCTTAAAAGAATTCTATGCAAATGCACTTGGGCACAGAAAATTCATGGACAATGATAAATACAAATTTGTACCGCAAAGCAGACTTGATTCACTCAAAAAAGACCTGACAAATTATGTTAAATCAATTATTGAAAAAGCGCAAAAAACAGATGCAAAAGAAATTACCTCGAGTATGCTCAAGAAAGCATCAAGACACAACTTCAAGATGAATTTAATCAACTGGGGCAGCGGATTTGCGGTTTCTGCGTTGTTCTTATCAACTCTTATTCCTAAAATGCAGTATTGGATTACCAAGATGAGAACAGGGCAAGACGGTTTCCCCGGAACTGAAGAATACAGACAAGCCGCATAAAATAATCGGATTTTTCATATAAAATCTCTACTTGCAAATGTAGCAGATGCATTTAAGGCATAAAACAAAATCGCTAAGCAGTGATGGACAAAACATTTATGGTTTGCCCATCTTTTTTACTTTCTTATTGCCTTAGTATATTAGTGCCCTAGTGCCTCTAAAACAACTGTAACCCTGCAGTCCTCTGACTTATATCTGTAATTCGGCATAAAAAAAAGACCTTGTGTATATTACCAAGGCCTATCCGTTTAAATAAGAAGAGAGAGCTTTATATATTAATATAAAGTTCTCTCAATCCAAAAAATTGCTAAATTTATTGAAATAAATTTACAAAACTTAATATATTTATATAACTTCTTGCGGAGCCTTAATTTTTTGAGCTTCAACTCTTTCTTTTATTGCTCCCATTGGCTCGTAGTATGGCTCGACTGTCATTACTTTTGCCGCTATATCGGGATAATAATAAATAAATTTCAATTCGCTTTTTGTCAAAGGCTTCTGGGTATGAACGTTTGCATAACGCACAAGTTCAAGGATATTCCTTGCTTCGTGTTCGTCTTTGAATTCAAGTTCAAGATTGTTATAAACGTTTCTGAATCCTTTAATCCCGCCGTATTCGCCGGTTGTAATCATTCTTCCCGTTTCAATGATTTCCGGTTCTCCTCTGCCGAGTTCTTCAAAGTCGTACAATTCATAGTTCCTGCGGTCTTTAAGCGCTCCGTCAGCATGAATCCCTGATTCGTGTGCAAATGCGTTGTCCCCTACTGCCGGTTGATTCATAGGAATCGGAACCCCAAATGCGTATGCGGTATATTTCGCAATTTGCCAAGCTTTGTCGAGTCTGATATTTTCATCAATTTTGTACTTCCCCCTAAAACCTGCAGATTTTAGACAGCCTAAAAGACAAGATACCAAATCTGCATTTCCTGCTCGCTCGCCCATTCCGTTTATTGCAGTGTTTATATAAGCATCTACTCCTGCATCTATTGCTGCTTTAGCCCCAATAATCGAACACGCTGCAGCCATTCCTAAATCATTATGAAAATGCAATTCTATAGGCATTTGTAATTCTTTTGCGAGAGTATAAATCCTATCATAAGTTGTTAATGGATCTTCTCCTCCGAGTGTATCGCAGTATCTGAAACGGTGTGCACCGGACTTTTTCGCTTCTTTACCGTACTTAATTAAGAAATTAATATCGCTTCTTGAAGCATCTTCTGCGTTGACGCCGATAATTCTTGCCCCTTTATCTACTGCACATTCAACTGCATCTTTAGTCATTTTTATTATGTCGTCAGGTGTTTTCTTGCCTCCGTATTTTCCGTTTATCATTTGTTCTGAAGTAGATTGAGAAAGGTTTACATATTGTAGTTCCGGAACATTTTTAAACGATAGCTCAACATCTTCAGCTATTCCTCGCATCCAACCCGACAATTTTGTCGTTGTAATTACGCCGCGTTTGACAAGTTCTAAATTCCCGTTGAGGTAATTAATTTCGTGCTTTGTAGTGGGAAACCCAAATTCCGATTGGGTTATACCCATAGAATTAAGCATAAGATTTATAATAGTTTTTTGAAGCTTAGCTAAGCCTAAGCGTGAAGTTTGTACCCCATCGCGGTTTGTTACATCTACAAAATATATTCTATTTTCACTCATTTCTATTCCTTTTTTTACATTATAGTATAAAAATATTGGTTTAATTTTCTTTTAATATTTTTACTCCGGAGCTGGTTCCAAGCCGCGATGCACCGGCATTTATCATGTCGATTGCAGTTTGTTTGTCACGTATTCCACCTGAAGCTTTAACTTGTAATCCGGCATTTTTCACCGTTTCATACATCAATTTGACATCTTCAACTTTTGCTCCGACTCCGCCTTTTACAAAGCCTGTTGAAGTTTTTACAAAATCAGCACCGCCTAAAATTGAATATTCACAGGCTCTTTTTATTTCTTCTTTAGTGAGTAAATCCGTTTCTATTATCACTTTAAGATTATGTCCCGAGCACGCCGATTTTATTGCCTTAATTTCATTTACAATAAAATCTTTGTCATTATCTTTTAATTTGGTTACATTTATGACCATATCAATTTCATTTGCACCGTCTGAGATTGCTTTTTGGGTTTCAAATACTTTAACCTCGGTTGTATTTGCCCCGAGCGGGAACCCAATGACTGTTACTATTTTTACATTTGAATCTTTTAAATTTTCTTTTGCAAATTTGATATAGCAAGGATTTATACACACTCCCAAAAAATTATTTTCTTTTGCTTCATCAAAAAGCTTGATTAAATCACTTTTTGTAGCATCTTGTTTTAGTAGTGTGTGTTCAATATATTCGTTTAAATTTTTCATGATATCTCCTTATATAAACTACATTATATTATCTAAAATTGTACTTACTTGGTCGCTATGATTAAGTGTAAAGAAATGAAGAAAATTAACCTGATTATTTATCAAATCTTCGCATTGTTCAATTGCAAATTCTGTTCCGATTTTCATGGTGTCATTGGGAAATTTTTCAAGCATTTTTTTGAGCTTATTCGGGATTGTAACCCTTGCCATAGAAGTCATTTTTTCTATTTGATTAAGGCTTCTTATTGGCATAATTCCGGCGATAATAGGACAATCCATTCCCGTATTCCGAACAGAATCAATATACTTATATAATTTATCATTATCAAAAAACATTTGTGTAAAAATTGCGCAGCCTCCGGCTTCGATTTTCTTTTTAAGGTATTTTATATCTTCGTGAAAATTTTTACTTTCTATATGACCTTCCGGGTAGCCGGCAACACCGATAGATAAAGTTGTTTTTGCCTGTATAAATTCTACAAGTTCGTTTGCGTGAGAAAAATCAAGCTCTTGTGAGTCTATATATTCTGGAATATCGCCTCTTAGGGCTAATATATTTTCTATTCCTAAGTTCTCAATAGATGTAATGTGCTTTTCTATTTCATTTTTTAACATAGAAACGCAGGTAAAATGCGGCATAAGGTTAAATTCTAAATCTCGAATACTTTTTATATCTTCGAATGTGAATCTGCTCAAGCCCCCGCTTGCTCCGTATGTCATAGAAACCAATACCGGATTATATTTTTTTAAAATTCGCAGTTCTTCAAAGAGATTAGATATATCACCGTTTTTAGGCGGAAAAATTTCAAACGAAACTTTCGGGCAGAAATCTTTAACCGGTCCAAATTCTCGATTTTGGTATATTTCAGATAATTCCATAAAATAATTATAGCATTGATATAATTACTTGCATAACATGATTGATTTTCCACATTCTTTATCTTGTGGAGAATATGCTTTTGTTAATTTATTTAATCCCTGTTTAATGTGATATTGACCTGTAAATGACAGAGGAGATTTTTGCGGATTGCTGTATAGTACAAGTGTCGGTTCGTTAATAGTTATTTGACCGTTATCTTTTCCACGTTTTATGACATAATGTTTTCCGTCATCAGATATATTTACGTAGTAGATATCATTCGGGTCATTCGCATTATAAAACTCAATATTATGTTTCAATCCCATAATTCCGATTCCCATAGCGCCGTTTTTAATAACATTTTTTTCAGTGTTTAAATTTATTGCAGGGAGTTTAATGCATTTCGTATCCAGTGGTTGTCTATAATCATAATGTGGTTTGTCAGGATTTACATTTCTGTGGAGATTAAATAAAGAAATGGTCATTCGTCCATCCGTACTTTGCTGCAGAACTGCAGGAATATTATATTCTGTTTTATCTCCGCCAAAAGGGTTATATCCGTGCTGCATTGGTAATACGAAAGGTGCACCGTTATTTAGGGCGTTGCAGTTCGGGTTAGTTCTAACTCCCATTGCTTTATCAAATTTTGCTTTATTATCTGCTATGAATTTTCTGTATCGAGGACTGTCAGCTTCTGCCCATTCATTATGAACCCTTTGTCTCCCTTGCAGGAATACATTTTTCTTTTTCGTGTCATATCCTGTAGCCCCTAAATCATCACCGTCATAAAGTGTGGGCATTCCAGGAAGTGCTGCAAGAATTTGCATCATAGCAAGAACTTTTGTCATCGCAGGTCGCATAACGGCTTCAAATACTTCTTCATCAAATTTATTTGAAAATTTTGAACAATCAAATTCATATTTATTTTTTGCTTGTTCGATGACTTTTTTGATATTAAAATCTATTGGTTTAGTTCCAAAAGCGTCACTTTCAAATCTTATATCTCCGAATTTCCCGCTGGATAAATCAGCAACCGCTTTACAGATTGCTTTGAAATTCTTATCATACTCATCGGGATTCATGTTTTTCTTATATTTATCTTCTAAAACTCCGGTAAAGCCGTCTCTTAATGCAATCCCCATAGCAACCGCTTTTGGAGAAATATTTTCAAAATTATAATTTTTGACTTCAGCCGGTGATACATCCCCAAACAGTTTATCCTTAACCAATCTGTATGCTTGAGTTCTGTGTTCTGTATCTTCCAAGAAAGTCAAATCACTATAAAACATTTCCATATCCAGTGCTGCACAATGAAGTGCTCTTGGCTTGTCGTGATTACCTATAAATGTATATGCAAAATTTACTGCGGGGAGAGAGAATGCTTTTAAGAATGAGCCAGTATCAGTCATAAGCATTGATTGCAATTTATAAGCAAGTTCATTAGTGTTTTCTATGCCACCATCCAAAGTATTTCCATCTTCAAAAGATTTCGAAAACAATTTTACTATGTCATAATAATATTTAGAATACTGAGCATTTGCCGTAATCCCTGTGGTTCTGAAAAATTTTGTCAATATATCGCTTTTTTTAGGATAAATGCCGGATTTGATGCCATATGAGGAATCATACAAATCATCTTCATCGGTTATTTCGGCAACTATATAAGAATTTGGATTTTGTGAATATATTCCTTTTGCAAATTTTGTCCAAAAATCAGTTACGTTGTTCCATATATCTTCAAAATGTTGTTTATGAGTTCTCAGGGCATCTATATCTGCAATATCTTTTGTTGCATCAATTCTCCAATCTAAGCCGGATTGAGTTTTGTCAATAATTAAATCGGCAAGTTTAAAGCTTTGTACATTTGTATTTTTTAATATATTTAAAATACTTTTTTGTAATAAGTCTTTTGAATCCTCAGGGATTGTGTTTATTCCTTGTTTTAGTTTCTCCAGAACAAGCATTGCTTCATCTTGTGGGGATGAAACTTTAGGTAAGTTTAGTGATTGCAGGTTTGTATTTAGAAGTTCGTTGTAATCATACTTTATTTCCCTGTTGTTTGGGTCATATTCTATATTGACATTAGGCGCAAGCGATTTAACTATAGAATATTTTGCAATTTGCGGAACAATAATCGGTAAAACGTATTGCCCGTATTGTGTAACTTTATCACCATCAAACAATTTGCTCTCTGCAGGTAATTTTTTGTTAACATTTTCTAATATTTCTTTTGCAAAATCGGACATTTCGTTTTTGTAAATATTATCCATTGCATTGTAAGTTTTTGTATATTCTAAAGGCAGGTTAGGATTACCTTTTTTATAAAGATCGTATCTGGGAACTCCGATTTCATCTTTGGTATTTGCTCTTTTCGTGATTAATGGAGAACCCAAAACTCCAACAAGGTTTGTCCCAAATTCAATCGATTCAAGGGGCATATTCATAAGTTGTTCAAGTATTTGCCCGTTCTTATCCTCGTTTGATAATTTTCTTGTTGTTTTATAAAATCCGTTCAAAACGTTTCTGACGTCATTTTCAAAAACTTCAGCTGAAAGTGATTTCGGGAATATCTTACCGTTAGCCATGCCGGTAATTCTTTTGTATACAGCGTTTGGATTTTGCAAATCTGCAGATTGTATTTGTTGTGCAATGTGTAATCTTAAAATATCATCGGTTTTTCTTGTCCAGTATTTACCGCCTTCTACTGCATAATCTTGAACCTGATAATTAGCCTGCAAAATCTTTTTTTCTTCTTGCAAAGATTGTTGATTTGGAAGATTTTGTAATGTTTTTAAATCATTGTTTGATAATACGAAATTTAATTTTGCAATGTCAGGGTTTGCATCCCAAGTTTCAAAACCGCTTTCAAATTTTTCATCAACAACGAAATTTTCGTTTTTTGACATAATTCTGGCTGCTTCGTATTCATCGAATTTCAATCTTTCATCTTTTGTCAGAAAAGAATTATGCTGATTAAAGCGTTTTGCGTTTGCTTGTATTGTTTGTGGATTTACTTCGAAATAATAGGGGAAAACGGAATCATTGTGAGTGTGAAGGTCATAACCGTCTTTGGTATCCAATTTTGAATATGATTTAATCAAAAATTGGGGATCCTGTTTTTCTTCTTTTGAAACAAATCTCTTATCAAAGAATTGGATATAAGTTGGTTTATTGGGGTCATATTTCTCATTTGGGATTTCTTCAATCTTTTTATTGACCGTATCCTGAACATAAAGTTTTGGAGAGTTAACAAGTTTCCAAGAAATATTTTCTGAACGCTTCGGGAATACACCTAAACTAAGAGGTGCATCTTTCAAATTGCTTGCTCTAAACCATCTGTAATAAGGGGAATCTGTACCCCATCTTAAGATGTTTGTAAAGTGGGTTCCCATAAGGCCCTCGTTTACAAAAGCACCGTCAGATACAAAATTCAAATTGTGGGCAAACATTTTTTTCTGAAGAGATGCGTAGTTATTGATGTTCATTAAGTCGTTGCATGGTTGAAATATATTTTCAATCCAATATTTGTGAGACGTAAAGTTTTCTCTTGTAAAAACAGGCAAAGATATTATGCGTGAATAACTGTCAAATTTACCGCTTTCTATATCTTTTTCTATACCTGCCGCAGTCCCTCCGTATACATTGGTTAATGTTTTTAAGGAATCAAGTCCTCGCTTTTGAATGTCTTTATTAAGTTCCCATTGTCCGTCTTTGTTATATACAATACCGACATTTTGTGTGTCGATATTAACAAGTTTCATTGAGCCGCCTTTAGACATTTGCGAACCGTTTTGTGTTACCACATTATATGATTTGCCCTCTACATTAATACTGTCTCCGGCATCAATTTGTATATGTTCATTATTATCTTTATCTTTTATAACATAGTGATATGCAAAAGACTGATCAGGAAGAATCCCGAATGTTTTAGCCAAATTAATTCTGTTTTTGCCGGATTTTAATTTTATTCTATAACCTCCGTTGCGTGCTTTAGCCGGAGATTGTAAACGAAAATTATTGAATTCGTCAGTTCCTACTGTATATACTTCAAGATAACAGCTTTGTTTTTCTTCATCAAAAGGAAATGTAGTTTCAAAGTTTTTAAACCCACACTCGTCTTTAACCCATTTATATCCGGTAAAATTAGTTCTATCTGGATTATTTATATTTAAACTGACTTTCACAAAAGGACTCCTTAACGATAATTATAAAAAACCTAAAGATTTTTTTTGTTATATTTTCAATTATATATTACAAAATTTTTACAAAAATTTTTACTTTTTATTCATTATTGAATTTGCACAAACATATCCTGTAGACCAGCAATTTTGCAGATTAAAACCTCCGCACAATCCGTCGATATCCAAAACTTCTCCACAAAAATATAATCCTTCATATTTTTTTGATTCAAGAGTTTTTGAATTAATTTCTTTTAAATCAATTCCTCCGCAGGTTACGACTTCTCCATCAGGGGATTTTCCGGTTATGGTAATGTCAAAATCCGTCAATTTTATATATATATTGTTACGCATAGAACTGTTTATATTATGACAAGGAAGTTCGGGATTAATTCCGGCAGCATTTATTAAATAGTGAGCGAATGATTTTGGTATAAATTGTCCTATCAAGTTTTTAATTTCTTTATGCGGATTTTCGTTTAGAAGTTTTTGAAAATCAAAATCGTCTGTGAATTTTAATGATATTTTGTATGGAGTTTTTTGTCGGGCATAAATAGACGAAATTGTATAAATTAGCGGACCGGATATTCCTTTGTGGGTAAAAATCATATCACCACAGAAATTATTTTTATAAATTTTGGCATTCACATTTTTTATACTTACTCCTGAAAGTGTTGAAAAATCTTCTTTTGTAACGAGCCCGACAAGTGACGGTTCCGGAGAAATTATATTTATATTGAAATTTTTTAAAATGCCATAATCGGCATGCCCTCCGATTGCGATAACTATATAATCAAAATTATATTCATTTTTATTTGTAATCACTTTATATTCAGGGGTTATTTCTAATACAGTTTCGTTTATAAATTTACATTTTATTGATTTTAGTAATTTTTCTCTAATATCGTGTGCCGAGTTTGAAGTAGGGAATATTCTTTTATCGTCTTGAATATATGTTTCAATTCCTATAGATTTAAAAAATTTTAAAGTTTCGTTTGTTCCGAATTTAGAAAAAACAGAATATAAAAACTTTTCCCCTCTGGGATAATTTTGTGCAAGAGATTTAAAATCAAAATCTGCATGAGCGAGATTACATCGTCCTCCTCCGGTGGGTAAAATTGTTTGCAGAAATTTGCCTTTATCAAAAAGTACAACATTAAATCCTGCATCTGAAAGAAACTTGGCACAAATACAGCCTGACGGACCGCCACCTATTATTGCAACAGTTTTTTTAGAAATTGAAATCAACTCTTGTTCCATATAAAAAGACCATTTCAGGGTTTTCTAAATCTTCATGCATTTGTACAATAGTTTTGTGCAAAACAGGATGTTCGTAATCCGCATTAAGCTCAAGCATAGGTACAAGGTTAAATGCTCTTAAATGAACATATTTATGCGGAATTACAAGATTTTCTTCATTTATTACATCGTTATTGTAAAACAGAATATCAATATCTATTGTTCTGTCTTCATAATCGTTGCCTTGCTTGTGTTCTCGACCTAGTTTTCGTTCTATTTCTTGACAAATTTTTAATAATTCTTGAGGTGAATATTTGGTTTTTATTTCAATAATCGCATTAACAAACCAAGTTTCTGTTTTCATGTTCCATGGTTCTGTTTCATAAAATGCAGAGCTTCTGACTATAGAAATCCCTTCATCCATTCCAAGCAGGCTTGCTGCCTGTTGGACAAATCCTATTCTATCTCCTTTATTTGAGCCTAAACTTAAATATACTATCGCCATAACTAAATCTTATAAATTTTTAAATATAATGTCAATATATTGTTTTTTGATGTATAATTCTCTTTGTTATGGCTACTATATATACAATTCTAATAATCTTATTAATTCTTATACTAATATCAATAATTGATGTATTTTTCTTATACGGGCTTGTTTCAACCGTTGTATTTGTTGTATTTTTACCATTTTATTTCATTGTCCGTGTAATGAATAAAAAGTTTTTATACGGGTGGAAAGAGAAATTGGGTTTCTTTAAGCCTCCTGTACTCGGTGATAAGGTTATAATGTATCATGGTGTATCTGTTGGGGAAGTTATAGCGCTTGAAAATTTAATCAAAAAAACAAAAGCAGTTTTCCCCGAATATAAAATAGTTGTAACTACCGGTACAAAAACGGGACAAGAAATTGCACTGAAAAAATATTCACAGATTGCGGATTTTATAACATATTTCCCTTTTGATATTACATATTGTGTAAATGTATTTTTAAATAAAGTCAGACCAAATGTTGTTTTAATAGCAGAAACAGAGTTGTGGCCGATATTTTCATCTTCCTGCAAGCGCAGAGGGATTCTGCTCTACTGTATAAATGGTAGAATGTCAGATTCAACATTTTCTATATATAAAAAATTTAGATTTTTCTTTAAGTTTGTTTTGCAAAAATATACAAAAATTCTTACTCAAAGTGAAATTGACATGAACAAGCTGCTTGCAATAGGTGCTCCAATAGAAAAAACTTCTGTTATGAAAAATTTAAAATTTGATATAAAGGCGTCAAATGAAGCGGTTGATTTAGGACAGGCTGGTTATAGGGTAATAATTGCAGGCAGTACCCATAAAGGTGAGGATGAAATTATTATTCCGATATTTAAAGAAAAACATGAAAAATATCCAGATACAAAATTGCTTTTGGTTTCAAGACATATTCAAAGAATACCTAATATTGTTGAATTACTTAATAAATCCGGTCTAAAATACGGATATCGTTCAAAGGGTGATACTTTTAAAGATTTTGATGTGATTTTGCTCGATACAATGGGTGAACTTGGTAAAATGTATTCAATTTGTCATTTTGCGTTTATCGGAGGAAGCTTTAATAACACCGGCGGTCATAACCCTTTAGAGGCTACAGTGTATTCAAAACCGACAATAACAGGTCCGTCTATTCATAATTTCAGAGATATTTATTGGCTATTGTCACGTTCTAATGCCGGTAAAATAGTGAAAACTCCCAAAGAACTTTCTGCTTATATGGAAAAATTATTATCCGACAACGAGTTTTATTCTCAGGCTTGCAAAGATTGCAAAACCATTTTTGAGGATCAGCAAGGCGCGCTTGATGTTGTCATAAACGAATTAAAAGAAGTTTTATAATTACCATTTATGCATTAAAAGGGCATAAATATCATTGAATATGACAAAAATCATCAATATAATTAGCAGTAAGAAAAATATATTACTGATTTTTTCTATTGTTTCTTGATTGAGAGGTTTGCCTCGAAGTTTCTCTATTACCAAAAACATAAAGTGCCCGCCGTCAAGTGCAGGTATCGGTAAGAAGTTTATTAATGCCAAGTTTATTGATATAACTGCGGTCAATAATAATCCTGAGAATAAACCATTACTCTTAATTACATCTCCGCCTAACTTCGCAATCAGCACAACTCCATGTAACTCAGAAATTTTTATTTTACCTGTAAAAATTGTCCAAAGTCCGTAACACATCATATATGTCTGATAGTTTAGATAGTCAACCGAACTTTTTATTATTTGTTTCGGAGTTTTAGTCGTAACAAGTTTTTGCGACGCTGCGAGCATTATACCCATTAAGCCCTTTTCGTTCGGATAAATTGGCTTTAATTTAATTTGTTTTGTATCTCGTTCAACTACAATATTCAATGGTGATACGCTGTCTGATACTGCATAAGCCAAATCCTTAAGGCTTATATCGGTAGTAGGGGTATAAACTTTTGTTCCGTTGATTTTATTGCGCAGTTCTATTTGTTGTTCGGTCAGGGGAAGGCGAGTGTCATTTTCATATTTGTCATTAAACAACTGCATGTCAAATAGGTCTTTATCTGCAAAATGGATGGCAGGTTCAATAACATTTTGAGGTAAGACAACTTTTGTTCCTTTTTTTATAACATCTGTTGATTTTAATTGCGGATTAAGTTTTTTAATAAGCTCTAAATTTTTAGCTGCAAATTCAGGTTCGACTTTCCCGTCTTTTTCGGCGCTGTATTTTGAATAAAGAGAAACAATATTTGTTGAATTTATCGCTGAATCATTTATTGAAACAATTAAATCGCCTTTCTTCATTCCGCTTTGCCAGACGGAAGCAGTTTTTTCAGCTTGAATTCCGCCTACATAAACTTGATGTATTCCGGATGGTAATTTCCCCCATACGGAGGCAACAAAAAATACCAAAAAGTATGCGATTATTACATTAGCAATAACGCCTGCTGAAATTACAATCATACGCTGCCAAACCGGACGATTAATAAATCTGTCTTTCGAATCAAGCGGCAATTCAGACTCCTTATCATCATCTGGGAACGCAACATATCCGCCCAGTAAGAAAGCGTGTATTAAATATTCAACATCACCGATTTTTTTGCTCCATAGTGTCGGACCGATTGGAAATCCAAGTGCAAATTTTGATACTTTAATGCCCAATGCACGTGCGGATAAAAAATGCCCAAGTTCGTGCATGAATATTAAAAATCCGAGTAATAAAATCATTATGATTATTGACATATTTATATTTCCCTTTTATTTAAACTGAGCTGTAAACCTGACGTCATTATTGAAGAATAAACGGATATCATCTACCGCATATTTTAGCATTGCAAGTCTTTCAACTCCGACACCGAAAGCAAATCCTGAATACACATCAGGATCAATATCGACTCCTCTTAATACATTCGGGTCAACCATGCCAGCCCCAAGAATTTCCAGCCAACCTGTACCTGAACAAGTTCTGCAGCCTTTACCTTGACACATTATGCACTGAACATCCACTTCAGCAGACGGCTCAGTGAACGGGAAAAAGCTGTTGCGGAATCGAGTTGGGCGGCTTTCCCCAAAATAAATTCTGATAAATTCGTTCAATACACCTTTCAAGTCCCCGAATGTAATACCTTTATCCACATAAAGTCCCTCAATTTGGTGAAAGAAGTTGTTTTTGCGTGAATTAATATTCTCGTTACGATAAACACGTCCCGGTGCAATAATTCTAATTGGCGGCTTTTTGGCTTCCATCGCATGGATTTGAGCACCTGAAGTTTGACTTCTTAACACTACATTTGGAGCTACGTTTGTAAAAAATGTATCCTGAACATCTCGTGCCGGGTGGTCTTTAGGAACATTCAGCATATCAAAATTGTAATATTCTGTTTCAACTTCCGGCGCGAACTTGTCTTCAACAACGCTGAAACCTAAACTTCTAAATATTGAACAAATTTCTTCGGTCGTTGAAGTCAAAAGGTGAGTGTGCCCTTTTGGGATAAATTGACCGGGCATAGTCACGTCAAGTCTTTCTTTTTGTAATTTTTCGTTCAATTCTTTTTCATAGAATAATTTGAATTTATCTGCAATTGCCCCCTCAAGTTTTTGGGTTATTTCGTTTGCAAGCGCACCGACAATTTTTTTGTCTTCAATAGATAAATCCTTCAGACCTTTTTTTATTTCATTAAATTCGCCTTTACGGCTCAAATATTTATTTTTTATTTCTTCTAAGTCTTTGACGCTTTGTGCTTTTTCAATGTCTGAATTTGCGTCTGTGTAAATTTTTTCTAATTGTTCTTTCATAATATTTTCCTCTTAATTTATCTGCCCCTTTTTAGGGGAAGTGGCACGAAGTGCCGTAGGGGTTTACCCTATCAATTCATTATATTTTTTCTCATAGCCTATTGTAGTTTTAGGTCCGTGACCGCAATATACAACCGTATCATCGCTTAGTTTAAAAAGTTTTTCTTTGACGCTATGCTTCAAATCTTCAAGATTCCCGCCAAGGAAATCTGTTCTTCCGACACTCCCTTGAAACAAGGTATCTCCGCTAAAGAGTTTGCCATCGTTTGTATAATAACACATTCCGCCTTGAGTGTGTCCGGGAGTTGAAATTGCAGTCAGTTCAATTTCACCGATTTTAAATTTATCGCCTTCCTTGACTTCTTTTTTAACGCTTGTTACTTCAGGAATTCTTATTCCTCCGAGTGTGAATGTCATTTGCGGGGCATATTCAATTTGAGCTTTATCTTCTTTTGATACATAAATATCGCATCCGAATTCTTCAAAAAATCTGTTGCAACCTAAAATATGATCAAAATGCCCATGCGTTAAAAGAATTTTTTTAAGATTTATTCCGAGTTTTTTGATCTCTTTTATATATTCATCGTCAGGGCTTGAGCAGTCAATAAGTAATGCATCATTAGTTTTTTTATCAATTAAAAGATAGTTATTTGCATCAATGGGGCCTTTGACATATGTAATCATTTCAACCATCTAATCAAGACCTCTTACAAGTTTGAATATTTTGTTGCAAATATCAAACAATTCTTTTGCATCTTTTAATGCAATCATGTTATCTCCATCGCAAAGCGCTTTATTAGGTTCGGGGTGAATTTCAAAGAACAAAACATCTGCGCCTGAAGCCATAGCTGATTTTGCAAGAGTCGGAACAAATCTTCTGTCTCCACCCGAACTTGTACCGTTTGCTCCTGGGAGTTGCACACTGTGAGTTGCATCAAAAACTACAGGATATCCAAATTCTTTCATAATCGGAATCCCGCGAAAATCGACAACCAGATTGTTATAGCCAAAAGACGTTCCTCTGTCTGTAACCATAATATTTTGATTGCCGGAATCTTCAACTTTTTTAATCAATGATTTCATTTGTTCCGGAGAAAGAAATTGACCTTTTTTGATATTTATAATTTTATTTGTTTGCCCTGCTGCAACAAGTAAATCGGTTTGACGGCATAAGAACGCCGGAATCTGAATAATATCAGCTACTTGCGCAACTTTTTGCGCTTGAGCCGGTTCATGAATGTCAGTCACTATTGGTAAATCATATTTTTCCTTGACATTTTGCAGCATTTCCAAACCTTTTTCAAGCCCCGGACCTCTAAATGAAGTCAATGATGAACGGTTAGCCTTGTCAAACGATGATTTAAACACAAAATTTATGTCTAAATCTCGTGTAATTTCTTTTAATCCTTGTGCGGTTTCATTCAAAATCTCTTGACTTTCAATAGCACAAGGTCCTGCAAGGATAGTTAATTTATCCCCGCCTATTTCAAAATCCCTAAGTTTAATCCTGTGTTTATTCATACAAAAATTATAGAAAAAAGGCACAAAAATTACAAGATTCAGAAAAAATCTTAAAAAAAATATCTTAAAACAAATTAATAAATTATTTTTTTGAAAATATTTTCTTGATATTTTTAAATTATGGCTGATGAAATTCAATATGTACCGCTCCATTTACACACTGAATATTCTCTGCTGGATGGGGCAATAAGAATAGGGGATTTGTGTAAATTCTGTAAAGAACATAACATGCCTGGTGTTGCAGTTACAGACCACGGCGTTATGTATGGTGCTATGGATTTGTATATTGAAGCCGATAAAATTAATGCTAAGGAAAAAGAAAAGGCTCAGCAAGATCCCGAATACCAACCGCAATTATTCAACCCGCTTATCGGAGAAGAATTTTATGTCCATGACGGTGAAATTTCCGAACGTGATGCTAATCACAATCCTCGTTATCACTTGATTTTGCTTGCAAAAAATAATACAGGATACAAAAATCTGGTCAAACTATCTTCTATTGCGCATATTGATGGTTTCTATGTTAAACCGAGAATAAATTTTGAACTCCTTGAAAAATACCATGAAGGTTTAATATGTTGTAGCGCGTGTTTAGCCGGTGAAATTATACAACATTTGTTGCGTACGGATTACGAAGGTGCAAAAGCCGTTGCAAAAAAATATCAGAACTTATTCGGAGAAGATTATTATATAGAACTTCAGGATCATGGTTTGGACGATCAGAAACGCACTAATCCCGAACTTATAAAATTGGCAAAAGAACTTGGGATAAAAATGGTTATCACAAATGATTCCCACTATTTGAAGAAGGAGGATGCCGATTGGCATGACACTTTATTGTGCATGCAGACAAAATCATCAAAAACAGAGCCAAATCGTTTTCATTTCCCGAATAATGAATTTTATGTCAAAACTGTTGACGAGTTGCGTGAAGCATTTCGATGGTTGGATGGAGAAACTTTTAGTGAATGTATACGGAATACTGTTGAAGTATGTAAAAAATGTTCTATAACAATTGAATGGAAGGCTCCGCTTCCTGACTTTCCTGTGCCTGAAGGTTTTACGACTGATACATATCTTGAATCTCTTGTTAATGAAGGAATGAAACGTAAGTATCCTAAAGAAAAAATAACAAAAGAATTGCAGGAAAGAGCAAAATATGAGCTTGGCATTATTGAAAAAATGGGCTTTAGTGCATATTTTCTCATAACTTGGGATTTTATTCATTACGCAAAAACTCATGATATCCCTGTTGGTCCGGGCAGGGGTTCTGCAGCCGGTTCTTTAGTTGCTTATTGTCTTGATATTACTGATTTAGACCCGATTGAGCATCATCTGTTGTTTGAAAGATTTTTGAATCCTGAAAGATTCTCCATGCCTGATATTGATACTGATTTTTGTATTGATAAACGCGGGGAAGTTATTGATTATGTTGTTCAAAAGTATGGAGCAGACAAAGTTTGTCAGATTATAACTTTTAATACGCTCGCTGCACGCAATGCAATGAAAAGTGTCGCAAGAGTATTTGATATCCCTTATGCAAGAAGTAAAGAATTGTCGGATTTGATTTCCGGTGACCCCGGGGCAAAAATATCTGATGCTTTGCAGGAAGGGATGGAATTAAAACGACTTTATGACAGTGATGAAGAAGTAAAAAGGCTTGTTGATACTGCGCTTCATGTTGAGGGACTAAAAAATGCAACCGGCATGCACGCAGCAGGGGTAATAATTTCTTACAAACCGCTTGATGAGATAGTACCTGTTCAACACGGCAAAGATGGGGTTGTTGTAACTCAATATCATAGAGAAATCTTAGAAAAGATGAAACTTTTGAAAATGGACTTTTTAGGGTTACGCAATCTTACGATGATTTCAAAAACGGTCAAACTTATCAAAAAATGCCAAAATATTGATGTTGATATTAATCACATTCCGCTCGATGATAAGCCTACTTATGATATGTTAATCCGCGGTGAAACTGTCGGGGTATTCCAGCTTGAATCTCAAGGTATGACAAATTTAGTTAAAAAATTGCAGCCTGACGTATTTGAAGATTTGGGTGCTTTAGTTGCTCTGTTCCGTCCGGGGCCTCTGGGCTCAGGGATGGTTGATGAATTCGTAGACCGTAAACATGGGCGCAAAGCAATTACTTATCCTCATCCAAGGTTAGAGCCGGTGTTGAAAGATACATATGGTACGATGGTTTATCAAGAACAGATTATGCAAATCTTTCAGGTAATGGCTGATTATTCACTCGGTCAAGCTGACCAAGTCCGTCGTATGATGGGGCACAAAGATCCGGCTGCGATGGCCGCTCAAGAAGGTAAACTTATTGAGGGCTCTGCTAAATATGGGATGAAAGCAGAAGATGCAAAAGTCCTGTTTGAACAAATCCAAAATTTTGCGGCATATTGCTTCAACCGTGCACATTCATCTGCTTATGCATTTGTTGCGTACCAAACAGCATACCTAAAATGTCATTATCCTGTTGAATATTTATCGGAATTATTAACCAGTGTTGCAGGTGATCAGGAAAAAACGCAGGCATATATTGAAGAAGCATTAAAATATGGAATAAAAGTTCTTCCTCCTGACATTAATAAGTCTTTCTCCGAATACGCACCTGACGGACATAATATCCGCTTTGGTTTAGCATCAATCAAGCAGGTTGGAGAAGGGGTTGTTGACGAAATTATAAAAGAGCGCGAAGAAAACGGAGAATTTACTTCAATATATGATTATATTAAAAGGGTGGATGTAAAATGTTCAAATAGACGTGCACTGGAAGGTTTAATCAAAGCCGGAGCGTTTTCTCAGATAGAAAAGAGTCGTAAGCAATTGATGGAGAATCTTGATTATATTGTTTCTACGGCTTCAAAAGAGGCAAAAGAAAAAGAATCAGGGCAAGCGAGCTTATTTGATATGCTGGGAGACAGTGCATCAGTTGACAGTGCAAAATTCACCCTTGGTGGTAGTGATGAAGAATATGATGCAAGGCAAATCCAAATTTTTGAAAAAGAATTTTTAGGTTTCTATGTCACAAGTCACCCGCTTTCTACCATAAGAGAAAAGTTGCCTTTTTTGATGACTCACAAGATTTCGCAAATCCCAAATATTGAAAATGATAAATCTGTTACTATTTGCGGACTTGTTACGGCTACAAGGCAAATCCCGCAAAAATCTGATCCGACAAAGTTTATTAGATTTGTTACTATTGAAGATCTAACCGGCAAAATTGATACTCTCGCATTTAATTCAAAAATTGCCGAATACGGGGATTTAATGCAAAATGAGCAAAGAATTATTGTATCCGGAAAAGTCAGCCGAAGAAGCGATGATGAGCCGCCTATAATTCTTGTCGACACAGTTAAGCCCGTCGATAATACCAATATTGTAACCGTCGAATTGAAAGATGAATTTAAATATGAAGAAATTATGCTTTTAAAGCAAATGCTTTGTAAATATAAAGGTTCAGATCCTGTGATGTTAAAACTTCAAGATTTGACAGGAGAGACAAAAATATTGACATCTTCAATGTTTTGGGTAAATACTTCAAATGATCTTATAAGTACTTTGAATAAAGGGTTTGATAACAGACTTGAAGTTAGTGTAAAATCAATGGATAAAAAGTGGTAAATATTTAATTGTAATATTAATATTATTGCACTAGCAAAAATATAATTGTTTGGTTTTTATATTGTTAATTATAATAAGGAGCTAGTCATGAATGATATAACATTTACCGGTATAAAATATACCTCAGCAGGAAGATTGTTTGCGGAATCGCAATCTCCGCAAACACAAGAAATTCTTACAAGAGCCGAAAAAATGATGAAAAATCACAGATATACAAATCTTGTAGTAAATAAAAACGGATATGCTATTCAATTTGCGGATGCAAGCGGTCGTCATAGTTATAAGATAGATGAAGTATTATATGGTTGTCAAAATAATGTAAATTTTCATCTTCGGGGTAAGGAAAACAAAGTGTTTACATTTGACTTTTGTTACTATCCGAAAAAATATCACAATTGTGCGGTTGCTTCTTCTGAAGATGCGAGGTATAAAAATTCCTTTTTAAATTCCAGTATTGAATTGGTAAATCTTTTGGAAAAAAAAGGGGAGTATCCCTTAAAGCCGGCTTGGTATGATAAAGTAAAAAAAATGATTAACAAAAGTCGTTTAATATCTTTTCTTTTCTAAAAAGTTTTAATTCCCCCTTGACAATCATGCTATAATTAATTTATGAGCATAAAAAAGGTATTATGTTCGGCACTGGTAATAGCATTTTTATTAGCCGGAAACAGTGTAGTAGCTATCCACGAACACAACGAGGATGAATTATTACTCAGACCCGCTGTGGAAATAAAAGACGGAACTCTTTTGAGTATCCTGGATTGCGTTTCATTGGCTTTTAAAAACAGTCCGAAGATTAAACGTAAAAAATATGAATTAGATATAGCAAAAAGTAATCTTGGAGTTGCTAAATCACAGTATTTCCCCACTTTTAATGCTGGTATCGGTTTTAATTATCAAAGAAATTCTGATGGAATTTATTATGATAAAAGATATCGTGATTTACCTGCTGTCGGTGTCAGTGTGAGCCAACTTATCTATAATTTTGGTAAAACAACTGCATTTATTAAGATGGAAGAATTTTATAAAATTGCCGCAGAATATGAGTTTATGGATAGTCTTTGTTATACCTTGTTTGATATTAAAGCAAAGTATTACAATCTTTTACAGAAAAAAGCTCTGTTAAATGTTGCAAAAAATAATGTAGATATAAACGAGAAATTTTTAGAAATAGCAAAGACAAAAACAGAACCTGACATCGCAACAGCAGAACTGAATTTGAGCGAAGCAAAAATAAAATATATTGAGGCGGAAAACAGTTATAATAACGCAAGATATGATTTAAGTAATGCTATGTATATAGATTCTCAGCCGAATTATGAAATAGAAAATACTCCTACATTTACTTATAATGATGATTTTGCCTATGGAACAAAAGGACATGTTGAAGTGAAACCTTTTGAACCGTACGTCTTTCCCTTTAATATGAGTGATTCTTTTGATATTGCATATGAAAACAGTCCTGATTTAAAGGTGCTTATAAATACAAAATATGCAATGGAAGAATCTTTAAAATATGTCAAACGCACATATTTACCTAATTTAACTGCTGATGCCGGTTACGGATTGAACCATACAAATTTTACAAATAATAATAGTTTAACTGTCGGTATAAACCTTACGACAAATGTTAATTTAATGGAATTAAAACATTCAATTAAAGGTGCGGATGCACAGTTAAATATTGCTGAAAACGAAATAAATCTTTTTAAACAAGATTTGAAGTATGAGATTTTAAGAGCATTTAATAATGTAGACAGGGCTAAAAAGCAAGTTCCTACAGCAAAAACAGAAGTTGAGCAGGCTCTGAAAAATCTTGAAATAGTTGAGAAAAAATATCGTTCCGATGTGCTGAATTATGTTGCATTACAAGATGCAAGAAAAGATTACATACGCGCATTAGACAGTTATATCCAAAGCGTGTATAACTATAATATTGCTTTGATTCAGGTTGAAATGGCTTTACACTATCATTTGGTTGATATCCACCATAAATCCGAACATGCGATGCATTATCATAACGCAGAATTGGTTGAACACTTAATTAAGGCTCTTGAATGTGATCAAAAGGATGTTCACAGAAAAAAGAAAAGAAAATAAATATCACTATAATGCCACTCAGAATGACTTAGTTTAAACATCTGAATTTTCTTTTACTTCTTTATTTTTAATAAGCAGAATTTTTATA
The DNA here is from genome assembly GCA_902791985.1 of uncultured bacterium. Lineage (GTDB taxonomy): Bacteria > Cyanobacteriota > Vampirovibrionia > Gastranaerophilales > Gastranaerophilaceae > Zag111. The sequence continues at coordinate 56,096 of CADAYD010000001.1, forward strand.
ATTCTTGCACCGTCGATTTCTGAAACGGTAAATGTAAATTGCCCGTAATTTACTCTGTCGCCGACTTTTGCGATTCGTTCAAGTTCTTTTACGACAAGTCCTGCAACAGTATCAACATCTTCAACTTCAAGTTCTTCTTCAGGAATATCAAAGAATTTTGCCAGTTCATCAAGCCTCATTGTACCGGTAACTTCAAACACTTGAGGCCTAATTTCTTTTATATCCTTTTCTTCATCAATATCAAATTCGTCTTGAACATCTCCAAATATTTCTTCTAAAACGTCTTCCAGCGTTATGAGTCCTGAGGTTCCGCCAAATTCATCAACAACAATCGCCATTTGTGCACGCTGCTTTTTGAATAATATAACCAATTTATCCAGCGTAATTGTTTCCGGTACAAGTGGAATTTTTCGCTGAATTTGTTCTATCGGACGAGTTTCGTTCTTTAAAGAAAGCATAAACAAATCTTTGACATGTACAAAACCTGTAATATGGTCAATATCTTCATCATAAACAGGATATCTTGTATATTGATTTTCGGTTGCAATACTATTTAATTCATCAAGCGGTGTGTCAATTGAAACACAGACCATATCTGTTCTCGGGGTCATAACTTCGTGTGCCGTCAAATCTGAAAACTGCAATACATTATGGAACATATCTTTTTCGGTTTCATTTAAAACCCCTTCGTCATAACTGTTTTCTACATACATATCCAAATCGTCAATTGTGTGAACGGTTTTTAATGACGGATTAACAGGTATTCTTAACATTCTCAAAATTCCGTTGCAGGTTTTATTGAGTAGCCATACAAACGGCTTTGATAAAGTCATAAACACATCCATTGGTTTTGCAACAAACAGTGAAATCTTTTCGGGATACTGAAGTGCAATGCATTTTGGTACTTGTTCACCGATTAATACATGTAAAAAAGTAATTCCGATAAACGCAAGCACTGCAACAACAATTTGTGCAATATAAGCATCTGCGCTGGGTACGGATTTTAGAATCGGGGTAAGCATTTTTTCAATAGTTGGCGAACCAAACCAACCTATACCGATACTTGCGATAGTAACCCCGACCTGAACCGCAGCGATGAAAAAGTTGACATCATCCAGTGCTTTGAGTGCAAGTTTTGCATCAATATTACCGTCTTTTTCCATCTGCTCAATTCTGTTTTTGCGGGCACGCACAATAGCAAATTCTGCGCCGACAAAAAATGCATTTACAAGCAATAACAAAAATACTATAACCCAATTAAAAACTATGGTATTTATGCTTGATTCATCCATTACTTTTCTTTAATCCTCTAGGAATTTATTATAATATCCCCATACCAAAAATGCAAGAGGGAAGATAAAAGGCGATATGGCGATAGGATTATGGTGATAAGTTCGTATTGGATAAGTGAATAGCGAGGAGTGAGAATTTAGTCGTCGTTATTGATGCTATCGCACAATTTAGAAATATCCGTATGGGTTTGTTCACTTTTCACTGCTTACTATTCCCTCAAAATGGTCTTGTCGCTATAAAGTTTTATTGTCTTTGTTAATAAACTATTTGTACGTTAACTTTTCTTGCTCTGGCTTTGTTATCAAAATCAATCAAAACAACTTGCTGCCATTGCCCTAATTGCAAAACACCGCCAATTAATGGTACATAAGTAGAGTTGCCGACGATTGATGCTCTGATGTGTGCATATCCGTTGCCGTCATGCCACATTTCATCGTGGTGGTAATCCTTATTTGTTGGAACAATTTTATCCATAATTTCCGGAAAATCAACCAAAAGCCCCGGTTCAAATTCAATATTGGTAATTGAAACTGTGCTGCCTTGCGCATAAACATATATAACCGCATTTTGCAGACCGTGATTGTAAACCAAGTTCCGGATTTGCGGCGTAATATCAATTATATCCGTGTTACCTTTAGTATGTACCGTAAAATGTTCATTAACTACTGTCATAACAATTTATCCCCAAAAACTTTTTCCTTATTGTACAAAGGACAAAAATTTTTTGCAAACCTTACCTAAGAAAAAAGACTGATGTAATTATATTGTTTTAATCAAATAATAACTTCGCACAGTAATGAAAGGAGTTTTATTATGAATATTTTAAGAACCGTAGCGTATATATTGGTACTGATTGGATCAATAAACTGGGGTTTAGTCGGCTTGATGGATATCGATTTGGTCGCTTTGATTTTTGGAGAAATGACCGTTTTATCAAGAATTGTTTATTCTATTGTAGGGATTTCTGCGATTATTCTTTTAATAACTACTTATAAAGATATTTTTTATCGTGAGAATTATTAGATAATGGCGATATGCCTATATGGCGTCGGGACGATACAACTGTTACAATTTAAGTCAATAAGGCTGCAGCTCTATCGCCCTATCGCCTTTATATACATTTGTTACAAATTTCCCTTAAACAAAAAATGTGCTATATTGTAGTAAATCAGCATTGTTTTTAAGGGTATTTTTATGAAAAAGATTTTGATAGTTGATGATGAGCAAGATATTGTAGAGAGTCTAAAATTTGTTTTTGAAGGTTGCAATTATACTTGTTATACCGCATTTAATGGTGAGGACGGACTGAAGCTGGCAAGAGAAATTTCTCCGGATTTAATTATTTTGGATGTTATGATGCCGAGAATTAATGGTTATAAAATAAGTCGTCTGTTGAAGTTTGATAAAAAATATAAGGATATCCCTATCTTGATGATTACTGCACGTTCTCAGGAAGAAGATAAACTGATTGGAGAAGAAACCGGAGCAAACGAATATATTACAAAACCGTTTGATTTGGATGAGGTATTAAAAATTGTACAAAAATACTTGGGAGCAGATGAGAATTAGAATATGCCTGCAATTACGAATAAAACATTAGAAACTTTAAAATATGACTTAGTCAGGGAAGGACTTGTTCAGTACGAAATTGTTGAACAGGCACAGGAAATTGCTAATGCACGTAATATAAATATCGGTCAGGCGCTTATTGATTCAGGTTTTATAACAGAAGAACAATTAATAAAATTTTTGGAGGCAAAACTCCATACCCCGTTTGTAAATCTTGATGATTATGATTTGGATAAAAATTGTTTGAAGTATATCAGTTATTCTGATGCAAGAAGATATAAAATAATACCTTTATTTAAGATTGAAAATACCCTGACAGTTGCAATGTCAGATCCGCGTAATCTTTTTGCGATAGATAAAATTATGGAAAGTGCAGAATGTGAAATTGATCCTGTACTTGCAAATGAAGAAACGATACTTAAAAAAATTGATGAATACTACAAAATTGATGTTGCTGTCGGAAATATTTCAACAGCATATGAGGCCGGTTATGATTGGCAAGAAGAATTGCATAAAGAAGATTTGAGTGACAATCATATTCAAAAAATTATTCGCGCAATACTAAAACAGGCAATTATAGAAGATATTCATGAAGTAGTATTTCAAGGTGAGGATGACGGTTTAGGGGTAAATTTCAAAACTAAGGGCGAGATGTGCAATAAGGGTTTTATACCGTCAGTTTTAATTTCGTCTTTTGTGTCAAAACTGAAAACTTTATCCGAACTTGATCCGTCTGTTTCTGAAGTTCCGCAGCTGGGCAAGTTGTGCTTCAAGGTTGATAATGTGGTTATTATGGCGAGTGTTTCTACATTTCCGACCATAATGGGAGAGCGTATATTCTTGAAAATTTATAAGCCTCCAAAAGCTTTAGGTCAAATGGTTTCATCAAAATTTGAGCTTTCAGAAATTCGTCAATCACTTGAGAAACCCGGTATAATACTGGTTTGCGGTTCTGCGCTTAGTGGTAAAACTCACGTTATTTATTCCCTTTTGTTGGAGGCTGCTAAAACGACTTCAAAAAATATCATGACACTTGAAAGTATTGCTAAATACGAACTTAACGGGGTTAATCAGTGTGAATTTAACGAAAATGTCGGATTTAATATGGATAAAGCGGCAAGATTTATAACATTTCAGAACCCTGATATTATTTATCTTGAAGGTATTAAGTCTAAGGCGTCGTTTGATTATTTTTCGAGTCTTGTTTATGAAGGCAAAACAATTATTATGGAATTTCTCGCAAACAATATGGATGATTTACGCTCAAAAATGGCATTTTCGGACTTTGATACTCTAAAAGCCATCATTTCATCAATGATATTTATTCACTCCAAAAACAGTATAGAGGTTTTTGACAAAGATAGTTTGCAAAAGTATTTAGGGTAATTATTTTACATTTAAAAATTTATGAACTTGCGGTATCAGACGGGTGTCGGGGTTAATTTCAAGAAAATTTTTAAAAACTTTTTGGCAAAAATCGTTATCAACGCTCATGATGTTTCCGTTCATTTTTGGTTGAAGTATAAGTTCAATTCCGTATTTTTTCCCTAAATTAGCGCATGTGTGGATTTCGCTATCTGTTATGTTTTTATCAAAAACGATTTTTGCAAATGTGTATATTCCCTTGCAATTACTCAAAAACTCATTGTGCAATTTAAAAGTGTCTTTTCCTGTTGAACTTGGCAATTTGATATCAGCTGAAATAATGTCAATTTTATCTTTTAATTTTGATAATTCTTTTGTCATAGTTGCATTTGTTTCAAGGTAAATTTTTGTTTTAGTCAGCAACGGAACAAATTCATTTATAAAATCGGCATTTAAAAGCGGTTCTCCTCCTGTTAAAGAGATTGAATGAATTTTTTTTAAATCATATTCTTTTACAATTTTTCGTACCAAACTTTCTGCAGTGTAAGATTTTGCTCCGTTCATACCAAAATCTGTATCGCAGTAATTACAATTAAGATTGCAACCGCAAAAACGTAAGAACAATTGATTAACTCCGACAAAAGGACCTTCGCCCTGTATAGATTCAAATATTTCTTTTATTTTAACTTCCGTAGCCAAAGTTTTTCCTCACATTATCCGTTGACAAATTTTTTAACTGTTCGTACAGTTTTATTTCATCATCTGACAAATTATGAGAAAATTCAATACTGACTGTTACAATTAAATCTCCGACTTTGCCGTTTTTCTTTAATCCTTGTTTTGCAATACGGAATTTTTGACCGGAACAAGTGTTTTTAGGTAGTTTTAGTTTTATTGTTCCGTCAAATGCAGGTATGGAAATTTCTTCTCCTAATGCAGCTTCAAATGGTGTAATAGGAACATTGTAATATATGTTTAGTTTATCAAAATGCACCTGAGTTTTTGTTTCAATCCTTATTTGTACATAAACATCGCCGTTTGGTCCGCCGTTTTTGCCTGTTGTTCCCTCTCCTTTTAAGCGTAATTTTGCGCCGTCTTTTATCCCTTTGGGTATAGTAAGAGTAATTTTTTTTGTTTCTGTTACAAATCCCTTGCCACCGCATTTGCTGCATTTATCTCCGTTTGCGAACCTATGCCCGAAGCATTTCGGACAAGTTTTTGTGGTACGGATATTTATTATACGTTTTGAACCTGTCATAACTTCATCCGGGGTAATTACAACTTCCGTTGAAATATTTTCACCTTTTTGCGGCTTTTTATTATCTTTTTCTTTTTTGTTTTTCTTAAATTTTGCGCTCCAATATTTTAATGTATTGATTAATGTATTACGCTTTTTCGTTTGATTTTTCTTTTTAATTTTTTGTTCAGGTTTTGGTGTTTCTCTTTTTTCATTTTCTTCATTATCGATTTTTTGATTAACTTTTTGAGTCGATTCCTTCGGATTTTTATTTTGGGATTCGGTATTGATATCAGAATTAAAGCCGGAATTAAAAATTCCGTGTATAGTATCATATTTTTTTCGTTCTGAGTCATTACATAAAGTTTCGTATGCAGATGTTATTTCTTTAAACATTTCAATAGCATTTGCGTTTTTATTTACATCAGGATGATAAATTCGGGCAAGTTTTCTGTATGCGGATTTTATTTCAGATGTACTTGCATCTGTGCTAACCTCTAAAATTTCATAATAATTTTTTACACCATTAAACACCATACAAACTATTTAATGATGTTTTAACAAAAATCAACATGCCCCAACAGATTAAACGCAAATTTATTGATGCAAAATGTTGCTGTTAAACCATTGTTCTATTATAGCCGTCTAACCCCTGTAAAAAATTCATAATCTGTTTTTCTGTTTGCGGAGTAATATGGTTCTTTGTATTTATGTCTGCCGCTTTTGGTGTTTGATGTCCGATATTATTTGTATTAGTGTCGTCAAAAGCAATACGATTATTTGCATACATATCTGATTTCAGCGTTTGCCCGCCGTCAGTTCCGATGTCATACCCGGGCAGGTTGCCGTATAAAAGCTCCGCACTCTGTCCGATTTTTGCACCAAGTTGTATTCCGTTAATTGATTCTGCCATTGATCGCTCCTGTTAACCCATTGAATAGAATGAAAAACATCCGCCCGAGGGGTTCCCGTTTTCATTGTATGGTTTTAAATTTCCGATACCTGTGTGAGGATAATATTTACGTCCTCGTATATTAATTTCATTATTCGGATTAGACAATATTTCTGCATATCCGTCACTTACGTTCAAATCCAATCCGATGCCCATTAAGACGGCATCCAGTATATTTTTTGTTAATGCTCCAAATGTTGCGGCAACTGTTCCTTTGTCAATATTAAGATTCGTTGATGCGTAACCTTCGCCGCTTGCAGCCTGAACTCGGTTAATTTGGTCAATTGCTCTGCTCTTTGTTTTTGACATGATAAAATCCTTATACTCTGCTCTTATATATATAAAGTATATAATCGCAAAATAATTGCCTTTTTTTAATAAATATTCTTAACATTTTGTAACACATATTACAAAACTACAAAAATTCTTGAAGATTAATGTTTTTTAGGGTAGTTTTTACATGTAACCGATTTTTTTTTAGAAAGGAAGATATGGAAACGGGGTATATAGATAACGGCTTTATTGTGGATTTAACCCATGCCGTAAAAATTTCTGAAATAATTTATGAATTGTCAAGAACACTTGATATGCCTGAAGCGAAGAATAAACACATTTGTTTAAAACTTGGCACAATTGATTTGAGTGTTGAAGAGCTGACAAGTATTAAAACACTTATAGAACTTATGGAATCAAAGCTCGCTTGTGTAAGTACGAGTTCTGCTCAAACAGTGGAATCTGCAACGGCGATGGAGATTGATGTGTCTGAATTTACAAATGAAATGAGTGCTCCGTCTTTTGATCAAACCGAAGAACCGACAAATGAAGTTGTTCAAGCGCTTGACAATATTTTTGGAGAAGAGAAAACAAAAGATGAAAATTTAATAAATGAAATTCGTCATGATGATGAATTTGAAGAACCTGAGCCCTCAGAAAACGAAGAAGAACATATAAAAGAATTGCGCATTGAGCCTGAAAAACTTCCAACACTTTATATTCGCAGAACAATTCGCTCAGGGCAAAGTATTTCTTCTGACGGTAATATAGTGATTGTTGGGGATGTTAACCCGGGTGCGGAAATTATCGCAAAAGGAGACGTCACTGTTTGGGGAATATTGGCAGGTATTGTCCATGCCGGTTCAGATGGAAACAATTATGCAAGAATAAGAGCGCTAAAACTCAATCCGGTACAAATAAGAATAGGAGAAGTTTTTGCGCGCAGACCTGATACGGTTAATTTACCGTTTATTCAAAAAACAAGTGAGTATACTCCTGAAGAAGCATTTACTCACAAAGGAATTATCATAATCAAAAAAATACATAATGAAAACTAAGGAGATATAAATGACCGGAAGAGTAATAGTAATAACCTCGGGAAAAGGAGGAGTCGGAAAAACAACTACTAATGCTAACATCGGTACTGCTCTTGCAAGAGCCGGTAAAAAAGTCGTTATGGTTGATACCGATTTGGGTTTAAGAAACTTAGACCTGTTATTAGGATTGGAAAACAGAATTGTTTATACAATTGTTGATGTTGTTGAAGAACGCTGTAAATTGAAACAGGCGCTTGTTAAAGACAAGAAAAATCCTAATCTTTGCCTTTTGGCTGCTGCACAAACCAGAGATAAGTCGGCAGTAACAGAAGAACAGTTGAAAGATATTTGCGACGAACTTAAAAAACAATTTGACTTTGTGCTTGTTGATTGTCCTGCCGGGATTGAACAAGGGTTTCAAAATGCAGTTGCCGGCGCAAGTGAGGCAATCGTTGTAACAACTCCTGAAATGTCAGCTGTTCGTGATGCGGATAGGATTATAGGACTTTTGGAAGCAAAAGAGGAAATTAAATCTTATAAACTTTTAATTAACAGATACAGACCGAATATGGCTGCAGCAAAAGATATGATGAGTAAAGATGATGTTGTAGAAATTTTATCAGCAGAACTCTTGGGTATAATTCCTGAGGATACCGGAATTATTACTTCTACAAACAAAGGTGAGCCGATTGTTAATGATGATGATTCTTTAGCAGGCAGAGCATACAGAAACGTTGCACAAAGAATTATCGGTGAAGATGTTCCGCTTATCGATTTTGAAGAAGAAGCAAAGCTTTCTAACAAAATTAAAAAGTTCTTCTCAAAATTCCTGAATAAAGGAAAGGAGAACTAAGATGAGTGATAATATTTTTGCAGATATATATAATAAAATTTTGAGCCTTTTCGGACAAAACGTTAAAGACGAATCAAAAAATACGGCTGTAAACAGATTACGCCTTGTCCTCATGCAGGATAGAACAAATTTAACTCCTGAAATTATGAACCGTATGAGATCGGAACTTATCGCAGTTCTGTCAAAATATGTAGAACTTGATAAGGAGGCACTTGACCTTAATATCGGTCAAGAGGGAGAACAGATGGCTCTGATGCTTTCTATTCCTGTTATTCGTGCAAAAGACGAAGCTGAAATCGAACAGGCATTAAAAGAGGAAGAAGAAGCCAAAAAAGCTAAAGAGGAATCAGACGAAGAAACTGAAGCGGAAACTTCTGACGAAGAAACATCCGATGAAAGTGACGAAACCGAAACTTCAGAAAATGAGTCTGAAGGTGAAATTTCTGAATCTGAAGATGGTGAAAGTGCTTCAGAAACCGAAGCAGAAAATACTGAAGATGCTGAAATTGACAGTGATGACTCATTAACCGAAGAAGATCAACCAAAGAAAAAGACTTCTAAATCAAAGAAAAGTGAACCACCCTCAGAAGAGGAATAAATAAATTAAAAGTGTTTGCATTAAAAAAGAGAGCCGATTATGGCTCTTTTTTTTATTATGAATGTCTCTCAATTGCCGGTTTGCTTTGGATTTTAGCGATAGTGGCTTTTTCCAGTTCAATAAATTCCGGCCAAAATTGCTTCAATATTTCTTGACCTTCGCATGTCCCATTAAATAGCATTTCTCCGATACGAGCCCAACACTCTTTAGCATTTTTGGAAAAATAAAATTTATCATTTTGATCATCATTATCGCTTTCTCCAATATTTTTAAATCTGTGAAATCCGGCAGCTTCATATCTTTTTAGGCCCAGTTCAAAAGCTTCTTCTAATTTCCCTTTCATACTTTCTGTGTTACCTTTGTTGTCGTAGTCAACAGCATGCAGAACTTCATGAATATAGATATAATTATCTGTATAATATGGCAAATATATAGTTTCTTCACTATTTTTATAATATCCGCCTACTTTAGATTCTGCACTATCCAATTTTGAATCATTTCTTAGGATAATACCTTCATTTGCATAAATTTCCAATATTTCAGCAGGTAAATTTTGAATGTTTATTTTATGAACTGCTTTTTCTGCAGGATCTTTTATTTGTGAAAGTAATCTGTTAAGCAAAAGCTTAGATTGTTTGCCGGTAGTTTTATTATATATAATAACTACATTATCTCTATATTGGACATCATATACATTTTTACTTGAGTAATTATCATTACTTATTCTATCATTAGTAATTTTTTTGTACGGATTATATTTATTTGCTTTTAAAAGACAATTTCGTATATGTTTTAGAAGCTTTTCCTTATCTTTATTTGAATTTTCATATCCTATAGAGGCTAGATATGTCGTAAATTCTCTATTATATTTCTTTTTATATTCAGATAAAAATTGTTCAATGTTATCTTTATCCAGAACTTTAATTAAATCACGAGCATTACCTGCATGGATTTTTAAATATCCGTATTTATCTCTTTCAAAAATATTATTCATCATACTAACAACGTTGTTATATTCATTATCTTGATTTTCATCGTTACTAACCGTTGTTGAAATAAGTACTCCGTGTTTATATTTCATAAATTCTGCTCTATTGGTTTCTAAGTTATTTTTAAATATTTCTACTAATTCTCCATTTTCATAAGTTTTTTCGATATATCCGTTTTTATCTCCTATGGTTATTGATTTGATTGTTTTCCCGTCATCAGCGTATTTGTATTGGGTATACTTCCCATTTGCTTCTGTATGCCTTCCAAATATTACAATACCATTTTTGATGTTATAAAAATTGAATTCTTTGCCGTTTTTGTACGAGGTGTAAGATATGGTGCCATCAGAGTTATCAGATATATTTAAAACAGTTTTGCCGGCTTTATCTTTAACTTGAATTTCAGATTTTTCATAAGAAAATGCATCATCAGATTTTTTGCGTACAATGGTATATTTATCTGCAGGATATTTTTGTTTTAATGCTTCCAGTGAAAACTGATTCATATCAATTTTGCCTTTTGAATCAAGTAACAAATCTTTGTATACCGGATGATACTTCGAGAGTTTTGTATTGTTTGGATTTGCGGGCTTTTTAGTTTGCGGTGTTGTTTCTAAACCAAAAGTTGATTTCCAGCTGCCGCTGGTGCTTTGAGAGCTAAAGTCAAAAATTAGTCCATTTTTATATGTATTGTATTGAGCCTGAGTTATAACCCCTTCTTCTTTCATACGAAGCCAAACTGCATCCCCAGACAAAACACTACATTCAGGATGCTTTTTCATATAGTTATCGTATATTTTTGTGATGTCACCTTCTATTCCAAAGCCCATAAGAACCTCAAAATTTAATATAGTGTAATGACGGATAAAATTAATATTAACTTTAATAAATGTAAAGTTTCACTTTAGATGATTATTTGTTTCACTTGAAAGTATTATTTGTAGGAATTTTAACTTATAATGTAAGTGCAAAATTCTTTTAACAGGAAAAACAAAATGTATGATTTTAAAGCAACAGTAGATGAATATTACCGCAAAATAGAAGATGGTCATAGGAGGTTTTTATCTTGGGAACATTGCTACCTTTATTTTTATAAAAATAGAGAGAAAATTGACTCAGATTATGGCGCACTTATGCTTTTTTCTTATCTTGCAAGCTGGGGCATGTTAAGGGGTTCTTTTCTTATGAACCATGATTATAAAATCCATAAGGAATTAGTAGAAAAATTAACAAAAGAACACGGGATTCTATGGAATGATATAAATTCTATAACTTGGCAAGATATTAAGAGTGCAGATGAAGAAATTCTCAAATATTATGAAAAATTCAAAGAGAATAAAAATAAATGTACTGATGAAATATCGCCTGTTTTACGTACAAAAATTTTACTTGGTATTTTTGGTTGTACTCCTGCTTATGATAGATTTTTCAAAAAAGGAATTGATATTTATAATAATAAAAATGAGTGCAATTTAATACAAAAATTTGGCGAAAACAGCTATCAAAAACTTTGCGATTTTTATAGCAGACAAGAAAAGTTAGAGCTTAATTTTCATACTAATGAAAATCTAAAATACCCGCCAATGAAGCTTATAGATATGTTCTTTTGGGAAATAGGGCTTGAAGCTTTTGAAGAGGAAAAAAGAAAATTTAAAAATAACAAATATGTCCGTATTTGACAAATCTTAGTGGTATTATTTATTTAGCAGGCAAAAAGCGAGAAAATATATGTTAAAGAATCCAAAAATTAAAGCCATAGGTATTGGTAGCTATGGACATGATGTTGTAGATAAACTTGCTAAAAATAATTTAAAATATGTTGAATTTTGCAAATTAAATAACTACAAAAGTGATGATTATACGGAAATCTTAGATGATGCAAATATAGTTTTTTTAATTGTAGATACATTTGATGAAAAAAGTAAAAATATTGCTTACAATTTAACAAAAAATACAAAACAAAAAGGAATTTTAACACTTGCATTTCTATCTTGCAAAATTGACCAGTTAACACAAAGTGTTGATTCATATACTATATTTGATTTTCAATCAAATGATTTATTAGACAATATTATTCCAATAGTAAAATGCATAACTTATACCATATTAGAAGCGCATATGATATATGTTGAAATGGATGATATTAAAAAACTTATTAAAAATTCGGGTCAAATGAATGCATTTTTTGGCTGTGGAAGCTCATTAGAAATGGATAGTGGTGTAACAATTTTAAAAGCTTCATTGGACACAAAATTAATAAAAAATGCCAAAAAGATTTTATTTTTTGTGGTAGGTTCTCCAGATATAGCACTATGCCAAGTTGAAAAGGTAGCAGAATATATTAAAAGTATTGCTTCAAATAATGCTGAAATTGTATTTGGTGCCTCATATGACAAAAATTTAAATGATGAAATGCAGATAACGATACTTACTATTTAGGGGTTAAGCATTTAATAATAAAGGCATTATGGATCTTTCCGACCTTTTGTAAAATTTTACGATCAAGAAAAATTTGAACTTAAAAGCATAAAATTTTTATATCAAAAAACGTACAAATAATCTTTTCAAGCGTACAAAAATCCGGAAAGGTTTAATAAGTCTAAAACTCTTGCGTGGACAGAATTAGGACAATATTGATAAATTTTTAGACTTTTACAGCCAAAAAATGGACTTTCAGGACTTCTGAAATGATTATTCGTAGGAAACTTCCTACCGCCAAACCCTTTACAGACAGCCGATTTGTGGCAAAATAGTACTTTTAACCGTACAGATACACTGTCCTGAAAAAGTACAATTTGCATATTGGATGATATTTGCGCATTAAAAAAGAGAGCCAAAATGCTCTCTTTTATTAAATTTGGGCCCGGAGGGATTCGAACCCACGACCAAAGGATTATGAGTCCTCTGCGCTACCGCTGCGCCACAGGCCCGTGACGACTTTTATTATTCAATTTTCAACGGGCTTGCGTTAGCGCTGCGCTACCTTCCTCTCAGAAAAACTTGACATTTAGTCAACTTTTTCTTCGGCAGAGTGCCACAGGCCCGTGACGACTTTTATTATTCAATTTTCAACGGGCTTGCGTTAGCGCTGCGCTACCTTCCTCTTAGAAAAACTTGACATTTAGTCAACTTTTTCTTCGGCAGAGTGACACAGACCCGTGACGACTTTATTATTTAATTTTCAACGGGCTCCGCGATAGCTTCCCCCAATGAATCATTGCATGCAATTAGCATCAACCTCTATAAGTTATCATTAAAATACTTAAAAATCAAGTTAGTTATTTGGCAAAAATTGAATATCCGTTTGGCTTTAAATCTGGTGCCTTTATCTCATCCAAAGGTAAAAGCTCAACCCCATTAAATTTCTGCATCGGTTTTTTAGGGGTGTAGTAATCCACAGGATTATAATGTGGTGGTTCTTGTTTATTCTCCGCTTGTTGAGGCTGCTGAGTGGGTTGTTCTTGAGTTTGATTTATTTTCCCCTTTGTTTTCTTTTGTTTTTGCTTTTGTTTTTGCTTTGTCTCAACTTCTGATTTTACATCATCAACCGATACATTGGTTTCATAATTCGATTTATCCGGTTGTTTATCATGTAAGAATATCAAGCCTTTTGTATCATATGGATCTTTTTTGACTTTTTTAGGCTTTTCTTCTTTTACTTTTTGTTTTTTTGTTTTTTTACCTTTAACTTTTTCGTTTGCAAGTTCATCTACTTCTTGAGATAGCTTTTCTTCTTGTGCTTCAAGCTGTTGTTCTATTTTTTGTTCTTGTGTAAGCGGGGTTGGTTCTAATGGGGGAAGTTTTGATAAATTTTCATCTTCTTCCACATATCCGACTCCTGAAAGGCTGGCGGTTTTGCTTTCATTTAAACAATCAGTGTAATTTTCTACATTGTTAATTGTTTGTTGATATTCTTCGTTTATATTTGAGTCTGAATTTTTTTGATTATTTTCTCTCAGGGCAAGTTCTTTTTCAAATTGAGTAAATGCTTCATTACCTACAAATTGTTCCAATGCTGCTCGTTTTGATAAAAATTCGGCACGTGCGGTTTTTTGTTTGTCAATCGCTGTCCTGAAATGAGAATCTGTTATAACAATAATTTCTCTGGGTGCATTATTTTGTTGTGCCAATTCGAATCTTTCTTTTCTCAATTGTGCTAAATTCGTAGTCATTTCGAGTTGTTTTTTTGCGCTCATATAGTCATAATACAGATTAACTGTTTTTTGTTGCAAATCTTCAACCTTGCGAATAAGAATAATCATATCCGCATCAGTAACTTTTGAATATTTATAGTTAAGTGCTTTTGTATCTTGCCCCATTATTCCTAAAACATTTGCTCCGATTAGTGATGAGCCTGCAAGTAAAGGGTTAGAAATTCCTGCTCCAACCAAAGTGGACATGCTCGCAACGGTTTTTAACATATTTTTTACGGCACTTTTGTCCGGTTTATCAGCATCAGGATTAGCCAGTTTGTAAAGCGCAAAATTTATTGTATCGCTTTGCATTGCTGCACCTTGCCACAATAAAGACAAATCAGAAACCATATCTTGCTCTTCACATTCCAAATCATAAGCAATTTCTTTTGCTAAATTTTTTATGCTTAATTCGGAATAAGACAATTCTCTATTTTCATTTGTGGTATTTTGAGTTTGTTTTCTTATAGTTTCTTCTATAGAATTTTGCAAATCTTGTGCTTGTATATACGGATTTTCCGGTATATCAGAAATCCCTACTCTGTATGCGGCAGATTTTGGAGTGGTTAAGTCTGATAGTGATAGATTCGCATTTGCACAGCATCCTCCGCTTATACATAGTATTGCTGCTAAAAGTAATAATTTATTTTTCATTTTTACTCTCTCCTAATAGTGCTGAATCATAATCATATTGATATAAATTCAAGTTGTCTACAACTTTTTTACCTGCTAATCTTTGAAGTTCTAAATGATATTTTTTACATAATGAAATATATTTCTCTTCTTCTAATTGTATATCTTGATATAGTGTAGATTGTATTGCTATTTCAAGAGTATCTTCTTCTTCCATAGCTTTTGCATAATTTTTATTGTAAAGCATTTCTCTTGAACGAATTTCTTTTAATAATGCAAGATTGTTTTTATAATTATAATACGCGCTAATTAATTTATCCTGAAGATTTTCAATAAGACCGGCAAGTTCAATAAGTTCGGTGTCTGTCAAAGGAATTTCTTTTGGTATATTTTTTCTGTTTAAAAGATTTTGTGCTATTTGACCTGCTCCGTATGCTCCGGATTGAAGCATATAATTTTGACCCAGAAGCATGGGCGCCATAGACGCACCTGATATTATTGCAGACAGAGTTTTTGCCATAAGTGATGAATGTATTCTCCGCTGACTTTCCGGTGTTGCAAGTTTTTTTAGAGCAAATCCGATAACTTGGTTATTTGCAACAGTTCCTTTCCAAAGATTATCGATATCTTCCATGTCTTTGTCTCTTTGGAGTTTTACGATTTGTTCAAGTATTTGTTCATCTGATAATACTAAACTGTCAGATTTTTTATAATCTTGTTGCGGCAGTTCAATTTTTGGTTTCTCAACTCCTCTTAAATGCACTGTATCGTCGGCCATAACAGGCATAATTTGTGCAGATAAAAAGCATGCAATCCCTAATATAATTCCCAACTTTTTCATAATAAATATATATCATTAATATACGAATAAATCTAATGGTTGATTAATCTTTACATCAAATGGTGGTTATTCTTGAAAGTAAAAATATTTAGAATTGAATTGTTAAGAGAGTAGATAGTAGGAAGAAATTGAGCAAAAGTACTGCAAAAACCGAATATATGAGTGTCCCGTTCAAGATACAAAAGCAAAAAAATGAAATGCAAAATCAAGCGGACAGGCTTAAATCGAATAATTCTTTTAAAGAAGCGGTTGGACTTTATCTTAATTCAGTTCTATTAGACCGTAATAATCCTGATACGTATTTGAATTTGGGTGTTTGCTATAAGCAGCTCGGAAAAATTAAAAAAGCGATTACTGCGCTTGAAAAATCGGCGCTGCTTGACAAAGACAATTTTGAAACATTTTATGAATTGGGACTTTGTCATTTGCAAGATGGTGTTGCTTGTAAAGCGATTAAGTGTTTTATTCATGCTGTTGAGCTTGAACCTGACAATGCTGATGCGATTTATCAGCTCGGATTGGCACATGAGCAGTGTGATGAACAGGATATGGCAATGATGATTTATCAAAAACTCATTGAGAATTCTCCAACTTATCTAAATGCTTATCTGAGAAAATCAACGCTTTTGATGAAAATGGAGCTTTACAAATCCGCACTGGATTTGTATAAACAGGTTTTGAAAATTAATCCTAACTATGCTCAGGGATATTATGATATTGCATATTGCCTTGATAAACTGGGTAAACAAAGAGAAGCAAAACGTTATTATCACAAGTTTTTGGAACATAAACCCGAAGATAAAAACGCTGATTTTGTTATGCGCAGGATGGAAAAACTCAAAAAACTAACCACTTCAAATACAAAGTTATCTCTTGTTTAAATTTTTTACAAACGCAACTGCTTGTTCTTTTGTTGAGATATCTCCATTCAATTGAGCTTCATTAAGTTCGTTTAAAATTCTGCCCAGTTTTGGCGAGGGGGTAATATTTAGCATCTCCATGATTTCGTTGCCGTCTAATAATTTTGGTAAAGGCTTTATTGTTTCAAGGCTGTCAATATAGAATTTTAAGAGTTTATCAAGTAAAGAAAGGTTTTTATCAACCATTTCCTTTGTTATTTCAGGCCCGAGCGCAGAAAGTCTGTCCGCCTTTCCGATAATTATGGCATCAATTGAGTCATCCTCCATTTTGCGAACATATCTCATCATAATTTTGTCCGTCAATTCCGGAGAACAAACTACCATCGTTGCATACATGTGGTTTTTAATCATTTTTTGTATGTATTTAATTTGCTTATTTGAAAATGCCAGTTTTTTTAAAATTTCAGGAGCCATCTTTGAGCCGACATCATCGTGCTTATAAAATCTGTGGCGACCTGTATCTTCTTCGATGAACCAAGTTGAAAACTTGCCAATATCGTGCATAAAGGCAGCCAATTTCAAATGCGCAAGTCGAGAAAATCCGCCAAAATCAACCTTGTCTAAATGAGTTTTGACTTCTGGTAATGAAGTTTTGTACAAAAGTTCAATTTGTCTGACCGTTTCAATGCTGTGATGAAACAAATCCAAATGATGATGTGCGTTTGGCGGTACTTGTTTTAACTCTTTAACAAAAGGGAAAATTAAATCTAAAATTCCGCATTCTTCCATTTTTAAAAGTGCGCTGTGGGCGAATTGCCCGCTAAAAAGTTTCATAAGTTCGTATTCGACACGCTCTTTGGCAGGTTTATTTATTAACTGCGCATATTTTTTTGCGATTTGCATAAGCTCTTGCGAAATTTCAAAGCCCAAAACCGAATGAAATCTGAAAATTCTCAAAAGTCTTAGCGGGTCATCAGTGAAATTAGTTTCTGCTATTCCGTTTAAAACCTTATTTTCAAAGTCATTTAAACCGTTTGCAAGGTCATAAATTCCGCCGGTTTTTATATTCACTGCAACGGCATTAACTCTCAAATCTCTGCGCAAAATATCTTTTTCAAGCGAATTTTCTATCGGGTTTGTTATATCAAGATAATTTTTTTTATCCTCCAAAACAACTCTGTAAATTTTGTTCTCTTCATCAAGTGGAATGAATTTCCCGCCCAGAAATTCGGTAACTTTTAGCGAAAACTCTTTTGCATCGCAATCAGTCACAATCAAATCTCTGTCAAAGATTTCTTTTCCAAGCAAAATATCACGAATGGCACCGCCCACAAGCCAAATGTCATTATCAAAAAAACTTGATATGTTATTCAAAATTTCATCGTTTGCTATTGAGTTTTTAATGATTTGAGTATTCATAAATGATGTTTCCAAGTGCAACAGTGGTTGCGGTTTCCGCCCTTAAAATCATATCACCGAGGGTGAGCATTTCAATTTTTTTCTCTGCAAATTCGTCAAATTCCTTCTGCGAAAAACCGCCCTCCGGTCCGATTATTACAAGTACTTTATCCCCTTGTTTAATCGGATTTTGTTCAAACGACTGCCTGATGGTTTTTGTTGCAATTCTTTCGCAAAAGACCATAACTTTGTCAAAGTGGTGTTCGTTTAAGACTTTTTCAATGGTTGTGCGAGGATAACAGGTTGGAATATTCGCCCTTTCGCATTGTTTCGAACTTTCATACATAATCTTTTGCCATTTGTCGATTTTTTTGTCTATCATTTCGTTATTTAGTGCACAATTATCGGTCTTTACAGGATAAATCCCTGTCACCCCAAGTTCAGTTGCTTTTTCTATTAAAAGATTTTGGGCATCACTTCGCAAAGGACTTTGCGCCAGATAAAGTTCAAAATCAAGAAATCTTTTGCTCGGGTAAGATTTATCAATTTTTGCCGTAATTCCGTCGTTTGTAATAGATTCAATCGTTGTTTCATACTGAATTTTATTTTCGTCAATGAGCAAAAGCCTTTCGCCTGTTCTTGCACGCAGAGAACGAGCGATATGAAAATAGTTTTCCTCATTTTGTCGGCGTGGCAACGCCGACCTACAAATAACTATTTTACCGTTATTTACCTGTTGCGAATTTATAAAAAAATGCGGCATAATTTCCTCTTTTTCAAAATTATATCATAATCAATCTATAACAATTTCTTTTTCGTTTTTGTAGGTAACATAGCCCAAATTCGCCTTGGGAGGTTTGCGTAAATACTTGCGTTTAGTATAAATTACTCCGATTTTTGAGGAGTTTTTTCCTTGCGAATTTTCTTTAGCAAGTTTTGCACACTCCAAAATTAAGTCATCAGTTATGTGTTGGCTTTTTAATAAAACGTGAGAGCCGGGGCAGTCTTTTGTGTGGAACCACAAATCTTCATCTCCCGCGAGTTTTGAAATAATATAATCATTTTGTTTGTTGTTTTTGCCGATGTAAATTCTTGTCCCGTCGGGTTTTTGAATACAAAAAATTCCCTCACACATGGGTAGACGAGCAGGGTGAGGGGTTGATATCTCTTGTTCTATTTCTTTCAAGTCGTCAATATTTTTTGCGATTTCAACAGAATACAAGATGCTTTCAAGATATTCTTTGTTTTGCTTGTTTTCTTCAATGAGTTCGCTCAATTTAATCCCTGCGGTTTTGCCTTTGTTGTATTTTTTATAATAGTCGTTCGCATTTTCTTTAACAGTTTTTGTGTTTTTTAAAGGTATTGTAATTCCTTGATTATTCTCATAATCAAACACTTTTGCTTCGTTTGTGTAATCCTTTAAATTGTACAAATTTGCCATGAGCAAATCGCCATAAAGCCTGAATTTGTCGTAATTTTCACTTCGCTTTAGCTGTAAATTCATCTCGTTTAATGATTTCTCGCATTTTTTTAATTTCTGATTTGTCAGGGCTAAATATTCGGATTTCAATGCTTTAAACTTTGCTTTATATGTTAATGTTGCATAGTAATTATCAATAAGGGAATTGACATTATTCCCGAATATTTTTTGCTTGAAACTTTTTAAAAATCCGTAGCGTTCTTCAATAAAATATTTTGAGGAATGTTTGGGAGGATAGGTGTATGGAATTTGTCCGTAAACCTCTCTAACTTGACTCTTATCAGCCCCTACATTGTGTGCGCAGCCTAAAATTATATTCGTATCGGTGTTATAAAGTATAACGTTTGAATATTTGCCCATAAGTTCAACGGCTAGGCAAAGATAAATTTTATCCCCGATTTCGTTATAAGTTTCAAAAAATAGTTCTAAAATCCGCTCTCCATCAGGTTGATTAACTTTTGCAATTTTTGAATTTTGAAGATATTTTCTCAAAAGCATACAAAACATTGGCGGTTTTTGCGGTATTTCCATGAGTCTTTTTTCAGAGTTTTCATCTGACATAAAACAAACGTGATACATTTTCGGGTCAATATTTATGTGAAATTGACATGTTTGTCCGTTGCTGCGCAGAAATAATATAAGCTCACGGCGTGTGGGCTGTTGAATTTTATTTATTCTTGCCCCTGTTATGAACTCTTTATTTTCATCAATAAAGCCTTTTAAGATTAAACTGTCAAATGAAATCATAAAGAAAATTTACCAAAAATCAATATTATTGTCTAATGTTTTTTTGTTTGTGATAAGATTAATTTTGCAAAATATAAATAGAAAAAGGAAATTTGAGAGATGATTAAGACAGAATTTAAAGACCATGAATGCGGTAAACTAAGACTTGAAGATATTGATAAAACCGTCACACTATCAGGCTGGGTAGCAACAGTTCGTGATTTGGGCGGAATTTTATTTATTGAACTTCGTGACAGAAGCGGTGTTTTTCAATTGGTTGCAAACCCGCAGATTAACCCGAAAGTGCATGAAGTTTTCGGTAAAGTAAGAAGCGAATATGTTATAAAAGTTACGGGTAAAATTACAAAAAGACCGCCTGAAACTTATAACGAAAAATACCCGACAGGTCAGGTTGAAATGTATCCTGAATCTGTAGAAGTTTTATCAGAATCAAAGGTTTTGCCTTTTGTTCTTGATGATGAAAATGTTTCTGAAGATATTCGTTTAAAATACAGATATCTTGATTTAAGACGTGAACAAATGCTTTCAAAACTTGTTTTACGTCACAATATTGTTACCGCAATCAGAAACTATATGAACAGTTTGGACTTTTTGGAAGTCGAAACACCTATCCTTATCAAAACAACTCCGGAAGGTGCAAGAGACTATCTTGTTCCGTCAAGAGTTCAGGAGGGTAAATTCTTCGCACTTCCTCAGTCCCCTCAAATCTTTAAACAACTTTTGATGGTCGGCGGTATCGAAAGATATTATCAAATCGCAAAATGCTTCCGAGACGAAGATTTACGTGCAGACAGACAGCCTGAATTTACTCAGGTCGATATTGAAATGTCGTTTGTAAAACAACAGGACGTAATAAAAGTTGTTGAAGGCTTAATCGTTGATGCGTTTAAGGCAGCAGGGGTTGATGTTCAACCTCCGTTTACTCAAATCACTTGGCAGGAAGCGATGGACAGATTCGGTTCCGATAAACCTGATACAAGATTTGGCTTGGAGTTGTTTGACTTGGGCGATATTATTATGCAGTCTGAATTCCAGATTGTTAAAAATACACTTGAACAGGGTGGAATCGTTCGTGGTATAAGAATTCCCGGCGGCGCTAAATTTTCAAGAAAAGAAATTGACGATATTACAAAAATCGCCGTTTCCTTCGGTGCAAAAGCACTTGCAAATATTATTTATCAAGAAGACGGAACACCAAAATCACCTGTTCTCAAATTCGTTACCGAAGAACAAGCAAAACAAATTCAAGAGAGAGCAGGCGCTCAGGCAGGCGATATAATCTTCTTCCTTGCAGATAAACCGAAACTTGTTTACGACATTATGGGAAGATTAAGATTACATTTCGGTAAAATGCTTAATTTAATTGACGAATCAAAACACGCACTGTTGTGGGTTGTTGACTTCCCGATGTTTGAATGGAGTGACGAAGAGCAAAGATTTATGGCTATGCACCATCCGTTCACATCTCCAAACCTTGAAGATATGGATAAACTCAAAGCGGGTGATTTGGGTAATGTTAAATCAATTGCTTATGATATTGTTTATAACGGAACAGAGCTTGGCGGCGGTTCTGTCAGAATCCACTCATCGGAAGTTCAGCAGGAAATTTTTAAGGCTTTAGGCTTAACTCAGGAAGAAGCCGAAGAAAAATTCGGATTTATGGTGAACGCACTGCAATACGGCACACCGCCTCATGCAGGCTTGGCAATCGGTTTGGACAGACTTGTTGCACTTCTTGCAAGAACTGATTCAATTCGTGATGTTATCGCATTCCCGAAAAACGCAGGGGCAAAATGTTTGATGTCAGGTGCTCCGGGTGAAGCTTCAATTCAACAGCTGAGAGAATTGCATATAAAAAGTACAGTGAATGTGAATAAATAAATGCAGGTCGGCGTTACTACGCCGACTTAAATATATAGAGGTATTATGTCAAGACTTAGTGAACGTATACAAAATTTTAATAATGCTTATAGCTTATTTGATGAAATGTGTAAGAATTATCTGGCAGATAAACAGAGTAATTCAAATCGTCTTGCATTAACTCAGAGTTTTGAAATTGTTTTTGAATTGGGTTGGAAAGTTATAAAGGATTATCTTAAAATTAAGGGCGTGGAAGTTTATACTCCTAAAGATGTTATCAAATCTGCGTTTTCAAGTGAAATTATTAAAAACGGGCAAGTTTGGATTGACATGCTTGATTCAAGAAATGCATCTTCTCATGAGTATAATCAAGATAAAGTTGATAAAATTTTAGAAAAAATAAGTTCTGAATATTATAGTGAATTAAAAATTTTTAGAGAAAGTGAAATTTTTAATGGTTGAATTTGGGTTACCTGAAAGAACTCTTATGGAGTTAAGAGAATATTTTTCGAAACAAGATAACATTGAAAAAGTTTTAATATATGGTTCAAGAGCAAAAGGCACTTATCACAACGGTTCCGATATTGATTTTGCAATAATTGGGAAAAACATTAATTCTGCAAAAATTTCAGGAGAACTTGATGATTTACCTACTCCTTACAGTTTTGATGTTTTGGATTACAATTCTATCAATCATGAAGGTATGCTAAAAAGTATACAAAATGATGGGAAAGTTTTTTATACCCGTGATTAATCAATAATTATTATTCTGCCACTCTTGCAGGGAAATTGCTTTTAAGCAAATTATTGACCTCTTGTTGGGCTTTTTCTCGGGATGAATAAACTCCAACCTGCAGAGTATAAGAGCCGCCGATATTTTTAACCACGGGAGTAATTCCAAGACCGGCATCCTGTATTATAGATTTTGCAACTTCTGCTTGTTTGTCTGTTGCATAATATCCGACAACAACTCTGTATGTTGTCGGTTGTGCCGGAGCAGGTGCTTTAGTCTCTTGCTTTGAGGCTACCGGAGCTTTTTCTTGTTCTTTTTGAGGTTTTGAAACCACAGATGGTTCTTCGATTTTTTGATGTTGTGATTTTAGATCTTGCATTTCTGCTTCCATTTCGCCGACGGTCTTTTTAATTTGTTTAGGTAATACGACTTTTTCATCCAATTCCGGTGAAAATATTTTATCATTGCTTATTTTACCTTCATCTTCTGCTTGTAATTTTTTTAGTCTTTCATCTATTGAACCTTGAATTGTATCGTCCTCAAATTCAGCATATTCTTCATTATCAGCAATTCCGACATCTACATTTGGAGATAGTATCTTCGCAAAACCTAAAAATATTAAAATCCCAATAACAAGAACTGATATAAATACAGTAATATCTTTATGGACTCTTCTATGAACTCCCTGCCTGTAATCATCATAAGAAAAATGTGTTTTGGCATCATTTGATTCTTTATTTGTTCTTGTATTGTTTGAGTTTTTTAACATAACACACCTCTAACTTTTGTGCTTGCAAGTTTTATATCTTCAATTTCTTCAGAATATTTTTTCATTATTTCAATTGCGAATTCTTTTATGTCTTTTAAACCTAAATCTGTTTCTAAACCTGCAGCTGCAACGGGTGCACTTTCGGAATTTATATTCAGACCGGTATGAATAAGTACTGATGTTAATGATTTCGTTGCGATTGAAACTGATAATTTCTTGTTTTTTATGAACAAGTCATCTCCGCTGCGTTTTACAGAGATTCCTCTGTTTTCAAGACATTCTTTTATAATAGTTATCAAAAGTCGTTGTCTGAATACACCTTCGACAAGTTCCGTATTAAATTGCTCGGTTATAAAGCTCAACATATATTTACTGTAAATCGGTTCGTTATTAATCACATCTTCTATGTCGACCATTTCTGATAAATTTACTTCACATTCTCCGCAAAAAGCAACAATGGCATCTCCTTGAATTTTAAAATTCTTGTAAATCCAATGCGGCGCAAGTTGAGAGCCGATATATTTAATTTCATCATCTATAAATAGTGTTTTCATTTTTTTAGTTAAATAGTTGTTTAATATACTCATCTGCATGATTATTTTCAAGAGCATGCTTTAATCTTGTACAAGATTCACATACCCCGCAATGTCCATCTCTGCTTTGATAGCAGCTCATTGTTAATTCAAGCGGAATATTTTTTGACAAAGCCAACATGACTATATCATTCTTATTATAATTTATCAAGGGTGCGACAACCTTTGGATGAACTTGAGTTGAATATTCAAATTCTTTATTCACTGAATCAATGAATTTTGCGCTATTGTCGGAAAATGTTTTTGCTTCTTCTTTGTTTGCGCCGATAATTATGTTTTCAAATCCGAACGAATCGGCATAACTTGCGGCAATATTTAAAAATAAACCGTTGCGATTTGGAACCCAAACCGATTTCGCACTATTATCCTCATTTTCAAGGGCTTTTCCTGCCGGCACTTCTTCCGATGAAACCAAAGCTGTTTTTGTTATCTCTCTTAAAAAGTCTAATTTTATTATTTTATGCTCAACACCATAATATTCACAAATTTTTGCGGCAGCTTCTATTTCTTTTGATGCGGATTTTTGTCCGTAATCGAATGTAAGCGCAAGGGTAACATTTAGTTCTTCTTTGGTTAAACCGAGACTAACTAATGAATCCAATCCGCCGGATAATAAGATTATTGATTTAGTCATTGTGTTCTCCGTTTTCGTATTCGTCTAAAATTTCTGTTGCGGTAGTTTTTAAGATGTCAGAATATTTATTTGATGATATTACTTCATCAAGAATTTTTCTGTCGGATAAATTGTAGAGGGCAATTAATGCGTTCTTTTTTACTTCTTCGTCGCTGTCATTTTCTAATACGTTTTTAATAATATCGCATGCTTCAGTGTGCTCGCTATCCATCAAAGCTTCTATTGCTTGAATCCGTACTTGTGCAGATTCATCAGATAAAGATGATTTTAAAGCCTTAAAAACTCTGTCATTTGAACCAAACCCGACTTTATTAAGAGCTTCTATTGCTCTTTCTTTTAAAAATGAAAATTTATCCATTATCCCCTGTTTTGTTTCCAGTATTGAAACAAGTGGATCAATAGCACGCACATCTCCGATTAAGCCTAATGCAGAAGCAGCGCCCTCTCTTAAATATACGGATTTTTCATTTTCGTCTTTCATTACTTCTATAAGCGGTGCTACTGCGTACTTGTTACCTATACGTCCAAGCGCATCAGCACATGCAAGACGTACACGATAATTTTCATTTTTATTATTTAGACAATATAAAAGTGTGGTTACAAAATCGTTATTTTTCTGATTTCCGATTGCTTTCGCACACATTATGCGAACATTTAAGTATTTTTCTTTTATTTTTTCGTTATCTGTTGCTGAAAAGTTTTTTAACAACAATATATTAACGAAATATTCAAGAGAAGAAGTCTTTCTATATTTGTCGCAGCATCTTATCAGATACATCAAAACTTCAGGATTTTGACATTTAGAGAGCATATAATTGTAAATTGAAACAAGTTCATTTTCATTGTATTTAGGTTCGAGTGCATCAATATTAGAGATAATTTCTTGAATATTATTACTCTCATAAATATTACAGTTTTGTGCAATATTTTCCAAATTAATATTAATGCTTTCAGTCAATTTTTAAACCTCTCAAGCAAAAGAGTACATTAATCAGTATATTTTTGCAAGAATATTAAATCATAAAAGTTGTTACATAAAATATTTCATGTTATCATATTGTAGTTATAAGGAAAAGGATAGATGAGTTTAACGGTATATTTGGGGATAGATGTCGGTTCGGTAACAACTAAGCTTGCTGTGATAGATGAAACAGGCAAATATGTAGACAGTATAATGCTCAAAACTGCAGGAACGCCTGTAGCGGCAGTTCAAAAAGGTATGCGCCAATTGTATGAAAAACGCATTACTGAATATGATGTAATGGGTGTTGGTACGACCGGTTCGGGGCGTGCTCTTGCTGGTTCATTAGTAGGTGCTGATATTGTTAAAAATGAGATAACAGCGCATGCTGTGGCTGCAAGCGTAACTGTTCCTGGCGTCCAAACTATACTTGAAATTGGAGGGCAGGACAGTAAAATTATTATAATGCGAGATGGCATTGTAACAGATTTTGCAATGAATACCGTTTGTGCTGCAGGGACAGGTTCTTTTTTAGACCATCAGGCGCAAAGACTCGGGGTTCCTATAGAGGAATTTGGTGCAACGGCTCTAAAATCTTCTAATCCTGCAAGGATAGCAGGGAGATGCGGTGTTTTTGCAGAAAGTGATTTAATCCATAAGCAGCAACTTGGTTATCCGGTTGAAGATTTGCTATATGGTTTATGTCAGGCATTAGTCAGAAATTATTTGAGTAATCTTGCACTGGGTAAAGAATTGCTTCCTGTATTTTCATTCCAAGGTGGAGTTGCAAGTAATACCGGCATGGTAAAAGCATTTGAAGAAGCACTAAATGCTCAAGTAGTTGTTCCGGAGCATCATCAAACAATGGGAGCAATCGGGGCGGCGATGCTTGCTATGGAAAATCACCAATTTACCCAAACACAAACAAAATTTAAAGGTTGGAATGTAGCTGATATGCATTTTTCATCGATTACTTGTGCATGTAACGGGTGTTCAAATAATTGCGAAGTTATTACGATTGTTGAAGGGGTTGACGAAGTTCAACATGTTGATAAAATAAAAGATGTCAAAGGTAATATCATTGCTCGCTGGGGTGGAACCTGTGGGCGATGGGATATAGGATAGTAATTAATGCAAAATTTTGGGGGCTCAAGAACATCAATACTTTCAGAATTGCCAAATGGCAATGCTGAGCTTGGCGAGGCTTTTGCTGAAATAATTAACAAAATGGTTACTCAATCGGGAATTCAAAATCCAAGAGGGGAAGAATTTGATGTTGTTTCCAAAAAATGGAGAGAACTTGCCGCAAAACCTGATAAGACTCCGGAGGATTTAGAAAAACTCGATAAGACATTTAAAGATAATATCAATGATTTGGCTCAATCCTATTTATTGTATATAGCAAGACAAGTTGGAAATACTACAGGTAAATTAACTTACGAAGATTATGAAAAATATATGTTCATGTATCGTTTTGGGCATTATAATATTGAAAACAAACCGGAATATATAAATAAAGTTAAAGGAATGTTAAAGATTGCTTTTGATAAACTTGCGTCGCATGGAGAAACAACGGGTGGAGATGATTTAATTGATAAGTTTGATATGGCAGCATTTATTCATGCAATTTCAACAAAAGTCCAACGTGACGAAAACAATAAATTCAAAGGTTTTGCAATTGACGGATTTATTGTTCCATTGAATTATGCTGTTGACGAAAGCAGTCTTTTTGAAGCTGGTGATAATTTATTTTCGCTGAAATTAAGAATATCATATAAAACTATGAATAACCAATTATAGGAGTTAAGAATTATGAAAAAGATTTTTGCATCGTTGTTTTTAATATTTGCATTTTGCGGTTGTTCTTTTGGATTTGAAGAGATTTTTGTAGAAGAAAAACCGCCTGTTGTTTCCCAAGAAACACCTCAAACGCAGACTTATACAGAAGTTCCTTTTGATTGGTTTGAACTTGAACTCGATAATAAATCGAAAAGGATTAATGAATTTAGAGAAATTATTTTTGGGGAATCTTCTAAAATCAATCTTACAAAAGCAGAGTTTAATAAAGCGCTTTCAAAATATAAAAAAGATAAACAATTTAAACATCACTATATGCTTGCTAATAATGGTGTAACTCAAGATGAAGATGCAAGATATAATCCGTTCTACTATAAAAATAATGTTTTAGTAATTTATGCGATTATGTATAACAATGATATTCATCATGCCCTTTATTATAATCCTTATGGCAGACTGTTTTATGTCGATATAACATCGGATGCTTACCCGAGTTTCCCATATTATTCTATTCAGTATGACAGAAAAGGGAATTTGAAGAGTGCAATTTATTTTGCTTCACATGATATTCAATATATGTTTAATCCAAAGCGTGAATTTATTGGAATATGGTATAAAGATAAAATGTACGATGCACACGGAAAACAAATTTCTACAAGAGAGGGTTGGTAAATTATTTTATGTCAACAACACTCACACCGTCGCCGCCTTCTGAATTTTCTCCTGCTCTGAATTTTGCAACGTATGGTGATGTTTTGAGGAAATCTCTTACGGCTTGTTTTAGTGCGCCTGTCCCGTGTCCGTGGATTATGTATACCGGGGTCAGGTTTGCAAGACTTGCCTGATCAAGGTATTTTTCTGTCTCGTCAAGGGCATCTTCTACTCGGTAACCCCTGAGGTCAAGTTCCTGACTCATTGATAATCTGCGCAGTTCAAATTTATTAAACGAAGTCCCCGGAATCGCATTTTTATTTAATTCTTTGTAATTTTCATCAAGAACTGCAAGTTCATTTGTTTTGACTTTCATCGATATATTACCCATATCAACAGTAAGTCGCTTATTTTTATCCGGCAAAGTTTTTATTGTAACTTTTTGATGAAGATTTTTTAGCATCACAACGTCGCCAACAACCACCTTATCCCAGTCTATTTCAATATAACTTTCTTTATCGGAAGCGCTTTCAACATTATCTCTAAAATTCTGTTCAAGTTTTGCAAGTCTGGAATATGCTCTGCGAGCAATTTTTTCTGATTTTTCCTGCCGAAGTTCATCTAAAATTTGTTTAATCTCTCCTCTTGCATCCATAATTTCGGCATCAAATTTGTTTTTTATATTTTTTAAAGTTTTTTTCTTGTCTTGTTTCACTTGTTTGAGGTTTTGTTCGTATTCTTCTTTTATTGAAAGTGAATCTGCTTTTAGCTCTTGGGCTTTTTCAAGGTTTTGTGATAATTCTTGATGAGTTTTTTGGAGCTTCTCTACAACTGCAATTGTCGGATCTTTTTGAGTAATAAGCGAAGTTTTTGCTTTATCGACAATATCTTTGTCTAAACCTAAATTTGATGCTATGGAAATTGCGTTGCTTAATCCAGGAATCCCAATAAGCAATTTGTATGTCGGTTGTAGGGTTTCTGTGTTAAACTCGACTGAAGCATTTTTGAAAAACGGGTTTGAAAACTCAAGAGCTTTTAATTCTCCGTAGTGAGTTGTAATTACGCTTGTTACCTTTTTCTGCGCAAGTTTATCAAGTATACCTTGAGCTAAAACTGCACCCTCAACGGGGTCAGTTCCTGCACAAATTTCGTCTAACAGTACAAACGAATTTTCATCACTGTCTTTTAGAATTTCAATAATATTTGTCATATGTGAAGAAAAAGTAGAAAGGCTCTCCAAAATGCTTTGATTATCTCCGATATCTGCAAAAACTTTTTTAAAAGGATAGAGTTTAGCATAAGTACATGGTAAAAACATTCCGGCTTTTGCCATAAGAATAAAAAGTCCGATAGTTTTTAGAGTGACCGTTTTGCCGCCGGTATTTGAACCGGTAATGATTAATGAATTATAATTGCATTTCCCCCCGATTTCAAAATTGTTTGAAACAACATCGTCTCCTTTTGAAATTAAAAGTAACGGATGTTTCATATTTTCAAAATAAAGATAGCCTTTTTCTTCAGTAATTTCTGGTTCTACAGCCTGTAATTTTATAGCATATCGTGCTTTTGAGAAATGGAAATCAATTTCAGCCATAATTTTTTCGCATAACGAGAGTTCTTTTAACCGACCTTTAACTAAATCCGTCAGCGAAACAAGAATTTTTATACATTCCTGTCTGATTTTTGCTTTAACTTCTCTGATTTTGTTATTTAACGGCACAATTTGAGCCGGTTCAATATAAAAAGTTTTTGCACTTGACGATACGTCATGTACAATCCCCGGGATTTTGGTTTTATTTGATGCCATAACTTGGAATACTATGCGCTCATCTCTTTGGGTATAAATATTTTCCTGAAGATATTTTGAAAAATGGGGATTGTTTAAAAGTGAATTAACCGTGTCTCTCAGATTTTGTTCAGTATCTTTTAGTGATGAATATAGTCCTTTAAGTTCCGGTGTTGCATTTTGTCTGATTTTTAAATTTTCATCAAAAGTTTCAAAAATTTTATCCTCGGTTTCTTTGTCAGAAATCAGATTTTGAACTTTTTGTTTGAGCAAAAAATCATCTTCACTGTTTTCATTAATAAATTTTTTTAAAAGTCTTGATGATTTCATTGTTTTGGCGAGGTCTATAAGTTCTTGCTCTTCAAGATATGAAAGCGAAGCATTGTTTTCTATATGAGCGATATCGGCGATAAATTCGGTTGGAGTTTCTTTTGCAAGGTCAAGAATTTTTTTTGCCTCTCTTGTTAGTTCAATTTGTTCTTTTATCTTTCCAAAATCGTTATAAACAGCCATAGTAAGGCAAAGATTAGCACTCTGTTTGAACTTCGCAAATTTGGACAGCTCGGATTTAATCTTGTTAAATTCAAGTGATTCATATGTTTTTGAAATGATACTCATAACCAGATTGTATAACAAAAACATAAAATCCATAGATGTTGTAATCGTATATTTTAAGATATTTGTTATATAATCGAGAAAAGAGGATATAATATATGGGTCAAGTAATAAATAGAGAACATATTGCAGATTTTGTTGAAAAATTGCATAAAAGCGGCAAAACCGTAGTCACAACCAACGGATGTTTTGATATTTTACACGTCGGGCATGTCAGATATTTGCAAAAGACAAAATCCTTTGCGGATTATTCTATTGTACTTTTAAATTCGGACAAATCGGTAAGAAGTATAAAAGGCGAAGGTCGTCCGATAAACAACGAAAATGACAGAGCAGAAGTTTTATGCGCATTAAGTTGTGTTGATTATGTAGTCATGTTTGATGAAAATTCTCCTGCAGACCTTTTAGACGAAATTAAGCCTGATGTTTATACAAAAGGTGCTGACTACAATATGGAAACTCTGCCGGAAGCGGATATTATGAGAAAAAATAATACCAGAGTAGAGTTTATAACCTTTGTTGAAGGAAAATCGACAACAAATATCATAAATAAAATGAGAAGTTAGTTATTATCTTCCGATTTCAACTGCTTTTTGCGCCATTGATTTTGTAACGTTTACTAAAGCCAAGTTTGCTTCGTAAGCGCGTTGCGCCATTAGGGCATCAGCAATGTCTACCATAGCGTTAACATTTGAAGTTCTGATATACCCGTTTTCGTCAGCATCAGGATGTCCCGGTTGATAAATTTTTTGTCCCAATGTAGGATCTTCAACAACACCTGAAAAATTGACGCCTCCTTGCGTATAAGGTAGGGTCCCAATCCCAAATACGTCTTCTTTCATAGTATTTAATAACCCATGAAATGATAAATCGTCTGTTGCATTCAAAATAGGTATTTTACGCACATAATTCGGCGTATCAAGATTTGCGATGTTTTTTGCGTGAACATCTATTCTTTTACCGTGTACTCTTAATGCGTTTCCACCAATGTCAATTGATTCAAATATACCCATTTTATTGCCTCTCTTAATTATTTGCCTACATTTATAACTGTTTTCATTTCCGTAATTATATTCGACATTCTGCGTGTTGCCATTGAATAAAGAATAGCGTTTTCTTGTATCTTTAATAATTCATTTGCACTGTTAACAGGTTCTTCGCCTCTTTCGGTTGCAATTGCAGATGGTCCGAGTTTTTCTGACAATCTTGTCTCCAAAGGACTGTTCATTGTGCTTAAATATTGACTAAAATCAATATCCTGCCTGATGTACCCGGGAGTATCGACGTTAGCAATATTTGAACCTAATGCACGTTGCTTTTGTGCAATTAAGTCCATCATTAATGAAACTCTACCCATACTGTCAAACGGTGTATACATTTTTTACCTCTTATTTATTACGATTCTCTTATGTTGATTGCTTTGTTATACATTTGATCTGCTGCTTTTAATATTTGCATACTTGCAAGCATTGAAGCATTTAACCTTAGTAATTCGTTTGCGGATTCGTATACGCTAACGTTTCCTCTTTCAAGGCAGGCCTGTTTGAAACAGTCATGGTTTTTTACCATTCTTGCTTGACCTGCTTCTTCTGTTGCGACAAGTCTATTCATGTCGGTTCGTTCCATTCCGTCCGGATTGTCAAATCTTATGAGCGGAATATGTCCGATTTTTTTTGCTTCATCTCCGTGGAAATTGTAATATACAACATCCCCGTTTTTCTTAATTTCAAATTTTAAACAATTTGCCGGAATTTTTATCCCGTCGCCGACAAGCCATCCGTCACTGGTTATTAAGTAGCCGTCTTTGCCTGTTCTGAAAGCCCCGTCACGTGTATATTGAACTTCTCCTGACGGTGAGGTTACAGGAATATATCCCGGCCCGTCAATTGCTACATCATAAGGATTTTCGGTTACTCTTATAGAACCTTGTTTATAATCGTTACGAATAGCACCTGTCAAATAACCGTCTTCTTTGAGAATTTGTTCAAAAGTTTGTTTTTTATATCCGTTTGTATCGACGTTAGAAAGGTTATGCGCAAGCATCCCAAAACGCTCGAACTGAACCAGTGCATTATTTGTGCCTTTTGAAATTATTGCCTGAAAATTATACATTTTTACCTCTCTATCTGATTATTATGATGCTGAACCAAGTTGTGATATTGCTTTGCCTAATACAGAGTTTTGAAGCATGTACATTTGTCTGTTTGCATCAAAATTCTTCATTATAGGCATCATCTTTATAAATTCTTCTTGCAGGGATACGTTTGAATATTCATTGTACCCTTGCTTAATGTTTGGATCCATAACTATAAGTCCGTTTGAATCAACAACTCCGAGTCTTGCGATATTCTTAAATTCGTGAGTTTCCTCGTTAAACAGACTTACTTTGCCGTTACGGTCAACTTTTACATGTTTTAAATCTTGCGGTATAAATGGTAATTTAATCGGAATACCGGCATCGGATAATACTTGAGCATCTTCTAAAGTAAGTAAACTTCCGTCGCTGCCTATTTTGAAACGCCCGTCTCTTGTCAATTTTATTCCGTTGCCGGTATCAACTTGAAAATATCCTTTATTAGCGATTGCGACATCTAAAGGGTTCCCTGATACTGAAATTCTGCCAACCTGATCATCGACGGTTGTTGATAGTGCATGCACTCCAAAAAATTCGGTGAATGAAGATACAACGGGTTCTTTCCTCTGATACCCTACTTTGTCAAATCCACCTACGTTTTCATTTCTAATCCCCAAGATTTCGCTCTGCAAATGCATAGCGCGTATTGATGTGGTTAACCCGTTGTCGTTGTAAAATATTCCGCCGTTTATTCTCATTTTTTGCCTCTACTTCTATACCATCTTCATTATCGGATAATTTTGCATGATTATTAATTGTTTCGTGTGAAAAATCGTCTGTTTATATGACTTTTTATATGTGTTTAATGATGAAAAATAAAAAGTCAAAAAAAGTTATGTGACTTGACAATTAATTTTTATTGTGTTACCATGCGTGTGGGGTAAATGTATATTTATAAGTCTTATCAAACTTGATGAGACTTTCTTTTTGTCTTTTTTATTTGCATTATGTTATTTAGGATGTAAAATATAAAAATAATATGAGGGGATAATATGAGAATAGAGGCTAAAAATCTTGTAAAAATATACGGTGATAGACGCGTCGTTAATGATGTGTCTTTTGAGGTAAATAAAGGTGAAGTCGTCGGACTTTTGGGTCCTAACGGTGCAGGAAAAACTACTACATTTTATATGATAGTAGGTCTTGTTAAGCCTAACAAAGGCAGTGTTTTTTTAGAAGGTGAAGAAATTACGACATATCCTATGCATATCAGATCTCGTTTAGGTATCGGCTATCTGCCACAAGAAGCATCAAGCTTTAGAAGTTTGTCGGTTGAAGATAATTTGAAGCTTGTTCTTGAAATGAATGATAAATTAACTGTAGATGAAAAATCAAAAAAATTGGAAGAATTACTTTCAGAATTTGGAATGGCAAAATTAAGAAAAGAAGCCGCTATATCGCTCTCGGGTGGTGAAAGACGACGTGTCGAACTTGCAAGAGCATTAGCAGCAAGTCCTGATTTTATATTACTTGATGAACCGTTTACAGGTATTGACCCGATTGCTATCGGTGAAATTAAAGAAAATATAAGAAAATTATCTGTTGATAAAGGTCTTGGGGTTTTGATTACAGACCACAATCCAAAAGCGACTTTGTCAATTACTGATAGAGCTTATGTTATATTCGACGGAAAAATTAAAATTCAAGGAAAAAGTACTGATGTTGCAGTTGATCCTATCGCTAAAAAACATTATCTTGGAGAGGATTTCAAGCTGTAATGAATATAAAATTGCCTAAAATATCAATTTATGACAGATATATTTTTAAACAGGTTGCAGGTGCTACAATCGCTGCGGTGCTTTTGTTCACAATTGTATGGATAGCACCGGAAATTCTGTTAAATACAATAAGAGATACTCTTGACGGAAAATACAGTATTAAAACTATGGTTTTACTCTTGTTTTATGAGTTGCCCAAAATTGTTGATAAGGCTATTCCAGTCGGATTATTGCTCGGTTCATTATTTACGTTTGATAATTTAAGTAAAAATTCAGAGATAACAATTTTCAGAGCAATTGGTATATCATTCCGAAGAATGGTAGTTCCTGTTGTATTTTTCAGCCTATTTTTATCGTTATTTTGCTTTGCTTTAAGGGGAGAGGGTACTCCTTTTGCCGAAAATAAATTAGGGGCTATAAGAGGCGAGGTATCGACAGCTCAGTATATTTACACACAAAAAGACAAACATGGACACCCTATGCTTGCAGTTGTTGTATCAAGGGCAATAGGACGAAAGATTGAGAACATAATTGTGCTTGATTTTTCTAGCAAAATTTATCAGGATGTTCATCAACTTACAAACATTTATATAGCAAAAAAAGGTTATGCAGGGGATGATGCTTGGCATCTTGAGGATATTTCAACATATCAGATTTCAAATGACGGAATTTATATTAATATAGATCATAAAGAAAAACTTGATATTCTTGACAAGGAAT
This sequence comes from uncultured bacterium, assembly GCA_902791985.1. Lineage (GTDB taxonomy): Bacteria > Cyanobacteriota > Vampirovibrionia > Gastranaerophilales > Gastranaerophilaceae > Zag111. Next base: position 91,385 of record CADAYD010000001.1, read on the forward strand.
CCGCGCATAATGCATATATTCTTATGAATTATTCTACTATTAAAGAACGAAGCATTGCGACTAAAGATTTAAAAAAATATATAAAATTATTAAAAATTGAAAAATTAGACGATGAATATAATTATAATTTGAACAAGTATATTCAGCGCAGTATGTCATCCATTGTATGTGTTTTGCTTGCTATATTTGGGTGTTTGTTAGGCATAAGTAAGCCGAGAGAACAAAGAGTTGTTGGTTTTACAATAGGTATTGGCTGTATATTTTTGTATTATATAACTCTTCCATTTTTTGATTTATTGGCTGAAAAAAGTATTTTATCTCCTTACCTTACGGCAACTATTCCTGTGTTTGCTTTTATTTTCGCTATATACTTTTTCTATAAATTAAAAGATTTATAAGAAAAATTTAAGGAATTTTGATAGAATAGAACAAAATTTATTATTTACTTTTTCTTATACCTGATATATACTAACTGAGACAGAAATACAAGAAGGGAATTTAAAGATGCTGAAAGCCTGTGCCTGCGCAGAGGAAGTTATCTTGTTATGTAATTTACGCTTATCGGCTAACAACTTTATGAGGGCTTGCTAATGGATAGTAATATTGAAACCCATAAATGCAAATTATCTGTAATAATTCCTATTTATAATAATGAACAATATTTGAAAGAATGCCTTGATAGCATTTGTAATCAGACTCTTTCTGATATAGAGATTATTTGCGTTAATGACGGAAGTGAAGATAATTCTTTACAAATAATTGAAGAATATAAGCAAAAAGATAATAGAATTATTCTTATCAATCAGGATAATATGGGACAATCTTCAGCAAGGAATAATGGTTTAAAAATCGCTACAGGCGAATATATTGGTTTTGTTGATTCCGATGATTATATAGATCAAGATTTTTACGAAAAGTTATATAATTCTGCAAAGCAGAATAATTTAGATATGGCGGTTGCAGGAATTGTAAGATTCAAAGGAATACGTAGGAGATATATGCTAAATTTCAGTGATGAAATTATAGAGAAAAATCTCAATAAAAAGATGGAGTTGTGTAAAATCCCTCGTCAGTGCTATGTTGTTAATAAAATTTATAAAAGAGATGTTTTATTAGCGCATAATTTATTTTTTAAAGAGGGCGTTTATTATGAAGATGTTGGTTTTACAATTAGGGCAATATATTTTTTAAACGGCCTTATCACTGTACCTGGAACATATTATAATTACAGAAAAAATTATAATTCAACAGTAAAAACGATATCGGATAAAAAGAACCAGGACATGATCAACGCTCGAAAAGATATGCTTGCATTTGCTCGGGAACATAATATAGAATTTAAGTATCGACCTGATGCTTATATAACAAAAATGACCAAGTATAATTTTTTAGGGCTTACGATTATGAAAGTTGTAGAATATGAGACTATGAAAAAATATTATTTATTTAGTCGTTGGCTTATATTTAATATTCGTTCATATGTTTAGTTTTATTTAATAATAGGATAAACATTTTCCACGAGTTGCATAAATTCTTGTTGAGTTAATATTAAGTATGCTTCGGCATAATCGAAATTTTTCGAAAGCCCTCTAAAAGCACTCAAGCCAGTTGATGCCGGTATATATGGACGGTGTGTTGTTTGAGATTTGTATGATATTAACATTTCTTCTTTAATTTTGATGTATTCTGTAATATCAACACATGCATTAACCATTCCAAGAGTAGACCATACTTCATAAAAACAGATTTTAAAATCTTTATGAATGTCGTTCTCTGTTAAATATTTATATAATAGAAAACTTACAGCCTTATGGTCTTTATGCTGATCTATTATATTTGGTATAAAAATATAATCATAATTCTGAAAATTTATTTTTGAAAATTCTTTATATCCCTGTGCAAGAGAGCGATCTTTGATATTTAAAATTTTGTATTGTTTTATTCCTGCAATATTCATTGCTTTTTCAAATTCTTTTGCACGAATACTTATTGCTTCATTTTCTGATGCTTTGACCCCTGAAATTCTTTGAGCATCTTTAAGTCCTTTTGAACCATCAGTTAAGCAAATGCAATCGAAATTATTATGGTATTTTGCAAGAGTTCCTCCCATGCCGATAGTTTCATCATCTTGGTGTGGTGCTAAACACAAACATTTATATTCTGGGGTAATATCAAAATTTTCGGCTCCATAATTTACTGACATATAAAATTTTAATATTGCCTGCCTTGAGTTGAGGTACATTTTTTTGAATAAATTTCTTTTATGCTTGCCCATATGATTATCATATCACGAAAAAAAATATAATTTTGATATGTATTGAAAAAAGATTTGATATTTGAGTTTATAAATTGTAATATTATGTTGTTTGAGGTGAAAAATATGCTAAAGAATATGAATATAATAAAAAAATGTTTCAAATACCTGTTAATATTGATTATTTTTCTTTTTTGTATGCCTTCATATGCAAACGGGATATCTTTGTCTTATGACAATGGCATATATCACATTGTTTTAAAGGGTGAAAGAATAAAGAAAAAAATCAAATTTGTAGCAAGTGAGGAGTTGATAACCAACAGAGAGGCTCATCAAAAATCCCGCGCAACTTTGACTGTCAATGCCGGATTTTTTGATCCCAAAAATTCTGAAACGATTTCTTATATTGTTACAGACAGAGTTACTTCTGCTGATCCGATGTTTAATAAAAACCTTCAGGCAAATCCGTTTTTTAGAAAAAATATGACAAAAGTGTTAAATAGAACTGAATTCAGGGTTTTACAATGCGGGAATAAGTACAAATATGAAATAGCCCCGCATAATACCGGTGTTGAGTTTGGTTGTTCACTAATAACATCAGCACAGGGCGGTCCGCTGGTCTATCCTGAGCTCAGGCTTGAAGAAGAAGGCTTTATTGTTAAAGATGACAAAGGGAATGTAACAAGAGAATCTGCTTCTGTTTTGCACAAGGTTGCCCGTACAATAATAGGGTTGAAGGGTACTGACGAGTGTCATATTTTGATTATCACCGATGAAAATCCTATGGATATGTATCAGGTTCGGGATTTGTGCAGAGATTTGAAGCTCGATAGAGCTATGGGATTTGATGGCGGAAGTTCTACGTCTGTTAATTATAAAAAAAATATCGAAGTGATTTCGCTAAAAGGTGACGGCGCCGGCAGAATGTTAAAATCATTCATGCTTGTGTATTAGTTTGTAAACTTTTGTAAAAATTGCTCAATTTTCTGCAATTTTTGGCCGGAAAAATACTTTGTTTATACATAGGAACAAGGGATTACTATGGGCGTTTCAAAAGTTAATTTAAATACAAATAATTCTGTATCCGGAGTTTTAAATACTTCGAAGCGTTGTTTTGCCGGTATAAACAGCATAATCGAAGAAGGACTAAAGGCTAAAAAGAAAAAAGTTATTTCAAATCCTTTGAAAAAATCAAATGAAGAACGTATAAATTTTCTTCAAAATGCATATAGGCAAGCCGTTGCTCTTAACATAAAGGCTCGCAATGCATACAGAAATCTTAAAAGCAGATTGTCAGGTATGATAAAAATTACCTCAAATCAGCAGGCCGATTTAAATTCTAAAAGGATTACTTACGGTGAAACTAATCTTAATGAAGATTTGTTGTTAGGTTCGCTTAGAGATGCTCAACACAGTCAAGCAATATTTTATAATACTTAATTAATATTTTGTAAAATATCCCTATATTATTTTATTAATAGTATAATTGATTAGAAGGGAATATTTTATGCAAAATGTTATTGAAAAACGAGGGATAAAAAATATAGATTTTAACTGTGATTTGGCGCAGAGTTTTGGAATTTATAAAAACAGTTCCGAGTATAATCTTTTAGATTATGCCAGTTCGGTTAATATTGCGTGCGGCTTTCATGCAGGTGATCCGTCAGCAATTAAAGATGCACTGCTTGCGGCTAAGGAAAAAAATGTAGTTGTAGGTGCTCATATCGGCTATGATGATATTCAAGGCTTTGGCTACCGCCCGATGGATTTGGAAGAAGATGAACTTGAAGCACTTGTAATGTATCAGGTAGGGGCGTTGATGACGTTTGCCAAAGCTTATCACATGGAAATAGAGCACGTAAGACCTCATGGCGCGATGTATCGCAGGGCGATGGAAGATATTGAGGTCTCAAGAACAATTGCGCGTGCTATAAAAAAATGTTCTAAATGGCTTGTATATTATGGCGCAGCAGGTCAAAATCTTGCCAAAATTTCTGAAGAAGAAAATATCCAAGTTGCACATGAAGTGCATCTTGAAAAAATATACGATGAGCAAGGCAATATAATTTTTAGTGCAAAAGATTTAGAAAATACTGAAATTTCTGTTTCAAGATTAAAGGATTTATTGCACAATTCAAGAGTTACAAACAATGTCGGAGGAAAAACTCAAATTGAGGCTGACACAATCCATTTTTCAAACAAATTAGCAAATGCAAGGGAGTTGATTATAGCAGCAAATGAAGTTGTATCTCCGTTGCCGTATAATTACAAAAACGCAATGAAATCCGGTTGGGTTGAATAAGTTACGGGGATATTATGAAAAAGATTAAAATGCCAAAACAAATAGGATGGTTGTTACCAGGATTACAGGTAAAACGCTGGTTTGCTCTGATTTTTATTGGTGCAATTTTTATGACGTTCGGTATTCTTATATTGTTCGATATTAAACCTGTATTTTATACAATGCAATTTATAAGTAAGGTTGCTAATACAATTTCAACCGAGTGGTTGGCTTTTGGAATAGTTATGATTGGTGCGGCATTCTTCTTTAAAGGCTGGAGAATGACCAATTTATCAATACTGGATTTGCCGGATGATAAAAATAGCGACGTCTTACTGGAAAATTTATACAGAAAAAGAAAATTAAACCGAGGCCCTAGAATTGTTGCAGTCGGTGGCGGCACAGGCTTATCGATGCTGTTAAGCGGGATAAAAAATATTACAAATAATATAACCGCAATAGTGAGTGTCGGTGATGATGGCGGAAGCTCAGGGCGTTTAAGAGAGTCTTTAGGGATTTTGCCTCCCGGAGATATTCGCCACTGCATGACCGCACTTGCGGATGATGAGGATTTGGTTACAAAACTTTTTAAATTCCGTTTTGATAATGGTGAAGGATTAGAAGGTCATAGCTTTGGGAATTTGTTTTTAACTGCTATGTGTGAAATTACAGGTGATATGGCTTCAGCTGTCAAGGCGAGTGCAAATGTCATATCTATGCGTGGCAGAGTTTTACCTGCGACGCTTGATGATATGAAACTGGCGGCCGAAATGGAAGATGGCAGGATTATTCATGGAGAGTCTATGATTCCGGAAGCAAGAGGTCATATTAAAAGATTATTCAGTGTACCGGAAGATTGTAAAGCCATGCCGGAAGTTCTTGAGGCTATACGTGATGCGGAATTAATAATATTAGGTCCCGGAAGCCTTTATACGAGTGTTATTCCAAACTTGTTAATAAAAGAAATTTCTCAAGCTATTTCTGATTCTAAGGCTAAGAAGATTTATGTTTGCAACATTATGACTCAACCCGGAGAAACAGATGGTTACAGTGTTAGTGACCATATTAATGCTTTAATTAAACATGCAGGAGTTGAACATTTGATTGATGCAGTTTTGGTAAATGATAATTTGCCGGATTTGCCGTATGAGAAATATCGAGAAAAAGGACAATTCCCTGTTAAACTTGATGTTGCGGAAATCAAAAGGTCAGGAGTTAATATCTTCGCAAAAAATCTTGTTGAACCGACTAAGGATGGATTAATCAGACATAGTGCAAGAAAAGTTGCAAGAGCGGTATATTATTGGTTCAGAAAAGAGCAAAAAGATGGGTAAGGTTACTGTTAGAACTCTAAAAAAAATAAAAGACTCCGGTGAAAAGTTTTCAATGCTTACGGCTTATGATTATTCAACAGCAAAATATCTTGATGAATCAGGTATTGATGTGATTTTAATTGGTGATAGCCTTGCAATGACTGCTTTGGGGTATGAAAATACAAATTGTATAGGTGTTGAAGAAATGACCATTTTTACTCGAGCTGTTGCCAAAGGTGTTAAGCGGGCTATGGTAGTTACTGATATGCCGTTTATGAGTTATACAATTGATATTCCTTCCGCATTGAATAATATTGGGAATATGGTTAAAAACGGTGCTAATGCAGTAAAACTCGAAGGGTGCAATGATTATATTGAAAAGCTCATAGAATGTACTGTTAATATGGGTGTTCCCGTTATGGGGCATATTGGGTTTACTCCGCAAAGCCAGAATGTAATAGGCGGATATATCATTCAGGGAAAAACTGAGGATGCGGCGGCTGAGCTTTTAAAACAGGCAAAAAAACTTGAAAAAGCCGGTGTATTTTCAATTGTTTTGGAAATGGTGCCTGAGGTTGTTGCAAAAAATATTACTCAAAATGTTTCAGTTCCTACGATTTCTTGCGGTGCAGGAAGATACTGTGACGGTTTTGTTATGGTTTGTGATGATTTGTTCGGTAAATTTGATAATTTTACTCCGAAATTTGCACGCAAATATGGTGATATGAAGTTGCTTATAACGGATTGCGCGAAGAAATATATTGAAAGTATTAAAGATGGAACTTATCCTAATGAAAATGAAGTCTATTAGGTCTATTTATTAAATGTTGTTTTACGCAGTTGTTCCAGCTCTTGTTGAATTTCTTGTGATTTGTGCTCCAATTTATTATAAACTTTGGAGTTGATTTCACCCCCGATTAGTAAAAGAATGGATGTATAATAAAGCCAAATCATCAGGATAAAGAATGCTCCGATTGTTCCGAATACGATATTGTATGTTGATAGATTATTAACATACAGGGAAAAACCCCAAGAACCGATTAACCAAAATGTTGTAAAAAATATAGTCCCTGGTAGGGCACTTTTGCGTTTGAATTTTTCGTTTCCTCTCAAATCAGGCAAAATGTAGTAACTCAAAAAAGCTAAAATGTACAATGCCAAAAAAGACACGGGCCAACGAAGGGTCAATATTATATCTGCTACAGTATTTGATAATCCAAAATTATTTACAAAAAACATAATGATAACCTTACCAAAGATAATTATGTTTATAGTTAAAAATAAAATTAGAACATTAACAAAGACCATTAGTAGTGATAAAATTCTTGTATAGAGAAAACTTCGGGTTTCTTCAACTTTATATGCTCTGTTTAATCCTTTTAAAACGACGGCAACTCCGTTTAGTGATAAAAACAAAGAGGTGCATATCCCAATAATTGCAAGAAGTTTTCCATGTCCGAATATCATTGTTTGGTTAAGCACACTTTTTAAAAGTTCCATTGTCTGATGAGGCGTGATTGTTGATAATACTCTTAAAATAGGGTCCATATATGAACGGTTTCCCATCCATCCAAAAATTGCCATCAAAAAAAGCATAAAAGGAAAAATTCCTACAACAAGCATAAATCCCATTTCTGCAGCCATTCCAAAAAAGTCATTTTTTATTATTGACCGAATCAAAGCAATAAGCCAATGTGTATACTTGTTTTTCATTAAGTTTTTGATGATATTTTTTAACATAATTCTATTTTCTTAATTCTTCCAGAAGCATCGTGACAGCCGTTTCAACGTTGGCTTTAATAACTGCGCCGGCAGCAAGTTTGTGCCCTCCGCCCCCAAATGCACTGCATATTTTTGCTATATCTTTTTCTCTGCTGCGCATAGAAACTTTTGAGGCTGTTGAATTAAGTTCTTTTACGACAAATGCAACTTGAGTTGTCTTTATGGCACGAAGTTTTTCTGTTAATCCATCAGTGAAATCATCACCGTTATAGTTAAATTTTTCCAAATCTTTTTTATAAACAATGGTATAGGCTATTTTATCGTCGTCTGTAAATTTTGCTTTACTAACGCAATAGCTTTGAAAAAGGACCATATCCTTTGATTTCGACTCATAACATTTTTGAAAAATATCTGACGGTTCAACTCCGTATTCGAGTAGTTCCCCCGCATAGAGCATTGTTTTTTTAGAGGTATTTGAAAATCTAAAACCTCCGGTATCTGTCAGTATAGCCGTATACAAACAAATTGCGCTGTCTTTTGAAATCTTCCAATTTAGTTTTTTGGCTATTTCATATAAAACTTCACCCGTTGCACTTGCGCTTGGGTCAATAATATTTATCACTGCGTATAAATTGTTTGTTTCGTGATGGTCTATATTGAATGTTGTTTTAGCTTTATCAAATAAAATTTTTGCATCCGCGCAGCGGTCAATCGATGCGACATCAAGATTTATTACAAGGTCGTATTCTCTTGAAAGGTCAACATTTTCAATGAATTTGGCGTTTTCTATCTTCGGTAAAAATTCATATACTGACGGGAGTTTTGAAACAATTACCATATCACATTTTTTTTTGTAATTGTCTTTTATTAAATTGTACATCCCGCACATTGAACCCAAAGTGTCGCCGTCAGGGTTTATGTGGGAAATAAGCAATATATTTTTTGAATTTTTTATGCTAATATCTAATTGTTTTTCACTCATTACAAGATTTTAGCACAAAAATCGACTTAATAAAAAATTATGAAGAAAATCCTTTACACAAAATTTCAATACATTGATGAGCTTATTGCGCAATTGGGAGAAGAAAAAGAATTTAAGCGAGCAATAAAACGCAGCAACTTGTATAAATTTTGGGCAAAAGTTGCCGGAGAAAAATTTTCAGAATATTCAAAGCCTTATTCAATGCTGAAAGGTAACATAATGGTTGTAGCTTGCAAAAATCCGACGGTTGCGCAGGAGCTAATGCTCAGGAAGCAAGACCTTCTAATCAAGCTCAAACCCTATGTTGAATCTCTAAAAATGAATGTTTCTGATTTAAAATTTGATTCAAAGAAGTGGCATGAGGATTAAATTGTCTGGAGTGAACAAACTCAAGACAAGCAATATTTTGGGAATATTGAACAAAATATATATTATGTAAATTTTTGACTTTCTTATAAATATTCTTATATAAAGAATATGAAATGGAGTCAGATTTTAGGATTTAATAAAGAATGTACTCATGATAAAGTGCCTGTGGATGCAGAATATTACTACTGCCCTGATTGCGGTGTGCTGGTCGAAAATCAGTGGTATTTAGTTCGTTGCGCATCTTGCGGATTAAAAGAAATAGCTACAGTCAAAAATGGTGAAATCATGCCGGTTGATAATTTTTGCCATAATTGCGGAAGTCGAGAATATAATGTTGAAAGATTAGAAAAAATTGACTGTATCAATATAAATTATGCCGTTTTAATTAAGGCAGCCATAAAAAACGAGGTGGATGAGTATTCTCAAAGTTGGGTTGAGGCTATCCAAACATCAGGTTACATACCCAAACTGCTGAAATAATCCCGACTAAATCCGCAAGCAAGCCGACAAGCAAGGCATATCGGATTTTAGATATTTTGACGGCTCCAAAATAGACGGCAAGAACGTAGAAGGTAGTTTCGCTGCTTCCAACCATTACAGCAGCGAGTTTTGTTGCATAAGAATCAGGTCCTAAACTGTTTGCTATGTCAGAAAACACCCCTAAAGCAGCAGACCCTGATAATGAGCGCACAATGGTTAGCGGCAACACATCTGCCGGCATGTTCCAGGATTTTAATAGTGGCGCAATACAATCTGAAAGCATTTCAATTGCTCCGCTTGCCCGTAACATTGAGATTGCAACAATTATTGCCACAAGATATGGGATAATATTTACCGCAACCTTAAATCCGTCTTTTGCACCATTGGTAAATTCTTCATAAATCGGAACTTTTTTTATCATCCCGACAAATAAAATCAATAAAATCAAAAACGGCAAAGCCCAGAGAGATATGAGGTTTAGAATTTTAATCATTCTTCCCCTCCTGGTCTATTATTCTCACCATCAGTAAGAGAACTATTAATCGTCTGCCCTTTCCATATCCTTTGCAATACCTTTGACAATACAACCGCAAATGTAAATGCAATAATTGTTACTAAAAGTGTTGGCGCAATAATTTCTGTCGGATTTTTGTACCCGATACTAATTAAAACGGCAAGAACAGTTGTGGGAATAAGTTGAAATCCTGCTGTGTTCATTCCCAAAAATAAGCACATAGAATTTGATGCTGAAGTTTTGTCTTTGTTTTCTTTTTGTAATTCTTCCATCGCTTTTATCCCAAAAGGTGTTGCGGCATTAGAAAGTCCGAAAGCATTGGCGGTAAAGTTCATTGCAATATCCCCGACTGCAGGTGATTGCGGTGGAATTTCGTTAAATAAAATTTTTGTAACAGGCTTTAATATTTTTGATAAAAAGTCTATCATTCCTGATTTTTGGGCAATTTTCATCATTCCGAGCCAAAATGCCATTATGCCGATTAGTGAAAATGCAACTTTAACGGAAAGCTCCGCACCTGACATAACAGCATTACAAACCTCCTGCAATTTGCCGTTAATTGCCCCGATTACTATTGAAATTACTATCAGAAAAAAGAATATGTAATTCATGGTTTGATTATCTCACTAAAGAGTAGACAGGTCAACTTGAAAAAGCCGAAATTTGTAGTATAATCTAAAAAGTATAGGAGAGGAGCAAATGGGATATAAAATATTATCAAAAAAAGAAATTTGTCCGAATCAATATGAAATAACTATTGATGCGCCTTATGTAGTGAGAAATGCAAAGGCTGGGCAGTTCATAATTTTTAGAGTGGAAGAAAACGGAGAAAGAGTACCTTTAACTATTGCTGATGTTGATAAAGAAAAAGGTATTTTGACTCTTGTTTTTATGGCGGTCGGGTATTCTACGAAAAAGCTTGCTGCACTTAATGAAGGGGATGAAATTGTAGATATAGTCGGACCTTTAGGTAAACCTACAGACATAAAGAACTACGGGACTGCAGTTTGCGTTGCCGGCGGATATGGTGCTGCTCCTTGCTATTTAATCTCAAAAGCATTAAAAGAAGCCGGAAACAAGGTTTATATGATTACCGGCGCCAGAACAAAAGATTTATTATTCTGGGAAGACAAGATGAAGGCGGCTTGTACGGAACTCTATATGACAACCGATGACGGGTCCTACGGAATCAAAGGATTCGGTACAACCGTATTACAGAAAATAATTGAACGGGAAAAAGTGGATTATGTAATTGCAGTAGGACCTATGCCAATGATGAGAGCTGTCGCAGAGTTAACGAGAGATAAGGGAATTTATACAGAAGCCAGCATGAATCCTATTATGGTTGACGGAACAGGGATGTGCGGGGCTTGCAGGGTTACAGTCGGCGGCAAAACGAAATTTGCGTGCGTTGATGGGCCTGATTTCAATGCTCACGAAATAGATTTTGATGAAGTTATTAATAGAACCAGAATTTATAAAGATCAAGAGCGTAAAAGAGATGAAAATTGCAATTTATTAAAACAGGGAGTATAAGGGGGAAGTCATGGCAGATAAACAGATGAAAAGTTGTCCTTTAACCAGTATTGGTACAGGAATTGATATGGTGTGTCCCGGAGAAAAATGTGCATGGTATGTTTCTAATGTAAAAAAATGCGCAATGTACTTAATTGCTTATGATGCACTTTTAAACGCAAATGAGAAGCAAAAAGCAGTAAAGAAATAGGATATAAAACATTTATGTCATTGCGAGGAACGAACGTAAGTGAGTGACGTGGCAATCCATTCTCGTATGACAATAAAAACGGATTGCTTCGCTAACGCTCGCAACGACAGTTTGAACAGGAGTTAATATGCTTAAAATCGCATTATGTGTAAAACAAGTTCCTGATACAACGGATATCCGCTGGACAGAAAATAATACCATACAAAGAGAGGGAGTTGAAAGCGTCATTAACCCTTATGATGTCTATGCGGCGGAATTTGCACTGAAAATTAAAGAAGCGCTTAAAGATGTTGAAATAACAGTTTTTACTATGGGACCTGCTCAAGCTGACGAAATGCTGCGAAAACTTCTTGCAATAGGTTGTGACAAGGCCGTTTTAATCTCGGACCGAAAATTTGCGGGTTCTGATACTTATGCGACAGGAAAAACCATTTCTACGGCTATAAAATCCGAGTTACCTGATTTTGATTTAGTTGTGTGTGGGCAATTTGCGGTTGATGGGGATACTGCTCAGACGGGTCCATGTATAGCACAATTTTTGAAAATCCCGCAAGTTACTTATACTCAAAAATTTGAAAAAATAGACAATAAAAGTATTGAACTCAAAAGAATGCTCGAGAACGGTATAGAGCGGGTTAAAGTTTCTTATCCTGCACTGATTTGTGTGTTAGAAGGTAAATTTGAACCAAGACGGCCGACAATAAACGGAATTAAATTTGCTTCAAAACAGGAAATACGTATTTGTGATGCTCAAGCTATCGGTTTAGAACCGGAACAGGTTGGGTTAAAAGGTTCGCCGACATATGTTAGCAGAGCGTTTCGCAATCAATCAACTCATAATGCTCAAAAATTTGAACTTTCAGTTGACGAAAGTATAAAACTTTTAGACGAAAAACTGAAATCTTTGGAGGTAGAAAATGCCTGAAAAAGAAAATAACGGAATATTGTTATATGCACAGTTAACCTATGAAAAATATATACATACGGTATTTTTTGAGTTACTTGAAAAGGCGCATGAATTATCTGCTAAACTTGGCGGAGTTGAAATTAGTGCAGTCTGTTTTGCTTCTCCTGATAATATCGAAGGTTTCAAAGATGCATTTAGAAATATGGGTGTAAATAAAGTCTATTACTTTGAGGATAAACGTCTTGAAAATTATTCAACTGAATATTATTCAAAATTATTTACAGAACTTGTGAGCGAAATTAAGCCTGAGATTTTACTGATTGGCGCAACAAACCAAGGGCGTGATTTGGCGCCGAGAATTTCAAGTGCTTTGCATACGGGTTTAACTGCAGATTGTATTGATCTTGATATAAACGAAAAAGGTCAGCTTGCCGCAACCCGACCAACTTTCGGCGGAGAACTTATGGCAACTATTTTGTGCAAAAATTATCCGCAGATGGCTACAGTCAGACCGAATGTTTTTAAAGTCCACAGTGTTGACTACAATGCAGATACAGAATTTATAAAGAAAGATGTTTCAATATTAGATGGAATAAAGAATCATGTTGAGATTTTGGAATTTAAAAAGATTTTAGAAAATGAAATCAATGATCTTGATAATGCGGATATTGTTGTTGCCGGCGGAATGGGTTTGAAAAACGAGAAGGGATTTGAACTTTTGCAGAAGTTTGCGGATAAAATTGGAGGAACAGTCGCTGCAACACGACCTGCGGTTGAAAATGGTCTAGCCCCACATTCAATACAAATAGGGCAGACAGGAAAAACTGTTCGTCCAAAAGTCTATATCGCTTGCGGAATTTCGGGTGCTGTACAACACACAGTCGGGATGGATAAATCGGAGCATATTATTGCTATAAATAACGATCCTGATGCTCCGATATTTAAAATTGCTGACACAGGTATAGTCGGAGATTTTTTTGAAATTGCGCAAAAGTATTTGGAACTATAAATCATTTTTCCATATTGAATTGAATATCGCTAAGTTTATAATCTCTGTCATAAATATCAATTTTTATGCCGTTTGTTTCTTTTGTATTTTTAACTTTACCAAAACGAAGATATGATAAATCTGCTTTTTCAAAAAATTCCTTTGCATCATTCCAAATAGTTCCAAGTTTTAGTCTTGATTTTGCACTTACAATATCTGCTTTGCTAAGAGTTAAGGTATCTGATGCATTTTCTTTCGTCAATCCCGCAAGCATTTTTATTGTTTCTACTGCAGGCTGACTATAATCACGTTGTTCAACATTGAATTTTTCATTTTCAAAACCTTTTGCAATATCCGTAAATTCGCCGAAGATTTTACCATTTTGCGCTGAATATTTTATATTATCGGTAACAAAAGATACACCGTTTTCAACCCTTAAATTATATTTTGGTTCAAATCCGCAATATATTTTAAGGTCTGCATATGCTTTCGGTAAAGTGTCTTTTACAACTGTTTTTGCCTGTTTTTCAAGCGGTTGAACTATTTTGTTATTATTTTTGCAGCTTACACCGGTTAAAGTTGTGCCTGCAATTAAAATTGATGAAATAATATTTCTTACCTTCATTACTTGTACTCCTTTATGTTACATACAAAGTTATATTAATACAAATATATCTAAATGTATATATTAAATTTGAGAATTTGTTTTAGGCATATATAGGTTTGCAAAACATTTGTGTTGGTGCAAAAATACGGTTATGATTTACGCTAAAGAAGAACGAAAACCCCAAATATGGTTTTGTGGCGGTCATTTTATAAACGATGTTTATACAGGATTTTTAAATCCGATTATGCCGTTTATAGCAGAGCAGGTAAAAATTTCTATGCCGGTTGCGACGATAATTTTGAGCTGTTCTCATATTTTTTCGTCTTTGTTGCAGCCCTTTTTTGGTTTTTTTGCGGATAATATGAAAAAACGAACCCTAATTTTCTGGGGATTGATTTTTACTTCAGTATTTATATCTTTTGCTCCGGCGAGTCAAAATCTTATTAGCATGATTTTATTTATTATGCTTGGCAGTCTTGGTTCAAGCCTTTTTCATCCGCAGTCGTTGGGGTTGATTTCAAAATTTTCTAAATCGGATATTGTCCGAAATATGGGCATTTTTATAGCATGCGGGACTTTGGGTTATTCAATGGGACCGTTATTTTCATCTTTTATTGCTCAATATTTCGGGTTAAATAAAATGCCTTATCTTGCGCTGCTTGGTGTATGTTGGGCTGTTTTGATGTTTGCGTTTGTCCCGAAGTTTTCAAACGAAAAAACGCAAAAATTAAACATTGATTTTTTTAAAGCACTTAAAGAAATTCTGTCAAATAGGAAACTAAATATATTAAATGTTATTGCGATGCTGAAGTCTTTGATGACCACTTCTTGTTCGATTTTACTGCCGTTTTTGTGGAAGTCTCAAGGGTATTCAAAATTTCAAATCGGTTTGGCCCTTTTCTCTTTCATATTTTTAGGCGGAATTGCATCTCTTTTGAGTCCGAAATTGGAACATAAAATTGGTACGGCGAACGTATTTTATTTTTCAATGATAGCAACGTTCCCGCTTGCTATTTTATTTATGTTGACATACAAAAATTTGCCTTTGTTATCATTTATAATTTTTGCAATAATGGGATTTGTAACAATGTTTGCAACACCTATTACTATGAATTTAGCACAAAATATATTGCCGCAATACAAAAGCATAATTGGCGGATTTATAAATGGATTTTCTTGGGGGATTGTTGCAATAATTATGTCTGTAGTTGGTTTTATTGCTCAAAATATAAGCATTGTTCCTGTTTTGGTAGGCATATCTGCTATTCCCGCAATATGCTCATATATGGTAAAGTTTTTGTTTCCCAAACAAAATAATTAAGCAAATAAATTCAAAAACTTGCCAACGAGAGATTCCGAATTTTTAGAATCTATATTTTTTGCGAAAGATTGACTGCTAAAATCGTTTAAATAATGATTAACATAAGGTTTAATTTGCGCCTTTTTAATATCAGCATTAACAGAATTATTGCTCTTCTTCAAATATCCGATTGAATCGACCAGCATCTCTTTACCCCAACTTTAACTACTTCCTTAGTCTATCATAAAAATTTTTTTTTACAAGAATGTTTACATTATATTTACAATTGGCAAAAAATTTTTTTAGTGTTTTTATGTAATATAATGAAAACGGATAAAATATCATTTGGACAAACATACATAAAACCTTCTCTTGCCAAATATATGAAAGAGGAAAATATTCAAAAAATGCCGTATATCTTTGGTTTTGGGGAGCTTTATCCTACTGATATTTTTATAGGAGCAAATAAAAAAGGAGAATTAACTCTCGATATTGTTCACTCAACTCTGGCAAAACAGATATTTTTTAATGAGGATATCCCAAAAACATTTGAGAATGTTACGGTTTTGAATTTTTTACATAACATGGAGAGATTACAAAGATTGTATCAAGGGGTTAAAACACCGGTATCAAACGTGGTTATTAAAGATATTGAAAATTTGTCTGTAAAAGATTTACAATTGGCGGTAAACGATAAAATTCAGCAGTATTATGAAATGTTGGCTAAAAAATTTTTGAATTAGTTTTATTGCCAATAAATTTAAAATATGCTAGACTGTGAACAGTTCTATACAGGTGTTAATTTTGTTCCTACATTTACATAAATAGGGAGAGTTAACTCCAATGAGATTGAAGTATACCCGTCGATTTTATTATCGCCAGCGGGAAACGGATTACTCAGGGTTCTCACCCACCTGCAGAGCACAGCAGGTAACAAAATCCGCCTGTATGGGACTTTTTAATTTTGTTATCGGATAAATATCTTTTTGTTATATAATTATAACAAGGAGGAATTTCGATGTTATTACATACTATAAAAGAGGTTCGCGCACAGGTTAGGGAATGGAAAAAGCAAGGGTTGGTCGTCGGGTTAGTTCCGACGATGGGGGCGCTGCATGATGGACACTTGAGTCTAATACAAAAAGCTGTTCAAAAATGCGACAAAGTTGTAGTATCGGTTTTTGTTAATCCTATACAGTTTTGTGCAGGAGAAGACTTAGATAAATATCCAAGAACACTTGATGCTGATAATAAATTGTGTGAAGATGCCGGAGTTTCTGTTGTTTTTGCGCCGAATTCAAATGAAATGTACGGTGAAGGTCAAATGAGAACAAATGATTTTTTGACTTATGTTGTTCCTCCGTTTTTTTACGTCAATAAATTGTGCGGGAAATCACGTGTTGGACATTTTGACGGGGTTTGTACCGTAGTAAATAAATTATTTAATATTGTTCAACCGGATTATGCTTTTTTCGGACAAAAAGATGCGCAGCAGCTTATTATTATCAAAAAAATGGTAAAAGATCTTAATATTCCTGTAGAAATTATACCATGCCCGATTGTTCGCGAAGAATCCGGATTGGCACTGAGTTCAAGAAATAAATATTTATCTGAAGAAGATAAAAAAGAGGCTCTTGTATTGTCAAAGATTTTGAATAATATAAATTCTTGTTATAAAAAAGGGGTAAAAGATGTCGAGGCGTTAAAGGAAACAGCTTATGACTTTCTAAACGAGCATCATGAACTTGAGTATCTTGAATTTATGAATCAAGATGACTTGGAGGAGGTTTCAACGGTTGACAATAACACAAGAGTTTTCATTGCTTGCAGAGTCGGCGGAGTCCGTTTGATTGATAATATGCTTCTTGGGGAATAATTACCGCCCGACTGTCTTATTGTAAAAATTATGCCAAGTTCAAATAATATGGTGTAATTTAAAAAGAAAAGAGGAAAATTATGAGTAAAAAATCAATTATAACAATCCTAGCTATAATAATTTTACCGTTATTGGTATTCTGGGGGTTATCGTGGAATAAAGATGCAACAGCGATTGCTGATACAAATTTGCCGCAGATTATTAAATTTTCATCATCCATGTGCCTTGAATGTAAAGAGGTCGAAAAAATTTTTAATGAAATTTTACCGAAATATAAAGACAGGATTACTTACACTGCGATTGTTGTTGATTCAAGAAAAGATATGAATAATAAATTAATTAAAAAATATAATATAACACTTGTCCCGACGGTAGTAATGCTTGACTCAAACGGTAAAGAGTGCAAACGTATTGAAGGTGCAGCTTCAAAAGACGAATACATTGAGGTTATTGAAGGTTTGAAATAATAATGGAAGAATTGCTCGTAATATTTCAAAATCCGTCAAGTATATATTTGATGTTTTTGGGCTCTTTCATAGGAGGACTTATTGCATCAATTTCTCCGTGTTCGCTTTCTATGTTGCCATTAATTGTTGGGTATGTCGGGGGATATGGCGATGATAAACCTGCAAAAACTTTTGTGCAGATGATATTTTTCGTATTTGGTGCGAGTATTGTTTTTTCAATAATAGGTCTAATTTGTGCCTTAACAGGTAAAATTTTTGTTGGTAATCCTTATTTTGCACTTATTGCTGCATCCGTTATTTTGATTATGGGGTTAAATATTGTAGGATTGCTTGATATTCAACTTCCGGCTTTGATTAAGGAGATTCCGCAAAATAAGTTTAATAATGATTTTTTATATCCTGTTTTATTAGGTGCGGTTTTTGCTATTATTGGAACTCCTTGTTCAACGCCTATTTTAGCAAGTATAATGGCTTTTGCCGCTGTAGGCGCTAATATAGGACAATCCATTTTAATGCTCTTTTTGTTCTCTCTCGGGCAGGGTGCTATATTTGTTCTTGCAGGTGTGTTAACTTCAAAACTCAAAGCTTCCGGAGAAAAATTCTATCAAATTTCCGAGATAATCATGAAAATTTGCGGGGTTTTATTAATTTTAGTTGCATTGTTTATGTATTATAAAATATTTTCAACGATTATCGGCTAAATATCTTTGTGGTGAAACTGCTTTAATCCTTTTGCATAATCATCAACAATTTGACCTTTGCCCGAAAGTTTGTATTTATAAATTGTTAAGCCTTCTAATCCGACAGGACCTCTTGCATGGGTTTTGTTTGTTGAAATTCCGACCTCTGCCCCAAAACCGTAGCGAAAACCGTCTGCAAAACGGGTTGAAACATTATGATAAACGCCGGCACTATCAACTTCGTTCATAAATTTTTCCGCGTTGTTTAAATCGTTTGTTATTATGCAATCGGTATGTCCTGAGCCGTATTTGTTGATGTGCGCAATGGCTTGTTCAATATTATCAACAATTTTAACAGACAAAATTTTATCACCATATTCAATGTCCCAACTGTCAGGATTCATTTCAAGTTTTATTTCTTCTAATTGCAAAGCGGCCAAAAGTTCTTCTTTCTTAGAAAAATCTTTATGTATTAAAAGAGTTTCGACAGCGTTGCAGGCACTTGGGTACTGAGTTTTGGCATCAACCGTAATCTTAATTGCATCATCAATATCTGCATTTTTATCGACAAAAATATGGCAAATCCCGCTTGCATGCCCCAAAACAGGGATTTTTGTATTCTCTTTAATGTAAGAAACCAGTTTATTCCCGCCACGAGGGATAATTAGGTTTATATATTCGTCGCATTTTAGCATTTGGGAAATATCATCGTGTGTAAATACCTGCTGAATGACATTTTTTGGAAAACCATCAACCTGTGAGAGTGCATTGTTCATGATTTCCATTATTTTTTTATTAGTATTAATCGATTCTTTTCCGCCTTTTAAGATTACTGCGTTTGATGATTTAATTGCAAGTGATGAAATTTGTGAAATAACGTCAGGTCTTGCCTCAAAAATTATCCCCAAAACTCCGATAGGACAGGAAACTTTTTCCAAAATAAGGTCTTTATCAAGTTCGCGTTTTAACAAAATTTTGCCGACAGGGTCGTCAAGCTTTGTAATATCACGCACCCCCTGAATCATATCTCTCATTTTGTTTTCATCAAGTTTGAGGCGGTTAAAAGTCGATTTTGCAAGTTTACCTTCATCAACAAGATTTTGAGCGTTTTCTAAATCTGTTTTATTGGCATCAAAAATTTCTGCATTATGATTTTCGATAGCGTCTGCAACTGCATTAAGCGCTTTGTTTTTTATCTCAACATTTACGCTGGCGATTTTTAATGATGCTTCTTTTGCATTTTTTGCAATTTCGATAAAGTCCATATTTAGCCCTCACCTTGCCCTCAGCCCAAAGTGGCGAGGGTATTATTTTATAAAATCGTTATATTATCTCTTGTAATTATCGCATCGTAGTTTTTGAACCCTAGAATTTCAACAATACTGTCCGAATGACATCCGATAACTTTTCTGCATGAATCAGAATCGTAATTTACAATTCCTCTTGCAAATTCGTTGCCGGTTTCATCAAGAATGGAGATTACATCACCTTTTTTAAAGTCGTTTTTAACCTCAATAACTCCTATCGGCAATAAACTTTTTTCGTCCTGAATTAGTGCGTTTTTTGCACCGTCATTAACGATAATTTTACCGATAATGTTTGTTGCATACCCTATCCAGCGTTTTTTGTCGGATAAATTCTCATCAGACGGGAGAAACATTGTTCCAAAACCTTCGCCGTTAAAGATTTTCTTTATAATGTACGGCTCTTTGCCGTTTGCGATTAAAACTTTGCCCCCAAAACGGGTAACAAGTCGTGCAGACAGAAGTTTTGATTCCATACCGCCCCGTCCGCCGTCGGATACACCTGAAGCCAGAGCAATAATATCATCATTGACTTCTTCAACTTCTTGGATTAATTGTGCATTAGGATTGTTTTTCGGATTAGAATCGTATAGTCCGTTTACATCGGATAAGATGATAAGCAAATCCGCATCGAGTTCGCTTGCCACAAGTGCAGAAAGCTTATCATTATCCGAGAAATTTACCTTCATTCCAACATCAGGAGCACGGCTGATAAGTTCTATTGTTGAAACGGTATCGTTTTGATTAACAATAGGAATTGCGCCGAGTTCAAGGAGTTTATTAAAAGTTGTGCGCAAACTCAAATATCTTTCTCTTATAGAAAAATCGTCCTCCGTCAGTAGAATTTGAGCTGCAGTCAATCCATAAGTATCAAATCCGTTTTCATAAACTGACATAAGTTTGCATTGACCGATTGCGGCACAAGCCTGCTTTAGTGCAATTCCTTTTGTATCTTGCAAATTTAATCTCTTTTTGCCCATACCGACTGCGCCCGAAGTCACTATAATAACTTCTTTACCTGATTTGACAAGGTTTGCAATGTCTTCAATAAATGTATAAACTCTTGGCAGGGAAATGAAGCCTTCGTCGTTCCTCAAGATGTTTGTGCCGAGTTTAATTACAATTCTTTTTGAATTTATAAAATCTTTTCTGTCCATAGAATTATATTATCATAACTTTCAAAAATATGATACAATTAGAAAATAAAGGAGAAAATATGAAAATCGGAATTATTGGTTTAGGTTTGATTGGGGGCTCGATATACAAGGATTTGACCGGTCTTGGACATGATGTTGTTGCGGTATCCCGGTCTCAAAGTGGGGATAATATTTATAAAGATTATAGCGCTTTAGCACATTGTGAGTTGGTTTTTGTATGTACTCCTATGAATAAAACACTTGAAGTTTTGGATAATATAGAAAAATTTTTGTCTAAAGATGCAATTGTAACAGATGTTTGCTCATTAAAAAGATTTGTTTGCCAGAAGCAATATTCGTACGAATTTATTCCTTCACATCCAATGGCGGGAACAGAACATAAAGGGTTTGAAAACTCGTTTGAAGGTCTTTTCAAAGGCGCAAAATGGGTTATTACAAAGCAAATTAATGAAGATAATGTCTTATTGAATATTATTAAACAACTTGGAGCAACACCGATTTTTACCACCCCTGAAGAACATGATAAGGCGGTTGCATTGATTTCACACATGCCGATGTTGGTTGCTCAGGCAATATTTAAAACTGCTCAGGATAATGAACTCGCTCTTGAAATGGCATCTTCAGGTTTTCGTGACATGACAAGGCTTGCGCTGTCTAATACAGAAATGGCAAATGATATGATTACTATGAATTCGGATAATATCGAGCAATCAATTTTAGCGCTTTACAAATCCGTTGGTGATTTAACCGCAAATAATTACTCAGAGCAAATTGAAAAGATAAAGAATAAACGAAAAAAAATGTTTGTGTAGTCACTTGAAAATATTTTCAGTTGGATAATTTATATATTTTTTATTGAAACTTTTGTTCTTTTCGTGTATAATTTTTACATAAGAAGAGATAGGAGTGCAAAATGTTTGAACGTTTTACGGAAAAAGCAATTAAAGTCATAATGCTTGCACAGGAAGAAGCACGCCGACTCGGGCATAACTTTGTCGGAACCGAACAGGTTCTGCTTGGTTTAATCGGTGAAGGTACAGGTGTTGCCGCAAAAACTCTTAAATCAATGGGGGTAAATCTCAAAGATGCACGAACTGAAGTCGAAAAAATTATAGGGAGAGGTTCAGGTTTTGTGGCGGTAGAAATTCCTTTTACTCCTCGTGCTAAGAGAGTTTTGGAGCTTTCTTGGGATGAAGCAAGACAATTAGGACATAATTATATAGGTACTGAACACCTTTTACTCGGGTTAATCAGAGAGGGTGAAGGGGTTGCAGCGCGAGTTCTTGAAAATTTAGGTGTTGACTTAAATAAGGTTAGAAGTAACGTAATAAAAATGCTTGGGGAATCTAAACCGACAACCACAGCCGGTTCCGGTTCTTCAAGTTCATCTGGTTCTTCATCAAGTTCATCAAGTAAAGCGAAAACACCAAGCCTTGATGAATTTGGCAGAGATTTAACTCTTGCTGCACAAGAACTTCGTTTAGACCCTGTTGTTGGGCGAGAAAAAGAAATCGAACGTGTTATCCAAATACTTGCAAGAAGAACAAAAAATAATCCGGTTCTTTTAGGCGAACCGGGGGTTGGTAAAACTGCCGTAGCGGAAGGTTTGGCAATAAGGATTGTTAATTCGGAAGTTCCTGATATTTTAGACGGTAAAAAAATTATCCAGCTTGATATGGGGCTGCTTGTTGCCGGTACAAAATATCGTGGCGAATTCGAAGAACGTTTGAAAAAAATTATGGACGAAATTCGTCAAGCAGGTAATGTTATTCTTGTAATTGATGAAATGCATACTTTAATTGGTGCGGGTGCTGCTGAAGGTGCAATTGATGCAGCAAATATCTTAAAGCCGGCACTTTCAAGAGGCGAAATTCAAGTTATTGGTGCAACAACATCAGATGAATACAGGAAATACATCGAAAAAGATTCCGCACTTGAACGTCGTTTTCAACCTGTCCAAATTGATGAACCGACGATAGAGGAATCAATCGAAATTATAAGAGGCTTGAAACCTAAATATGAAGAACATCACCAGTTGAATATTTCTGATGATGCGATTGTTACAGCGGTAAAGTTGTCAAGCAAATATATAAACGACAGATTTTTGCCTGATAAGGCTATCGATGTAATTGATGAGGCAAGTTCAAAAGTTAGGTTAAAGGCCTCAAAGATGTGCCCTGAAGCAAAAGAACTTGAAAAACAACTAAAAGAACTAATTAAGCAAAAAGAAGAAGCTATCAGAAATCAGGAATTTGAAGAAGCATCGCAGCTTCGAGAGGATGAGGCTGATTTAAAAGAACATATCAGAGAAGTTACTGATCAATGGAAATCCGAAAATGAAGTTAATAAAGCAACTGTATATGCTGAAGATGTAGCACAAGTCATTGCAATGATGACAGGTGTTCCGGTAACCAAGTTAACAGAAGGCGAAAGTGAACGCTTGATGCGCCTTGAAGATACCCTTCACGAACGTGTTATTGGTCAGCATGATGCAATTGTTGCTATTTCAAAGGCAATCAGACGTGCAAGAGTAGGTTTGAAAGCACCAAACAGACCGATTGGAAGTTTCATTTTCTGCGGTCCGACAGGGGTAGGTAAAACTGAACTTGCAAAAGCGCTTGCTGAAGCGATGTTTGGCTCTGAAGATAATATGATAAGGGTTGACATGTCGGAATTTATGGAAAAACATTCAACTGCAAAACTTATCGGTTCTCCTCCGGGGTATGTCGGGTATGAAGATGGCGGCAATATGACTGAACTTGTCAGAAAGAAACCTTATTCTGTTGTATTGTTCGATGAAATCGAAAAAGCGCACCCTGATGTATTCAACATAATGCTGCAAATACTTGATGATGGGCGTTTAACGGATTCTAAAGGCCGCCATATCAGCTTTAAAAATACGGTTATTATCATGACATCTAATGTTGGGGCTAGCATGATTGCAAACAAATCAAAACTCGGATTCTCAACAGCGGATGATGATTCTAAAGATAAATATGAACACTTAAAAGATACGGTCAGTGAAGAAATGAAAAAAGCATTCAGACCGGAATTTCTTAACCGTATTGATGAAACAATTGTGTTCTCTCATCTTTCTAAAGAAGAAATCAGACAGATTGTTGATTTAATGATGAAAGACTTACGTAAACGTCTTGCCGAAAAGGAATTGAATATCGAAGTGACAGATGAAGTAAAAGATCATTTGGCTGAAAACGGATATTCTGAAGCATACGGTGCTAGACCTTTAAGACGTTTGATTCAACGCAAGGTTGAGGACAGTCTTGCAGAAGAAATTCTTTCAGGTAAATATACAGCCGGAGATACAATAAGGCTGACCTTGTCAGATGGTAAAATCGCTTTTGAAAAAGCAGCCAAAAGACGTACATCAAAGAAAGAAAAATCTTCAGATGAAAAACCGATAGAAATAGTCGAAGAGACTATGGAAGATTATGTAACCAAGGGCGAATAATTCGCCCTTGATATCTTATTAATATTTCTTAATAATTTCTGTATTCTATAGCAAATTTTTTATTTTAGTTTTTTGTAATAATAACGGGTTTCAATATAAAAGTGGGGTAAATTTATGCGAGTCTATTCTGTTAACGGATACACTTCAAGTGCAAGGAAGGGTTATGAGTATAACAATCTTTCAAAAACGGCTGTATTGCCTCAAAGATCAAATGTTTATCCGATATCTTTCGGGCACAGAAATATTCATCAAATTGCAGAGTTTACTCCTGAATGTACCGGTAACGGCTTATCCGAAATGTCTCAAGGAGGAGAGGGAGTTGTAGGATTTGAACTTGGTGAGAGTTTAAATAAATATGAAAAAGTCGGTGGAGTTGCTGTTGATGATAGGAAGTTTTTCCCAATTTGGAACCATGCAAATTCAAAAGGCGGTCACAAATTTCTTATTCATAGAGGTATTCTGACAAAAGATTTGCCGGACACAATGCCTGCAAGTGCCTTTTTATCATATGATATAGGCACAACAAAAGAAGATGTTGCACGTTTTTTAAAGATTAGCCCTGAATATGTTGATTATGTTGTTCAAAGCAAACCTAACGGTGAGGGACCTAATGCCCAATCAAGATACAATATTATTGAACCGACAGGAGCAAAAGGATTTGTTGAATTCCCGTCTTCTGTTACATTGGGAAAAATTGAACGTGTACCTTACCAAATAATGCGAGTTTCAGAAAATAACCCGTCTTATGTAAAATTTGCCAATCGTGGTCATAATTATTTTATTTATACTCCTGAATGGGCAAGAACTGCAAAACCATATTCCTATGATTGTTTCGGTAATGCATCGTTTGATGCGGAAATAATTAATTCAAATGGTATGAGGGCACTTGCAAAAACTCTTGCAACTCAGATGGATACCGATGAATTCGGGTATTACAAGCCGGCAAGTTTGGTTGCTCATGACAGACCTGCATCAACATTTATGCTTCATATTGCGAACATGTCTGCAAACGGGAACAAAGAAGTTAACGGGATGAAGGCGCATAAAGTAGAGCATAATCCAAGTTTTGATTATCAAGGCAGAACATATAATCCGTTTCAAATGATTTCGGTTGTAGGAAATGAAAAAGATATTGAATTACTCAAAAAACATCCTCAGTTTTCGGTTGTTGCAAAAGCTTTTTATAATGGTGGATTAAATTCCTCTGCATTATCCGAACGAGAAAAAGATATAGCCAAAAAGGTTATCGAACCATATATTGAACCGTTTAGAGATTATTTTGGCGGTTATAATATTACAAAAATACCAATCATTGGGGTGCGAAAAAATCCTAAGAATTTTTCACTCGGGTCGGTTTCTTGGAATTTCGATAAAGAGATGCAGAGCATGGAAACTCCGGATGCTGCAAAAGGATTGACAGGAGATTATGCAAGTATTGAAACAAAGCCCGTTGCAAACGGTGTTACTATACAAAACCTCAGATTTGATGAGCGTGATGTCCCGTTCGGACGTGGAAATAACGGATTATCATTACCCGAAAATACCAAAAATTTCACCCCTTTCAAGTATAACGGAACAAATATCAGGGAAGTTCTTGATGCAAAATTAAAAAATGCAAAATGGTTTACGACGTTGATGTGGGAAGCCGGAGAAAAGGGACAAAAAGAACTTAATAAATTGTTTTTTGATGAAAAGCAACTAAGTGAAGGGCATGAAGTTATAGGATATTTGTCACCGATGAAGGAAGGACAAATATTGGGCTTAGGACTTGGCAGACCGGATACTCAGAAAGGATACCCGATTTCTACCGGCTCTGTACTTCATTTCTTTAAACGTGATGATGTACCGAAAGATATGAAGCTCAAGGTTAAATTTTTATTTGGTATAGGTCTTATGGATAAAAATCATCCGCACTTTAAAATGCTCATGGATGATTACAAGCAGATCTGTGAGCTTGACGGAGGAATATACAAACACAATATTGCAATCTGTCGCGGTTATACTCCGAACAGACTTAATGCATGTGCACAATTTGGATGCTATACCTCATTATATGAAATGTTCGGAATAACTCCGATAGAGGGGAAAGCTGCAGGCTCTCCTTCTATACTTACCGCTTCCGGCGGATTCAGGGATTATACAATAGATGGTGTGAATGGGTTTATAACAAAAGATGTTGTAATGGGTAAACCTGAAGTTTATGGATTAACCTATAATGATTCTCTTGAAAAACTGGAAAAAGCAAGGATAAAACATCAAATTCCGCAAATGAGCGATAATATTAAAAAAATCATAGAGCTTTATACAAATGACAATGATGCATTTGTCGAAATGTGCAAGAAAAATATTGAGGAAAAAGTAGATTGGCATAATAATACAAAATATAATCGTGGTATGAGCGCAAACGAACGCTATCTCAATGCGATATTTGAATCTGATAAAGGTTGGAGTGCAAGGTTTAAAGGACAAATGAGTGTTTTAGAAGGTAAATGGGGCAGCTTGGAAAATAATCTCAAAAATGCCGTAAAACAAACAAAATCCAGACCGGCAAGAATTGTTCTTGGCTTTACTTTAACATTATTGGCTCTTGGATCAATGCTTTATATGTATATTTTAAACAAAGAACATAAAGAAATTAATGTCGCAAAAAATAATAAGGTCGCGTAATTTTATTAATTTTCGATTAATTCTAAAAGTCTTTTCCAGACGTCATTAATTGTTCCTTCAGCATTAATAGTCTTCAAAACATTTTTATTTCTATAATACTCAATTAATGGTGCAGTTTCATTGAAATATGTTTCAAATCTCGCTTTTGCGGTTTCTTCGTTGTCGTCTTTTCTTTGAGTAAGTTCACAACCGCAGTGGTCGCATTTGTTTTCTTGTTTTGGAGGTTTGTATTTAAGATTGTATATTTCTCCGCATTGCGGGCATGAACGGCGATTTACAATTCTTGAAATTAAAATATCCGTATTGGTATCAAAATATATTGCGCAAAAGCCGGCGGGAATATCTTTATCTATTTCCTCATTGATTTTCGTTAATAAATCTGCTTGTTCGGTACTTCTTGGATATCCGTCAAGTATATAGCCGTTTTTGCAGTCATCTTGTGAAAGTCTGTTTTTAATTATTGCTCCTACAAGTTCAACAGGAACAAGATGCCCCTTGTCAATAAAGGACTTTGCAATCTTGCCGTTTTCACTGCCCGAGGCTATTTCTGCTCTTAATAATGAGCCGGTATCAATATGAGGGAATCCGAAATGTTTTGCGAGTTTTGATGTTTGTGTTCCTTTGCCGCAAGCAGGCGGTCCCAAAAATATAAATTCTCTTTTCATATATAAAATCCTCTTATGTTTATTTTATAACATTTTTAATATATTTCAAGTTCGTATAGGGTTAATGTTTTAGGGTATTAAGATTCTGAGGAGTCTTAATGCTCTTGTTCAATAAAATAAAAAGCCTGTACTTTCGGTACAGACTATATTGAAGTTTACAACTATCCTATTTACTCTCTTCTTAAAGTTTTACTTTCTCCCTTAATAAACTAGATATATAAAATGAAACTTGTTTATATCTAAAAAATTATCCCTAATCTCCATTCTTCAAAATTATTCCTCAAATATCTCTTTCCCTTTCCAAACTATTTAAGCCATCACCTCTATCTTTCTTCATACTAACTATTTTACTTACACTTGACCTACTATCCGTCAAATCATCCCCAAAATCCGGCAGCCATTTTTTAGGCTTGCTCTTTATATTTCTTACTCTAGTGCTAAATTTTTGAGATTACAAGTAAAAAAAAATTATTATTTTTTTACAATTGACCATGCCCTTTGAAACAGTAATAAAAAATTCGTGTTATAAAATCTTAATGAAGATAATTTAATGAAATCATGTAAAATTTTTGCTTGATTTTATTTGACAATATAAAATTAGTGTATGGAGATTAGCATGCTTTATGTGTAAATTTATTGAAAATTTTGGTGATATATGAAACGATTCATGGAAACAAATACGGTCACACATAATCTTATGTCGTTTAGCGGCTTTAAATCTCTGCTTATTTTTTCCATGCTTGTAGAATCTCCAAAGACCTATGAAGAGATAAGACATGCAATAGAAACGAATGAATATATAAAAGAGACATGTTCTGTTGATACTATCAGAATTTACATGAATACTCTAAAACAGGTCGGTTGTAATATTAAAAAAAATTATCAAGGACGAACAGTAAGATACTATATTGATTCTCATCCATTTGAATTGAAAGTTTCTGATGCACAGGTTAAAAGTATTTTGAAGATCTATAAGGCAATATCTAAATCTATAGAAATATCAGATTATTTAGCCCTAAAAGAATTGTTTGATAAATTATTGCCATATATTTCGAATGAACAATTAAAAGAAAAGCTTCAAAATCTTTCTCCAATAGGGCATATTAATTCCGGACTTATAAAAGATTTAATGAAGTATTGCCAAAATAATACAGAAATTACAATCTTATATAATGCTAAAAATTCTGGTGTTAAAAAAGAAATTGATATTATTTCAGACAAAATGAATATTTATAATGGGAAATTGTACCTTTGCGGGTATAATTCGGAGTATAAAAACTATGGAGAATTTTTAGTTTCTCATATTATTAAAATTATAAGTGTTAATCTTGAATCTCCAAAGCTTTCATCTCCGGAATTAACAGTTCGTTATGAATATTACAAAGATAAAAATGAAAAATTTGAAATAGGCCCTGATGAAAAAATCATAGAAGAAAATAAAAATTGCGTAGTTGTTGAAATAACTTCTCAAAATAAATTTGCAATTATGCAGCGGATATTATTTCATGCCAATAAATGTAAGGTGATTTCGCCTTCGTCATATCAAGAAGAAATTATATCGCTTCTGAAAAAAATGAAAGAGGGTTATATTGAAGAAAACTAGTCAAAAATTAAATAACGGTTGCTTAAATATATTCAAATTCCTCAAGCTTTTGTATGCTGATGAAGCGGATTATGACAGTGTTATCCGAATATTTAAAGAAGATATTGAAAAGGAAAAAGAAAATAATAATCATAAAGCAAAAAATTTGGTTCAAGTTGTTCTGAATAAGTATGTGAATGCTTTGAAAATTTTTGGAGTAAAAATAAAAAAAGAAAAAAATAAATACAAATTGGAAAGCAGTCTTTACTCTTTACATTATACTTTAAATGAACTTAAGGCTTTAAGTATTATTGAAAATGCAGGCAGTAATATCCCTGATGAAGATATTAATGATAATATTTCAAATTTGCTGTTTAATTTATTTTTAAGGATGGGTAATAACGATAAAAATATGTTCAGCCAATTTAATTCAGAGTTTGACCTATCTTTCTATTACAGTGATTTAAAAGATCAAATTGAAAATTGCAAAAAATATTGTGCGGAGCATATGCAGTTAAAAATTATTTATCAAATTAAAAATAAAGAAATAAAAAGTATTTGTATTCCTAAAGAAATAATATACAGTATAAAAACCGCATATTTATCAGTTTATGATATTAAAAAAACGCAAAATATTGAAATACCGTTACCAAATATTTTATCTATTTCTCAGTTACCTTCAAAATGTGCTGAATCACAGAGTACAACAACGATTCTTTTTAAATTGAAAGGACGATTGGCAAAAACTTATAAATTAAAATCCGGAGAAAAATTACAGGATAAAAAAGATGATTTTATAGTAATTTCTAATTCGGAAGAACCATTGGATAAGTTATTGCCGAGACTTATGAGATATGGCGAGTTATGTGAAATTGTAAATCCAAAATACATTCGAGCAGAGATGATAAATTTATTGAATGATACTTTGAAAAATTACGAATAGTAAAACCCGAGAATTTATTCTCGGGTTTTTAACGCTACACACTATTATTTACTACACTAAAACTAAAGGAATATTATGTCGAAATCTTACTGGTAAATATTGACGTTAATGCGACTAATCCTGCAACTGCTGCACCTATAAAGCCTGCTTTTGTTGTTAAGAATTTCGAAGCACCTTTCAAAATTGAACCGCTTTTACCGGCGAGTAATTTAGCAGCCCCATAGGCGGTTGCTCCTATTGCGCCGCATCCTGCAATTCTTCCGATATTTTGTTCTGTTTTTTCTCCTGTCGGAACGGATTGGTGCGTAATATCAGCAATATTGTCTTCAGCCGAACGTCTGTTATATGTATTTAAGGTTATTGACTGTATAAAGCCTTGTAACAATGAGGTGTGTCCGTGATCTCTGAGGTCTTGAACAAGAGTTTTGCCGCTTAACTGGGTGTAAAGTGAGAGTGCTCTGCTGTTTAGTTCTTCTTCAGATGCTTCTCCGTATGCATTTTTAACTGCATTCAGATAATTTTGATATGCTTCCGGAATTTGATCTTGTTCATTTTGGACGATTTTATCTCTTAAATTTGCGGCTGTTTCCTGAATTGCTTCCATTGCTCCATTCAGTTTTACGTCGTTATTTCGTTGCATCCTTTGTGAGTCTAAGTAGTAATTGTTCCAGTTTTGCTGATAATTTTTCATATTATCAAAATATGTGCTGTCCATTCCGCACATGCCCATACCGAACATCGGATTATAGCCCCCCATGCCCATCATCGGGCTAAATATACTGCCGTTCATTCCCATTGCACCTGTGTATGAGCCCATAGATGTCATATCAATATTGTCGAAGTCATATGAGAACGGGGACATGAATTGGAATGTACCCATGTTTAACGGTTGTATTGAACCTACATTGTTCATAACTACCTCCAAAATAAAATTAACCTTTTTACCTACCTTATCTATATAAAAAATTTTCATATTTAAAAATTGCGCTGATTGATTTTTTTGTAACATTTTTGTTACATTATTTGGTTGATGTGGATTTTATGAAAATAGATTAATATATGTTATTATAGGATTCTATGTATGAAAAAAGGCTGTTTTAGAAAATTCTTATCCGGATTATTTTCATTGTTCGTAATTGGAGCAATTGTTGTTGCAGTTTATTTCAATCAGCAATTTATAAAAACTCATATTATTAATCGTGCAATAGGGATGTATTATGTTCACAAGGGTGATGTTGCCTATCGTAAAATGAATACCAATAAGGCAATAAAATATTATAATAAGGGTTTGAAATTATTTCCCGGACATTATACTGCTTGGTATAATCTCGGTAATATTTATGTTTCTTATGAAGATTATTATTCTGCGTTATATTCATATTCTCAAGCATTCAAGTATAACCCTAAAATGATGATAGCCCGAATGAATTATGGTATTGTGGCAACACAAAAATTGGGCAATTTTGATATTGCTATCGATCAATTTAATAAAATTGTAAAAACAAAACGTAGATTGCTTTCTATTCCGTACATTTTTAATAATCGTATCAGTACCAAGGCAAATAGAGCAATCGCTTATTACAATATAGGTGTTACATATAGATTAAAATCTCTTTATGAGAACGATGATTGGGAAAAACAGCGCCAATATCTTGGAAAAGCTATTGATGCATACAAAAAATCACTCAAAATAGACCCTAAAAATTATGATACGTTATACAATTTAGGTATTGCCTACCACCTTGCAGGCAGGTATGATGATGCCGGAATTAATTATTGTAAGGCTATTGAAATTCAGCCAATGAGTTACGAAGCACATTATAATCTTGCGCTTCTTCTCAGACGTTTGAGGTATTATGAGCAATCATATGAAGAAATAGATAAAGCTGCGACTTTAGTTACGGCATTAAATGAAAATACTGCACAACAGCAATATGTTGCAATTGTCATGAATGATATAATGCGTACTATGTATGGGAATGAAGAATATAGACGACAATTAAAAACTTTTCTTGATGATGAAAAAAGCAAAACTGCTGCTCACATGGCTAAAGATGATGTAAAATCAAAAGAAACAAAAAAAGATAAAGAAAAAGGTACAATTTCATCCGAAGGCGTAAATTTGATAAATGGGAAGGTTGTAGTTACAAAAGAATTAGATGCTTCAATCTTAAAAAGTTTCGGCAGATGTTCATGTATAAAACTGTTTACTCATGATGATTAATTATATACATTTGGTGAATGTTTATTTGTTTTTTTTACTTTAAATTTTAAGCACAACAGGGAGGTGTTTATGATTAACGATAAAGTAAAGGAAATTTTAAATGAACAGATTAATAAAGAATTTTATTCCGCTTATTTGTATCTTTCAATGGGTGCATATTTCTCTGATATGGGTATGTACGGGTTTTCTAAATGGATGGAAATACAGGCAAAAGAAGAAATTGATCATGGAATGATTTTGTTTGACTACATTCTTAAAAGAAAAGCAAAAGTAGAATTAAAAGCCCTAAATGCTCCGGATATAAGTTTTGAAGGTGTTGAAGACATTTTTCAAAAGGCATATGAGCACGAAAAAACTATATCATGTTCAATAAACGCTATTGCATCTTTAACTGAAGATGAATGTGACTTGGCTACAAGAAATTTTATTGATTGGTATTTAAAAGAGCAAATTGAAGAAGAAGATAATTTCTTGCGTATAATATCGAAAATAAAAGCGTTTGGTTCGGATAGTGCATCGTCATATTTGCTGGATAAAGAATTGGGGCAACGAGAATATAATCCGGCATCATATGAATAAATATCTTTCAATTTTCATGTTATAATATTCTTATTCAAGGAGAAAATATTATGACATTGAGAAACGAAAGAGTAAGAAAAGAATTGATGCGTGACATATCTGAAATTCTAAGAAAAGAAATCAGAGGTTTGAAAGGTGTCGTTTCAATTGTTGATGTTGAAGTTTCTCATGATAATTCGTTTGCAAGAGTAATTTATAGTGTTTTAGGGTCAGATGATGATATTGAAGCTACAAAAGAGATTATAGAAAAATCGACCCCGAAAATTCGTTATAATGTCGGAAAGCAACTGCGCCTAAGACTTACTCCGGAATTAAAATTTGTCTACACAGACGGTCTTGAACAATCTTCAAGAGTTGTGGATTTATTAAATAAAATTTCAAGAGGAGAAATAAAGTAATTGTTCGGGTTTATCAACATTTATAAACCCGGTGGAATGACATCAT
Organism: uncultured bacterium; assembly: GCA_902791985.1. Classification (GTDB taxonomy): domain Bacteria; phylum Cyanobacteriota; class Vampirovibrionia; order Gastranaerophilales; family Gastranaerophilaceae; genus Zag111. The sequence goes on from CADAYD010000001.1 coordinate 124,885, forward strand.
TTGATGTTATAGCTGTGCTGCGTAAAATTACTCATATAAAACAAATCGGGCATACAGGCACTTTAGATCCTTTTGCAACCGGAGTTCTCCCGATTTGCATTGGAAAATCGACAAGGCTCATTGAATATTTACCTGATGATAAAGAATATATTGCGACTGTGAAATTTGGTGCAGATACGGATACATATGATTTAGACGGACAAATTTTAAAGACTTATTCAAAAAAAATTACTAAAATTGAATTAGAAGCAATATTGAAAGATTTTAAAGGAGAGATAGAGCAGTATCCTCCAAAATATTCTGCTATAAAAGTTAATGGAAAAAAGCTTTATGAATACGCCAGAAAAGGGCAAGAAATTGAGATTAAACCTCGTAAAGTTTTTATATCGGGAATTAAACTTTTGGAGTTTAATGAGCAGGAGCAGTGTGCAAAAATTCTTGTCGGATGTTCAAAAGGAACATATATTCGTTCGATTGCTTATGATATAGGTCAAAGACTTGCTTGCGGCGGTTATTTAATCGGATTGGAGCGAACAAAAGCAGGGATGTTTAATTTAAAAACTGCGATAAAACTTGATGAGATAAAAAATATTGCAGATATCGAAAACAACTTAGTAAATCCTATTGATGTTTTACCGCAAGCAAAATACCAATTAAACGAACATGAAAAAGAGAGAATAATTCATGGTATGTCTATAAATTATCAAGGCAGCAATTTATCCGAGGATATTGTTTTTCTCGTTTCTGGTGATAAAATTGTTGCAGTTGGAATGTTAGATAAAAATATTATTAAAATAAAGAAAGTGTTTGAGGTGTTATGAAAAAGTTAATTTTATTATTGGGGTTATTATTGTTAAGTTCATCGGCAGCATTCGCATCAAAATGCGAGTATACCTGCGTTGAGCCTTACAATATGAACAACAAATTCTCTTCGTTTTTGAGCAGTATTACCGGTTTAAATTTTACAAGGACCAAAGTTTCCGAAGCCGTAATGAAAAAATCCCTGAAAAAATCATTACAGGGAAAAGTAGATATTAATATTCAATCATACAGCGCAAAAGATTTATCTAACGGAATTTTTAAATCTCTGAAAATAACCGGAAAAGACGTTAGTATAGACGATATATATGTTTCTTCCCTGGAATTAAAATCATTATGCGACTTTAATTACATTGAATATGACAAAAAAGGGAATATGGTATTTAAAGAAGAATTCCCTATGTCATTTGCTATTCAAATGTCAAATGATGATATTAACAGAACGATGCAGTCAGAAAAATATAAAAAAATAATAAATGATGTCAATAAACTTGGCTTTGCTGGAATAAAAGTTGCATCTACAGAATCATCAATACGCGGGAATAAATTGTATTACTCTTTCACAGTGAATATTCCGTTTATGAAGGCTCAAAAAATTGAATTAACTGCGGATTTAAAAGTTGAAAACGGTCAAATAGATTTTGAAAATACAAGACTTTCTTCAAATTCGTTTAAATTCGACCTAAAAAAAGTAGATACCTTGATGAATTTATTAAATCCGCTTGATTTTTCGATAAATATCTTTGATAATAAGAATGCAAAAGTTTATATTGAGAATGTTGCAATAAAAAATAATATAATAGTTACGGATGGGATTATAATAATTCCGAAAGACTAAGCAGGTATTTTATTATGGATAAAAATCAAAAAATTCTACTTATATTTATAGGTTTTTGTATGGTTATGGTGCTTGGTGTTGTGGCGTTCAATGTGTTTATGCCAAAACCTGAAATTAAGGCTGATGATATTGAAGTATCAAAACGTATAACCAAGGAACAGGAGCTGCCGAGTGAAAAACCTGAAATTAAGACTAAAGAATATGTAAATGTCTATTTTATAGGAAAGAATGAACATAATGAGGAAGTTTATAAGGCTGTAAAGCGTCAATATAGTGCCGATGTTGACGGGTCAAAAATCAAATTTTCCGTTTACGCTCTCTTAAATGGTCCGAAGCCCGAAGAAAAACAAAGGGGAGTCTATACGGAAATTCCCAATGGGGCTCAGGTTATAAATGTCTCAGAATTGCCAGATAGAGTAATCGTTAACTTAAATTCATCATTCGTTAACGGAGGGGGCGCAGATAGTTTGTACAAAAGATTATATCAGCTAATAAAGACCGTAAAATTAAATTCAGATTTGCCAGTATATTTGTATATTGACGGTCAAAAGGCTGATGTCGTCGGGGGCGAAGGTATTATGTTATCTCAGCCGCTTAGCAATTCTTCACTGGAAAATTAAAAATGGAAGAGCAAATAAAAAATTTAGAATATTATTTGAATCTGAACTGGACGTTGATTGAGGGGCAGGATTTGGATTTTGAGGGAAATCCGTATTGGTATATTGAAATAAAAGAAATTCCAAGCTTTACTTTCTGTGCTAAAACTTTGGCAAGAGCAAGAGAAAATTATAAAAGGCAGTTGAAATTGTCATTGATGGTAATGCTTGAAAATAATGAGCACATCGTTGAACCCGGGGAAGAAGAACCCGAACCTGACTGGGAAAATCTCTGTCCGTAGGATTTGTTTGTTATATAAAAATTTGTTATAATCTGTGCAATGAGAAATGATGAGTATATAAAGGGATATTTAAGTTTAAACCAATTATGCGTAATGTTGGAAATTTCTCTTGCAACAGGAAAAAATTGGTTAAAGCTTGGTAAAATTATTCCTTCAAAATATGTTTCCAAAGATGCATATTTTGATAAAAAATATTGCGAAAAGTTGTTAAATGATTTAAGCAGCGGAAGTAATGCCGATCTTAAAAGCCGCCGCAATAAAAGTTTTAAATCAGGGTTCGGATTGTATAAATCATATATTCCAAAAGACTCAAAAAATATAGTGTCAGTACAAAAACTTATAGATATAGTTGAAGATAAATCAATAAAGCTATCAAAATGTGATATTGCTGAAATTATTGCTCACTATGCTCGAAAAATTGTTAAAACCGTATGTGAAACTGATTATTCCAAGTACAAATTCCTTTGTGACGATATTTCTCAAACCGCTGTAATAATTGAAAAATATCCGAATTTAGGAATGTTTAATTTTATCTACAAATCAAACGAAGATATTTTAGGACTTTTATATATGTCACTAACCGGAATTAATAAAAGGAAATCTCAAGGGGCATATTTTACTCCGACGAATGTCGTAAAAAAACTTATAGCAGTTACATTTGAGAATTATAAAAGAGGAGATGTAATTGATCCTTGCTGTGGAAGCGGTAATTTTATTCTTAATTTGCCGACCCAAATCCCTTTCCAAAATATTTATGCCGGAGATATTGATGAATTGAGTGTAAAAATCGCAAGGTTGAACTTTGCGCTCAAATATAAAGTTCCTGATAAAAAATTCTTGTATGAACACGTAAAAATTCAAGATTTTTTGCATTACAATACTGACAAAAAGTACGATTATATAATTGGTAATCCTCCGTGGGCTTACAATTTCACTCAAGAAGAAAAAGAGTTTCTACGCAAAAAATATAAAACAGCGCAAAATACAAACATTGAATCATACGATGTTATAACCGAATGTGCTCTCAATAAACTAAATAAAAACGGTACTATCTGTTTTGTATTACCTGAATCAGTTTTAAATGTAAAAACACATAGTCCGCTTCGGGGTATTATAACAAAAAGAACTTCTATAAAATATCTTGAATATCTGGGAGAAACATTTGATGGGGTTCAATGTCCGAGTATTATTGCAAAAATTTCATACAACAACAGGCCGTTTTGTACTAAAGGATTGAGAATTAAAAATAAGGACAGGGAATTTGTTATTCAGATTAAAAGACCTGTTGATTCCGATGTTTTTTCATTTAATTGCGATGATAAAGAATACGAACTTCTTGAACGGATAGAAAATATTCCTAATAAGGTTACCCTTAAAGATAATGCGTTATTTGCGCTCGGGATTGTTACAGGAAATAATACTAAGTATTTGTCCGTTCGCAAAACAAAAGATACCGAACCAATTTTAAAAGGCACTGATGTTGAGAAATATAAAATAAAAAATGCCGCTAATTATATTGTTTATAAGCCAAATGAGTTTCAACAGTGTGCGCCGGAACCAATTTATCGTGCAAAAGAAAAATTAGTTTATAAATTTATATCTAAAAAACTTGTGTTTGCATATGACAATGCGCAAACATTGACCCTCAACAGCTGCAATATACTTATTCCGCAAATAAAAGGACTTGATATCAAATATGTCCTTGCAGTGTTAAATTCGCGTATAGCACAATTTTATTTTGAAAAAAAATTCAATTCAGTAAAAGTTTTGCGCTCTCATCTTGAGCAAATACCTATACCTTATGTTGATTATGAAACTCAAAAACCGATTATAGAAACGGTTGATAAGATAATGTCAAGTTCTGATTACATAAATTTGATTTCAGAGTTGGATAAAAAAATTAGATGTTTGTATTAATTTTTTTGTGCTATTATAAAAAGGAATCTGCGGGTGTAGTTCAGTGGTAGAATGTCTCCTTCCCAAGGAGAAGATCGCGAGTTCGAGTCTCGTCACCCGCTCCATAAATTATTATAATCCCGGATCGTCTAGCGGCAGGACGAAAGATTCTGGCTCTTTTAACGGTGGTTCGAATCCATCTCCGGGAGAATAAATTACCTGACACATTTTGTGTCGGGTAATTTATTGTTTAGAAAATTAGGTAGGGTGCAATTTTTGCACCAAAATAATTGTCTGTTTACAAGGACATTTGGTCGGAAGTAGTTTACGTCATTGCGAGGGTGAAAGCCCGAAACAATCCAGCTTTTGCCTATTTAATTTGGTCGGAAATTGGTTGACTCAAAATGTCCGAAATGTCCGATTTTGGTAACTAAAATGTCCGTAAATTTGTACTTTTTGTCCCAATATTTGCACTCAAAAAGCTTTTGTTGGGCAAGTATGCCCAACCTACAAACTATGTAATCATCGAGTATTACCCAACACATATGCTAATTAAAACCGAAATATTTATTTATTGCAATTTCAAGATTATTGTTTCTTTCATTATCTTTATACAGTGTTCTGAACCACATTTTATTGTTAGGTAATTCTACTAATTTTAATGAATTACCGACTTCTTCTGGTAACACGTAAACAGGTGTACCTTCAGGTAATTGTTCTGCTAAATATTGTATATCTTCTGTTTTAAAATTAATACAACCTGTAGATACTCCTTTTCTTTTTATTTCGGAGTTAAGGACTTGTAAACGCTGTTCATATACATTGTTCGGAAATTGATGTAATGCTAGTGAAGTATTTTGGCCATAGCTGGCGGGGTGCATCACTCCATTTAATAGCACAATATTAGTTTTTCCATTAGCTATATAATCTGATTTATTACCACAATTTTCAGGGAGCATAGCAGTTCTAAATTCCCCTGAAGGAGTGGTTCTCCCAACTTTCCCAAATGTCTTAGTCGCATAATTATATGACACATTATTTAAAGTATCTCCAATAGATTCACCAACTCCAACATCAAAACGTGTAATTACTTTATCTCCTTCATAAAGCATGGCTTTGCTATTAGCTTTATCTATAACTACAAATCTTCCATTCGGACGTGTTATTTTGTTATATTCTACTATTTTTGATAAATCATCCCCGATAGAATTTATTAGTTCTTTCAAATTATTTCTTGTTGCTGCAAATATCCCAACTGTCCTTTCTGGTACATTGCCAATATTAATAGATATTTGGGGTGCTTCACTTAATCGTGTACTAGGAAATAAACCACATCTTGATACTCTAGCCTGATTTAATCCTGTTTCCATTGCATCTCTTGTTGCTCCAGACAATTGTACTGTACGTGAGTGTTTTAAAAAAGGTAATACTCTTTTAAAAGGTATTCGTGCACAAATATTTTTACATAATGACAAGTTCATATAAAACTATTCCTGTGTTTCCCCTATGTTTATATAAAGTCATTTTCTTTTTAGAAATTGCCTAAATATAACGAGCAAATCAAGAATTGTTACAAATAATAAGAAATTCCTTAACTTGTTCAATTGTTTCTTCTTCGTGTAAGCAAAGATGAGCAAATTTAACAATATCATTTACCCCAGGTTCGAAGCAAGTAGGGTGCAATTTTTTGCACGAAATAGTTCTCAATATATGTGTTCTTTCTTTTCAAACCGACTGTTATTTTACAATAATCCTCAAAATTCCTGTTTTTTTCTTCTCAAGCCGACTGCTATTTTCAATCTCATCTATTTAAGATTTAGCAATCTTGACAATTAGATAAAAATAATATATTATTAGGTCACATTAGGTCTAATTGGGTATAAATATGTTCGGAAATATAGATATCAAAATTAATAATCAAATGCTTTCAATTATCTCTGAAATTGATGAATTCAAAGGTTCTTGGAAGTTATTAGGCAAAATGGCTCCTGAAAAACTAAGAGCTTTAAAAAAAGTTGCAACGATAGAAAGTGTAGGTTCTTCAAACCGAATTGAAGGTAATAAGCTCTCTGACAAACAAGTTGAAGAATTGTTATCCAGAATAAAAAAGCAATCTTTTGCAAATCGTGATGAAGAAGAAGTTGCCGGTTATGCAAAGCTCGCTGATACAATTTTTGAGGATTGGGAAGTTATTCCGTTATCAGAAAATTATATAAAACAATTGCATAAGATTTTGCTTGAATATTCTTCAAAAGATGAAAAACATAAGGGCGAATATAAAAAAGTTTCTAATGCCGTTGCCGCCTATGATAGTGAAGGTAAAGAACTTGGTGTTATTTTTGAAACGGCAACTCCGTTTGAAACACCATTAAAAATGCAGGAACTTGTAGATTGGACTAATAAAAATTTGTCGGATAGATTTTATCATCCGCTTATTGTTATTGGGATTTTTGTGGTGAATTTTCTTGCAAGGATAACAAAGAGGGCTATTACAGAGCTCTAAGACAGACTCAAACGACGTTGAATAAAGAACCTAACTATGAACCTTGGCTTATGTTCTTTCTGAAAACTTTGCAAAAACAAAAAATCAGACTTGAATATAAAATTGAACACGCAAATACATCCGTTCAAACAAATTTAGATTTACCGGAAATATCGGCAAAAATAATGGAAGTTTTTGAAACAAAAGACAGAGCAACAATATCTGAACTATCTGAATTAACAGGAACAAATATAAATACAATTAAAAAGCATTTAGCAAACTTGGTTGAAAATAATTATCTGACAAAACACGGCAAAACTCGCGGTGCTTGGTATACGAGAAATGTCTAATTTTTATTAAACATTTAGTTTGTTATTAATAAATTCTATTTTAACTTTATCATTAGTTATCATATTCTTAAATTCGGCAATATTTAAATTCGGTACAGAAGGTTCATACAGAACAACAAAAAGCAGACCATCAGTATTAGAACTTGACATATAAAAATTTTTTAGAGATTGGATATCTTGATATGCTTGATTCTTATCATTATTATCTCCAATATACTTTGCTTCAATAAGAAAATTATTTGTAATGCCAAATGAAAAATCAATTTTTTTATTATTTCCTGCAATATTTATTACTATTTCCTCTCTTTTTAAAGAAGGAATCCATGGTTTTAAAATTATATGAATATAATTCTGAAAATCGAATTCGGAATTTAACTTAATAGTTTCTGAATTAATAAATTTAGCTTTATTTTTTGATTGTAATTTACAAGAATTTGTTTGTATCTCTTCTACGCTATCTTTGATAATCTTTGACAAGTTGTTAAGTATATCATTGGTATTAATTCCTAAAAGAGTATTCGGTAGATGTTCATAATCTAGGTATCTTTGTATCGCTAGATATTCATCATCAATATTTGATTTGTTCGGGAGAATACTTGGTTTAAAATCTACACCAATTCTTATTTTTTGCTCTCCATAATCATCGATATTTTTTTGTTCAAATCCGGATTTGCTATCCCACAGCAATTTTGCATCTATTTGTTTAATAATATCGGTAAATTCATTGTTTCTCAGTGTTAAGAAGCTACCATTTAATGAATTTGTAACGATTTTCTTATCTACAGTTAAAAATAGATCAATTGCGCTATCTACTATTTGCTCATAGTGCAAGTGAATATGTTCTCTTGCAACAATCAATAAATCAATATCTGAACGTAAAGAGCCTGTATTATATGCTCGAGAACCAAAGATATAAATTGCAGAGATTTGCTTATATTTATTTATTAATTTATTAATTTCACTTTTTAAGTCTATTGTTCTAGTCATTTTTCTATTTGAATATTACATGATTATTACATTATATTTATAACATAAAATTTTATTGACTGAAATAAATAGATTTCTAAGTAATTTATTGTTGTTATTTAATGTATTTTATGTGCTGATTTTACCGCTATTCAAATATTATAAACACTTCCGGCTTAGTTCCGACTTAAATATAGGCATTTTAAGTGGGACTTATGTGTCCTAATTTTGTCGTCGCTATGATATAGAGTATATTTGAGTTTTGGCGATTTGCTCGGGTTTATACCGGACTTTTGGGTGACAGAAAGTGGACAAAAAGAGCAGTTTCGTTACATTACAGTCAATTCGTATAAATTCGCTATAATGTAAAAGTGTCGGCTAGCACAGACTAATGAATTACAATTCAAATGTCCCAAATAAACCCCATGCACCAAAATAATCCTCAAAATTCCTGTTTTTTTCTTCTCAAGCCGACTGCTATTTTCAATCTCATTACCTTTTAACAGGACATTTGGTCGGAAGGTATTCATGTCATTGCGAGGGCGAAAGCCTGAAGCAATCCAGCGTTTGCCAATTTATTATGGTCGGAAGTTGATTAAGTTGAAATGTCCGAAATGTCCGGTTTTGGTAACAAAAATGTCCGCAAAAAGATTTTTAAAACAGTAAAGATTCGATTCAAATGCTGACAAAATCTAAATCTCACAAAACGACAAAAATGAGTAATTTGAATAATTGGTGCAAAAAAATTGCATCCTACCTGCTGTTTTTATTAAATTATCAAACTGGTCGTTGAGTTACAACCTCTTTTGAGAATTAGAAAAATGTAGGTTGGCATTACTATGCCAACAAAAAATATTATTGTCGGATTAATAAATCCGACCTACAAACTTTCCAATAAAAGTTATTCAAATTTGGTGCAAAAAATTGCACCCTACAGACTGGAAGAAGTAGCTTAGATACTTTAGGATAGAAGTTCAAATTGCTCTTTTGTAATAATGCCGTCTTCCAACATTCCCTTAAGTTCTTCTTTACTAACAATATGTTCAGTACTTTTCTTAAATGAGGGGGCAATAGCATATTCTTTCGGTTTTAAACCAAAGAAACGCTTAATATTATTTACCCACTGTCTACGAGCTTCACCTCTTAATACTTTAGCTGTTTCGCTATAAAGACGAGATACTGTTTCTGCTTTCGTATCACCATTAAAAGCAATGCCAGAGGCATTACAGTAGTTTTTCTATGCAATTCCTCCTATTTTATAAGAATTTGCTTCGTCTTTCAATGCACTTCTTATCCCCTTTAGGACTTTATAATTTCTCTTATCACAGCCAGGTATAACGATTTCTTTCCTAATCATTTCTCTTAAGTATTCTCTTAATTGCTTTATATCTTTACACCCAGTTTTGCTAAGAATAATATCTAACGCTTCACCATTGGCAAATCCTTCTGTTCCGTGATTATAACGAAGAACCTTCCCCATTAGCATTCCCTGAGTTGACATTGCTTTTTTATTTAATATTTCAGAGTACTTCTGCATTAGTTTCTGTGTATATTTTCCCCCTCGTATTTTCAAATATAATTCTGATAATCTTGTATCAATAGCAGATGTTCTTTTAAGCAGATGTTGTGTTTCGTGTACACACGTATTAATTGCTTGCGAGGGTTTCATATCTGCAATTCTTAAATCTAATAAAGCATTCCCTGTTACTGGACTTTTAACTGCAGATGATAGTGTACTACGTTCTGCAAGAAGTTTTGCGTATTCTTCTGGTATTCCCATTTCCTTTGAAAGAAAATCTCTTAATATATTCTTATCTCCAGCAACCTTAATACGTTTCATTTTTGCAGGACTTAAGTTTTGTTCCAAAAAGAATGAAACATCTTCCAATGAGGTTTTACCAGCTTGCATTGTTCTTTGTGTTAAAAATTCTCCAAGCTCAGCACATTTATTTAAACGAACTCTTTTTGTCATAAACCCCGTAGCTTTAAATAAAACTTGTCCTAGTCCCATAAATAGTTCTCCTATTTCCCCTATGTATATATTAAGTATTTTTGTTTACAAAAATTGCCTAATAGTAACAATATTTAACAGAATTATTACAAATTAACTTTACCCAAAAGTGCAAACTATCTGCTTAATGAAACCATACTATCTGTTTATTTACACTCATCTATTTAAGATGTAGTATATGGAGTTTGATTTTCAAATATCAAACCTAAATGTTGAGAATCTGATGAAACAAATTTGAGTTCTCTGTCAATTCTAAGGCAAAAATCTTCACTAAATGCTTGTTTGACTGTATTTTTATTCCCGTTTAAGTCAATTGATTCAACAGTAACAGTATTATCATTATTGTAGGTGTAATTAACTGTTGATACCGGCTTATCTAAATTCCATGAAGCATAGCGGGAGGCACTTACCGGTTTTCCGTTATCGTAGGATACGACCCAAAGACCTTGTGTTTCACGTCCTGATTCATAACGTGCAATTATTTTTGTTTCTCCGTTGTTATCAATTACTCTCATTTCTGAGCCGCAAACTTCATATTTACAATTGTTTCCTTGAATTGTAAGAATTTTCCCGCCATCTTTATTTACTCCGGTTATAGAAGTGTTTTCCGGAAGTTTACCCTCTGCAATACTTTTTTCAAGATATGCTATTTCATTAGCCGATGTTATTGAGGGGTTCATTTTAGAGAATTCCAATAATGTTCTTGCACTATCTGCTTTCCCTAGTAAATTCAACATATATTCCGGTGTAGGCATAACCGCGGCTTCAGAATTTTGAACAGGATTGTATGTTGTTAAGGCTTGTTTTGCCTCATCTAAGCCTTCTGGCATTTCAATGACTTTTCTTTGCATATCCGGAGTTTGAATTAATTGACTGAAAGTTCTGCCATTTGCTGATTTAATTTCAACAATTGTTCCTTCAGGCATTTCAAATTCTTCTCCGTTTATATCCATTTTCCCGCTTTTAGAAAATGTAATATATTTTATTTGAGAGCCATCTTCGAAATTTATTTCTTGCTGCTCTTTGCCATCTTCAAGAACATTGAATACTATCTCAACAGGTTTCCCTTGATATTTTGTCGTTACTGTATTTTCAGAAACAGGAGTAAATGTTAACCCTTTTAAATCGGGATTTTTATATGCACCATATTCCAGTAAAACCTTATCATAAACGCTGTCAATTTCACCTGAACGATTAATTTCTGCTACAAGTCTTTCTTTATTTGATTCATTATATTTTATAATCGCTGCTTCAAGACGTTGTTCAGCAGGAATCGGCTCGTAGTTGGAACGTTGAAGTTTATCCCCCGTATCATGATTTTGGTTGTTATTTACTATCTTATTCGGAATAATTCTTTTTAAATTGCTTCCAAAGTTACTTAATGCTGTTCTCACAGGCGAAAGCGAGACATTTTCAATATTAACCATAGTTTAGTCTCCTTTCTATTTAAACTTTAAGCACATAATATATTAATTTAAAAAAAAATAATTATATAAAATTGATATACCCTATATATATTGTTACATAAATTAACAATATTTGTGGCTAATAAACGATTCATCAAATATTTTTATGGTAGTAATATGCTGTATTGTGCTAAAAACGGTTCAATGCATATAATTTTATTATAAATACTTATTTTTTATCGTCTTTAAACGGATTAGAAACTTTTTGTACCTTAATCATTTCATCCAAATCACGTTCGATTTGTTCTTCCTGATTGAGGATTGGGGATTTGCGTTTATTAGAATTAATAATATTTGCAACATTCATCATTGCTAATGAATTTAAGGATGCTCTTAATACGGCGCTTTGGTCCATATAACGAGGTTCTTGTTCGTTTAAATTTTCATCTTCTTCAGCTTTTTGTTGGGCAAAATACTCTCCGCCTTGCCCCATTTTATCATCTGACAATTTTGCGGCTGTACCTGAAATATCTCCGCTTTTAAAATTAAATGCTCCACCTATGCCGAAAAATCCGGCAGACCTGTTATCGACCATAGACTTACCTTTTCATGGATATTTTTAACTCGTACGACAAAATTTATCGTGAGTTTGGAATATCCGTGTTTATACTTTCTCTCATGTATTTTAGAATACATGACATGTTATTAACTCATCTAAATATATTATTTTGCTATTTTGTTAATAAAATGTTACATATCCTATGTATAATATCGTATCAAAGACATTATACCTGTTTGTATTGAAAAAAACAATATCGCATTGTATAATTACTTAGAGTTGTTTGAAAGGAATAAAAATATGAAAAATAAAGCATTCACATTGACGGAATTACTTATAGCATTAGCGGTTATAGGTGTGCTTATAGCAATATTGCTGCCTGTAATCTCAAATCTTATGCCTGATCAAAATTCATTGATGGCAAAACGTGCTTATTATGCCGTACAAACTATTACATCTGATTTACTAAACAACGAGGCTTGTTATCCTGATAAGTCTCAGGCCCCTGATATTGATGCCAGAGAAGGTTTTGATGATGGCTATGGCTATGCGGATTGTACAATGTGGGGCGGAAGATATAACGAAGATTATATTGGCACTGAAGATGCGAATTCTAAGTTTTTGACATTATTTGTGAATAAGTTGGATTTGAAGAATAATTCGGATGATAATAGTGTTATTATTGGCGAGGGCGAAACAACTAAGGAGTTTCAAACAAAAGATAATATGGTATGGACTGCTCAAAACATGAATCTTGCCCATAACGACAGTGAAGGTGCTGATACACCTTCTATAGAGTTCGTAATAGATGTTAACGGAGCAGATAAGCCGAATTGTAAGAGTCCTGAAGATGCAGAAGGAACAAACTGTTTAAAGAAAAAAGATTTTGACAAATTTACTGTAAAAATCTCTGCTGACGGGAAGCTGGAAATCCTGGAGGATTGGGCTAAAAAAGCTGTCGGTATTGATTATGACATAACCGGTTCGGATAAATAGCAAATTGACAAAAGAATAAAGCAGCCGGATAATCGCGCCTAATAAATTCACTTCTTCTTTAGTAAGAAGGTGCCTGCAAGGCGGGTGAGGGTTTTGCCCTTAAATTTGCAAGGTGAGGAAAGTCCGTGCATCCAAGAACAGGCATCCGGAGAAACTCCGGGCGGTGTGAGCCGGCGGATAGTGCCACAGAAATGCGTTAGCCGATGTGAAGCAACAGGTAGACCTGCGATGAGCGGGGCAAGCAGCTGCGTAACATAATATAGTGCCGTTGCGACCGAAACGTAAGTGAAGGGAGCGGACAAATCTATGATTTGACAGACACTTTTAAGCAAAGCTAACAAGACTGCCGATGGATTATATGTCACAGGCGATGGTGCAACGGTGAGTTAAGAGCTTCACCAGCGAAGTCGGAAGGCTTCGGCTAGGTAAACCCATGTCGGATGCAAGGTTGAGTTCGGGGTTATAAAGGTTGTTCGCCCACTCGAGAAAGAACCGCTAGAGCCTGAGAGCAATCTCAGGACCAGACAGATGATTATCTAAAACAGAACACGGCTTACGGGCTGCTTTATTTTTTTTATTTATTGCGCATTTGTAAACAATTTGTCTGAAATATCATAGTATTATATGATATAGGTATGAATTTAGGGAAAATATTATACGTCGATGATGACACATTGTTAACTTCGACCTTTTCAACTTTGATGAAAGTTGAAGGGTTTAATGATGTTGAGATATATAATAATCCCAGAGAAGCGCTTGAATATTTGAAGCTTGAGGCGCCTGATTTGATTATTTCAGATTTTTTGATGCCGGAGATGAATGGCTTGGAATTCTTAAAAGAGGCTAAAAAACTTTATCCCGAAACAAGTATGATTTTACTTACTGCATACGCAGATAAAGAAAATGCCATAAAAACCATAAATGAAATCGGAGTTTATAAGTATATTGAAAAGCCTTGGGATAATGATGATCTGATAATGAATATCAAAAACGGTATTGAAAGAAGTCATTTGCTTGCGGATTTAAGAGATAAGATTGATAAGCTTGAAATTGCACAAACTGAGTTAAAAAAATATTCTGAGAAGCTTGAAGAATTGGTTGAAGAACGCACTAAAGAACTGGTTTTAGCAAATGATAAATTATCAGGGATTATCAATTATTGTGCAGACGGAATAATTATTATAAATAAACAAGGAGAAATTGAACAGGTTAATCCGGCGTGCGAAAATTTGACTGGGCTTTCTGCCGAAACGTTATGTTCAATGGCTATTCAGCAGATAGCTTACACTGACAATCCTGCACTTAATAAGGCTCCAAAATCCGAAGTTCAATCATCAATTTTGGGGTTAGCGGAGGAGCAGGCAGAGTTTTTATTAAGAGATTTGTACATTAGGAATAGTTTGAGTGGGGAATATATTCCGGCAGAAATAAATTTTGCATCATTGTCTGACGGGGAACGTTTTGTAGGGGTAATTAGAGATTTTACTGCTCAAAAAGAAACAGAAAGGCTCCGAGATGATTTTATAGCAACATTGACCCATGATTTAAGGACACCTCTTACTGCAGCTATAAAGACTTTGAATTTCTTTTTGGACGGTTCGCTGGGACAAATTTCTGATCAGCAGCGAGAAATGTTATCTGTCATGGCAAAAAGTAATGAAGATTTATTAGGTCTTGTAAATGCGTTATTAGAGGTTTATAGGTTTGAGAGCGGTAAATTGAATTTATATAAGACGGTTTTTGATGTAAATTCGCTCTTACGGCAGTGCTATGAGGAGCTTTCTCCGCTAGCGCAGAGCAAAGGTATTGATTTTAATGTTCATTCGGATTTTAAAGACGAAATATTAATTGATGCCGACAGGTCGGAAATAAAACGTGTAATAATGAATTTGTGCGGGAATGCATTGAATTATACAAATAAAGACGGCATAATAGATGTTTATATCAAGTTGCAAAACGGAGATTTGATATTTTCGGTTGCAGATAACGGTAACGGTATTCCCAAAGAGGATATTCCGAATTTATTTAAAAGATTTTCGCAAGGTACGAGTAAAAAGCGCTCTACAGGTACGGGTTTAGGATTGTATCTTTCAAGGCAGATAGTAGAAGCGCATGGCGGGAAAATTTGGGTAGAGAGTAAAGTTAATAAGGGCAGCGAATTTTCATTCTTACTGACAGATGTAGCTGCTAAATCAAGGATGGTTTAAAAATGGATAAAAAAATACGTGTAACGATAGTTGAAGATCATGATATGACAAGGATGGGATTATCTTTTGCTTTATCAAACAGCGGATTAATCGAAGTAATCGGAACGAGTGCCGACGGGCAGGAGGGTGTTACTCAAGCCCTTGATTTACGTCCTGATCTAGTAGTTATGGATATTGGTGTTCCTACTATTGATGGTATTGAAGCAACAAGAAAAATAAAAAATTCTGTACCCGAAATAAAAGTACTTATGAATACTTCTCGTGATGATGAGGATGATATATTGGATTCTTTTGCAGCAGGTGCGGATGGCTATATTACCAAAGGGGCAACTTCAGAACAGACAATAACTGCTATTAAGGCAGTCAGTGAAGGTGTCGGTTGGTTAGATCCTGCAATTGCAAGAGTAGTACTTTCAAATATAAGAAAAAATTCTTCTGATGAACCAAACGGGGAAATTAATTATAAAAAAGGAAAAAATCTATATGGTTTAACAGAACGTGAAATGGAAGTTTTGGCTC
This sequence comes from uncultured bacterium, assembly GCA_902791985.1. Taxonomy (GTDB): domain Bacteria; phylum Cyanobacteriota; class Vampirovibrionia; order Gastranaerophilales; family Gastranaerophilaceae; genus Zag111. The sequence continues at coordinate 140,832 of CADAYD010000001.1, forward strand.
TGCTTGTAGAAGGATTGAATAATCCTCAAATCTCAAAAAAACTGGTCATTACCATTGCAACAACAAAAACTCATGTTCACAACATTTTGCAAAAGCTTTATGTCAAAACGAGAGCTAAAGCTGTTGCGACTGCAATGAAAGATGGTTTGGTTTAATTGACTTTATTAAGAATAAAATTAAAGAATGACAATGATGAGAAAAATTATAATAACACTTTTAATATTATCATTTGGGGTATGCGCTTTTGCGGTTACCCCTAAAACAAAAGCGTCAAAATTTCGTAATCCGTTTGGGAAAAAAGATTATCGTTCAAAAGAAATTCAATATATTTATAATGTTCAGAAAGAAGATTTGCAATATAAACGTGACAAACGTCTTTTAGGCAGGGAAGAAAGCGGTTATATGACAGTCGAAGAATATGAAAAACGCTCTGAGTACAAAGAACCTTCGACTTTTGAGGTTAAGCCCCCGAAGATTGAAAAGCCATCTGATTTTAAATATGTTCCGCAGCCATTGTTTAAAATAGTTAAATTCAATGATCCACCGGGAGGAGTGGAGCTGCAATTAGGACGCAAACTGTTTTTTAACAGACAAGTGAATGGTCAGGGTGTTACTTCCCCTGATTTGACAAAATTAGTATATCCGGCGATATATTATTACAATGATACAGGCTCTGTGGGTGCGGATTTGTTTGTTATACCTTTGGATCAAAAAGAAAATAATATTAATAAAATTCTAAAAGCTAATACTTCTCATCGTGAAGAAAATCCTATTTTATCAACGGATAAGGCTATAGATAATTATGCGATTTACAGAACATTAACTCCTGTTGATTTCAATGCTGATGGAACAAAATTGCTTGCTAAAGAAAAAATCGGCAGCGGCGAGGACGGAATTTGGGAAACTAGAATTTACATATATGATTTCTCATCTAAAAAAAGTTATGATTTATCTGCTGTTCGTGATGCTATAAAATATTATTGGAAAGAGTATGCAAATCTAAATTTAGTTGAAAAAAGGTGGGATATTAAACCTTTGGGATTTGATGCGGGCTATCCTGACAGAGTTGTAGTTCAGGCTTACGGGTATACCGGTGAAAAACCGGTGTTCCTAGGGACTTGGAGCGTCGATTGCTATGGCGAACAATCAAAACTTGTTACGTTTGATAAAGATTTTATGCCAAAAATAAGTATGAACGGTTTAAAACTCCAAAAAGACGGAGCACAAGAATATCAGATTGTTGTTACAGAAGAAAGATTTTTGGAAAAACAGGACAAAGTAGTAGAAAAACAAAAAAAATCAGTTGATAAGGCTGAAGTAAAAAAAATAAATGAAGATTATAAATATGAATTAAAAGATCTTAAGGCGGATTATAAAGACCAGTATCGTGACAATAAGGCTTTGCAGAAATTTGCCGGTTCAACGGAAGGAACAGAACTTGAAGAAATGTATCATCAGTATCAAGTTAAACAAACCGAAAAAGATATCAAAAAGTTAGAAAAGAAAGTTGTCCGGACTCAAAAAAGTATCGATAAAAGAGAACAAAAAATCAAAAAATTTGAAGATAAAACTCAAGGTATAATTGATTTGCTGCTTGAAGATGAACAAACTTCGGATGACGGTGCGGAACCTCAAATTGAATTTCCTCAAGATTAAGTTTAATATTCTCTTGAAATGACTTTTTCATTGTGTTACGATTTTTTTACCGAAATAGTGTAGGTCGGCGTTACTGCGCCGATATTATAAATCAGAAAGAAGGCTAAAATGTCAGAAGTTAGAGTAAGAATTGCACCGTCACCAAGTGGCAATTTACATATCGGAACCGCAAGAACGGCTTTATTTAATTATTTGTTTGCAAAAAAAAATAACGGAAAATTTATTTTAAGAATAGAAGATACTGATGCATTAAGAACTGAACAAGAGTATGTTGATAATATTTTTGACAGTTTAAAAGCGTTGGGTTTAAACTGGGATGAAGGTCCTGACGTAGGCGGAAATTACGGTCCGTACACTCAATCACAAAGATTTGATATTTACCCGAAATATATTCAGGAGCTTTTAGACAAAGGGTTTGCGTATGAGTGCTTCTGTACTCCTGAAGAACTTGAGGCCGAAAAAGAAGAAGCAACTGCTCAAAAAAGAGCATATGTATATTCTAAAAAATGCGAACACTTAACTGAAGAAGAAAAAGCTAAACTCCGAGCAGAGGGTAGAAAACCTGCAATCAGATTTAATATTGCAAAAGCTCAAGCCGCTTTTCACGATTCATCAATTCTTGAATTTGATGATTTGGTTAAAGGTAAACTCCATGTCGATACAAATTTGATTGGTGACTTTGTTATTATGAAATCAAACGGCGCGCCTACATACAATTATGCAGTTGTTATTGATGATGCGCTTATGAAAATTACTCACGTTATCAGAGGGGAAGATCATATATCTAATACTTATAAACAAATCTTAATCTTTGAAGCGCTCGGTTTTGATGTTCCTCGCTTTGGACATTTGGGTATGATTTTAGCCCCTGATAGAAGTAAACTCTCAAAAAGGCACGGAGCAACCGCTGTTTCAGATTTCGTTAAAGAAGGGTATTTGACCGAAGCTCTTATTAATTTTGTTGCACTTTTAGGGTGGTCGCCTTCTGATGGTGAAGAAATTAAAACAGTTGATGAAATTGCTAAAGATTTTAGAATTAATGAAATTTCATCGTCAAACTCGATTTTTGAGTACGATAAATTAAAATGGATGAATAGTCATTATATCAAGATGCTCCCGATAGAAGACCTCAAAGAAAGATTAAAACCATACTTAACACAGTATCCGCTTGACGAACTTACGGATGCTCAATATACAAAAATGGTCGAAATAACAAGAGAACCATTGACCTTGTTATCCGATATAACGGATGCAGTTCCTTATTTCTTCGGTAAAGATGTAAAAATCGAACCTGATGCTTGGGAAAAAGCGCTTGATAGTGATGAATGTCAAAATGTCCTCAAAGACTTTATAGAAAAAGCGCAGAGCTGGGAGTGGACTGAGGAAAATTTACATGAAAAACTTGCTGATTTCAGAGCTTTTTGGAAAGAAACAACAGGCATGAAGCCAAAAGTTACCATGTGGGCAATTAGAGCGGCAATTACAGGCAGAACTTGCGGTGCTGATATGGTTGGTATTCTTGATATATTAGGTAAAGAAATCAGTTTATACAGAGCACAAAAGGCTGTAAAACAAACAGTAGCATAATTTTTAAAATCGCTTACAATGGCTGTGGATTATTTTCCGCAGCCATTGTAAATATTTGTTAACATTTCTCTTAATATTTTAAAGTTTTTTATAGTTTGCGCCGATAATAGTCATACAGGAAAAAATTGAGGTGCATAATGGATTTAAAATTTACACAAAATGGTCTTATTGAACAAGAAGAAACATTTAACAAAGATGGTGAAATCTTTTTCGTTTCAAAATCTGCGGAAGTTGAGGATGCTATGTTTGATAATGTAGTTCAAATTATAGATGAAACAGGAAACGAAATGAATTGTACAGTCGATAAATTTATAGAAATTTTCGACAACCAAGGTCTGGAAGGGTTTATATTGTAAGATAAAATAATGAAAAAGATTGGAAGCGGTTTGATTTTCAAACCGCTTTTTGTTTGTGTTTTTGGAATTTTATTTTCATTACGGGTATAATAGTCTGTCTATTGTTATTGCTATGCATGTCGAGTAATTATTTTACATAAAACATATTATCGGAACTAATGTTCACTTTTCTTTTTGATTGCCATGACGACTTTCTTTGTTCGGGCAAAGAAAGCCGTCAGAAAGAAACCCGCGACCTGCACTCCGTTCGCTAATAAATTGTATATGCTCGAGCCTGAGGCGGATAACTCGCTACCGCTCAAACAAATCCGCCTTTGATGCTCTCTCGCATAACATTTATTGCTCACTTCGTAAAGGTCGTCAGATAAGCGCGCGGCGTAGTTTTAGCCGCGCT
>CADAYD010000002.1 GCA_902791985.1 uncultured bacterium
TTATACTCAAATATTTTTCTAAATATATTTGCTACTTTCATAAATATTTATACGGCAAAATATAATAAAACTTTAAATTAAATTACGAATATATTTTGCAACTGCTTCTCCCATAGAAAAACAACTAGCCTGAACTCTAAGTGCACCTTGAGCCATTTCATCAGCACTTAAACCTCGCCCTGCAACAAATAAATTATCATAATCAGAACTCATCAGGCTCTCAATAGGAAGCTGATATTCGGCAGTCTTTTCTAGCGTTGAGAAGTTTTTCTTTTTAGAATGAACATCTACAGGATAGTCAGATATTAAAACAGGATTATCGAACTTCTTGCCACTGCGCAAATCATCAATTGTATAAATATATTTCCCTTTTATTCTTCTATAAGCCCTTATTCCCAGAATATCAGCAATATCAGAAACATAAGCATTCTCGAACCCTTTTAAATAAAGATTGCAGAACTTTGCAATTCTCGCAATTGCTTTTGCGCCATCAGTTTTTGCCCTATTTATATCAATTTCATCATCCAAATCATAACTGTCAAGTAGTCTTGGACAGTTAAAAGCCACGCTGTTAGGGCTTCCTGCAATACTGAATATCTGAAAATAGTTTCTGTCAGTGTCTTCTAGTATATTATTTGAAACTGCATCGTCAAATAATGGCGATAATGCCCATTTCTTGCCGCTATCCCATGTGTAAGCAGTTGAAAAATAAGGCTCTGAACCGATGTATTCGACAGTTGTAACCTCTCTGTCAGTATCAAATCCTTCTATCCACTTTGCAAATTTTTTGTTATTAACATTGCTCATAATAAATCGCAAACTAATCGGAGGAATTTCTTTATTATTTTTTAAAAATTTGCAATTAATTTTTTTTGAAAATTCTAAATTTCCTGTTGAGTCTACAAAGTATTTCGCATCGATACATACTGATAATATTTTACCGTTAGATTTTATATTATTTGTATGTATCGTATCGAAATATACAGATAATATTTTTGAATTATTTACTTCTGCATGATTAATGCAAGAATTAAATTTCATATCAACCTTTGCTTTTTTCAGTATTTTATAGAGCACATCTTTAAGTATTATCGGGTTAAACCACCCCGGATTATCCTGATAAGTAATCTGCGCGCCGGCTTTTGCCATTTCATTAATTAAAACATTATAAAAATCGGTATTAATTTGATTATTCCCTGATTTCATTACAGGAACGACAAGCCCGCCGGTCATTGTACCGCCAAGATAGGATTCTTTTTCGAGCAGGAGAGTTTTTAAGCCAAGTTTTGCACAGTTGTATGCGCAGGCACATCCTGCAGTTCCGCCACCGATTATTACAACATCATAATCCATTGTTCCTCCTTGTTTTAAGATATTGAGAACTTGATATTCTGTTACTGTTTTCAACTTCTATTTTATGTGACGCTATAATTGCCTCATTTTGGGCGTTTAAATTTTCGTCACGATAAAATATACCTGCCTTTGTATTTAACAGGCCTAAATCGGCATCTGATAAAGGGTGTTTTATAAGTAATTTATTTTTGACCGCAACAGTTCCCTGATATTTTTTTAAACGTTTATTGTAAATATATCCTATTTCAAATCCGGCTTCTTTCATTGCAGAGCGAACCTGCGCAGATGATGAATAAGTTAATAACATTCCGTCAGCCTCCAAAATTTCATAAAGCCGTCTAAAAAAATCATAAGACCATAAACATGGACACTTTGACGGAGTAAATGCATCTAAAAATATCAAATTATATAAATTTTTATCGTCTATAATCACATTTCTTGCATCATCAATTTTTATATTAAAATCAAAGTCTTGTATTTTATATCTTTTTAGCCTGTTTTTATAACAATACGATAGATACCTATAATATATATTATGTAAATTGGAAAGATTATAGTCAGATGATGTATATTTCAAAAGGTATTTATTAATCCTCCTTAAATCGCCTATAAAAAATCTACTATACTCCTTTGTATTCAAAATTGACATTATACGTGGGTTTTGGGGAATTTCTGGCGAATTTTGGGCTATTTTTGATAAAATTTGAAAATTTATGAGATTTTTTATTTTTGGAAAATTTTTGTTTTTCTTTTTGAGATATCTTTCAATATTATGTTTATTTAATAAATCAGAATCATTCTTAAAATTTTTTACTCCGGTTTTTATAAAAGGTGATAATCCAAACAAAATTTCATCATTATCGATCGCTGTTACAGAAATCTTATTGAAAACATTATCTGTATATATCGTTTCGTTACAATTCTTTGTTTTTGGGGTTATTATTTTATCGGCATATATCGATGCGATATCTTCATTAGAAGATTGATCTTTATTTAAAAATTTTTTAAAATTATTTTTCTTTTTTAAAAATTTTTTTTTATTTTGGAAAATAAAATTTAAAAAACATTTGGTGTTGTACCCGATACCATAGCATATATCAAGTATGTTAATATTGTCATGCAGAAGTAATACATCCCAGTTTATAGGGTATATAAATTTTTCATAGGCTTCAGTTAGCGCTCCTGTGGCGCTATGATAGATATCATCATAGTTTTGGCTATATAGACCGACAGAGCCGTCATTAGTAAAATATGCTTGAAACTCACTCATAATAGCATTTTAAGCCATTTATCCTAAAATTTCAATTTGTATATTTTTGTAAATTAACATCATTATAAATCGCTTATTTGGTCTTTTTGCCTTATTTTTGGTATAATTTGAACAAGAGGAAGTTATTTATGAAAGTAAGTGTAAAAGTGCCAGCCACTACGGCAAATATTGGGCCAGGATTTGATACATTAGGAATGGCGTTACCTTTATATAATACTGTTACTATTGAGGAAACTGTGTTACCTGGAACAGGTGTTGATATTAACGTTATTTCCGATGGAATTCCTATTGATGAATTTGCACTTGAGCACATTCCACTGGATGAGAACAGTATTGTTTATAAGGCTGTAGAGCTTTTGTATAATTCAATCGGGCAAACTCCGAGTGAGTTAAAAATAACCATTAAGTCAGGTATTCCTGTAGCACGTGGGTTAGGAAGTAGTGCTTCTGTTATTGTAGGAGCACTTGTTGCTGCTAATGAACTTTTAGGACATCCTGCTGATGATTTGGCTCTTTTATCCATTGCATGCGAGCTTGAAGGGCATCCGGATAACATTACTCCCGCATTTGTAGGCGGATTGGTGATATCATCGCAAGAGGAAGATGGTTCTGTTGTTTATCGCAAACTCGAATGGCCGAATGATTGGGCTATTACTGTATGTGTACCTGATTTTGAACTTTCAACAGATATTGCGCGGTCAGTTTTGCCAAAGGAAGTCCCGCTAAAAGATGCTGTATTTAATGCTCAAAGACTTGCTATGTTTGTTGAAGCGGTACATACAAAAGATGCAGAGCTTTTAAAACTTGCACTTAAAGATAAATTACATCAACCATACAGAATGAAACTCATTCAAGGTTTAGACGAAATTATGGATGCTTTTAAACACAATGAAGATGTATTAGGTTGTGTTATAAGTGGTGCAGGTTCATCCATACTTGTTATTTCTAATAAAAATAATCTTGAAAATATACAAAATACTGTCAAAGATATTTGGACAAGTCTTAATATTAAATGTGAAATAAAAACACTAAATGTAGAGCATGCTGGTGCTCAGATTGTAGAAGAATAAAAAAAGTTCGGTAATTAACCGAACTTTTTAATTTTTATTCTTTTTTGTTTTCTTTTATTCCTGCTGTTATCATAGCCGCTATCAGTAAACAAACAGCACCAATAAAGAATGAATATTCATAATGATAATTTAATAAATCACCATTATTGATAACTGATTTATCAATAATCCACGCAACCAAGGTACATACAAACACTTGCGGTCCGGCGATAAATATATTAAATATCCCCATAACAGAGCCTTCAGTCCCAGGTTTGATATATTTTGAAAGCATTGCAAACGGCAAAGCACAAACACTTGCCCAGCCTATACCTGATAAAGCCATACCTGCACCTACTACAAGCGGATTACTGTTAAATATACCCATTATGAGATACGCAAAGACCATTGAAATTAGGGATATAATATGAATTTTTTTATTGCCGAATTTTCCTGCCAAAATTCCTATAGGAATAGCTATTACAAAGCAAATCAGGTTAAATATAGCAAAGCATATTGAGGAATAATTTGTTGCACTTGCCTGCACAGGCAAATACTGCGTCTGCAAATCAGCAGCAAGTTTAGTCAAATCCGGAACACCAAAAACTGTATGAATAGCAAAATTTGTAAAGAAAATCATCATACACATCATACCTATCCAAGTAAAAAACTGCATAGTGCAAATTTTACCGACTTCAGGTGATAACAAGAAAAATTCCTTCATCGACTGCCAAAAACTCGCTTGATTGTCATTCTGAGCATTATTCTGAATCTCCTGTTTATCAAGTGTCGATTTTTCTTTAATGGTTATACAAGTCCAAGTCATAGCAAGTGTAAATGCCAAAGCAGCCATTATAAACTGTGCGGAGTATGACATCTGGACATGAAATGCAAATTTTAAAAACGGGGCAGTAGCCGCAGCAACAACAGAACCTAAACCAATGGCAAGACTTATCCAAGAATTAGCAAGCGAATGTTGCTCTTGTGGGACAACATCAGGAATTATTGCTCTGTACGGTCCTTGTGCAATATTTATGCAAGCATCAATTATCCAGATAAATATTGCTGCAATAAGCAAACCTGTCCAAGCAGGCACGCTTTGCCCAAATAAATTTGCGATATTACCCGAATTTGGGAATAACCACAAAGCGATTGATGCAATTATTGCGCCTCCAAGCAAATAAGGTCTGCGTCTGCCAAAACGGGATTTTGTCTTATCTGATAATGCCCCGATTAAAGGCTGAACAACCATACCAGTAAATGGTCCTGCAAGCCAAATTAAGCCGTAAAGCCAAGGGGTAGCGCCCAAATTTTCGGTTACAGGTCCTGAGAGGATAATTCTCATCTGCCAAGCAAATTGCAACCCTAGAAACCCCAATGCCAAATTCAAAAAATTAACTGTATTAAACTTTTTTAATTCAAAATTTTCACTCATTATTACCCCTAACTCCCCTTTCTGCCCCCTAGTTGGGGGAAGCGGCACAAAGTGCCATAGAGGGTTGTACATTGTCGGAACTAATCCGATCTGCTAACTAAAACGGCAAATCGTCCTCACTATCTTTTTCAGGCGATTGCCAATTTTCTGTGTAATCAGTCCAATCTTGTTTATGGCCATTACTATAGTAATTTACTCTAAATATTTCATTCAACAGATTTGAATACATCATAAGTTCAGACAATGGTTTTGATTTCCAATATTTACCGTTATCATTTTTGACGCATTCTTCAATTTCATTGTCCTTATTATCCGGTGTATAAACAAAAATATCATCTTCATAATGTTTTTGAGAGACAATCACATCATCATTTGAATAAATAAACCGTTCCGTATTGTCACCAACAAATTTTCTGTCAATTTTGTATAATCCTTTAAAACAAAAATTTTGAATAGAGGATACTTCCATTAATTTTTACCTTTCTGTTTTTGCTTCAATGCTGCATCAATTAAGCCTTTGAACAGGGGATGCGGTTTGTCAGGACGTGACTTAAATTCCGGATGGAATTGACATGCCACAAACCAGTCAAGTTTCGGCAACTCGACGATTTCCGCCAGCATACCATCAGGTGACATACCTGAAAATACCAATCCTGCCTGAGCAAGTCTGTCAATGTATTCATAATTGACTTCATATCTATGTCTGTGGCGTTCGGAGATTACATCTTTTCCGTATGCCTTATGCGCAACAGTACCTTTTTTGAGATGACAGTCATAAGCACCTAATCTCATCGTTCCGCCGTATCCCTTAACGTGTTTTTGGTCAAGCATCATATCAATTACAGGATTTACTGGATTATCGTCAAACTCTTTAGAATTAGCATCCTCAAGTTTCAATACATTTCTTGCGTATTCAATAACGGTACACTGCAAGCCTAAACATAAGCCTAAGAATGGCAGGTTATTCTCTCTTGCATAACGGATAACATTGAGTTTACCTTCAATACCTCTAACACCAAATCCTCCTGGTACAACAACCGCATCAATATCAGATAGAGCCTTTTTGCAGCAGTCATAATCAACACAATCTTCAGAGTTTATCCATTTGATTTCTACTGATGCACTGTCAGCATACCCTGCGTGTTTTAATGATTCAACAACAGAGATATAGGCATCAGAAAGCTTTGTATACTTCCCTGCAATGCCGACTTTTATCGATTTTGTCGGATTTTTAATCTTGTCAACAAGTTTTTCCCAAGATTTTAAATCCGGTCTTTTTTCTTTAACACCAAGCATTTTTAAAGCAACAGAACAAAGTCCTTGTTCTTCAAGTGCTAATGGCACTTCATAAATAGTTTTCATATCCCGACACTCAATAACGGCATCTTTTGATATTGAACAAAACAGTGCAAGTTTTTCTCTTTCGGTTTTAGGTATAGGTTTTTGTGTACGACAAACCAAAATTTCAGGCTGTAAACCGTAACTCCTCAAAACATTTACACTGTGTTGAGATGGTTTTGTTTTTAACTCACCGGATGTCGGGAGATACGGGAGCAATGTACAATGAATTGAAATTGCGTTGCCATAACCCATTTCCGCCTTATATTGCCGGATAGCCTCTATAAAGGGCAAAGACTCAATGTCACCAATTGTACCGCCAATTTCAATAATATGAAAATCAGGATTAAACTGCTTGGTAGCACCGACAATTCTTGATTTAATTTCATTTGTGATATGCGGTATAACTTGAACAGTTGCACCCAAATAATCGCCTTTACGCTCTTTTTCAATAACTTTTTGATAAACACTACCGGAAGTAACATTATTAAATTTACCCAAATTTGTGTCTGTAAATCTTTCGTAATGACCTAAGTCAAGGTCTGTTTCAGCACCATCATCTGTTACAAAAACTTCACCATGCTGAAACGGACTCATTGTTCCGGGATCAACATTTATATATGGGTCAAATTTTTGGTTGATAACACTGTAACCTCTTGACCTTAACAATTTACCCAAAGACGCTGCAACTATCCCTTTACCCAAAGAACTAACAACACCGCCTGTTACAAATATATATTTTGTCATATCATTACCCCACTGTAGTTCGGCATAATTATACCGACTTTAAAATTTACAATGTTGGCGTATCAACACCAATCTACTTAACCGATTTTCGGAACCTTAAAAAATCCGTTTTCTTCTTCAGGTGCATTTGCCATTAGTGCCTCCTTAGAAATCTCCTGATTCGGAACATCCTCTCTCATAACATTAGAAAAATCAACAACTTGAGTCATTGGTTTTACATCAGATGTATCAACTTCATTCATCTGATCGACATACTTTAAAACATCTCCAAGCTGTTTTGTATATAGTTCTTTTTCTTCTTCTGTTAATTCTAATCTTGCAAGTTTTGCAACATGTTCAACATCTTTAACTGTAATCATTTTCTCTCCTAATCAAAATCATATATTGATATTAGCATAAACATACAATAATCCGCAAATTAATTTTTGCATTATATTATACTCTTGTGTTTTAAAATAATCTGTTATATGATAGCTAGTATAGTATAAAAGCGAGGTTTACAAATGAATCAGATAATTAAAGTAGCATGGGAATTAAACGAAAATTCAGACAACAGATACAAGCTTGTATATGAAATTGCGGAACTTGCAAAGAAATTAGTTGATGAAAGCCAAGCAAGAAAAGCAAGAGAAGGTTTTGGCTACGAGGAAGCAATGGATAGTGCTTTTACAAGAGAAAATCCTGTAGAACATGCTTTGATGGTAAAAGCCTCCGAGGCTGATGATAACAGATTAGTAGGTTAGTGTGAATATACACGGGGAATTATAATATACCCGTGTATTTTTGTGGATGATTGGGATAATATGAGACAAACAATTGAATATATAAATACATATACTGATAATTTTAATCCTGAAATCGGTATTGTTTTGGGTTCAGGACTCGGTGAACTTGCTGATAAATATCAGGAATTTGCTATACCTTACAAGCAAATCCCAGGATTTCCAAGAACTACCATTGAAGGTCATAAAGGGCAATTAGTATTTGCAAATATTGTCGGGCGCAGGGTTGTAATGATGCAAGGGAGAATGCATTATTACGAAGGTCATTCAATGTCACAAATTACTTACCCGATTAAAGTGTTGAAATCGCTTGGTGTAAATACTGTTATATTAACCAATGCTGCTGGAATTATAAACAAAAGTTTTCGTCCTGGAGATTTAATGGTAATTACAGATCATATTAACCTTATGGGTACGAATCCGCTTATCGGCAGGAATGATGAACGATACGGGGAAAGATTTCCTGACATGTCTGAGATATATAATAAGGGTCTTATTAAAATTGTTGATGCAGCAGGAAGATTATTAAACTTGAATTTACGGCACGGTGTGTATATTGCAACTACAGGTCCAAGCTATGAAACTCCGGCAGAAATTAAAATGGCAAGAGCAATGGGTGCAGATGCTGCAGGGATGTCAACCGTACCTGAGGCAATTGTAGCAAACTATTGCGGAATGAATGTTATAGGTATAAGCTGCCTGACAAATTACGCAAGCGGTGTATCAAGTAAAAAATTAAGTCATCAGGAAGTTATCTCAACAGCTAACGATGTAAAAGACAAATTTACCGCACTTATTATGATGATTTTGCAGAATGTGAAGTAACTCTATGACAATTGATCATAAACTCGGCGGACTTCTTTAATATCCTGCCACATCAGCCACTTTGGAGAACCTTGTTCTCGCGAATCATTCCGCAACAAGTATGACGGATGGAAAATTGGCATCATTTTGGAAAAATTCGGGCCCTCAAATCATTTTCCACGCAATTTCGTTATGCCGAGTTTCGTGTCAATAAATGAATATGCCGCAACCTTACCGCAAAGTAAAATGATGCGCGGTTTCAAAATTTCAATTTGAGCATTTAAATATTCACTGCAAGCCGCTTTTTCTTCAGGCAACGGGTCACGATTATCAGGCGGGCGACATTTTAGGGTATTACAAATATAAATATTTTCCTTACGAGAAAATCCGACACATCCCAAAATTTTATCTAAAAGCTGACCTGCTTTGCCGACAAATGGTTAACCTTGCATATCTTCATAATACCCCGGAGCTTCACCGATAAGCATGATTCTTGAATTTGGTACTCCGGCACTAAAAACAGTGTTAGTCTTGGTTTTACCCAAAGAACACTTTTCACAATTCATGCACTTATTTTTAATTTCACCTAATTTTTCATCAAATTCCGTAACCATTATTAATCCTCAGGTACCAGAACCGAGATAACAGCATTATCAATAGATAAATATTTTCTTATTGTATTTTCCAAGTCGTCAACAGTAATACTTTCAAGGTCTTGTAAATATTCTTCAATAAGTTGAATACTTCCGCATACTGTTTCATAATAGCCAATATTCTCGCCTATTTCTGAAACTGTTTCAGCCTCGTTAGCAAATCTTGACTTTATTCGCTTTTTGGATTTTAAAAGCTCATCCTGAGTTATTCTGTTTTCAAGCAAGCCTGAAAGTTCTCTTTTTACATGCTCAATTGCTTTATCCTTAACTTCAGGTTTAAAGTTAGCTTGTATAAAGAAATTATTACCGTCTTTAAATTGATAGTGCTCGGTGCCAACCATATTGAACATCTGTTCAGGCATCTTTTCAATAAGATTTTGTTGTAATCTTGAGCTTACACCATCTCCAAAGATAATACTTATCAAATCGAGACATATTGAATCTTTCAATTCACAAGCCTTAGGTCCTAACCAGCCAAACATCAAATATCCTGTTTGAACATTTGATTTTGTTTCTACATATTTTGTTTGATTTGTCGGAGCATCAATTTCATCAGTTCTTTGAGGAGTCTCCAATCTGTCAGGGAAAGTAAATTTTGATTTAATTTTTTCTAAAACTTCCTCGTGATTGAAATCTCCAACTACAATAGTTGTAACATTTTTAGGGATATAAAATTTACGATAATAATTGTCAATATCTTCTCTTGTTAAACGCGATATAATTTCAGGTGTTCCTATGACATCTCTTTTGTACGGATGATTTTTATACATTGCTGCATTACATTGGTTATATACCTTTGTCCAAGGTTGATCTTTTCTCATTCTAATTTCTTCAATAACAACATGGCGTTCTCTTTTATCAGTAACGGCGGGATTATTTATGTCAAACGGTGCTCCGAGTTCTTCATACGGAAATACCGGATCCATCATCATATCTGCATGCAAATCAATAGCCATGTCAAAATATTTATTATTTTCACCTTTTGGTAAAGTTACATAATAAAAAGTATAATCTTTCCAAGTTGCAGCATTAACTATGGCACCCTTTGACTCCAGAATCCTATCAAATTCACCGACTTTGTGCGTATGTGTACCTTTAAACATCAAATGTTCCAAAAAGTGCGATATCCCGTTATTTGAATCATCTTCATTTATAGAACCTGTTTTTACCCAAGAAGAAATATTAACCATATTTCCCTCTTTATGAGCAAAAACAATTTTGTGTCCGTTATCATTTTCATATATTTCAACATCCTTATTGAGATAAGGATATTTTATTAAAGTTTTATTCATATCTACCTCTTCTACCAAACTATTATATCATGATTATTATCAGAGCCAAAGATGTTATATTTTTACATAATTTTACAAAAAATATAGCAATTATTTTTATAATAATGTTTTTATATATACATAGGTAGTGTTATGAAAATTGTTCCAAATTTTAAGATCTCTAATATACAAAGTGCAAAGTATTCACCTTCGTTTACAGAGCAAAAACCAAACGAACAAAATGAAGCAGGCATAATTCAAAATGTCACACCGGATTATTACGTAACTAAGCCGATGACATATTCAAAAATTGAAGATATCAAATTGCCTAATAATTTAACCGCTCACTATTATAAACTTGGTAACGGACAAAAAGTAGTCATTGTTCCTAAAAATGGTAATACCGTCGTTCAAAGTTATGTAAATACAGGAGCATTAAATGAACCTGACAGAGTAAGAGGAATAAGTCATTATATTGAGCATAACCTATTTAACGGTTCGGAAGCATTAGGCGATAAAGATTTTTTTGAAGAAGTTCATAAAATGGGTGCTTATACAAATGCTTCAACAAATTACTCCATTACAGATTATGTAATAAAATCACAGCTGCTTGAAGAAACTGACCTCGAAAATCAAATTAAACTTCATGCTGGCATGGTTCAAACCCCAAAATTTTTACAGGAAAAGCTAGATAAAGAAAAGAAAATTGTTGATTCAGAAATAAATATGTATATGTCGGATGACAGCGCAAGCGCTGAAACTGTAATGCTTAAAAATCTCTTTAATATTAAGTCAACAGCACCAAATCTTATCGCCGGTTCCACAGATAACATTGATGCTCTCACAAGGGATGACGTTGTTCAGTATTTTAATAATAATTATTACCCTGCTAATACAGTAACTGTAATAACAGGTGATGTTGATGAATCAAAAACAATTGAACTTGTATCAAAATACTTTAACTCAACAAAAATGCCATCAGAAAACCGAAAATTTGAAAAATTATCGCCGATAGAAAAATCCGTAAGACAAGATATAATATCAAACAAAAATACCGGTGCTGCAGAAATATTTTTAGGTTTTGCAGGTGTACAAAACAACAATGAGAAGGACCACATCTATCTGCGAGCAGTAAATCAACTTTTATTCGGACTTGCAAACTCAAGAATGAAAAATACCGAAAATAAATATTCAGCATATATTTTCCCGCAAATAGAAAGAATAAGCTCAAAACCTTCTGACCCATCAGTTATAATGATAGTTGCAAAAGTTCCCGAAGAAAATGTTGAGCCGGTTTTAAAAGATATTTACAAAGTAATTGGAGAATTAATTACGAATCCGCCTACTCCAGAGGAATTTGAAGCAATAAAAACAAATATAAAAAAAGTTAATTCTATAGGAATGCAGTCTTCTTCAGAACTTAACCATCATATCGGAATGGATTTTTTAAACGGAACCCCATATAAGACGGCGAATTACGATAAAATTCTGGATATGATGACTTATGATGATTTCATAAGTACTGCAAAAAAATATTATAATCTAAATAAAACTTCTATAACTGTTGCTCACCCCAAAACAGCAACTGAAGAAAGCATTAAAAATAATTATCAGAGCACTATAAAGCAAATCTCATTTACAGGAACAAATAAAAAAATTCCAATAGATATGAATAAAATCGAACAGTATCACATGCCTAATAATTTTGAAATAACCCTGATTGACTCAGACAGTGATGTTATAAATTATTCAATTGAATATTTTACGAAAAATAAATCTCCTAAAAAAGCGGCAGTTGGCGATATACTAAACGACATTCTTAAATATAGCGGCACTAAACGTCACAGTTGGGATGAATTAGCAGATTTAAATGATAAAAATGCAATAAATAGCGGTTTAACAGCAACTACCAGCAATCTAGGGTTATCAGGCAGTTTTCCTAGCGATAAAGCAGATTTAAGTCTTAACTTATTCAATGAAAATATACTCCTACCTGATTTTAATTATGAGTTATTCCAAAGCGCAATCAAGCATTGCAAAGACAGATATACAAACTCAGAACCAAGTGCATTTGATAATTATGAAAAAGCAATGTTTGAAGGTACTCAAGGAGCGTATACATACAAAGATAAATTAGAAAGTCTGAATAACATAACATATAACGATGTAATTGAGTTGTATAATGAAATATTATCTAAAGGGCAAGGACAAATTGTTGTTACAGGACCATTTTCTAAGAATCCGGAATTAAAACAAGTGATTTTTAATAATGCCGCCATGTTTTATCCGGTTCAACCTAAAAACACTGATTTGGCAAAGTGTCATATTCAAAACGACATTGCGCAGGTTTATACGGTAGAAACAAATAGAAATCAGGCAGAAATTATTGAAGGATTTAAATTTAAACAAAACGGAAATATTAAAGATGATGTTTGTATCACGCTTTTGAACACAATTCTTGGAATGGGACAGGGATCAAGGTTGTTTAATGACCTTAGAGAACAAAGACACCTTGCATATATGGTTGATTCAATGTACGATGCGCAAGGTGATAGCGGGATAATTAGTTTGATAATAAAAACTACAACAAATAACACTGAAACAGGTGAAAAATCACTTGATAACATTAAAAAGTCAATTGACGGATTTAATGAAAATATAGAAAAATTAAAAAAACAATATGTAAGTGAAGAAGAACTCGAAAAAGCTAAAAAAGCAATGAAATCAGGGATATTAGCATCTTTGGAAATGAATTCGGTTAAAAACTCAATAATTGGAGATAATGCCGCTTCTGCTTATGGCGTAAATTATACAAATAAACAATTTGAAGAAATTGATAAAATTACTCCGCAAGATATTTTAAATACCGCAAGAAATATTTTTTCAAATAAACCGATATACTCGATTGCAGCAACAAAGGAAGCACTAGAATATAATAAAGAATATTTAGCGAACCTGAAATAATTTAGCAACAATCATTAATTTGTTTTATAATCCTCTCAACCCCGTCAAACTTTGCAAGAGAAAGTGCATTTTGTTTAATTGAGTCTAATAGTCGGCTATCATTAACAAGCATATCAATCTCAGAAAGCAACGAATTACTATTAGTTTCGCTATCTTCGAGATATAATCCTGCCCCGCTGTCAAGCATGAAAGCAGCATTTTTTCTCTGGTGATCAGCCGCAGCATACGCATATGGGATAAATATAGCAGCAACACCACTAGCACAAAGCTCGGATATACTTAAAGATCCCGCTCTTGATACCGCAATATCACTTGCTTTTAAAACTTCTGACATATTGTCAAAATACGGCTTGACAATTATATTCTTATCATTCTTATACTCAGGATATATATTATCTAAATCAGCAGAAACTTCGTCATAATTCTTTTTGCCGGTCTGAAAAATAACTTGTATATTTCGTTCTGACAAAGTTCGTAATATACCGACAGCAGCATCGTTAATCTTTTTTGCCCCTTGAGACCCTCCCATTATACAAATTGTTAATTTATTCTCAAGCCCGATGTTTTGTCTTGCCTGTTCTTTTGTCAATGCGAAAAATGCCCTTCTTATTGGGTTTCCGTTGACAAAACAATTTTTGTTATGCAATTTTTCACGCGCAAAATCAAATGCAACGGATATACTTTTGGCAAACGGTGCAAATTTTCTTGTTACTAGACCGGGATTTGCATCGCAATCATGCATTACAAAAGGAACTTTCATTGTAACACCGGCAGCCAATACAGGAGCAGAAACATACCCGCCTGTGCCAAAAATTACATCAGGTTTATATTTTAGGATATAATAACAACACTTTAACCAAGCAAATAACATTTGAAGCGACCATATGAAAAAAGCCGGTGTTGCTTTTCTGGGCATACCTGAACTGTTAACAGGTAAAAATGTATATTTTTTATCTTTTGTGATACTGGCTTCTAAATTCTTAGGATTACCAACATAGTAAATTTTTTCGGTAGCATCCTGTAGCAGCAAGCCGTCAGCAACTGCGATTGCAGGATAAATATGTCCTCCGGTTCCTCCACCTGTAATAAAATATACTTTTTTATTCATTAACCTCTGTCCTTATTCTTTTTACTCTTTGTCTAGATATGTTCAATAAAATCCCTATCATAGACAGAAATACAACTATAGAAGTACCGCCGTAACTTATAAAGGGCAAAGTTACACCGGTTACGGGAAGTAATGAACTAGCAACAGACATATTCAGAAATGCTTGAAATCCAAAAATAAATGTAATACCGATTGCAAGCAATTTTCCATACATATCAGGACATCTTTTTGCAACTTTAAGACCTCTATGAACCAGTGCGGCAAAAAGACCAACTACAAAGAAGCATCCCAAAAAACCAAATTCTTCGGCAATAATAGAAAAGATAAAATCAGTATGGCACTCTGGCAAATAAGCTAGTTTTTGTATTGAACCTCCGTAGCCTGTACCACTAAATCCACCCGAAGCAAATGCTATAAGGGATTGAATTATATTATAACCTTTACCTTGTGCGTCACTACCAGGATTTAACCAAATATTAATTCTGTCCATCTGATAACCATGCAAAAGTTTTGGTATCATAGAAATTACACCTATACCAAGTAAACCTCCGCCAATACCAAGAATTATAAGTGGGCCACCAGCAGCAATATACATCGCAAAACCTGTAACAAGTAAAATAATAACCATACTTAAATTCGGTTGTTTGAAAACAAGAAATAACAAAATTAATAGGGGAATCAAAATTTTTATTAAAAATTTTGGTTCAAATATTTTAACTTTATCTTTAAATGCACTTGCAAGAAGCATACAAAAAAGCGGCTTTGCGAATTCTGACGGCTGAAGCTGCATAAAGCCCAGATTCAACCAGCGCCTTGCACCATTAATTTCCATACCTAATGGCGTAAATTTAACAATACAAAGCATTATAAGTACAAACCACAGAAATTTTATATTAAATTTTTCAAGTTTATGGTAATCATAATTTGAAAAAAATGCTAATGCAACAAAACCTACTGCTGCAAAAATACCCTGTTTTAAGAGAAAACTTATAAGGCTTACACCTTCCCTCATGCATTTTGGTGCAGTTGCTGAAAAAATCGCAAGAAAACCAATAATAACCAAAAATATGACAATCAACAGCAAATGCTTATCATGCGACAAAAGTACAGTTCCTTGTCTTTTTCTTTTTTTAGCAGAATTATTTGAATTTAGAGGGTTATTATACTTTTGATAGGACATATTCTTTGAATACCTCTCCCCTATGTTCATAGCTGTTGAACATATCGAAACTTGCACAAGCCGGTGATAATAATACAACATTAGGTTTGAGTTCAATTGCTTTATCTATTGCACTCTGCATACTTGTTTCTTTAATTATGTTATTAAAACCGTATTTTGTTAAATTTTCTTCAAATCTTTGAGTTGCTTCACCAATTAAAATAACAGTTTTAACATGTTTTTTTATAGATTCACAAAACTCTTTTAAATCAGTATTTTTATCTCTGCCTCCTGCAATTAAAACAACATTTTCATCATTAAATGAATCAATTGCAACGATAGAAGCCTCCGGATTTGTTGCTTTTGAATCATTATAAAATGTTATCCCATCTTTTTGTGCAACTTTTTCCAAACGGTGTTCGGGAGCCCTAAATTCAATAACGGCATTTTTAATTGTTTCATTATCAATCCCCGTAAGCTTTGCACAAATAACAGCACACTCAATATTCTGATAATTGTGTTCTCCAATTAAATGACAATCTGAAAGTTTTACAATTTCTTCTACAACCCCATCATGCTTGTAGAATATTGAGCCTCTTTCGTGATAGCAGCAATTTTCTCCAATGTTATCACCAAACATAAACACATTACTCTTAATTTCTTTTGAAAATTCAAGCAGCCTTGAATCTTTTGCGTTTAATACACAATATTTCGCTGTTTGAGGCTCACGAAATACTCTTGCTTTTGCATTAAAGTAGTTTTCAAGCCCGTTATGCCAATCAATATGGTCCGGTGTAAAATTTGTCCAGACAGCAATATACGGTTTGAGCGAAGTGCTCATATCAAGCTGAAATGAGCTTGCCTCACAAACAAAATAATCAAGATTTTCGTCGGCGACAAGACAAGGCGGAGTTCCTATGTTCCCACAGGCTTCAGTTCTCAATTTTTTACTCAATATATGCTGTGTCAGTGAAGTTGTAGTCGTTTTCCCATTTGTTCCTGTAATTATTATAAACGGGATATCACATTCTCTGTAAGCAAGTTCAAGTTCAGATATAACAGGTATTTGTTCTGCCCTTACACGCTTTATTATTTGGCTGTGTGGAGAAATTCCCGGACTTGTAACTGCGATATCCGACTTTTTGATGAAGTTATCACTGTGCCCGCCATATTCAACATGGATGCCTAAATCTTCGAGCATCTTAGCATTGTCTGACTGCTCTTTTGTTGTTACGTCATTATATTCAGTCAAATAGACATCAGCACCATGTTTTTTCGCAAATTTAGCAGCAGCAATACCGCTTTTTGATAAACCAAGAACTAAAACTTTTTTACCTCTTACGCTCATTACAAAATCCCCTTAGAAAATAATCCATATAATAAAACAGCCAAAACAGAACACAACAACGAAACAATAGAAAATACAATAACAACTTTCTTTTCACTCCAACCAAGAAGCTCAAAGTGATGGTGTATCGGCGCCATTCTGAAAACACGTTTCCCTGTTGTTTTAAAGCTGGTTACCTGAATAATTACTGATAAAGTTTCCATAACAAAAACTGCGCCTAAGAAAATAAGCAAGAACTCAAATTTTCCAAGAACTGCAATTGTACCTAGAAGCCCCCCAATGGCAAGCGAGCCTGTATCGCCCATAAATACTTGTGCTTTTGGCTTATTGTACTGTAAAAATCCAATTAAAGCGCCTGCAACCGATGCTGATATAATGGCAAGATCGGTGTGTCCGGAACACAACGAAATTATTGATGCCGCAATAAATGCCGAAACTCCGCACCCTGCCGCTAAACCGTCAAGACCATCTGTCAGATTATAAGCATTAGAAGCTCCTGTTATTATGAAAACAGCAAACAAGGGATAAAACCAACCCATATTTATAGTCCAATGCCCAATAGTAAATGTACAAGCCTCAGGATGAGAGATAACAAGCGTCATAGTTGGTAAAAGAGCAATTGCAATTTGCCTGAATAATTTTCCACGCGGGGTTAACCCATCATTCCCTTTTCCTTTTATCTTGATGAAATCATCCTGAAACCCTGCTAAAGTGTAGAAAAACAGGGTTATAATTGTAATTAATGCAAGAGTAGACATTTCTCTGGCAAGCGATAAAACTATAACTGATGCCATAATTATTGCTCCTACAATAAAAATTCCGCCGGTTGTAGGTGTCCCCTGCTTTTTGGCATGATTTTCCGGAGCCAATTCCTTTACATACTGACCTATCATTTTCTTCTTTAAAAAATCTATATAAGGCACTCCAAAAAGTGAACACAATATTAGCCCTAAAAGAAAAGCAACGGCTGTCATTATCATTTTTATATATCCCTCATTCTTTGATTTTTTCTAATATTTCTTCAAACCTCATTGACCTTGAGGCTTTCAAAAATATTGTATTACTCTTGTCCAAATTTTCAACAATGTAAAGCGCAACCTGTTCATTATTGTCGAAATATTCGACTTCAAACCCTTTCATTTGAAGCGGATAGCCAATTTTTGCAGCAAGTTTACCAACTAAAATATACTTAACATATTTATTTAAAGCTGATAAATACTCTCCTACTTGTACATGATATTGGACTTCTTGAGTACCAAGCTCGCCCATATCACCAAGAACGACAACTGGATTCGGGTAAAGCTCAATAAAAGCCTTTACAGATGCTTTCATAGATTCGGGATTAGCATTGTAGCTGTCATTTATAAACTTTAAACCTTTAATTTCCACAACTTCCCAGCGTTTTTCTATTGGACGATAAGTTTTAAGACCGCTTGCAATTTCTGAAGGTGTCATCCCGACTTTTAGCCCTATATTTATAGCAGAAAGAGAATTTTCAATGTTATAGTCGCCTTCAACATTTAATTCATACTCACAACCTTTATATAAAAATTTTGAATAAGAAGGCTTTCTTTCTAACACCTCAACATCATTAAGTGAATAATAAATTTTTTCTCCTTTAAAATTAAGATGTTTTTTAATTATATCTTGATTTAACGCAATAAACGCACCGTCAGAATTAAGCGTATTTGCTATTTCACACTTGGCTATTGCAATATTATCTAAAGAACCAAGCCTGCCTACATGTGCGCTGCCACAGTTTGTAACTATTGCATAATCAGGCTCTAAGTATTTTGTTATGTAGTCAATTTCTCCTAAGCCGCGCATACCCATTTCAACAATAAGTATTTGAGTGTCGTGAGGCATCGTCAGAACCGTTTGACAAAACCCGATTTCATTATTGTGATTTGAAAAAGTCTTATGAGTATTAAATTTGTAATTCAGAACGGAATAAACCATTTCCTTTGTGGTCGTTTTCCCAGCACTACCGGTTATTCCGACTTTAATCGGATTAACACTGCTTAGGTAAAACTGTGCAATTTTCATATAAGCATCTTTTGTGTCAGGCACTTTTAAAACCAAATCCGCATCTTCAAAAAGTAAATCTGATGTCGTAAAATATGCCTTTACACCGCTTTCGATAGCCTTACCAATAAATTTTTCACCATCAAATGTTTCACCTTTAAGCGGCAAATATATATCTTTATTACAAATAGTTCTGGTATCGGTTGAGATATTGAAATTAACATCCGACCCGCTATCCCTTAAAACTTTTGCTCCCGTAGCCTTAATCAAATCTTCTTTTCTAAACATCATAAGAATATTTTACTTCAAATAAGAAATAAATATTCAAAAATTAACAAATATTAAAAATGCTTGACAACAGGATATCAGCGGGTAATAATTATGCTAGTGATTACTCGGGCAATCGTTAATAAAACCTTTAACACTAGCTTTTAACAAAGGTTACGAACCCACAATTTGAAAGGACAAAAACGATGTACGCAATTGTAGAAACAGGCGGTAAACAGTATCAAGTAGAAGAAGGACGCTACGTTGATATTGAAAAATTAGAAGGCAATGTTGAATCAAAAGTTACTTTTGATAATATTGTTATGATTGTAAACGGCAAAAAATCAAAAGTTGGTCAGCCTTATGTATCAGGAGCATCTGTTGAAGGTAAAATCCTTAAACAAGATAAAGCTAAGAAAATTATTGTTTTCAAACAAAGACCTAAAAAAGGATACAGAAAAAAACAAGGTCACAGACAAGAATTTACAAGAGTAATGATTTCAAAAATCAGAACCTCTGCAAAAAAATCTGCTAAAGAAGAATCAACTGAAGCAGCAGAATAATTGGAACAAAAATAATTAAAAGGAGAATATAAAATGGCACATAAGAAAGGTATGGGATCCACCCGTAACGGTCGTGACTCCGAAGCAAAGCGCTTGGGCGTCAAAAAGTTCGGCGGAGAAACAGTTAAAGCAGGTAATATCCTAGTTCGCCAAAGAGGAACAAAGATTCATCCGGGCAACAATGTAGGTATCGGTTCAGATGATACTTTGTATGCATTGATTGACGGTCAAGTTAAATTTGAGCCTCACAGACGCGACAGAAAACAGGTTTCTGTTTATTCTGCTTAGTTAAATTATTAATACAAAATAGCCGAGGTTTTCACCTCGGCTATTTTATTATTTATTTATACTTCTTCATCTGCAAATGCTTTATCAGGTATATAATAAGCATCGTCTATAACCAATTGTGTAGGCGGACCTTGCAGGGGTGCAACATTAGCCCACTTAGCAGCCAATTCTTGAGAAACCACTCCGCTTGGCTTAGATATGGCACTAGCCGCAGTAGTTTTATCAAATCCATATCCAAATATACCCATCCTCGGGAGTGCTGCGGTATTTTTTTCGATACCTGTTTTAGAACCTATATTACGTACGCCGCCCAAGTCGCCAATTTTTAGAAATCTCATCTTACTATCTCCATGTTCTCTTCTCTATACTTTAATAAAGTAATTTGAAAAGTCAGGATTTCAGTGCTGCATTATTTTGTTACATTGCTTAACATTTGAAGTGAGCAGTAAGTAGTGAATAGCGAAAAGAGAGTTAAGAAGTAATTTATAATTCAATGTATAAGCTCGGTGCTTCCTGAACGCTGACTGCACCTTGCGGAACCTTCAAGACTTTAACCTTTAGTGTTCTTGCGGCATATTCAATTTCAATTATATCGTTTTCTTTAATCTGTTTTGCAGGCTTTGAAGGGTTACCATTTACAAAAACTCTACCCATATCAGAAACTTCATTTGCAACTGTTCTGCGCTTTATTAAACGTGATACTTTTAAAAACTTATCTAATCTCATATCTTAATTTTAACACACAAACTAATTTATGCTATAATTGAGTCAAGGGAGAATTGTATATGAAAAAGTTTATAATATTATTCATTTTAATAATTTGTTTTGCATTTGGAGGCTGCAAAACATTTGCAGAAAATATAAAATTTATACAGGTTACAGATTGCCATTTGGCAAAAAATTCACCATATTCACAAAAAGTTTTGAAATCAACTATTGAAGATATAAACACCTTAGATGATGTTTCTTTCGTTGTATTTACAGGAGATAACGTAAACTATGCGACAGAAGATGATTTAAAAATATTTGCATCAATTGCAAAAAAATTAAAAGTTCCATACTATGTTGTAATAGGGAATCACGATGTTTATAAAACAAACGGGATGCCTAAAAGCCATTATTTGGCTATATTACGTAAGAGCAACATAAAAATACGTCAAAGAAAACCTAATTATAAATGGCGTAAAAAAGGATTTGAATTTTTAATTGTTGACGGTGCTAAGGAAGTTATTCCAGGACCTGCCGGATATTTCAGAAAAGATACTCTAAATTGGTTAGACAAAACACTAACCCAAAACAGAAAGCGTACTGTTATTATCTTTCAACACTTCCCTGTTGAATATCCTGACGGAGCAAAAGGCAGGCTAAAAACTCACAAAACATATAAAGTTGAAGATTATAAGGCTATTCTTGACTCCCACGATAATGTTCTGGCTGTAATTTCCGGACATTTACACACTAATGGGGAAAACATGAAAAACGGAGTTTACCACATTTCAACTCCATCACTTTTAGGGATGCCTCATTCATACAAAATTATTGATATTGTTACAATGAAAGACTTTTCTCCAATAATTTACACACAATTAAGAGAAGTTGAAGTCAAAGACACAGAGCAAGAAGTAAAACCTGTAACAAAGATAAAAGTAAAAAATAAAAACAAAACAGAATCAAAACCTGAAGAAGAAGAAACTGAAACAAGACCTGAAACAGATCTCGAAACAGAAAATTAATGCTTAAATTTTGCTATGAGTTTTTGTATACCTTTGTACCCGCAAAAAAGTAAAGGAATTGCTAATAATGTTCCTGCAGCAATTTTTATAATTTTGGGAACACCTTTTTTAACATTCTGCGGATTTGCAATTTTTTGTTTTTGCCAAATATCATTCTGCAAATTGTAATACGTTGCTTGTGCATCAAAATAGTTATAAGGCCTGTTTATCGGCAAACGGTTAGGAAAATCCACAACTCCTACTAAAGGTTTGTTACCGTTGTGCATAAAGTTATTTGCCGGATTTTCCACATAATAATTACTATCTACCATACATATATAAAAACATGTTTTTCGAAAAAATTGCTACTAAAATTGAAAGTGTAAAGATATATAAAATTTTTACTTGATTTTATAGATTAATATGATATTATAAGCATACAACCGCAGACAGTTAGTGTCGAAAGACTTAATAGAATAATCATCTAACCGAGGTTATACCGAAAGTAAATAGTATGTTCTAAGAGAACAAAAGACTTTAGTATAAGATTTTGCGGTTAAACTAAAAAAGCAAAGTCTTTTTTAGTTTACACTTTAAGGTCGATACAAATAAACCGGATAAAAATTTCCGGTTAGCAAAAGGAGAAAAAATGTCAACAAAAGCATTTAAATCAGAAAAAATTGATGAAATCAAGTCAAAAATTGAAAAAGCACAGGTTGCTATAATCACTGATTATAAAGGATTATCCGTTGAAGAAATAACAGAATTAAGACGCGGACTCCAAAAAGATGGCGGCGATTACATGGTTACCAAAAATACTTTGGCAAAAATTGCTATTAAAGGTACCTCATACGAACCATTAGCAGAGAAATTAACAGGCCCTGTTGCTTTGGCATTTGGTTTTGATGATCCTGTAGCACCTGCAAAAGCATTGAAAACTTTTATTGATAAAGCTAAAAAATGCGAAATTTTAGGTGCTGTTTTAGACGGGAAATTATTATCCGTAGAAGAAACCAAAGCACTTGCAAGCCTTCCTTCAAAAGAAGAACTGTTTGCAAAAATGCTTGGTTCAATCAACTCACCTGCTTCAGGACTTGTTGGTTGTGTCAACGGAGTTATGGCATCTCTTACACGTGCTATTGCAGCAGTTAGAGATCAAAAAGCAGCATAATTCTATTATGCTGTCATTCTGAACTCGATTCAGAACCTCTTACATAAAGAGTAAGAAAACTATTTGTACACAAAAACTAAAAAGGAGAAATAAAAATGAGTAACGTAGAAACTATTTTAGAATCAATTGAAAAATTAACATTATTAGAAGCAGCTGAATTAGTAAAAGCTATGGAAGAAAAATTCGGCGTATCAGCAGCAGCTCCTGTAGCAGTTGCAGCAGCACCGGCAGCAGCAGGCGCAGCAGCACCGGCTGATGATCCTGATGCTGAAGTATCAGTTATCTTAGCTTCTGTTCCGGCTGATAAGAAAATTGCTGTATTGAAAGAAGTAAGAAACATCACAGGCTTAGGCTTGAAAGAAGCAAAAGACTTAGTTGAAGCTGCTCCTAAGGCTGTTAAAGAAAATGTCAAAAAGGCTGAAGCTGAAGAAATCAAGAAAACTCTTGAAGCAGCAGGCGCTGGTGTTGAAATCAAGTAGTATTTTTTACAATTTGATTTTATACATAAAAAATGTTAGAATAAGCGGGCAATCTTTTAAGGATTGTCCGCTTATTTTGTGAGGTAAAAATGTTAGACGAAAGATTTTTATATGGTGCAATTGCTCTGATGCTGATTATAATAATTAGAGATATCCTAAAAAAATATACAAAATTTGATATGGATAAATTTGACGTAATTAAATTTGTTAAAAACTTTAGAAGAATGTGTATTGTGTACTATAAAAAAATTTTTGGCGGAAGATCTTTTATTATAAATAAAAACACAGGCGAACGCAACCTCATTCTAAAGGAACTCGGAGAAAATAAAGCTACGGTTATGGCAACACTAAGGCAAGTAACAGGAATTCCTTATGACCAAGCAAAATGGATTACTGAAGCCGTTCCAACAGTGTTTATGACAAACATTTCTGATGCAGAAGCAGAAATGACTAAAAAAGCATTGGAATTTGTTGGGGCAAAGGTTGATATTGAATAAAAAAAATAAAGCCGAACAAAAAAGTTCGGCTTTTTATTTAAATTTGCACTTTAAATCTACTTTGCAGTGAGTATAAACCCACCTTTGTCTGCATTTTGAAGTGCTTCTCCTTCGATTTTTGCACGCAAGTTTTTGATATACTTGTAAACATAATCTCTAGGAAGTTCTAACAAGTCAGCAAGGTCTTTTGCATAAACAATTTCATTTCTGTGAGATGAAAAGTAATCAAATACTCTTTGCTCACGATCTGTTAATGCTTTTTTAAACACTACTCTGACTTCATCCCTAACAACATCGCCTGTTTTAACCTCATTTACAATTTCTTTTTTAATCTTGTTAACTAATTTTTCAGATTTTTTTGCCTTTGGTTTTACTTTTTCAGATTTACTGGTCTTTTTAACAGGTTTTTCTGTTTTTTCAGTATCATTTTGTAAATTTTTAACAGAAAAAGGTGAAATATAAAGATCTTTTTCTTTTTCATAGGCTCTGTTAGCAATAGTACTCAATCTTTCAACACCTGAAGTCCATTCCGGCTCTCTTGAAACAACCGGTTTCCCATGCAAAACAATATCGACCAAATCATTTGTAGTCTTTTTTTGTTCAATTTTTTTGCCTAATCTGGCTGCAAATTCTTCTAAAGTAATTTTTTCTAATGAGCTTCTCCACTGTTTAATCTCTTCTTTGCTCAAATATTCAGCCATTCATTATCTCCTTACTAAACTATTCCTTACTCACCTAATCTATCATAAAGCATGCCCCGTGACACAAAATGTTTCAGAACGTAAATTTTTATTTAATTTGTTAAGATTTTATGCAATTATACTTGATTTTTATTCAATTTGTCTAAAAGTACACAATATCAAGTCTTTATGGTAAACTTAATAACGTGTTAAAAAGAGATGAAATAATTAATATACTAAACGATGACACCAAAAATGATTGGTTATTCACACTTGCCAATAAGGTTAGGAAAGAAAATGTCGGAGATAATGTCCATTTAAGAGGACTTATTGAATTTTCAAATATTTGTAATTGCAATTGCAAATATTGCGGTTTGCGCTGTCATAATAAAAAAATTGAAAGATACCGCATACTGAAAGATGAAATAACAAAAATTGCAAAAAATGCCTCAAAAATGGGTTATAAAACAATCGTTTTGCAATCAGGGGAGGATGCATATTATTCTTCAGATAAAATGATTGAAATTATCAAGTGCATAAAACAATTTGATGTTGCCCTTACTTTGAGTATTGGTGAAAGAACTTACGATGATTATAAAGCTTTTAAAGATGCCGGTGCAGACAGATATTTAATACGAATTGAAACTACAGACAGGAACTTGTACAAACAAATGCACCCCAATATGGATTTTGATAATCGTTTGAGATGCTTAAATGATTTAAAAAAACTTGGCTATGAAGTTGGGACAGGTTGTCTTGTAGGATTACCTAATCAAACCATTGAATCACTTGCAGATGATATATTATTTTTCAAAGAGATTGAAGCGGATATGGTAGGAATAGGGCCGTTTATCTCACATCCTCAAACCCCATTAAATAACGCACCAAACGGCAACTTTACTCTTGCTCTAAAAGTTATGGCATTGACAAGAATTATGCTGCCGGATATAAATATACCTGCAACAACTGCAATGGAAACGTTAAACCCAAATGGTAGAATAATTGCACTTCAAAGCGGTGCAAATGTTGTTATGCCAAATGTCACATCACAAAAATATCGTGCTAAATACGAAATTTACCCGAACAAAATTTGTCTTAATGACAATCCTGATAAATGTCGAAATTGCATAAGCGCAAAAATTGAATCTATAGGGCGCCAAGTCGCAACAAATTACGGGTACAGCCACAATAAAGGCTAAATAGTCAGGTAAGTTTTAGAAGTCTAATTAATTCGAATTTTGTAAAGAGTTTGACATGACAAGTACTTCCCTGTCATAATATAGAAAATATTTAGACTTGGGTTAGTTTATGTTCATAAAAAAGCTGGAGATAGATAATTTTAAATCTTTTGCCAATAAGACCGAAATACCATTACTTGAAGGATTTACCTCAATCACTGGTCCGAACGGTTCGGGCAAAAGTAATATTATAGACAGTATTATGTTCGCCCTCGGATTGCGAACAGGGAGTGCTCTGCGTATTGAAAATTCGGCAGACTACATTACGGCATTTAATAATCGTTCTGAAGCATTTGTAAAAGTAACTTTTGGCGGTTTGAAAGACAGAAGCGAATTGACTGTTTCAAGACGAATTAAAAAAGGTTCCCAAGGATACGTCAGTACATATTATCTAAACGATAAAACAGAAACTCTCACAAATATTAAGGCTGTATTAGAAGAATACAACGTTACCCCTAACAGCTACAATGTTGTTATGCAGTACGATATAAATTCAATTATTAATACTACGTCCAAGACCCGCCGCGGTATGATTGACGAAATTGCAGGGGTCGCGGATTTTGACAGACGAATAGACCAAGCTAAAGGAGAGCTTGAAAAAGTTGAACAACGAGTCGAAGCGGCTACTCTTATTTTGTCAGAAGTTGCCGCACAACTTGAACAACTTAAAGAAGAACGCGAAGTTGCAATTAAATATAAAAAACTTCAAGACGAAAAACAAGGGCTTGAAGCACAAATAGGAACTGTCAAATTTTTCGACCTGAAACGAAATCTTGAACTCGCGCACGAAAATATACTAAAAGCCAATAAAGATTTAAAAGAAAAAGAAAACGTATCTAAAGATATTGAAGAACGGATAAAACTGATTAACGAAAAATATGAAGAATTAAACAAAAAACTAAAAGAACAGGGCGAAGATGAGCGTAATAAACTGAAAGACGAGCAAAGCAATCTTTCGGCTCAAATTCAATCAAAAAATAGCGCAATTGATTATTCGCAAACTCAAATTCAAAAAGGACTTCAATCTATTGAAAACTCAAAAAACGGAATCGAAACTTTTGAACAAAATATTGAAAAAGAAAAATTGAATATAAAATTAGCACACGATAAAGTAGGAATAATTGAGACCCAAATTAAAGAGAAAAAAGAAGAATTAGCTAAGAAATTAAAAGATATATCAGGGCTCAGCTCAACTGCAGATAAATATATTCAAGAGCGAAACGAAACCTCAAAGAATTTAGATACATTAAAAGACAAAGACAACGAACTTTTAAAATCTCAGCTGCCTAAAGAAAATGATTTAAAAAATCTCAAAAAAGAGGTTGAAGAAGCGAAAGAATTTATACAAAATGCGCTCAAAAACAAAGAAGAATTTGCGGATAAGAAGTCTTTAAAAGAACTCGAAGTAGAAAACTTGAAAAAAGACATGGAAGATTTAAAATCTGCGCAAACTTCAACTATGAAAAAATATGATGATATCAAAACTGAAATTGAAGATTACGAACACGATGTTCAAGCAGCATATAGGAAATTTAACGAATTAGAAGCGCAAAAATCAGCAGGTTCCGGAGGTGGAACAACTGTTGCAATTTCAACGATTATGAATGCAAAACTTGAAGGCGTACACGCTCCGATTATGCAGCTTGGGAAAGCGGATGATGAATATATAACTGCGCTTAATGTAGCATTTGGCGGGCGGCTTGCAAACATTGTAGTCGATGATACTCATGCGGCTAATGTTGCAATAGAAATTTTAAGATCATCTCAAGCCGGAACCGCAACATTCATCCCAATGAACAAAATTCGCAAAGCCCCGTCCAGACTTCAGCTTCCTAAAGATGAAGGAGTTATAGATTTTGCAATAAATCTGGTTGATTTCGACGACATATACATAGATGCATTTTATCACGCAGTAGGAGAAACGCTAATAGTTGAAGACACAGTTACTGCCGAAAAACTAATTGGCAGATACAGAATGGTGACACTTGACGGCCGTTTATATGAAAAATCTGCAGCGATAACCGGTGGTTATATAAGACAAAATGCACTTGGGTTTGGTAAAAATACAGATAAAGAACTCGAAAACGCAAAGAAAAAAGTTGACGAACTCAGAAAAAAATATAATGATGCTCTTGCTAAGCGTAAAGAAATTGAGGACACCCTCGATAAAATTAGAGCGTCATATTCAATTGCCCAAACCGAATACTCAAAATCAAAAATTGAACTTAACAACATGATTTCACAATTTGAAAACAGCCAAGGACTTGTAGATACAAAGCAAAAATTTATTGATGAAAATGAACCGAATATTGAAGCACTAAATAAAGAACTTGATAAAATCGAAGCAAAAAGAGTTGAAATATCAGAACAAATTCAAATCGCTCAAGACCGTTTAACTGAGCTTGATAACCTTTTAGGGGACAAAAATCTAGCAGAGTTAAAAGAAAAAACTCAAGGAATTGAGGACGAAATCAGACATCTTCAAAATAATTTGCTTAATGTTAATAACGAAATCAATGGTTTTGACGGTAAAATTAAATTTAATGAACAACTTATTATTTCTAAAAAAGAAGATATAAAAAATATCACACAAAATAATGAAAATTTAAAAACAGATATTGAAAATTACAAAAAAGAAATCACTCAATTAGAGGAACAACTCACAGCCCTATCTGATAAAATAAGTGTTATTGATGAAAAAATCGGGGCGCTTGTGAAAGAAAAAGAAGATATTCATAATAACTTAGTTCAATTACAGACAAGTAAAGCGGTCAAATTATCTGAAATAGAACGAGTTAACGAACAAATTGAATCATTTAAAGCACGTCGCAGGGAACTTGAACCTCAACTAAAAGAAGCACAGCAAATTTTATCAGACGGCGGAATTGATATCGAGAAACTTGAACCTGTACAAATTTCTATCGATGAATTAAATGCAAAAATACAGCGTCTTGAAAAGCGAATGCAAGAGTTGGGCGATGTTAATATGCGTGCAATCACAAGTTATGAAGAAAAATCCGCACGTAAACAAGAACTTGATGAGCAAATTCAAACACTTACAACAGAACGCGGTGCAATCTTAGAAAAGATGAACGGGTTTGAAAAGCAGAAAAAAGAAGCATTTATGACTACATATACTGCCATAAATGAGAACTTCAAAGACATTTATCATCAACTCTCGGAAGGTGAAGGACGTTTAATACTTGAAAATGAAAAAGATCCGCTCTCAGGCGGTATGACAATCGAAGCAAAACCAAGAGATAAGGTTACAAATAATAAATTAAGCGCACTCTCAGGCGGAGAAAAGGCGCTAACTGCTCTTGCTTTAGTATTTTCAATTCAAAAATATCTGCCGGCACCGTTCTACGCACTGGATGAAGTCGATGCAAGTTTAGATGCCATGAATGTCGAAAGAATTGCGGATATGATTAAAAAACAATCGAATGATACCCAATTCTTAGTCGTAACCCACAAACCTTTAATGGTAGGCGCAGCACACAGAGTAGTCGGTGTTACCCAAAAAGAAAAAGGGAAAACAAAAGTAACAGGTGTTCAAAATAATGGATAATGCAATAATAAACGGAGAAGATTTAGGAATATATGAAGGGCTAAGCTCAAAAGATACCAACGACGGTATCGGGATTTTGGTTGAAATGGCTAAATCCGGAAAGATTGACCCTTGGAATATTGATATTGTGGATGTTACTGAAAAATATCTTCAAAAAATGATGGAAATGAACTCTCTCAACTTGAAAGTTGCGAGCAGGACATTTCTTTTTGCAGCAATATTATGCCGTATGCAGTCAAATGTACTTGCAGGCTTAACTTTAGAAGAATTTCAAGACAATGATGAGCCTGAAATGATATTTGATGAAAACGGTTTACCGGTCGATGATTATTTACAGGAAGATGATTTTGTTCCGACTAATAATATAGTACGCTGGGATGAAGCAATTAAACGCAGAACCAGTGTACGACTCAACAGAAACAGAGTCGTTACCTTAAAAGACCTCATTAAACAACTTGAATTCTATGAAAAAATTGAAGCAAGAGCCAATCTTAAAGAAGCACAACAACGTGCAAGACGCAGAGTCCGCGATTTTTCCAGAATGACAACAAATGACATAATTACAAACATGTCGAACGATGCGTTTATTGAAGAAGCGGTTCTAAAGCTTAAAGATAATATAGAACAAATTTTTCAAAACAATGAAAAAATTGAACTTTCAGACTTGTATATTCTGGGAATGGATAGAGTCACATCATATATGGCATTGTTGTTTCTAAGCCGTGACAGCGACTATGATTTAGAACAAAAAGAATTCTATTCTGATTTATTTGTTGTAAGAGGAGGAAGCCATGCAACAGCTTAAATCAAGGATTGAAGCAATTTTATTTGTAACAGCAAGAGCACTTACACTTGATGAGATATGCGTTTTTGTAGAAAAAGAACCTGAAGAAGTTGAAGAAGCACTATTAGAACTTATTATGGATTATTCTTCTCGAGATGGAGCGTTAGAAATTGACGATGAGGACGGATATATTCTACAAGTAAAAGAGGATTATTTTGATATTGTAGAGAGAATATGCCCGATTGATTTATCCGCTGCAGTGTTAAGGACTCTATCTATCATTGCGCTTAAAAAATCTATCCGCCAGTCAGAACTTGTAAAACTTCGTTCTAATGCTTATGAACACATAGCAGAACTTGTTGAAAAAGGTCTTGTTTCCAAACATAAAGATAAAAACGGAAGAAGTATTAACCTAAAAACAACACCTAAATTTAAAGAATATTTTAAAATTACAGGGGATATAAACCAACTTGCTGCGCAAATGGAGAAAGAAATCAATGATAAAAAAGCCGATTAAAATCCTAATTATTATAGTTTTATTAATTTTCATCGGCTACACAATATGGATTAAAACCGGTCTTTGCAGTTCGTATTATTTTAACAAAGGAAAAGAATTATACAATGCTCAATACTACGATTTATCAATAAAACTATTTGAGCGTTCACTTCATGCAAATCCCCAAAATTCCGCAGCCAGATATTTTTTGGTTCTTGCTCTGACAAAAGGAACTCCTACATACTCTCATCAGGAAGCACTATATCTGATGGCTAATTCCGAAACTAAAGATATGGCGCAAAATTATGCAAAATCACAAATTTTCGGGCTTAAAGAAAGATTACTTGAAGGATTAGAAGAAAATTATATCTACAATGCCGTACAGAATAAAGATATACTAAGATGGAATATTGAGTCATTCCCTTTAAGAGTATATTTTGAAAACGCAAACACCAATTATAAAGAAAATATCAAAAAAGCTTTTGAAAATTGGAGTAAAACAAGCGGTTTTCTGCAGTTTAGTGAAGTATTTAAACCTGAAGACAGCAATATTATAATTAAATTTATCCCTTATACCGGTCCAAAATGCACCAATGCAAACTGTACTTATGTTGTTGCGACGACAAACAATACAACAGATAAATATCACAGACTTGATAAAATGATTATAACATTTTACAACACTAATCCGCATGGGGAAGAGTTTACGAATACTGAAATTTACAATACTGCTTTACACGAAATTGGGCACGCTCTCGGGATTTCAGGGCACAGCGAAAATCCTAATGACGTAATGTACTCAGCAAATCACAAAAGTACGGGTGAATTCAGTCTTTATGACCAGCATATTTTATATTTGTCTAAACGTGACCTCAATACAATAGCACTCTTATACCGACTTGCACCAACAATTACAAACTCCAAAGGTTGGTATTTTGAAAATCTTTATTATCCGCCACTAATTTTAGGGAATGATGAAGAAATTTTGAAGAAAAAGCTTGATGAATTTCAAGCATATATAAATAAAATGCCAAATTATAGTGGAGGATACATAAATATCGCAACAGTATATTCAAGTATGGGCGAAAACAAAAAAGCACAAGAATCACTTGACAGAGCATTTCAGTTGGCAACAAATGATGATGAGAGATACTTAATATATTATAACAGAGCCGTATTATATTATAATACACAAGATTATAATACTGCAATGGAAAATGCTAAAAAGGCTGCTCAAATCAAAAACAATGAAACAACTCAAACGCTCATTGAAGATATTGCGACGATGATAAAATAGCCCTATTTTAAAAATCCTATTTTTACAATATTTTTACTGAATTTTTTTTCAAGTTTGTCAAAACATTTTGTCAGTTTTTGCTTCTTTTCATCGGAATCAGAATCTTTATATAATGAAAGCTGCTCGATACCTTGTTCGCCTATTTTTTCTAATACAACACCTGTTGCCCTATATAAAATATTCGGATTATATATTTCCGCAAGTAACTCCACCGCAATTTTTGAAATGTCAAACTCAAAATCAGTCGGAGCGTCAAGGTCCTTTTGAGCAAAGAAAACTCGAAAATCTTTTGACCTAAGCATTACTCCGACTTGCAAACATTTTGTATCATAACGGCGTAATCTTGCACATGAGGTGTGAATGTGCATATTAAGTTCATTTTTGATAAAATTAAAATCTGACGTGAAAATTCCAAAAGCACGTGTATTTTGAATTGATTTTGGTGTGGTTTCTTCATTAATTACAGGAGATGTCATTTCTCCGAGCAATTCATGGCGCATCTGAATCCCATTAATACCTACTTGTCTATCAAGCCACGAATCAGATTTATTAACAAGTTCAAGTGCAGTTATTATACCGTTTCTTTTCATTTTATCGGTTAAACGTCTGCCTATACCCCAAATTTCTTCAATTTTTGTATTTTCAAGAACATTTAAAATATCACACATATTAATTTGATAAATATGAGAATCAATATTTTTTGCTTTATCTGATGCTAATTTTGCGAGAGTTTTTGACGAACTTATCCCTATAGAAACAGAAATATCAACCTCTTCAAGAACTCGCTCTCTAAGCATTACTCCTAAATCATAATAATTTTTTTTATATAATCTTTCCAAACCGGTTAAATCAACAAAAGCCTCATCAACAGAATATATCTGAACATATGGGCTAAAATCCTTTAACACAGCCATAACCTGATAAGAAACCTGCGCATAATACTCGTGATCGGCTACAGGATATATAGCATTGGAATGTTCTTTTTGAGCCATAAAATACGGCTCACCCATTCTTACCCCCATTTGTTTTGCTTCTTTTGAACGAGAAATTACGCATCCGTCTTTATTTGAAAGAACACATACCGGTCTGTTTTTCAATTCAGGATTTCTCTTTTGTTCACAAGATACAAAAAACGAATCGCAATCAACAAGAGCTATAACTTTTTGTTTTGACATACTAACAGTATTGAATAATTTCTATTCATAGTCAATAAAAAATTTTACTTAATTATTTAACTTACATCCATCATCTAATGAATCAATTTTGCCATCGAAATTATTATCGACACCATCAATACAAGACCCAATAGAATCAAAGCTCTCAGCTCTTGGTGAAGTTTTAAGGTATTTATCAGGAATAATATTCCACAAATATAAGAAAAATTCTTTATAATTTTTAGCAAATTGGGTATTCTTAATTACAAGCATATTTTCATCATTAAAACTATTTCCACTGTTTGAAAAATTCATAGATCCAACAACAAGATATTTATCATCAACTATCATAGTCTTTGAATGTAATTTTCCAGCATAATTTTCCACTTTTAGCAAAATTCCGGCTGCACGAAGAGCTTTATGAGTACTATTTTTTGTATAAACACTATTTGCATCTATAATTATTCGAACATCAATATTACGTTTCTTAGCGGCGATTAAAGCATTTGTAATATCTTTTTGAGTAATTAAAAATGTCGGAAGGTATATGTAATTTTGCGCATTATTAATCAACTCAACCAAACGGGTGGCCGAAATGTCTTTAGGCGAAAAATAAACTTCAATTTCGCTATCACCAAGGCTGAATCGATTAGGTAACCCCAATCGAGATTTCGTATTATGAAACTTTCCGTTTAACATTTGCTCAAATTCAGCCTTATAAAGTTGGGCAACAGGTTCTGAATTAATGACTACAACATCATTTATATCATAACCGCTTAAACCGGCCTTTGAATAGTTCATAGAACCTGTTATTACTTTTTTACCATCGATAATAATAAATTTATTGTGCATTATTTTATTAGCTTCATTTGTTCTTATATCAGTCATATATTCATCAGCTAAATCCTTAATAATATCGTTCCCGCGATAAAAATTATGCAAAGGACTCGGGTCTTTGTCATAAACAAATCTTATTTTAACCCCTCGGTTTTTTGCATTAATAAGAGATGAGGTAATTAACGGGATATTATCATATCCATAAATAGCAATATCAATACTGTCTGTTGCATTATCAATTTCATTTACTATCATTTTGCAAACATCAGTATTACAAAGGATATCAGGCTTTAATCTTTTTGTATAATCAAACTTAAAAATAGATATATTTCCGTCAATCAATTTCAGCATAGGAGATTTTGTCGTTATTAACGGGCAAGTATGAACATTTTTCGTCAGAGGTTTATCTGATTTATGACAAAAATTACAAGGGGACATTCCTTTCGGAAGCTGACTGAAAGGGATAATAATTTTATCATGTGCAATAGCTCCATACTTGCAATCTAATGTATGATACTTATTTGAATGATGGTTCAGAACAACCAATTTTAACTTTTTGGAAATTTTAAGATTATTTCTGAACTTATCAATATTTCCTATTTGTCCATTTTTTAATCCGTATCCGCTATTAAATAACATATTTGAATAATTCAAACCATCCAAATAAATATTCGCATATTTGCAAGTATTATTTTCTTTACCTGAGAATTTAAGTGAAACTTTTTTATTTAATAAAGTTTTTATAGAATATTCTCTTGCCAAATAACCAAGATTCATAACATCAAATTTTGACAATTTGTATTTATCTGAACACTGTTTGATAAAATTATCATTCGGATTTAAGCTAAAACTTTCAACATCTGCAAGGCAAATAGTTTCATCATTATCAATCAATCCATCATTGTTTACATCAACTGCGACTCTGTCAGCAGAAATAATATCCAATACTTCATGTTTATTCTTATTTAAAACGGAAAATATTCCAAAAGAGACAAGCATCAATATTAAAATTATTATTGTAAAAATCTGTTTCTTCATGCTTGTAAAATAATAAACAAAAACAATTTTTATTGCAATCTGAAATATCTTAATAGAACTTAATATTCGCAATTATGCATTACTAATTAAAAGTAATAAATTATTATAAAATTTTGTGATAAAATTTTCATATTTTCATAATGCGAAATGATTACTATACAAGGCTTTAAGGCATACTACCCTTGTAAAGTTTTGTTAAAATTAAAAATAAAATTATAAAGAATTAGCAAAAAGATACCGTCAAATATGGTATAATATATATAGAAGATATATCAAAATTTGATGCTTAAAGACCCTAGAAAAAAAACTGATATAATCTTAATAGAAAGGTGGCGAATATGAGCAACCTGCAATTAGAGAATGATATCGAAAAATTATTGGAAATTTTACCGGAGAAAATTAACAAGTGTATTAAGCCTGCAATGTTGGATGATGCAATAGAAATTGTACTTGATTTAGGCAGGATTCCGGAATTACGTAATTCAGACGGCTCTATCGTATATTTAAAAACTGATATAGTTGATGAAGACGATATTAAGCATATAACATCAAGAATACAAGAGTTTACAACTGACAATCGTTCAGGAATTGCAGGTACATTACATAGAATAAGCGCAATAAGAAACCG
Organism: uncultured bacterium; assembly: GCA_902791985.1. Lineage (GTDB taxonomy): Bacteria > Cyanobacteriota > Vampirovibrionia > Gastranaerophilales > Gastranaerophilaceae > Zag111. Next base: position 36,004 of record CADAYD010000002.1, read on the forward strand.
ACAAGGTAAAATAGTTGGTCTTACATGCCGTATTGGTCGTGTTGTGACTGGAACAATATCCTGCATAAAAGATATTTGTTTACAAAATAAAAGTATATTATTTTTAGGTCCTCCGGGAGTCGGTAAAACAACAAAACTACGTGAAATTTCGCGGCTTGTTGCGGATGAACTAAAAAAACGCGTTATTATTGTTGATACATCAAACGAAATAGCAGGAGATGGAGATATTCCTCATCCTGCAGTCGGCCATGCAAGAAGAATGCAGGTTAGACAACCTGAATTTCAAAAAGACATTATGATAGAAGCCGTTGAAAATCACACTCCTGAAGTAATTATAGTAGATGAAATAGGTACGGAAGCCGAAGCACAAGCTGCAAGAACTATTGCTGAACGTGGGGTTATGCTCATTGCAACCGCACATGGAAATACTTTAGAAAATCTTATAAAAAATCCTACATTATCAGACTTAGTTGGCGGGATTCAATCTGTAACATTAGGAGATGATGAAGCAAAACGACGTTCATCACAAAAAACAGTACTTGAACGCGAAAAACAGCCGACATTTGATATTGTTATAGAAATTTTAGACAGAAACACACTGGCGGTATATAAAGATACTGCAGAAGCGGTAGATTATATATTGAGAGGATGGCCGATTAAACCTGAAATCAGAAAAGTCGATAAAACCTACGATATTAATTCCGCATCGCCGATTGAACTTTCAAAACCAACAAATGTCATTGACAAAATCAATATGCTTGATAAAACAATTGATAACGCTGAAAGTCTAAAGTTTTCTTTCTCAAGAGAAAAGTATGTTGAAGAAGTTAAAAATTATAAGAAAATTTACCTTTATGCCGTATCACGCAGTATCGCAGAAAAAGTCATTGAGCGCCTTGATTTGAATGCAGAAATTACGCGTAATATTGATGATGCCGATATAGTAATTGCGCATAAAAACTTCGTTAAAGGCGGAGCAAAAGTTCTTTCAACCGCAGAAAAAGACCGTTTACAAATCTTTTATGTAAAAACTAATTCTATGGCGCAAATTCAAAAAATTATTAAGCAAGCCCTTGATATCGCAGAGTTAAATGAAAAACAATCCTTTTATGACGTAACAGAAAATGCTCTTAATGAAGCCAAAGAAGCAATAGAGAAGATTTTGACCGGAGTTGTAAAAGATATCGAGCTAAAACCACAAAATCAACAAATTCGTAAACTTCAGCACGAACTTGCCGAGCAACATAACCTCGATTCAACATCTGTCGGAGAAGGCGAAAACCGTCATCTACGTTTGCGCGTTGTTGGCGGGACAGAATTTGATGATAAAAATAATAATTAAAAGAACTCACCCCGATACGAGTTCTTAGGTTGCTCGCAATAAACGACATTCCGCATTTTGGAATTAGCGCCATTAAAGCACTGGCAAAACCGTTCCGGCTTTGGCTCGCTCGTTCCGAACACAAAACAGCGTTTGACCCTTTGCAGAAGCGAAATAAAGCACAGGAAAAAAAACTGTGCTTTATTTCGCCCCGGCGCGAATATCACTTCGCTCGCCATCGACAGCACTCCACGTTTTGCCTTTAGTGGCAAGTGTGCCACAAGGCAAAACCGTTCCGGCTTTGGCTCGCTCGTTCCGAACACAAAACAGCGTTTGACCCTTTGCAGAAGCGAAATAAAGCACAGGGGAAAACCCTGTGCTTTATTTCGCCCCGGCGCGAGTCGAACGCGCGGCAGACGCGGTTTAGGAAACCGCCGCTCTATCCTGCTGAGCTACGAGGCGATTCAATAATTAAGATAACACAAAATTAAAATCTTTCAAATGAATCCTTATACCAAACGAAAAAATTTGAATCGTCAGGATATTCGACAAATCCGTTTCTTAAATAGAATTGTTTTACTTCTTTTTTCCCTGCAGGCACCAAGGAAATTTTATTATATAACATTTTTAAAGAATTTAAAATTGAATGACCTATTCCCATATTTTTTAAACTAGGTTTAACTTGAAAATAATCCAAAAAACCGCCCAATACATGGTTTTCTGTAATTTGAACAACACCCAGAATTTTTTTAGCATCAATTATCGAAAAATCATTTTGTTGAGTTGTTAATACATAAACATCAGCGGCATACCCCTCTGAAACATGGTGCTGGATAAGCTTTGCATATTCATCATTTTTCCATTTGGCAATTTCATTTAATGCTAAAATATCATTTTTATTCCAATTTACTAATTTTACGAAATTAGTATTCTGCTGAATAAAGCCAAGATTTGCAAGCTTTTTTACATAGACTTTATCTATTATTAACTTTGCTCCAAAATTTGGGGAATATCTGTTTTCTACTTTCATACAATTATTATAAATCTCATAAATATAAAATTTGCTAATAAATCTTTTTGCGTTACAATCAGAGTGTAAACTTTATGGAAGTGTATAGTAAAAAGCGCTAAGAAGCGCAGAAAGAAAAGGTATTTTATGAAACCTGAAACAAAAAGTTTTCAATTGGAAATAGGCGGTAAAACCGTAACAATTGAAACAGGGAAGTACGCTCAATCAACGAACGGGTCTGTTACAGTTCGCTGTGGCGACACTATGTTATTTGTTCACTGTGTCGTTTCAAAAGAACCACGTGTAGGGATAGATTTCTTCCCGTTGTTAATTGATTATGAAGAAAGAATGTCCGCAATAGGTCGTATCCCTGGCGGATATAACCGTAGTGAAGGGAAAGCAAGCGACAAAGCTATTTTGGTATCTCGTTTAATCGACAGACCAATAAGACCACTTTTCCCGAAAGGATACAGAAACGATATTCAAATCGTTGCACAATTATTCAGCTATGATCAGGAAAATCAGCCTGATACATTGGCAATGTTGGGTGCATCTTGCGCATTGATGCTTTCAGGCGCTCCGTTTGAAGGCCCAATTGGCGCAGTAAGAGTTTCACGTGATGAAAACGGGAACTTTATTGCTAACCCGACTCATAAACAAGCACACGAATCAGATTTGGACATTGTTGTCGCCGGCACACACGATAGCGTAATAATGGTTGAAGCAGGTTGCAAATTCGTAACAGAAGACGACATTATGAATGCTGTTGAATTTGCTCAAGGCGAAATCAGAAAACAATGTGATGCTCAGGTCGAATTTGCAAAACAATGCGGCGTAACAAAAGAAGAATTTACTAATCCTTACGATACTTCAAAAATAGCCCAGATTATTGAAGAAACCGCAGGCTCAATGATTCACGATGCTTACCACAATTTCGACAGAGAATATCGTCAAAATAAATTAGAAGAAGCAAAAAAATTAGTAAAAGAAAAAATTGACGCATTGCCTGAAGATGACTATATTAAACAAATCATTGAAGAAACAGGTATTGATTTTGTTGCGGAAGAATTTAAAACCGCTGAAAAACACGTTATGCGTTCAATGATTCTTGATGAAGGGGTAAGAGCAGACGGAAGAAAACCAAATGAAGTTCGTCCAATCTGGTGCGAAGTTGGCGTTATTCCGAGAGCACACGGTTCTGCCGTATTTACAAGAGGACAAACTCAAATTCTTTCTGTTGCAACACTTGCAGGACCTGCGATGAAACAGGAGCTTGATGGTGTTGACCCGCAGACAGAAAAAACTTATATGCACAAATACATCTTCCCGGGATTTTCGGTAGGCGAAGTAAAACCTTTAAGAGGTCCGGGCAGACGCGAAGTTGGGCACGGGAATTTAGCAGAAAGAGCAAATATTCCAGCACTTCCGTCCCCTGAAGAATTCGGCTACACAATCCGTGTAACTTCAGACGTACTTGAATCAAACGGTTCAACTTCAATGGGCTCAACTTGCGGAAGTTCAATGGCTTTGATGAATGCAGGTGTTCCTGTTAAATGTATGATAGGCGGAGTTGCAATGGGTATGATTAAGGAAGAAGGATATGAACCTGTTGTATTAACTGACATTCAGGGTATTGAAGACTTCCTTGGTGACATGGACTTTAAAGTAACAGGTAATGATACCGGTATTACGGCTTTGCAAATGGATATGAAAGCAAAAGGTATTCCGAATGAAACCCTGCGCCGAGCATTATTCCAAGCAAAAGAAGGCAGATTACACATTTTAGGTAAAATGAGAGAAGTAATTACTGAACCGGCTAAGGAATTATCACCATTTGCGCCAAGCATTACAACCATCACTATTCCGACTGAAGATATCGGAACAGTAATTGGACCTGGCGGGAAGCAAATCAGAGAAATCATTGATGCATCAGGTGCTGAAATTGATATTCAAGACTCAGGTGTTGTAACAATAACATCTAATGATCAAGAAGGTGCAAAAATCGCAATTAAAATGATTAAGGATATTACATTTAAACCGGAAGTCGGAATGGTTATCAAAGGCAAAGTTGTGAGAATTATTCCTATCGGCGCTTTCGTTGAATTAGGCGGCGGCAAAGACGGTATGATTCATATATCTCAAGTTTGTAACGAAAGAATTGAAACCATCGAACCACATCTTAATATCGGCGATGAAGTTATTGTTAAAGTTATCAAAATTGATGAAAAAGGCAGAGTCAACCTTACACTTAAAGGTGTAACCGAGGAAGACAAGGTGAATTTAATTAATTAATTTGCTAATAATCAATAAAAAAGAGATACTTTTAATTAAGTATCTCTTTTTTTAATTTAATTATTATCCCACTCCGGATTAAAATGTAATAATGACCGATTAAATATATCATTACCATTAGAGAAAAATGCGTTTCGACCATCCATACTTAATTTGGTCAAAGCATCATCAAATATTTTTCTAATTTGAGGGCTTAAGTTATTTACTTTGTTCATTTCGGCATTAGTTAATGGAGTAGAGTAAGAATCAAATCTACGATCGAGAATTTTCTTATTAGAAATTATTTTAGAATTAAATTCCTCTTTTTCTGAAGCATTCCCTAATACTAGACTGTCATCAATATTAAATACAGACTAGCAGAATATTTCCGGCTGATTAATAACTATATCTCGGATTGAATATATTGTATCAAGAAGTGCAAACCTTGCGGCATGTTCTGCTTTAAGATTCTCATTGTGGAATTTTACAAATTTATAACCTTCTTTTTTGTGTTCTTCACGAGTTTGAATTCTTTCATCATCAAAATCTATTTGTTCATCTTCAGGGAGGTTTAAATTATATCTTGAAACTGCAAGAGTTAACTTAAAGCGTTCCGAAAAATCCTGAGCAAGCGTTGATTTTACATATCTTTCGGCATACTTTGTAGGCATATTATCCCTATTAAATTCTTGAGAATAAAAATCTTCAGGATCTCTTCCCGTAAAAGATATATTATAATCTCTATACGAAATCGGATTATAATTGTAATTATATTTTTCATTTACTTTCTCTTTATTAGATTTTTGTTTTTGAAAAACGGGATAATTTGGGGATATAAAATTGATTTTTTGTATATACATAAATATATTTCCTTACTTTATAAATTGAAAACACATAAAAATATTTTTGCTAAAATTATTTACAATTTTAAAAAGCTGCAATTTGTGGTAGAATAAATACAAAAAGGAGTTAATAATGGTTGATATAGTAACAATTGGCAGTGCAACAATGGATGTTTTTGTGGAATGTGACGATGCAAGTGTCGTATCAGTCAGAAAAAAAAATCATTCAACTGATTTCATGAGTTATCCGTACGGAGCAAAGCTCGAGATAACTGATTTTGACACTCAAGTTGGCGGAGGCGGTGTAAATACCGCTGTAAACTTCGCAAATTTAGGATTTTCAACATCAGCTATTTTCAAAGTCGGTGATGATATTTATTCTAAAGGGCTTTTTGACTTTTTTAAAACTAAAAATGTAGATTTAAGCGCGACAATACAGGATAAAAATGATACAACAGGATTTTCAATTATTTTAACAAGTTTTGAGGGAGACAGAACTGTTTTGGCTCATCGTGGGGCTAATGCGCATATTAAAAAATCAGAAATAAATTTTGATATAATAAAAAATGCGAAGCTACTTTATATTGCCCCATTAAACGGCGAAAGCAACAGGCAACTTGACGATTTGGTTAAATTTGCAAAAGAAAATGACACATTAGTATGTTTTAATGCAGGCACAACAGGCATAAAAAAAGGCTTTAATTATCTCAGAAAAATATTGGCTTTAGCGAATGTAGTAGTCATGAATAAAGAGGAAGCCTCAATGGCAACAGGTATCTATCTAAGACAAGACACAAAAGATGTTAAATATTCTCACGAAACTATCCATCCTGATTTGAAAGAAATGTTTAAAAAGCTAAAAGTTTCAGATTATCAAGTTATTGTAATTACTGATGGCGGACGAGGGGCATACGCATTCAACGGGAAAGAATATTTTTACTGTCCATGTTTTGACGGACCTGTAGTTTCGACTCTTGGCGCCGGCGATGCATTCGCTTCGACATTTTGCGCATCCTTAAGTAGATACGAACTTGATATAGCAAAATCACTTGTTGCTGCTTCAATTAACTCCGGCGGAGTTGTTTCTGTTTTTGGTGCGACACAGGGACTTTTAACTTTTAAGGAAATTGAAGAAAGAATAGCCCAACATCCTAATTTTAAAGCAACAATCATTAGTGAATAATAAAATAATGAACAATTTAAAATTTATTTCGTTGTACAAATGTAGACAAAATAAGGAGAATAATTTATGTCAGACGAAGAAAAAAAAAGTTGTAATTGTGGAGAATTAGGCAGATTTTTCACGCTTGTAGCAGCAATATTTATCGGTACATTGCTTGCAATTTTGGTTTCAGCAGCATTATTAAGACCGGCAAAATGTCCATGTCACAGATTCATGCATATGCCAATGAGAGCACAGGCTTTTGAACAACAAATTCCACCTATGACAGAACAATGGCAAATAAAACATCCGGGATTCGACCACAAATTCAACCATCATAACGATTTCAGAAAACATATGAATCAGGATGCACAAACAAAAGGGAAATAATTTTTTTAAAAAAGCGGTCTGTATTTTTACAGACCGTTTTTATTGGCAAAAAATATTTTTATATGATTTATTATAATAAAAAAGGTATACTATGTACCCTGTAAATTTAATAAATCAAATATCAAAATCTTCATATCATCTTAAACAGAGGATGATACACAAAATAAATCCTAAAAGATGCAAATTTATCTTGCTTAACAGGATTTCATCAGGAGAAATTTCAGAGTTCAAAAATTTATCAACAAATATTCCTGAGAATGCCGATTCTTTTACCATTGTGTCAATAGGTAAAAGAGATGACGAGAAATATCGAAAAGTTATCACTACTTTTTATACAAATAAAAAAATACTTAAGCGAGTAACAGAATCAACTGATTCCCCAAAAATAGTGAGAGAATATACAACAAAAGGAGATATTAAAAATTCGAATTGCCGCATGCGTCGAATAGTTCAAAAAGTTTTAAATGAATCAATAATGAAATATGAAACAAACTTGATTGAAGAACAAAATATATATATACTGCCAATCTTTAATGAACTAAAACTACAAACACGAAAAAATATTATAAACGGCAATAAAATTTCCGCAACAGTAACAGAATATCCGTTTAATAAAAAGAAGAAAAAAATCCCTCATTTTCTGAAAAAAGTCTTAGGCCTTGAATTAGAGCTTATCGATGATATACCCAGAATTATTGGCACATACGAACAGGGAAAAGTAAAATTTTCCGATGATGATAAATATCTTCCATATCGATTTATGCTTGATGAAAACCAGAAATTGTTAGGGTATACAAAGGAATTAATAAGAGAAAAAAATTTATCAAAACTTGACATTATTGTTAAAATTTCCGATAATGTCGGAAAAAACACAGCAGGATACTTTTGTGCCGATACAAATATGATTGAATACGCTAAAAATTGCGATAAGAACTTTGTCGATACAGCAACACACGAAATTGAACATGCGCTGCAATACAAACTTATTGGCAGACTCGGGAAATCAAAGAGCGAATATGAAAGAAACAGCAGAAAGTTTTACGGTCCGATACGCACAATGAAAGAAAGAGGAGAAGCGTTTAAATACTACGTTGCAGCAGAAGAATATCCAAAACTAAAAGAAAATGAAAATCCCATGGATAACATTGATTATGTAAATAATTACCTTGAAATAAAAGCAAGGGAAGCCGCAAAAAGAGCAGTAGAAGAATATAAACAGCAAGGAAAAGAAATAAACGATCAATTTTTCTTCGGCCTCGGATAAAACGCACGCCATTTGACACCCATAAATCGTTTTGTTAAACTGTAATTATGAAAAGCCGATATGGCTCAGTTGGTAGAGCAGCTCATTCGTAATGAGCAGGTCGTCGGTTCGAGTCCGACTATCGGCTTTCTTTTTTTGCAAAATTTTTTGCTTTTCGACTCTCACCACAATTTTTGCCGTTTGACAAAAATTGTCGGTTCAGCAAACAATTTGCATACGGATATGTAATTGCTCCGGCTTCATGCCGTCACAAACATATCCTGTAGAGTCCGACTATCGGCTTTCTTTTTTTGCAAAAATTAATTAAGTCCTCCATGTTTAGATAGGTTTCAAATTAAAAAGTATATTTTCCCTCTCCCACAATATTATTTGAGTGGGAGAGGGAGCAGTTGTTGGCGAACTTGTGAGGCAAACAAATGCGGGTGAGGGTAGGTTGGTTTAGGACTTCCAATTACATAACCCTAACGGGATTAAAACCCTCCCTTACTCCCTCTCTATCTAGGGAGGTAAAATTAATTAAAAAAGATGGACATGCAATGAAAAAGTATCAAATAAGACGAGGTGCAATTTGCACCTCGTTAGCGTTTAAATATTTATTGTCCTGCTGCATCAAGCGAGTACATCATCCTGACGTGCGTATCTAGCACCATGAGACACTCCAAAATGGTTCTCTATCCAAGCCATTGTCGGGACATCAAGTTTTGAATAATCAGCATTTGGTAACGGTTTACCAACTCCATCAAATACACTCGGGTTCTTTCGAATAATGATTGAGCACAATTCATTTTGCTGCTGTGCATTTAATACTCCAGATAATTTTGTACTCAAAATAGCAGAAGTTATCTGTTGAGCAGTTTTTCCGGTACCATTACTATTATGAGTATTATTTACACTACTTGATCTATCATTTGATGCTCGATACCAGCCGCTGGGAGTTCCAGTACCTCTACGAGCATGTCTGTTGCCAGAGGGTTTGGGAGTTCCATCTGTAGGCGCTGGCGTAGTTCTGTCCGTAGGTGCTGGTGTAGTTCTGTCTGTAGGCGCTGGCGTAGTTCTGTCTGTAGGCGCTGGCGTAGTTCTGTCTGTAGGTGCTGGCGTAGTTCTGTCTGTAGGCGCTGGCGTAGTTCTGTCTGTAGGTGCGTTATTATCTTTAAATCTATCAAGCAAATTTTGATAAGTATCTTCTATGACCTTACCATCGTTTGTTGTCATGATATATATATTTGGTTTATCAGGATGTTTAGAAAACGTACCAAGCTTTCCTAATGTTTGAGTCAAACTTGTTAAATGCTTATCTTCTGCAGTTCCGGTAGTTGTACCCTGTGACGTCAATAAATTTGGATTAGCTAAAGCGCCGCCCAAAGGTGCATAACCGCCCATCATGCTGAGCCCCATTCCGCCAAACATGCCACCAAAGCCACCGAACATGCCACCGAAGCCACCAAACAAGCCTTGAGTTAAACCGGTCATAAAGCCCCAAAAACCACTTGGCCCGTTCTGAATATTAACCGTTTCATGATATGAAAAATTATTACCAAAAAGCGGTCCTCGCGGTAATGGTCCACGTTTCAATTGAGCAAAGCTCATTCTTGGTCTGAATTGATAATCATACGCTCTGCCGAGTCCAAATAAACCCATTGTTATATCTCCTCTTATTTATATCATTACTTAAATATATAAAGTATATATAAATTATATAATTGCTTATATATCAAAAAATGTTTACAATTCGTAATAATTAAAGAGGAGAAAAATAATTAAGTACTCCATGATTAGGGAGGATTTAGGTGGGTTGGGACTTAATTATTTATTTTTCACTTAAACAGCGGAAGCCAAGGTAGACTTGAATCAATAATTTATCGAGGTTGATTTGATAAAAGACTGAAACCATCCCTACCATTTCCTATTTAGGTAAGGATATTTATAATAATTTTCCTTCAATCAACCCCAAAATATAATCATATCTGCGTTTATCGTTCAAATACCACCAGCCTATTAGGGCTTCAAATGCAGTCGATTGACGATATTCCTGCTGAATACTTCTGCGCCCGACAGGTATCGGCAAATTTCTTGCTCGGCGAACTAACTCTTGTTCTTCTTCTGTTAAATATTCATCCAAAAACAGCAATAAATCACACTGAAACTGTGTCTTAACCATAGAAGTTGTTAATTGGTGTAATTTTTTTGCATTATTTGTTGCAAAAATTGTTCGCTTACGGATAAACAATTCCCAGACAGCATCACCTAAATATGCGTAATTTCTTAAATTAATTTCCTGCATAAACAAATTTTACAACAAAAATAATATCGACTTACAACACGAGCCTAATATTAATACACATAAAACAAATATCCTGTTGTGGTATTTTTTAGGGTAATATTTAGTGAGAAAATTTTATACATGAAAAAATTTATTACTATATCAGTAATCATATTTTACGGATTGAGCGTTTATGCGCATAATACAGATTATATAAAAAATACATTAAACATGAGAATAAAATTCTATCCGCTGTATTATAATTCGCTGCAACTTACCGGAGAACAAGTATCTGAGTTTGAATACATTTTTGAAATATATAACGAAAAATATAATCAAGCAATTTTAAATAATAAAAAAATTGACACAAAAGCGATAAATAAAATATCTCAACAAGAAAATAAAGACATAAAAAAAATCCTTGACAGACGCCAAAAACATATTTTTAGTCTAATACGACATCTTGAACGTCAGGATATTAAAAGAGCACTAAAAGAGAAAGATTATTATAAATCAAACCCGCGAATGAGTGTCTTTGGTGATTTGGATAAGAAATAAGATTATGTTTATAGTATATTTAATATATGAAAAAGGTTTATATAGAAACAATGGGCTGCCAAATGAATAAATCAGACACTGAGCGTATGCTCGGGATGTTGTCAAATTTTGGCTATGAAGAAACAAAAGAGCCTAAAGATGCAGACTTACTAATGGTAAACACCTGCTCAATCAGACAACTGAGCGAAGATAAGGCCTACAGTCTAATCGGCTTATGGGGTAAATGGAAAAAATCTAAACCAAATTTAAAAATCGGATTTTGCGGATGCGTTGCACAACAAAAAGCACAACAGATTTTTAAACGTGCACATTATGTTGATTTTGTATTAGGGACACACAAAATATATTCTCTGCCGGAAATTATAAAAAAAATTGAACAAGGTGAAAAAGTTTGCGAATGCGAAGAAACTCATGCCACAGAAGACAATGAAGCCGCAAAATACGAAATAAGCCGCGTTAAATCAATTAATGCATGGATTCCCATAACAGAAGGCTGCAACAATTTTTGTACATACTGTATAGTACCCTACACAAGAGGACGCGAACGTTCACGCCAACCTGAAATAGTTTTAAAAGAAGTGAAAGATGCACTAAATTTAGGTTTCAAAGAAATTACATTATTAGGACAAAATGTTGACAGCTACGGAAAAGATTTTAAAGAACGCAATTATAGGCTTGCAGATTTGCTGCGCGAAGTTAATGCAATAGAAGGGAAATTTAGAATTAGATTTGTTACTTCTTACCCAACAGATATTACTGACGAATTAATTGAAACTGTTATTGAACTTGATAAGGTATGTGAATACTTTCATATCCCTATGCAATCCGGCGACTCGACGGTCTTAAAAGCAATGAATAGGCGCTATGACAGAGAAACATATTTTGAAATAGCCAATAAAATAAGGACAATGGTTCCGGATGTAACAATAACAAGCGACTTTATCGCCGGATTCCCTGGGGAAACCGAAGAACAATTTCAAAATACCTTAAGTGCAATGGAAGAACTTTGCCTTGATTATTCAAATACTGCAGCATATTCGCCGCGTGAAAAAACCGTCGCAGCACGCTGGGTAGACAAATTTATCGATGAAGATACAAAATTTGAGCGACTGGCAAGACTAAACGAACAAAATCGCAAATGCTGCCTTGCATCTAATAAAAAATTCATTGGGAAAACTATGGAAGTACTTATCGAAAACTTTGAAAATCACAAAGGAAAGACCGTAATCACAGGCAGAACAAGAAATAATAAAATAGTACATGTTCCTTGCGAAAAAGATTTAACCGGAGAATTTATTAACGTAAAAATTACCGGATGCAAAACTTGGTATCTCGTCGGAGAATTAGAATAGAAGCGCATTTTTAATATTATATTAAGAAATATTAAGAAATTTTCTCTCAAAAAAGCAATTTTTTTATCTTTATATACTTTATATATATGTAAGAGATAAGAGAGAGATTAAGCGTTATGGCTACAGGACAATTTGGTACTATTATTCAACCTGCAACACAAGGCAGAAGAAAACCTTCAAAAGAATTTAATTATTTACAGCACAAAGACAGACGTATGAGATTTAACAATTCTCAAGATCCGATTTATTACATTTTTGATTGTATTGAAAATCGTCCTGTAAGTAAGTTAGCAAAAGAATTTGTTGAAGATGCAATTTTTGACACTATAAACTTTATTTCAAAAGTCGTTAGATAATCATAAGGAAAAGGATAGGAAATTATTTTAAATAAGCGGTCTTCAGACCGCTTTTTATTTGGCAAAAGAAAAACCGCTTATAAATACAGCGGCTAAGGGATTTTACGAAAATTTATTTGTATAAATTTATGCATTAAATACATTAAATGATTTTTCAACATTTTTGGATATAACTTTGGCTACTGAATCATATTCTGTTGTTAAGGCAGTGTGTTCTGATTCAAGTTTTGTTAACTGCATATCAAATTTTTTATCTTGTTTTTCGATTCTGTTCATATGACCTTGATAAACCTGCTCAGCAATAGCCATTTTGGATTTATTTTCTCTTTCAACAATTGACTCATCATCATCCAATGTCGTTTTAACAAATCCTTGAGCAGTACTATCATAGTATGAAATGGCTAATTTGCCGTTCTTAATCAAATTTATAAGCCAATTATCGTTTTGGAATGCTTGAGTTTCATCTGCAACCCCGACAGGTTGACCATTACCCAAATCGTATGTCATTGTGTTAATGTATTTATCATCTACCATTTGAGCAAATGTTGTAAAACCTCGAGTAATCATTTCTTGATAAATATTTCTGTAATACTGGACCTGATCACCATCATATTCTAGCTTATTGCCTTTTGCATATTTTTCGCTAACAGCCATTGCATAATCATACAATTCTCTCTGCTCCGCAGTCGTACCTTGATAGAAAATAGTATTTTCAGCTGTCGTTGTGTCGGTGAAAGCACCTTTCGTTTTTGATGGGTCAGGATTATCTGAGGTGATTTCAACAATATTTGGCTCGCTTAAATTTGAGCCGTAATCCTGTGATACGAATAATTGCCCATTAATTGTATGGTTATCATACATTTCATAATTACCCGATGCATCTTTGATTCGTTCAATTTCACCGGTTTCGGCATTATAGCGTGCCTTATAATAAGTATAACCATTACCTGACGGTTCAACATATACATTATTAAGATAAATATATTCACTATCCTGCATCAGGTTATATCCGTCATCCATTACATCAGATATTCTGTATTTAGCAAGATACCCCATAGTTCCGTCATCTTTTGTATAAGCTTCAACTTCAACAGGAAGATTTCTATAATAATAGTATGGATCCCCGCCTTCAATACCTTCCTGAATATAAATTTTATTCCCTGCGGAACCCGTAATTTCAGAAGTACGATATGTAACATAGGAAACAGTTTCTCCGCCATCTGTTTTAGATTCATGGTAAGAAAAACCTAGAGTGTGATCTAAGTACGCTTTACCATTTTCATCATAAGATATGAACATTCCTTCCTGATGTCCCCTAATTACTGAAACAAGATATTTATCCCAAGCATCATGGACATCAGCCTCAGTAACATTTGGTTCGGAAACCTGAGTTAATTTACCTCCGCTAACATTTTTTAAGAATGTATTGAAATCAACATGTTTTTCCCCGAAAGCCTGTGCAATTTTTTCAGGAACAACAATTTGATTTTTATTATCAGAAACTATATATTGTCTGCCAACAGCAACAGAATTCAAAGATGTAAGCTGGTTATAACAAACAGGTTCATAATTAGGTACATCTCCATTATATCCGGTTAGAATTTGATACTGAGTTGCCTGTAATGCATCCAAATATTCATCATTCGCTTTTTGAGAATCATCAGCAAGACGCTGTTTTGAATACGCAACACATTGTTGCTCAAATTCATTATTTGAAATTCGAGCCGTTATTGATAACAATCTGCCTTGTGATGCTGCCATTCCCATAATCGGACGTCTTATCCTTTCTTATAAATTTTCGTACACAATGTTTATCGGCTAATTTATGTATAATCTTTAGTAATTTAAATTATTTTGTTAAGTTTTTGTAACAATTGCGCAATTTTGTCAATAAAATTTTTTTTATAAATATGTAGGTTAGATTATATTGCTCATGATTTTTGAATAAAAATTTTGAGTAAAAAAAGAAAAAGGTAGGGAAAATTTATGGTTAGCATTTCTGCAATTACAACAGGTTTGAAAACGGTATGGCGCTATGGCAAAAAGGCATTAGAAGTTGCGCCAGAACTTGCATTCGGAACGGCAAGTGAATCAGTCGGAAAAGTTTTAAAAAACACTAAAGGTTCAGTATTTACAAAAGCTGCAGCTGGATGGGCAGAACTAAAAAATGCAGGTTCCGGCAGTTTCTTTAAAAACTTTTTTAAAAACTGCAAAAACTTCATTCCTGAAGCAGTTGCAGCATTTAAAAAAGGAACAGGTATAAAAGGTAAATTCGGAGAATTATTTAAAAACTTCGGTTCAAAGATGCCGTTTATAATGTCAGCAATATGGATACTTACAGAAGTTCCTAATGTATGGACAGCAACAAAAGAACAAGGAATATTTCAAGGTGCTAAAGAAATTTTAAAATTTGGTGCAAGAATGACAACTGCAGGTCTTGGCAGTGCAATAGGCGCAGCACTTCCTATACCATTCGGGAGCCTGATAGGTTGGGTTGCCGGCGAATGGATAGCATCACGGATTGTAGGTAAAACATATACAGAACAAAAGGCAGAAAAAGAAGAAATGATTGCGGGATTACTCGGACCTCAACAACAAAACGGGGGACAAGTTCCACAACAGCAAGAACAACAAATTCAGCCACAACAATTTAATCCAAACCCATATTGGTTAAATGGTCAATCTGCATATCAACCGCAAAAAGTTAACCCCAGTTTTAACGGTAATATGAGTAATCCTTTTGACTACAATCAATATAAATTGCAAAATATGCCTTATGCAGATGACATAATGATGAAAAATATGCCTTTCAATGTAGTAGCATAAAATGATATCCCCTTATAACTAATACCTAACCCTAATTGACCTAACGGTACGGACAGAAATTTTATTTCTTTCGTGCCGTTTTTGAATTAATACAACCTCTAAAACAACACTTGTGCTAAAATAGATATATTAAAATATTTGGACTAATCAATCTATGAATGAAACAGAAAAATTTATACAAATCAGAGAAGAATTTTCACCGGAACTTGATAAGGTTTTAAGAAAAGAAGAACAAACTGCGTGGAATTTTTATATAAATTCAAATGAAGAAAATCTTAAAGCATACGAATTAGCGCAGGAAGAATATTCTAAACTTTTCAGCAACAAAAAAATTTACGAAAAATTTTTATCAATTAATTCCTCACAACTACAAAAACATGAAGAAAAACAACTGAAAGACCTGTTGAAAATCTTTGATAAAAGAATTAATACAGGTGAAATGTATAAAGCCATAGAGCAAAAAGAAAATGAAATTGCTCAAAAATACAATTCTTATGTCCCAAATATTGACGGCAGAGAAGTTACAAAACCGGAAATATCAAAAATTTTACAAAATGAAAATAACCCTAAAATAAGACAAAAAGCATATGAAGCAACAATAAAAGGCGGGGATTTAATTGCAGAGGACCTAATAGAATTTATCAAAATGCGCAATGAATTTGCAGCAACAAAAGGATATAAAAATTTCTTTGATTACCAATTAAAAGAAGAATTTGACGTTGAGTCAACATTTTTAAATAAACTCATTGATGAAGTTTATTCAGGAGCAAAAAATAAAATTAAAACAATACAAGAAGGAACATACTTGGAGTTAAAGCAAATTTTTGGTACAGATAAACTTCAAGGCTGGCATTACGGACTATTGACAGATTCAAATCCCGAAAAGGCTGTAAATAAAATTCTTGAAACTAATTCTATTGAAGATATAACTAAAAAAGCATACCTGGGTATGGGCTATGATGTAGATAAAATGATAGCAGATGGTAAATTAACACTTGATTTATACCCCAGAAAAGGTAAAAATACACATGGTTTTTGTTTCGGCATTGATCCAGGTCGTGACTCGAGAATTTTGGCAAATTTAAGAAATGATGTAAACAGTTTAGATACTCTAAACCACGAAATGGGGCATTGTGTTTATGATTTAGGAATCTCAAGAGATTTGACCGTTATAGACAGGGCGCCGGCATCTTCTGCATTAACGGAAGCAATAGCAATGATGATGGGCGATTTAGCAAAGAAAGAAAATATCTTAAAAAATATCATCCCTGAATATTTACTTATTCGGTTCAAAAAATCAATTAGTAAAGATGAAGCAAATTTTATTTCTAAAAGCCTCTTGATTATTGATTTTGAACGAGAACTATATAAGAATCCCAACCAAAATCCTGCAGAACTTTGGGCAGATTTAAGATTAAAATACAGAAACCAAAATCACGCACCTAATAATGAATGGGCAACTATTCCACATTATCTGTCACATCCGGTTTATTACCAAAACTACTTTAGAGCCGCACTTATGAAAGCACAAATTTACAAACATCTGCAAAAAACTTTAGGTAATATCACAGAAAACATCGAAACCGCAAATTATCTGAGAAATAATATATTTTCAAAAGGTGCTTCAATCGAAGAATATGAGCTTATTAAACAATTAACAGGCAAAAACTTTAATGCAAAAGATTACATTAGCACCCTCTAACCCATAGGTGGCGGTTGTATATATAAAGGTTTTAATTCTTGCCACTTACAATTATTTGACTTTAATTTTTCATAAGTCAATTTTGCTAAAATATTTCCAAGCGGATACTGCTTTTGTTGATATGATATTCCACCAAGACGAGAAACCAACTTGTCATCAGTAACAAGAATATAATCGGAAGTCCGTAAAATTTGTTCTACTTCTTCCAGTTGCACCGCACCCTTAATTTCGCCGTCCGCAAGAAAATATGCAGCATTTTTTCTTGCATCAAGCGCAACAGCTACGTTATTCGCATTAATAATTTTTTCTAAAATTTCTAATGAAGAAATTCCGACAGCAGGAACATTTAATTGCTGAGCCATTGTTCTTGCAACAGTAGTGCAGGCTCTTATACCAGTAAAGCTGCCCGGACCTATATTTGTTCCTATAGCCTCTATATCTTGCGGCTTCATATTATTTTCTTTTAACACTTCTCTTATTGTTGATATTAAAAAAGCAGAATGATATTTATTATCTTGATTAGTAACAATTTTTGAGGATAATATTTTTTCATTCTCAGCCAAAGTAACATACATTTTATCTAAACACGTATCAAAAACTAATATTTTCACTTTATTAATTCCTCTACTATTCGAGCACATTTTTCTCCGAAACCTTCAAATGAATATCTTCGAGAATCGTCATCTTCGTAGGTCACGTTAATTTTTATATGGTCAAAGGGAACCTGATTTTGTCCAAATTGAGCCCATTCTACAAAAGTTATCTGTTTACCTTCCGAATACTCCTGCAATTCATCGAAAATTGTTTTTACCCCTTCATTTTCGAGTCTGTATAAGTCAAAATGATATACCGGAATTTTTGCGCTATGATATTCATTTAATATTACAAAGCTCGGGCTTGTGACCTTTTCTGTTATTCCGATTGCTTCAGCAACTTTTTTGACAAATGCAGTTTTTCCTGCTCCAATTTCACCATAAAGATTTATAAAACAACCGTCATTTTCTATTAATTTTGCAAAACGGTATGCAAGTTCTTTTGTATCATCAAGAGTTTTGCATATTTTTTCATAAGTTTTAGTCATAATTCACCACTACCTTATTTCTGCCGGTATTTTTAGCCTGATACAAAGCCTTATCGGCTTTTTTGATTAAATCATCTTCACTGTCATTTTCTTTTATTTCATAAATACCTAAACTAAGTGTAATCTTAATTTCTTTTTGTTCACTGTCAGGCGCTACCTTTGAAATATCAATAACTTTATCTTCAACCATTTTTCTCAAACGTTCCGCAACCATCTGAGCCTCATTAATTTTAGTAAACGGCAATAAAATAGAAAATTCTTCTCCTCCGTATCGACCGGCAATATCATATTCACGGAGCTGACCTCTTATTACTTTTGCAATTGTTTTTAGCACCAAATCGCCTGTAGCGTGGCCAAATGTATCATTGACATTTTTGAAATAATCAATGTCAGTCATAATTCCACACAATGGAGCATGTTGACGTTTTGCATTCGATACTTCCTGCTTTATACGAGATTCCAGCTGATGCCTGTTATAAAAACCGGTTAGAGCATCTAAAGTCGCATGTTTTAATATTTCCGCATATACATTCGCTCTATTAATTGTGATTGCAATTTGGTTTGATAATTGTTCCAAATACTCTCTATCTTTAGCTATAATTACATCCTCAGTACTTTTTGCTGCTAATGAACCGACATATTTACCTTCACATATCAATGGTAAGACATAAGTTTTGCCTTCCGAAATAAGTTCTTTTTCTTGCAAATTTTGAGTTATATTTAAAATATTTTCATCTTTGCAATCATTTGGATAAGAAAGAACACTAATTCCGGTGCTATCATCTTTTAAAAATATATAAATCAGATAATCCTCAAAAAACTTATCAAGCATTTCACCAATTATAGGAATAATATATTTTAGTTCATATTGGGTCTCTATTATTTTTGCAATATTCTTCATCGTATCGTGATAATTTACATCTTTTTGCATTTTTTTAATAAGTAATATATTCTGGATTTTTATAGATATAAATTTTTCACATATTTTCAAAAATTGTGACAAATTATCATCCATAGATGAAAATTCAAGACTGCCCAAGTACTTATCGTTATTGAAAATAGGGTAACGGTTTGGCAAATTTACAGCCTTTACGGCATCTTCAATATCAAGTATAAAATCACTCACCCCAAAATTATCCTTGAAAAAGGTTCCTAAAGAAGAGCTAAGTAATTCTTCACTGTAACTCTCATATAAGATATTTGAAAGTTTTCCGATTTTATCAAGCATTATATTATTCTGAAGTTAATACAGAATCTCCCTAACTATAAATATATTATTAGCTATACATCCACCTGCTGAGCAATTTCATCCGAAATATCACAGTTTGCATAGACATTTTGAACATCATCAAGTTCTTCAAGTCTTTCAATTAATCGCATAACAGAAGTCGCAGTTTTAACATCAGTTATTTCAATTGTATTTTTCGGGATTCTTGTTAATTCAGCAGTTTCACTTTTGAAACCTTCTTTTTCAAGACCTTCGACAACACTCTGAAAAGATTCAACAGAAGTAATAACTCTATATGCTTCTTCATCTTCTTCAACATCTTCAGCATCAAGATTTATTGCGGCTTCAAAGAGTTTTTCAAAATCATTATCATTGGCATTGAAAGTAATTAAGCCTTTTTTATCAAACATATAACTTACACAATTTGTTTCTCCAAGATTACCGTTAAATTTTGAGAAAAGGCTTCTTACATCTCCCGCAGTACGATTGCGATTGTCAGTCATCGTCTCAACAACGACAGCGACACCACCTGCGCCATAACCTTCGTAAGTAATTTCTTCATAATTATCACCTGCACCTGCTCCTGCCCCCTTATCAATTGCGCGCTTAATATTGTCGTTTGGCAATCCGGAAGCCTTTGCCTTTTCAATAGCTGTTCTTAGGCGAAAATTACCCGCAGGGTCAGGTCCACCAAGACGTGCCGCAACTATAATTTCTCTTGAATATTTCTGAAAAACAACGGCTTTTTGGCTATCCGTTTTTGCTTTTTTATTCTTAATATTTGCCCATTTTGAATGTCCTGACATATTTATATCCCTTCTTTTAGTCCTAATGCGTTACACTAGGTAATTTTATCAAAAATATCATTAATATTCAACAAGATTTACTAAATGGATATTTAAACATTCTTTAAGTGCTCAATTTTTAACTCAGGATATAACGTAATCCCAATAACATCAATTTGATATTTACTGATTTTATGTTCATTCAAATAAGAAAAAACTCCTGTTTTAATATTATTGTATTTTGTTTTAGTTATTGCTTCTAAAGGAGTTCCAAAAGCATTTGTTTTACGAGTTTTTACCTCAACAAAAACAATCATATTTTTGTATTTTGCAATAATATCAATTTCGCAAAGTTTGGAAAAATGCTTATTGCGCTCCAAAATTTCATACCCGTTTTTCAAAAGATACTCACACGCAATATCCTCACCTTTAGTCCCAAATTCACGATTATTCATCAATTAATCCCTCGCAAAGAACAAAACGACCAATCAATACAACTTCACAATAATTCTTTAATGAATCAACAAGGCATTTATTTTCACAAAAACCTCCTGATAGATAGAGCTTTTCAGGTTTCTTCGCAAAATTCCACGCATTATAAGCAATCCCATGTACAAATTTTGAAACAGCAACAGAAGCATCTTCACCATTTGATATAGAATCCATAATTTTTTCCAAACCAAATATCCCACACGTTATATTAAATTTTTCGGTATTGAATTTTAAATCTGAAACATCCAGATCATAGAATTTTAAAAGCATTTCAACAGTTGCACCTGTAGAACTGGCACAAGACATATTCCAATCCATATCACTGAATTTACCGTCTTTAAAACTAATCCATTTTGCATCTCTGCTGCCCAAATCAAGAACAGTTGCGTTATCCTCAATATATTTTTTTGCCCCTTTGGCAAGTGCAATAATTTCATTTTCATGAATATCAGAACCGGTCATATGACCACACGCAGACTTTATATTTAAATCAAAATCTTTAAGCCTTTTAGACTCAAGAAGGTAATAATTCATATTCTCACGAATTTTTACGGGAGAAAGCCTATCAACAGTTTCGTTTGTTGATATAATTTTTGAATAAGTTGTACCTGCGTCTAAATATAATGCCATAAAGTGATTTTTTCACAAGATTACGATAATTGCAAATGAATGTAAATTTGTGTTATATATAAAATAGAGGATTTTGGAATATGATTAACAGAAAATCACGTGATGAAATAAAAAAAATGATACATGCAGGGCATATTGTTGCACTGGTGCATGAAAAAATGAAAGAAGTACTTGAACCGGGGATTTCAACAAAAGAACTTGATAATTATGCAATGAAAGTTATTAAGGAAAATCGGGCAGTCCCAACCTTTTTAGGTTACAACGGATTCCCGGCAAGCATATGTACATCAATAAACGAACAAGTTGTCCACGGTATCCCTTCAGAAAAAATTACGGTAAAAGAAGGGGATATCATTGCTATTGATGTTGGAGCAACTTACGGCGGAATGGTCGGAGACAGCGCATGGTCTTACGAAGTTGGTGAGGTCAGTCCGGAAAAGCACAAATTAATGCTTACGACTGAAGAAGCACTATTTGCCGGCATAGCCCAAATGAAACCGGGCAACACCTTAGACGATATCTCAAAAGCGATAGAGAAAGTCGCAGTGCGGGAGGGTTACGGGATTGTAAGACAATACGGCGGACATGGTGTTGGACATGTTATGCACGAAGATCCATTTTTGTACAATTACAGTGTCGGCGACAAAACTCTTATCAAATCGGGCTACGCCATTGCTATAGAGCCGATGTTGAATCTAGGCGGAGATGATGTATTTGTCGGTGAGGATGACTGGCTTGTATCAACAGTTGATGGTAAAGCATCCGCACATTTCGAGCACACAGTAATCGCAACCGATGACGGTCCTATTATTACTACAAAATTATAAGCAGGTAAAAATGAACTACTATATAGGATTATCACTCGCATCCAGTTCCGGTATGGACTCAGGGGTTGCAGTGATTGATGAAGATAATAATTTGATAACACTGGATAAATTATACAAAATGAATGATGTAATCTACTTTTTTGAGAATTTTACATCTCTAAAGAACTCAAAAATTTGCGCATCTGTTCCATATGACAGAACAATGCTCGACGGTAAATGGAGAATATTGGGTAAACAATATCTTCCGGTTGCAACAAATAAAAATATACCCAACAGAGATAATTGGACTCAAAGGCACAGCACAAGAGGTTCTGATTATTTTAGAGAACTCACGGAACGAGGCATAAAAGTTTCAAGGTTTGATATTTATATGACAAGACAAAGTATGCATTTAAACTCGTGTTACAAAGATCGTTCGCCGGCTGATTGCAAATTTCTTCAGCAAGCGTTGAGGAATGAATGGGGGTTTGATACACTTCCGTCTAATATGATGCCTATGTCACATATGGAAGCCATATTAGGGGCAATCCTTGCTAAAGAAAACGAGCTACATCCGGAAAAAATTCGTACACTTTATGAATTCAAAGGACTAAATGTTATTGATATTAATCAAAATATAAGAATATCAACAGATATTTTTAAATTCGAAAATGATTTAGTAAAAATATAGAGGGACAAAATGCTTAATAAAATTAAGCAATATTTAAATAATTTATATAATCCGTTACTTTACTATATAGATAAAAATGGAAATTCCATTTTTAAAAATTTATGTCTTTTTAAAAACAATGGCAACCTTTACAATAAAACGATTTCTGTTAAAGAAGCAGGTCATATTCTTGAATATAGAATTAAACTTGGTAAGAAGTTAAAAATTTATACTTTTTACTTAACTATTATTATTTATTTCTTATTTATACACACGTTTTACAATATCAGCGGTTTACTATTATGTGAAACATTATGGATTATACTTTACTTTTCAGGCAGAATGATATGTTCATATCTTTTCTCAAATAAAATTCGTACAGCATACGGTCAATACACAATTACGGATTTTAATCCTAATATTTCTGAAAATAAAAAAATAGAATATAGAAACAATTATTTGGCAAAATGTTCATTATTATTAATAGCAATATTAATCTTTTCAACGTTTGGATTGATACTTTCAGGAGCAATAAAATACACTGCAAATAAGAAAAATCCGAATTATAAAATTGCAACAAAACTTTCAGCAATTTACACAAAAATTTACCCGATAAAACCGTTTATTCTTGAGATTAGTGCGGTTAACAACTATCAAAACGGGGATTTTATCAATGCAAGCGCAAACTATATTAAAGCAATAAAAATGAGCGGTAGAAATTTTACAGAAAAAGATTACGAAAAATTTGCAAATCTTCTATATCTTGTAAAAAAATCAGAAGGCTCACAAAATGCAATTGATACATTCAATGAGTATACAACCCAAAAACGCACAACTATTGAACAACAAGCAAAATTGTTATGGATTAAATCAATGTTCAGCATAGCAAATGGATTACCTGAATTTGTCATGAATGACTATGATGATTTAATTTTCTCACTAAATGATAAAAAATTTAAAAAGGAAAAATTCTATATATTATCGGATAAAGCATATATGCTCTATTTGATAGGAGATTACCAATCTGCAATCAATATATATAATAATCTGATAAACTATGCAAAAGAAAATCCGAAAGACTATGAACAAGAACTTAAAAGATTATATGCGGAGCGAGGTTTTACCAGACAAAAATTGGGGGATAGAATCGGAGGAGATTCAGATTTTATTGATTCGGAGATTGACCTCTATGAAATCGAAAAATACGAACCCAAACTCATAGAACCTACATTTATTATAGAAAAGTTTTAATAATTTTCAAAACTTGTTCAAAAACATCTTCTATTTGCATAGTTGCATTAATAACTTTTACTCTCGAAGGTTCATTTTTTGCTATTTCAAGATACCCGTTTCTTACACGATTAAAGAAATCATTACCGGCACTTTCCATTCTGTCTTTTTCTGCGCCGACTCTTCTCATAGAAGTTTCAATATCAACATCAAAAACAAACGTTAAATCAGGTTTCATACCGTTTGTAGCAATATTGTTTAACATATTAATTTGGTTTAAATCAAGACCTCGTCCATAACCTTGATAAGCAACAGTACTATCCGTATGTCTATCACAAAGTACAATAGTCCCTTCATCTACTGCAGGCTTAACAATTGTATCAATATGCTGAGCCCTGTCTGCAAGGAATAAAAAGGACTCACATCTGTCAGAAACAACACCATCATAATTTAACAAAATATCTCTGACCTTTTCACCAAGACCTTTTGCCCCAGGCTCACGTGTAACAAGCACATCATAACCTTCATTTAATAAATATTCTTTTAAAAGGTTCAATTGAGTCGTTTTGCCGCAACCGTCAGCCCCTTCAAATGTGATAAATTTACCCTTTTTAATCTCTGTTCCCATAACAAAATTATATCAAAAACAAATTTTTATTTAAATGTTACGAATTGTAAACAAAAATTCAAGCATTGAAATAAGCAATTACAGAAATTTTTTATATATGAGAGAGAGTTTAAATTTGAGAGAGTACACATGTCAATTAATGTAAACGGCAATTCAAATCAAATAAACTTAAAAAAATTGATGGGCGCTAAACTAAACGGTAAGGCTCAAAGAACAAACACGCCTAAACCGGGTAGTCCAATGTCAATGACCGGATCAATTTTTGACAAAAATGCTCAGATGGTAAGCGGACAAAATACCAATGTCAACACTCCACAGCGTTCTGCAGGAGTTCAAAATGTTGCCAATCTAAATACATCAAGATCAATTAATGATATTCAAAATAAAGATTCAGTAAAAGAAACACCTAAAGCAGGACTGACACAATCAAAAAATGAAACTCCTGATATCAGTAATATAGATTTTGATAATTTGGCAGGTGTTTCAACTGCAGAATTAGAATCTGTTAACAAAGACTTAAACAAAATATTAGATGGAGACTCTCCAATCTTTTTGCGCAAACCGTTTGAGAAAAAAAGAGATAAAGTCAAAGCAGAATTAAACAAACGCGCAGGAGAAGACGGAAATAAATTATCTGATGATAATAAAAAAGCAGAAGAAAAGAAAAAAGAAAGTGAAGACTTAAAATCAGATGCAAAAGCAGGAGCATCAGAGGCTGAATCAGGCCGCAGTGCAGCAGAAAAAGGAACTGCAAGAATGAAAGAAATGGGCTCCGACACACAACATCTTGAAAAAGACATAAAAACAAAACAAAAATCATTAGAAAAAAATCAAAAAACAACAAAAGCACTTATAGATAAAAATATTAAGGCTATTGACAAAGAAAATAAAAAAATCACAACGCTTAGTGCTGAAAATGAAAAAATTGATGCAGATATAGAAGCACAAAATGCAAAAATAGAAGAATTAGCACAGGGCTCCAATCCGGAAGCACAAGGTGAAATAGAATCTATAACTACAAATATAGAATCTTTAAACACAAGAAGTGCCGCAAATTCTGCTAAAATGGGCAAATCAAATGTTGCAATAAAAAGATTCACAGCAACGAATAATACAAAAATAAGAGGATTAAATAAAACTGCGAAATCATATGTTCGCACAATGAATACAAACCAAAGACAAATTCAAGCAAACCAACAAGAATCTAACGGGGTTCTAAATACTGCAACAAAAGTTGAACAAGTTTCACAAAAAGTTGCCGTCGTTGGTATGTTAACAAAATATACAGGTATCGCAATGATGGCATGGGCACCAACAGCATCAGCAGGTGCAGTTTTAAAAACAGTAGGCACAACGACAGAAACAGCCGGAAACTATGGTGTTTGCGCAGCAAACGTAACAAAAACAGCAGTATATGCTACTCAAGGAAACCTGGCTGGGGCTTTAACATCCGCAGCATCTGCTGTAATGTCAGGCGCCAGCGCTGTAAGCGGTACTAAAACATTAGCGGCAGCAGCGAGCAAAGCAGGAGGTATAAGCAGCTTTGTAAATAATGTTGCAGGCAAAGAAGCGTTAAAAGTCGGAACAAAAGAAGCCGCAAAAGTAGCAGCAAAACAAGCAGCAGATGAAACAACGAAACAAATGGCAGCAGATTTGGCAAAAGAAGCAGCAAAGCAAGGAGCATCAGACGCAACTAAAAGCGCAGCAGCAGAAGTCGGTAAACAAGCAGCAAAAATTACAGCAAGAGATGCATTATTAAAAACTGCAACTTCAAACAAGTTTACAATGCAAACTGCAATGCAATTAGCAGGTTCTCTTTCTTCTGCAGCCGGAGTCTTAGGCTTAGGTCAGCAAGGCGGCGTGGGCGGTGGAGCAGGCGCTATTCGCGGAAGAACAATGGGACCTGCAATACACGCAAACAGAAGAAAAATTGCATAAAAAAACACTCTTACAAAAAAGAGTGTTTTTTATTTTGTATATCATAAATAAAATTACTTATCAGAATTCTTAATCAATATATTCCCGTTTGAATCAGTTGTGAATTGCATATCCTGATTTTTATGCATAAATTTTATTAAACTTGTCGAAGGTTCATAAGAAGGATTGAAATTCTTATTCCCTGCTCTGTATGCATCTTGTGCGTCCTTTTTATTTCTTTTTTCTTTATAGTGTTCAGGGTCATTTTCAAAATCTAATGTTTCTTCATGTTCCATTTGTCTTCGCATCATAGGATAAAAATTTATTGTACCTTCGGTTGGATTTGAATAGGTAGGAGAAAATGCCAACGCTCCTGATGAAGATATAAACATCGCAAACAATAAAACAGATAGTATTTTTTTCATTTCATTACTCCTTTTAAATCAAGTTCCATAGACATATTACCACAATTTTTAAAATCAAACAAAGTTATAAACAAATTAACTAGAAATCTTAAACATTTATTAACAAAAAGTACGATGAAATAATATAGCCGAGGTTTTAATATTTCAATATAAATCCTCAACTCTTCTGATTGCTCAGCTGCCCTCATATTTTTGTGAGGGCTTTTCCTTTCTTAACAAAGTGACAAAATATAAAATAAATTGTATAATCAAAAAAAGTCAAAGTTTATTGAAAGGACAAATATGAGAGAATTAGTCGTTGAAGGGCAGCAAATAATAATTATTCCCGCAAATTACAAATACGTTAATAAAGGAACGGTTACATCAGTTAATGCCGGAGATTTTACACTTGAACTTGAATGGGACTCAAGTAATATTTTACCAAATACTTATTGCGAGTTTTATACTCAAACTAAACACGGCAAATTGTATTTCGATTCATATGCAAAAGAAATAAATGGCAAGACACTTGTAATCGCAAGCCCGGCCAAGCATAAATTTTTACAAAGACGTCAATATACGCGTATTAAATTTATCAATAATCTTAATATGAATTTCAACAATGAAACATATGAAATCAAAACCCTTGATATTTCTGCCGGCGGTATGAAAATCCATTCAGATAAAAAAATTGACATAGAAGGAAATTATCTGATTAATATTCCAATATCAGAAGTAAAGGAAATACCTTGCACATTTCAACCGATAAGAATTGAAAAGGATACAGACGGAGGATACACAATCTCTGGTCAATTCACATACAATTCAAATTACGATAAAATGGTTCTTACTCAATTTTGTGCAAAAAGAAACGTTGAAATAAAAAATAAATAGTGGAGAGAGCTAAATATGAGCCTTGTTAATCTATTAGGGAAAAAGAATAAAAAAATTCTTTTTACAACTCCTTCGCACGGACAAAAAAACGGAATATATTACCCTTTATCGGAAATGTATAAAATAGACATATCTGAAACCGACAGTCAAAATCCGCAGGAAGAACTTGCCAGAGCGCAACTTTGGGCAAGGGCAATTTATCAAACATATTCTACAACATTTTTAACAAACGGTTCAACAAGCGGAATTATTGCAGCAGTAATGTCATGCACAGGTGTAGGCGATAAAGTTTTAATTGCCTCAAATGCTCATCCTTGCCACTTTAATGCAGTAAAATTAGCAGGAGCAAGAGCGCTCACTTATAACCTTGAAACAGATGAAGAATGGGGAGTTCCAACTGAAACAAAACCTGAAATGATAAATGATTACCTTAAAAGATATGATATCAGGACAGTAATCATAACCTCTCCGACCTATGAAGGTATTATTTCTGATATAGAAGAAATAAAAAGCATATGCGAAAAGAATGACGCATACTTAATTGTCGATGAAGCACATGGTGCGCTCTATCCATTTTCCGATAAATTGCCTCTATCAGCTGTTAATATTGCTGATTTTACCGTTCAATCACTGCACAAAACTGCAGGAGGACTCAATCCTACAGCACTTCTGCATTGCAACTGCGAAATTGATGTTAAACCGGCACTTGACATGTTTATGACAACATCCCCATCATACCCGCTTTTGGCTTCAATTGAAGAAAATATAGGGTATTTAAACTCAACACAAGGAAGAAAAGAAATTGATAAACTTATAAACAGACTTGACAAAATAAGAATGATGCCAAATACAAATTGTCAATTTTTCGGGGATGACCCGACAAAACTTCTAATCAAAGTTGACGGACTTTCAGGCTATGAACTTTCGCAAATTTTATACGAAGATTTTGACATAGAAGATGAAAGAACAAACGAAAAATCGACATTACTTCTCTGTGGAATCGGCACTGACAATAAGAAACTTGATAAATTACAAAAAGTACTTAAAAGACTATAGTTAAAATTTTACAAATTTATCAAACGTTGACATTCTTTTATCAAAAATTCTTTACCGGGCATTGTCTCAATAAAATCCCAAGGTAGAATTTTGTCATATAAGTAATTTTGAGTGACATAATAATCCGTATTCAGCCCCAGTAATTTTGCGGATTTTTTAAATGCTCCAAGTTTCCCGCCTTGTGTGTAGACTTCGATAATAAAATCTGTTAAATTTTCATCCCCGCGCGAAAGTAATGCCTGCCAATAGTCCCATTTTGCGCTTGAAATTACTGACTGAATTCCAAGCTTGTGGAGTTCTTTTCTTAAATAATTTGATTTTTTTTCAAGTTCTTTTTCATCTTCTCTGCCAAACCACTGAAAAGGAGTATTTGCCTTCGGTACAAAAGTTGAGAATCCAAAAGAAATATCAAAACTTTTATATTTTGATTTAATACGCCTTGAAAGATTTACGATTTCTTCAATATCTTCCCATGTTTCAGTAGGCAAACCAATCATTCCGTAGAATTTTAGTCCATGCAGACCACAAGCCCTTGCAACATCTATCGCCTTAAAAATCTGATCCTCAGAAAGATGCTTATTAATAACTCGTCTTAATCTTTCACTGCCAGCCTCTATTGCAAGCGTAAGATTTTTTTGTCCCGCATCGACAAGGGTTTGTACGATTTCAGGAGTAAAAGAATCAACACGCAAAGACGAAATACCCATTTCGATATTTTCACCATTTTTAATCTTATCGCCAACATATTTACAAATTTTGTTAAAATCGGGATGGGCAGTAATTTGCGCACCTAAAAGCGCAATTTTGTTTGTATGTTTCAATCCTAAATCAATAGTTTCAATTATTTTTTCATAATCAACAAAACGAATAGGCATATTCATATATGATGCAAGACAAAATCCGCATCTGTTTGCGCAACCACGTTCGACCTCTAATATAAAAGTATTTTTAAAAAAAGCATTTTCGCTTATTATCGGGGTATAAATACATTCTGATAATTTTTTAGTAACTTTTACAACTTTATCACTTATTTTTGGGACATAAATTCCATTCATTTTAGACAACTGTTGAAGTTTTTGCGCTTTTGTCAAATTCTTGTTTTCTACACAAAACCTTACAACATCTAGATTTAAATCCTCTCCGTCGCCAATTACAAGAAAATCAAAAATATTTTTATAAGGCTCAGGATTTGACGTCACAACAGGGCCACCGGCAAAAATTAATGGATCAGCATCTGAACGTTCACAAGATTTAAAATGCAATTTATTCTTTTCAAGGAATGAAAATATATGTAAAAAATCCATATCAAAGGTAAATGAAAATCCAATTAAATCAACTTTGTCACGCATAATATGAGTCGTTTTCGAATCTGAATATACACGTTCAATATTAACATCCTCCATCATATCTATTGCCCGATAAAGCCATAAATACCCCAAAGATGACAGAGCAAATGCCTCCGGTCCGGGAAAAACAAACCACATGTTAAAATCATAATTTTTATTTATATTTCGCTCATATAAAAATTTTTCGGATTGATTATTCAAAGCCAAACTCCAATAGTTGCAACGTCATTATAACACGAAAGTTTAAAGTTTATTTTGTTTATGATAAAATAAATACAATAATAAACAAGCGGCTGGATTGCAACGCCATGTCGGGCTCGCAATGACGAGTATTATTACAGAAAAGAGGTAAATTATGCAAGCGCGCAGAGCAGCAAGAGAATTAGCATTCATATTGTTTTCACAATTCAACGAAAAAATTGCAAATTACACCAAAGAAAACTTGGATGAGATAATTATTAAATCTATCAGATTACTTATAAGTAACTCAAATGACGAGCTCAAAACATCTTTAGGGGCTCTTATTGATATGAAAAATCGTATTGAAGATTACGAAGCAGAACATGATACAAACTTAAACCGACCAATGGGTGCAAAAAATATTGCAGTGCCCATGGTAATGACATCTGATATGATATCTCGAATAGACGAAATGATTGATGTTGCAGAAAAAGCAATTTTAGGCCTTGAAATTGCAGAATTTACCACGCTTGATTCTCAAAAAGAAGTAAAAGATTATGCTATAAAAATTGCTCAAACTTATAAAGAAAATAACGAACAAGTTGATGATATTATTAAAAATTATGCAAAAGGCTGGGATTTTGACAGACTTATAAAAATGGACAAAGACATCCTTAAAATTGCTATCACCGAGCTTTTGTATATTAAAGAAGCCCCAATGAAAGTGGTTATAGATGAAGCAATTGAACTCGCCAAAAAATATTCTACAGATGACAGTGCCTCATTTATAAATGGAATTTTGGCAAAAGTTATTGTCGATAACGGGATAAAATAAAACAGGGCAATAGATTTCTCTATATTGAGGGAATTAATTAAATCCTCCCTGTTTAGGGAGGAAAAATTTATTATTAATATTGTAACAAAATCTTAACAAAAGTGATTAAATCCTAAAGATTTCAATAAAGAGAGCCGACAAGAAGAATAATGGCACTATAAGGAAAATTGAAAGGATAAATCACAAATGGGCTTGGCAGCATCACAAGCGAGATTACTGACCATCACTGCAAGATTAGCAGACAATGAACTGCGCTCGCAGACCATTAACAATGCCAAAATGAGGCTTGCAACTCAAAGCGCTCAGGCAAGTGATGAATATATTGATGCCTTAAACGGAACCAGACTAATGTTTACTAATACATCTGCAGACGGATTAGCACAAACGCAGATTTTGACGTTTAATAATTTAATGCAATACAGCCAGTACAACAATCAATATGGCTTGGTCAATGCCGCAGGACAATTGCTTGTAAGCGAGGAAGATGCCAGAATATTTGAAAAATGCGGCAATAATCTTGAAACATTCTTGAAAGAACATGACCTTGAATGGTCAACAACATTCTTTGAAGACCCTAATTTAATCAACAAACTAACATCATTCTATAGCAGTTCAACCAGTGATATTAATCAGGCACTGGCAAACTACTTTGGCGGAAAAACCAACGCTGATTTAAAAGAAATGTACTTATATAGCACAAGTCAAAAAGCATCCATTGAAAAAATGAACTACGAAAATTATTCAAAGAATTTGTATCAAGAGTACTTGCGCTTATATGACAATACTATCCCGCAATTCAGAAGAGATATATTCGGAGATAGTGATGCCGCTGCCAAAGAACAAGATGTTATTAATAAATTTGGAGAAAAAGGAGCGGCAGGCGGTCCTGCTTGGTGGGCAAAATACGAATTATTACAAGGTTTATCAATTGTACCTGCAATAGTTAATACTCGCTCAACTGCAGACGGAGGTACCGGCGGTGCAGCCTATGCACTTAATAATGTTAAAGATTATTTGAATCCGGGAGTATACGAACAATTAGAAGCATGGATTTTATCATTCTGTGATCAGGTATATCCAGGAACCGGAACCCCAACAGCATCATTCATGTCTGGAACAGGTACTGTGGCAACAACCGACAGCCCTAAGTATCCTCTCTATGATAAAGGAACAGTTATCGAATATGAAAATGACGGAGTTACCCCTAAAAAATATCAATATAGTGACGGAACTACAGGAACTGAGAAATTTAAACAAATATCAGATGATGCAATATCTGCATTAGGTTTGGAACAAGGACAAGTTTATAAATTTAAAGATGTCGAAATTCATATAAACGATTGGACAATTAGACCCGGAGTTACAAACCCGACAAGTGCTTCAGATTTTGTAAAAAAATCTTTTATAACAGTAAATGGACATGACTTTTTTGTAGATAATACCCGATATACAGATGGCTCACAAGCAAGTATACCCGCACCAATATCCCCTGCAACATGGTCGGATCCTCCTACATTAAATGAAATCATGGATTTACTTGAACGAATTAAAGTTGTAAAAACAGATGAGAATGATCCGGGCTATGAATATTGCGAATCGTATCAAATACCTAAAAAATTTGTGCCTCCTAATTCTGAAGAAAAAGATTACACAGGCGGCAACATGTGGATTAGTAATATTTATAATCCGACAAATCCACAATATACAAAAGAAGAAATGTATAGATTATTTGTTTCTGAATATTTTAAAATGATTTTGGATACAAAAGGTTACTTTGACCCACAAGCATACGCAGAAAATAATGCAGGGGTACCGACACTGCAAAACTATATAACAGCAAAAAATCTATTCCTGAATGAATACGGGTTTATACCTGATGATATAGAATGTTTAATCGATTTCAATAAGATGTTTGTTAAAAATATAACTTCAGGGAATAATGCATTTGCGAACATCGTAAGCATTTACGCTATAAACAAAGCACTCGATGTACTCGGAGAACCAAACTTTGCATGGATAGATAAATCTGATTTAAGCAATACGGGTAATGCCGATTCAAAAGCACAATGGTTAACAAATATATTTAACAGGATGCAATACGGATACAAAGTATTGGAAAACGGACTTGCAAAATCCGCAGATTGGCTTGAATACGCGTTTGAATCCGGGCTTGTATCTATGGAACAGGTTGATTTATCATACAACTGGATAGGATTAGACTATAAATCCTGTGCGAATATATATGAAGAAACAGATAACTCAAAAGAAGCAGCAAGAGCCGAAGCAAAATACAATCGTGCAATGAACGATATCAAACAAAAAGACAGCATGTACGACTTGCAGCTCAAAAATATTGATACCGAACATAATTCATTGCAAACAGAATACGACGTTATCAAACAAGTTATAAAGGGAAATATTGAACGCACAATGAAATTTAATCAAAGTGCATAAAGTTTAACCTATTCAATACAGATAATTAGTTCCCCTCCCTATTTTGTGAGGGAAATTATTAAGTCCTCCCTGTATAGAGAGGATTTAAGTGTATTTTATTTTTTATATTGTCACTAAAAATAATGACAAACAAAAATTATTTATTAAAATATTAATATGAAAAAAATATTTTGTTTTCTGTTTGCAATATCAATATTTATTATTAGTTCAGGGTTCGCACTTGCACAGCAGCCAACAATACTTACCGGTTCTGTTACGATGGTGCCGAAATCATTCTACGGTACATGGAGAGTCACATCAGAACGCATAGAACAGAATTCACACATATTTAAAGAAAAAAGTTTAGACATGTGGAACTTATCTCGTACAGGTGACGTCATAACTTTATATAACATGTTTAACGGTGCAAAAGCTCAAATTAATGTAGAGGATTCAGACCAAAGGCATGTTATTTTTACCAAAAACGGTAAATACGGGAAGAAAAGACTTACCGATAAGGCGGATATCTACATTGACGGAGATAGTTTCAGCGGCTACGATTATATAAAGATAGAAACCTATGTTGATGGTAAAATAGTTAAAACAGAATCAGCAAAATATAAAATTCAAGGAGAAAAAATAGGCGGTTCAGTTATTGTAGATTAGGGAAAAGAGGATTTATTATAATGGAAACTTATGATTTTGATGTTGTTATTTTAGGCGGCGGTCCTGCCGGATTTAGCGCGGCATTGTACGCTGCAAGAGGCGCTGCAAGTACTGCAATTATTGACGTTAGTATGCTTGGCGGTCAACCTTCAAACTATTTGGAGCTTGAAAATTACCCCGGAATGATGAAAATCGGCGGATTTGATCTTATGGAAAAGTTTGAAGAACACGCAGACTTGTTTGGAGTACAAAAATTCCCGATGCAAGAAATTGAATCGGTCGATTTGGTTTCAACTCCTAAAGTTATTACAACCAAAGAGGGAATATTCAACGCAAAATCAGTTATAATAGCAACCGGAGCCAAACCAATGAAACTTGGAGTAAAAGGAGAACTTGAATACATCGGACGCGGAGTAAGTTACTGTGCTGTTTGTGACGGTTCGTTCTATCAGGATAAAGTTGTTGCAGTTGTAGGCGGGGGAAATTCTGCCGTTGAAGAAGCAATGTATTTAACAAAATTTGCTTCAAAAGTCTATATAATCCACCGCAGAAATGAACTGCGTGCTGATAAAATCGTGCAAGACAGAGCATTTAAGAACAATAAAATTGAATTTGTTTGGGATAGTGTTGTAGAAGAAGTCTGCGGAGCAGATACCGTTACACACCTTGTTATAAAAAATGTTAAAAGCGGGGAAGTTTCAGACCTTAAAACCGACGGGGTATTCCCTTATATCGGAATGCTTCCAAACGTTGAAAATATTAACGGACAAATTGAACAAGACCCAAGAGGATTTATTATTACGGACACTACGATGAAAACATCACTTGACGGAGTTTATGCAGTCGGAGATGTTCGAAATACCCCGTTAAGACAAGTCATAACTGCGGCTTCTGACGGAGCAGTCGGAGCAGTATATGCGACTAAATATGTTCAAGCACTGCAAGAAGTTACGGTTTAGCCTTTTTATTTAAACCTAAGAATTTGCTGTCGGAATTTAGATTGATTCCGATGGCTTTTTCTAATTCTGATTTAGCCAGATTATATTCATATAATGACTTGTAATATTGAAGTTTAGATTCAGCAAGAGTATTTTGCGCTTCTCTCATTTCAATAGGAGAAGCCTCTCCAACCTTGTAACGTCCTTTTGAAAGTTCATAATTTTCAAGGGCTTGTTTTACTTGAAGTTGAGCAACAGGAAGCTGATTTTCCTTTTCGTGCAGCTTCAAGTATGAAGTTTGGATTTCTAAATAAATATTATTTTGAACTGTTTTCGCATTTGCAAGTTCCTTGTCATACTGATATTTTGCCTGTTTAATCTGGTTATTAATTAACATCCCGTTTATGATAGGGAAATTCAAATACAAACCTATTTGCCAACCGTTATTTGAAGTCCAATACTTCCCACCCTCCTGATACTGTCCTTGAGCATCAAATGTCGGGAAGTAAGCCTTTTTTGCAAGTTTGACGTTCTGGTTTGCTTTTTCAACTTCAATTTGCGCCTTTTTAAGCTCCGGACGTGATTGAAGCGCAATTCGAACAGTATCCTCAAAGTTAATATTTAATGGATTATAATTCAGCTCGCCTTTGATATTATATTTTTCTATGTATGGTACTCCCATAATATTGTTTAATTTCGCGGCTGAGGTGTTAATGAGATTTTTTGCCGAGATTAAACTCATTTTCGCCTTGCTCAAATTAACCTGTGCAATCGTAACATCAATTTTGGGATTAAATCCGATTGTATAAAGTGCTTTCGCCTGATTATAAAAAGCCTGATAGTTATCGACATTCATTTGAGCAACTTTTTCGGCTTGATATGAATACAAAAGCTGATAATACGCACTTTTTGTCTGGTAAATAACGTTATTAACGACCGCGCCAAAACTTTTTTTACTTGATTCATAACCAAGACGTGCTATTGTCGCTTCGTTCTGTGTTACCCCAAAATCATAGAGCATCTGTTGAAGTGAAATTTGCCCTAAAATGTAATATTCATATTCAAGATTAAAATTAAACGCATCAGACAATTGAAGCTGTTTGATATGCGACCAACTGGTTTGCCAAGAGATTAAAGGGAAATAATTTGACCAAATTTGCTTTATCTGGGAATCATTTATAAGGATATCTTGAAAAGCCGACAATATCTCAGGATTATTTCCGAGTGCAATTTTTATACAATTTTCTAATGTCATATCAACAGTATGCGAAACTGAACCGGATATAACTTCGGACATATCAGCATCAGTGCTTGGTGTTATATCTTTAATTTGATCCGCAAATACAAATGCGGGGCAGCATAAAATCATTAACAATATTACTATATTTTTAAGAGTTTGCTTATTCATCAACAATATTTACCGGTTTATTCGGAACAACTTTCATTACGCCTTCTGTTATAATTCTGTCACCCTTTTTCAGTCCTGACTTTAAAATCCAATACTTGCTGTTATATGGTTCATCGACTTCAATATAAGTGATTTGAGGCAAATTTTTCTTATCAAGTTTATAAACATATTTCCCTTCTTGCGATGACTCAACAGCTACAATTGGGACTAGAGATAAATTAACAGGATTATTGGCATATATTTTTACTTTAACAAATTCCCCATGTATAAGTTTGTTATCCGAATTTTGGAATGTTGCTCTGAGCATTATCGAGCCTGTAGATTTATCAACTTTATTATCATAAAAATCCTGTACCCCATCAGATTGATATTTTGAACCGTCAGGTAAAAAAACCTCAACTCGGTGATTTTTCCCGAAATTATCAATATCATTCAAATAATTGAATTTTTCAGCAGAAATTGAGAATTTGACATATATTGGATTAGTACTGTAAATAGTTGTAAGCGGGATGCTTGACGAAGAAACAAAATTTCCAACAGACACATCAATGGTTCCGACTCGGCCATTTATTGGGGATTTTACGTTGGTATATGACAGATTGCGTTGAGTATCAGCATGGTGAGAATTGGCAGCATTAAGTTGCGCAATAAGCGAATCTCTCTGTGAAAGAATTTCATCATATTTTGATTTTGCAATGTAATCTTGTTTGACGAGCTCATTAGCCCTTGCAAGCTGCTTATTTGCATAGGAAAGTTTTGCCTTAATATTACTTATATCTGCGCTTGAAACCGTTGCGGCATTTTTATATTCTGACGGTTCTATTAAAAATAGAGTCTGCCCTTTTTTAACATATGCACCTTCTTTAAAATAGCATTTTTGCAGATAGCCCGAAACTCTTGCAACAATATTAACTTCAGACACTGAATCGACACGACCGGTTGTTTCGAAACTTTTGTAGATATCTTTATTTTTAATAGTCTCAATTTTGACTTTTGGAGGGATAAAAACAGGTTTGTATGTTAAAGCAAATATAATTTTATACAAAAGTCTGCCCAAAATCGGCACTAATATAATAAGCGCCAGTATTATTAACGTTTTTTTCAAATTATTACCTCAAAACTATAGATTTTGCTGTATAAATCTAATCATTTTTGATAAGGCTTTTGCTCTGTGTGAAATTTTGTTTTTAAGTTCTTCGCTCATTTGAGCCATCGTAATATCATATCCGTCAACAATAAATATTGGGTCATAACCAAAACCATTTGTCCCATATTGCTCGGTCGCAATTTGACCATGACACTCACCGATTTCTTGATGTAAGACATTACCATCCTTATCTGTAAGAGTCATAGCACAAATAAATTTCGCCTTCCTATTATCTGTATGGGCAAGATTTTTTAGTAACTTGTCTATTCGCCTTTGGGGGGTTGTGTCATACCTTGCGGAATGAATACCAGGAGCACCATCCAATGCCTCAACACAAAGTCCGGAATCATCAGCAAGAGAAATTGAACCAGATACTTTTGCTGCCTCTTTTGCCTTAATAAAAGAATTATCTTCAAAGGTTTGACCGTTTTCAATTGGATTGAAGTTATCAGGAGGCAGAATAAACTCTATACCAGAACCCTGCGCAATTTCATTTACTTCTTGCAATTTATGCGAATTCCCTGTTGCAAAAACAATTTTTATGTTATTTCCCATACCTTCTTTGCCTTCTTTTAAATTCTTCTATACATTTTATCAGCGAGCATCTGTCGAATTCAGGCCAATATTCATCAACCACAATTACTTCACTGTATGCAATCTGCCATAGAAGATAGTTTGAAATCCTCTTTTCCCCGCCAGTGCGTATTAAAATATCAGGATTAGGGATATTTTTTGTATAAAGATGCGCTGAAATAACATCTTCATTTATGTCACAGGATTTTATACCCTCATCAATAATGGATTTAACCGCATGTACAATTTCATCTCTTGAACCGTAATTTAGCGCAATCTGAAGATTAACACCGGCATTGTTTTTTGTTTTTTCCTGAGCAGAAAATGTAACTTTTTGCAATCTATTTGAAAGTCTTGACCCATCACCGATAAATGAGATTTTTACCCCTTCTCTATCCATATCATCAAGCTCAGTTTTTAATGTCACAGCAACTAAATCCATTAAAAAATCAACTTCTTCTTTTGAGCGTTTCCAGTTTTCAGTCGAAAAAGCGTAAACTGTTAAATATTTAACCCCTAATTCATCACACGCACGAACAATATTCCTAAGAGAGGTTACTCCCTTTTTGTGACCGGCAGCAGATGGCAAATTGTGTTCCTTTGCCCACCTGCGATTTCCATCCATAATTATTGCTACATGCTTTATTTCGCTCTCTTTTTCCATAAAATCCTATCTGTTATAATTTTTTTAGTATTATATCTAATAAATTTCTTCTTGGATACCTGAATGTCATAAATTTTTCAGAATCCAGTTTTTTAGGTAATTTTACTTTTGTTCCAAACGGATTAAGCGTCAAAATTCCTTGTACCGTTGAGCGAACAATGCTATTCTGTTTATTAGTATTCGATTTTATTCTGCTATTTCTTGCAAATATACCTTTTGCCCAAATATCACTATAATTCCATATAATTTTCATAAATTTTCCTTTTTGTAATTATAAAACCTATAAAAATATTTTTTGCTATACTATTGCACCATGTGATGCATCTTGGACTGTTTTTGCATATTTTGAAAGATATCCTGACTTGCACTTAGATTGAAAAGGTTTTAATAATAACCTGCGGTTTTCAAGTTCATCATCAGGCACTAAAACATTTATCGAGCGATTATTTACATCAATCTTTATTTTATCGCCATCTTTAATAAGTGCAATATTTCCTCCATTTGCAGCTTCAGGGCAAACATGGCCAATACAAATTCCCCTTGTACCTCCGCTAAAGCGCCCGTCAGTTATCAGAGCAACCGTTTTGCCCAGTCCTTTACCGACAAGCAAAGAGGTAGGAGCAAGCATCTCTCTCATTCCAGGACCGCCTTTTGGTCCTTCATAGCGAATGACTATGATATCCCCGTCTTTGATGCGGTCATTTTCAAGAGCGCTCATGGCATCTTCTTCACAATCAAAACACTTTGCATAACCTTCAAATTCATAACAACTTTCATCAATGCCTGAAATTTTTGTCACACAACCTTCAGGAGCCAAATTCCCATATAAAATACCTAAACCTGGCTTGGTTGTTATAGGGTTATCGTAAGTTTTAATTAAATCAGGGTTCATAAAAGCATCTTGAGAAATCTCGAATGTCGAAAGTCCACAGACAGATTTCTTATCCTTAACCCCAATATTTGCATCGATTAAATTTTTCATCAAGGCAGGAACTCCGCCAGCATTATGGAATTCCGTCATTGTAGGATTAGCTGCAGGGTCGAGCTTCAAAATTTGATGAACAATCTTACCCCACCTATCAAAATCATCTATTTTTAAATCAATACCGCCGGCATTTGCAATAGCCAGTAAGTGCATTATTGAATTTGTGCTTCCTCCTAGTGCCAAATCAGCAATTATTGCGTTTTCAAGAGTTTCTTTATCAATTATATCAGAGGGTTTAACATCATTTTTAACTAAATCAACTATCTGTACTCCTGATTCAAAAGCAATTCTGCGTTTTTTAGAAGAAACAGCAGAAGATGTTGCACACAACGGCAAACTCATACCCATTACTTCTGTTAAGCACGCCATAGTATTAGCAGTATACATTCCTTGACAAGAACCAATAGTCGGGCAAGATTCTTCTTCAAGTTCTAAAAGTCTTTTTTGGTCAATTTCACCGTTTCTAAATTTGCCAACCGCTTCAAATGAGCCTTTTATCATAGTTAATTTTGCGCATCTGCTTTCGCCCTCTAACATAGGGCCTGCAGTGACAATAATACAAGGAATATCAAGCCGCATTGCAGCAATAAGCATCGCAGGGGTAATTTTGTCACAATTTGTTAATAGGACAAGCCCATCAAGTTGATGTCCCTGAGCAACGGTTTCGACACAATCAGCAATCAAATCTCTTGAAGGTAATGAATATCTCATCCCATTATGTCCCATAGCAATACCATCACAAATTGCAGGAACTCCGAATATAAACGATTGTCCGCCACCAGTGTGAATTCCTTTTTCAATCTGGCGTTCCAAATCTCTCATTCCTGCATGACCTGGAATCAAATCCGTAAATGAACTTGCTATCCCAATAAATGGAGAGTCCATAGACTTGCGGCTTACACCGGCAGCCATCAAAAGTCCTCTGTGGGGAGTATGAGCAATACCTTTTTTAATACTATCACTTCGCATAATTCACCTCAAAAGAATTATACATTAAAAAGAAACCATAAAAAATATAGATATTTACATTAATACACATAGGGAATAATAAAGAAAAATTTTATGATAAAATATAATTACCGTGCTCCACGGGGTGTTGCGAACTCTCGACCCGAAGCCTATGCGGGGTGCAGAGCCTGTTGTGAGGGCTTTATGAGTGCGTAAAAATTTAATATACATCGTAGATAGCAGTAGTTGTGATGGCGTAAAATTTCGAACCGTGTCAGGGGGGAAACTCAGCAGCACTAAGAAAACCTTTGCGGGTGTTACAACTCACTGAAGGAGAGACTATTAAAGGATTACGTTCTTGTAAATTTCGATAGACAGTGGCACGGATTTTTAAGGAGTTTACAATGACAAATCTTTTAGAAATTTACCGGTGTGAAATATGCGGTAATATTGTTCAGGTTATGCACCCGTCAAATGGCGAACTTGTGTGCTGCGGAAAGCCAATGACCAAACTTGAAGCGCACAAAAAAGAGGATGAAAAACAAGAAAAACACGTTCCTGTATTTTTAAACGACAAAGAAATTCAAGTCGGTTCAGAACCTCACCCGATGATAGAAGAACACCATATTGAATTCATACAAACAATAACCGAAGATAAAAGACAATTAATAACAAAGTTTTTGGATGTAAACCAAGAACCCAAAATGATAATTAATTGTTCGCAAAACTTCAACAAAGCCATTGAATATTGCAACATCCACGGGCTATGGGAAAGTTAATAATAAAGCAAATTACTTTACCAATTCTTTCAAGTAATTCGGCAATGCAAAGCGTGCATAGTGATAATCTTTGTTATACATTTTACAAGTTGGTATAATTTCATTTGCCCGTTCTTCAGCAAAATATTCAAGCGGTTTAACATCAACCGAACAAAATGCCCACGCCCAATATCCGCCCGGATAAGTAGGCATATTTGACGTATAAGTCGATACAACAGGAAAAACTCTATGTAATTGCTGATACATTTTTTTTATTTCATTATGGTTTGTAACTGGAGATTCAGATTGGGCAGCCATAATTCCGCCTTTTTTAAGTGCATTTTTGATATTTGTGTAAAATTCGTCGGTAAACAAGCCCTCTCCTGGTCCCATAGGGTCAGTTGAATCAATTAAAATAATATCATACTCATCTTTTTTATCTTTTATAAATTCAATCGCATCCTCAACTTTTATCTCAACTTTGGGATCATCGAGGGAAAAAGAAACAGACGGGAAGAATTTCTTTGACACATCAATAACCATTCCATCAATTTCGCACAATACGACTTTTTCAACAGTTTTATGTTTTAGGACTTCACGAACGGTTCCACCATCCCCGCCGCCAATTACAAGCACTGATTTAGGACAAGGATGATTCATCATCGGTATATGTGCAATCATTTCGTGGTAATGATATTCATCCCCTTCAGTTACCATCATTAAATCATCCAGCGTTAAAACTCGACCTAACATTGAGTCAGACTCAAAAACTTCAACCTTTTGAAATTCTGATTGTGCAGAAAACAATACTTCTTTTGCTTTTATTGCCAATCCAAAACCTTGAGGAGTGATTTCATGGTAAAAACCATTTTCTATACCGTTTTTCATCGTTAATTCCCTTTCATAAATAAAAACTGCGCAAATTCATACGCAGAATTTATTTTAACATATAAAAATTTTTCATACAATTATTTATTACCCAAAATATGAATATGCAAGTGAAAGACTTCTTGACCGGCTTCTCTACCTGTATTAATCTGAGTTCTGTATGATTTCAAACCAATTTTTTTTGTTACTTCCCGAACAGTCTGTAACAATTCTCCAAGCAAATCCTTATTGTCGACTTCATTTAGCGACGGATAATGTTTTTTAGGACAAACAAGCATGTGTACGGGTGCCTTTGGGTTTATGTCATTAAAAACAACAGTATTATCTGTTTCATAAACAAATTCTGTGCCAAAATCGCCACGTATAATCTTGCAAAAAATACAATCTTCACTCATAATTTACCCCCTTAATTTTTTTCCTAATGACAAACCTGCCGGCAACGGTAAAACGACATTTTCATAATTAGGATTCTTGTCAATATCATCCAAAAAATTCTCTACTTTTGAAGAATGAGAAATAACATTATCGCACGCGATATAACCTCCAACTTCGAGATGCGGATCAATCAAATGAAAGAAATCAATATATTGCTTTTTGCAAGCATCCACAAACGCAAAATCTGCCTTATAATCTTTTGGTAAATATTCAAGCACCGTTGCGGCATCTCCTTGCTTGATTTCTATAACATCTTCAACACCGCATTTTTTAAAATTCTCTTTTGCCAATACAATTCTTTTATCATAGAACTCTATCGTTATTAAATGCCCCCCATTTTTTTTAAGGGCCTTCCCCAGCCAAATTCCCGAATAACCGTTTGAAGTTCCAACTTCAATAGCACTTTTAAATCCGCCGTCTATAATCAAATTGTACATAAATTCAGCAGTTGTACGTGATATATTCCAAAAATCGTGCTGAGTTTTTTCAAGCTCTAATAAAACTTTTTGTGTAGTATTATCAAATGTTTCTATAATCATTATTTAATAGTTTTAACCCTATCAGTAACCACAATTGCTCTGACCGGAATTTCAAGCGGGCTTGTTTTAACTATATCTTTTTCAATCGTATCAATTACTGAGTACATACCCGCTCTTGCATTTGTAACCATGATTAAATCAGTATTCTCAATAGGCGTAATATTTGTCGCAAATGCATCCGTATCAAGATATAATTTATCAGTAATTAAATCATCTACTGTATCCAATATTTCAATAATATTATCAGAAGCCCCGAGAATATATAAATCATCCTCATGAACATAAAGTTTAACAGGCTTTTCACAAGTATAAATTTCTTTTACAAGTTCTGAATCGTCATAATAAACTATTGCCATTCGGCTACGAGTTCTGCTTATTATATAGACTTTACCATTAACATATGCAAGATCAGAAATATTCGGGAAGTTGCCCAATCGGTTGAGCTTATATTCATTATCAAGCTCTATTGCCCAAATATCATTTTTATTTCTGTCTACATAAAATATTTTTCGTCCCTTATCAGCAAGAATAAGCTTGTCGCATTTCCCATTGATTTTTAATTGACGTTTCTTAGTCATAGTTTCCAAATCAAAAACAAAAATACTTGAACTTGAGCCGGAAGAAATGTATGCCAATTTATTTTCTTTATCAATAATTATCTGCTCAGGGACTTCACTGAATGTTACCTCTTTGATTACTTTCTCATCCATTAAAGAAATTATCTTCATAACATTTGAATCAAAATAAGTAACAAGTAAAAATTTACCGTTATAACCTTTTATATCATTGATAACGCCATCTTGTTCAAGCGCATAAGCAGGCATTTTTGAACTGGAACCAACAACTTGAATATTACGATTGGTTCCCGGTGCAATATAAAAACTTTTATTCTCAAGCTCAGGAACAGGCTGCGT
This sequence comes from uncultured bacterium, assembly GCA_902791985.1. GTDB lineage: Bacteria > Cyanobacteriota > Vampirovibrionia > Gastranaerophilales > Gastranaerophilaceae > Zag111. The sequence goes on from CADAYD010000002.1 coordinate 80,795, forward strand.
ACGCTTTGTGGGATTAAACTTCAAATTTTCAATTCTTAAGCCGGCTTCATCAACTACACTAACATCTAAATCCCCAATTATACCTTTTAAAGATGTAGGTATTACCAAGCCTTTCGGTAAAAGGATATTTTGAGATAATAAACCTGATTGAATTTCATCCGGAGGATTAGCTATATTTAATACGGTTTTCTTTCCATTTACATTTATTACCTTTAATAAAGTATAACGATTATTCAAAATTACCATATCAGGTTTTTGCTTCATAGTTTGCCCTGCAGGATAAACATTCTTTTCCGCTACGGTTTCAACCTCTGCAATCTTTGCAGGAAAAACAAGCAAATACATTGTATTATCCGGCAATATGATAGCCCCGTCAAAACGGAATTCAGTATCAGGGAAATCTTTAATTATAAAATCTTTAACTTCTTGCGGAACTTCAGTACTCAAAGCGCTTCCCGCTATAAATAAACACATTATTAAGGATAGAAAAAACTTTTTCATACTATTTAAATACCCCTTTAACCTTAGACATTATAGACTTATCATCCTTTGCCTGTTTACCTGTTTGCATTTCATAAAGTTGCTTATAAAGATTCCTTTCAATTTCATTTAAGTTTGTAGGAGTCTTTACTTTTAATATTACTATATGATCACCTTTTTGACTAGGTCTGGAAATTACGGGAATACCTCCTGCTTTAATTTTTACAATATCGCCAAATTGTGTTCCTGATTTGATTTCTAATTCATGCTCGCCGTAAAGAGTTTTTACAGAAATCTTATCCCCTATTACAGCTTGAGCGGGAGAAATTTCAAGCTCTGTGATGACATTAATACCATCACGTTTATAGTATTTAGACGGTTCTACATGAATTACAACAAACAAATCGCCGTTAGGTCCCCCGTTAATACCGCAATCACCCTCTCCGGATACTCTCATTTTTGACATATTATCAACACCTGCAGGAATTTTTATATGCACAGAGCGCTCTTTACTAATCTGTCCATGACCGGAACAAGCTTGGCACGGTTTATCAATAACCTGACCGGAGCCATGACAATTAGGGCAAACAGATATCTGAGAAAAACTACCAAGAGGTGTTCTTGTTATATGTTGAACTTGACCTGTTCCATTGCATTGAGGGCATACTTTCGGCTGGGAACCGGCTTGAGCACCACTACCATGACAATCAGGACATACTTCTAAATGTTGGAATTTTATTTCTTTTTCTATACCAAAAACAGCATCTTCAAATTTAATTTTTATATCATATCTTAAATCATCGCCTCTTTGAGGAGCATTTGGATCTTGAGGTCCAAAACCAAATCCGCCAAAATTCCCGAAAAAAGTTTCAAAAATATCATTAAGATTCCCAAAACCGGAGGCAAACGGACCGCCAGTATCAAATCCTGCATTTTTCAACCCATCTTCGCCATACCTGTCATATGTTGCTCGTTTATTATCATCCGATAACGTTTCATACGCTTTGCCGAGTTCTTTAAATTTTTCTTCGGCATCAGGTGCTTTATTTACATCGGGGTGTAATTCTCTTGCGCGTTTTCTGAACGCTGATTTTATTTCATCTTTTGAGGCATCCTTTGACACCCCTAAAATTTCATAATAGTCTGCCATAAGTCTTTATATTTAAAATCCCAGTATACTTTCTCTATATACAATATTAATACTACAATTATTCTGCGGTGGCAACATTAACCATAGAAGGTCTTAAAACTTTATCGCCATATTTATATCCTTTGCGCAATTCGGTAATAACAGTATGTTCCTTATATTCACTTGTCGGAGTCTGCATAACCGCTTCATGATAATTAGGGTCAAATTCTTCACCCACAGCCTTTATTTCTTCCAGTCCGAGTTTAGAAAGAGATTCAAAAACCTGCTTTTGCAGCAAATCAAAACTTTCTTTTACCTTCGCACAATCATCAACATTTTCCAAAGATTTTTGTCCTCTTTCAAAATTATCCAATACTTCAATAAGTTTCGACAAAGCATTCTCGGTACCGAATTTGATTAAGTTTTCTCTTTCTTGTTCTTGACGCTTTCTGTAATTATCAAAATCAGCAGCTAACCTTATATATTGATTATTCAGCTGATTATATTTTTCTTGCAAATCATCAGCAGTCGAGGTTTCAGATTCAGAAGTTTCATTTGATTTTGTATCATCACTCGATTCATTAATATCAATTTCTTTGTCTTCAATTTCATCATTTTTAAAAGGATTTGAACCATTTTTATCCATAATTATATCTCCTTGTATCTACAATTATAGAACACAATATAAACATTATAAAGAATATTTATTATTTTTTAATAATTAAAAAATTAACGGGTATAAACTCTTGGCAAACGAACTTTTAAACGGCAAGTTAGTTCATAATTTATTGTGTTCAGAATCTTTGCCCATTCATCAATAGATTTGTTTTCATCAAGTAAAGTGACAACATCACCGCATTTACATTCAACTCCTGTAACATCAAACATAATCTGGTCCATAGTGATATTACCAACTTGAGGAACTTCAACACCATTCAAAGTTCCGGTAATTTTATTTGAAAGTCCTCTGGGCAAACCATCAGCATACCCTATCGGAACAGTTGCAATAATTCTTTCGCCTTCAGCGCAATATGTATGGCAATAGCTTATTCCTTCACCATTTTTTGCCTTATGAATATTTACGATTCTACCTTTTAAAGAAATTAGCTGTTTCAATTTTGGTCTGACAAATTCAACACCCTCAGGGAAATCAGGATACAATCCGTATAGAGAAATACCTATTCTGCACATATTTGAATTTGGCTTTTTATAACAGATAGTTCCCGCAGTGTTTAAAATATGAAGTAAAAGCCCATCCGTATTTATATTATTGACGACATTATCCCATTTTGCGAACTGTTCTTTTGTTTTATCAAGTTCTTCTGCTGCTGCAAGGTGGGTAAAAATCCCTCTGAAATCAAGATAGTTCGCATTTTGTACTTCTTTTATAAAATCAATTGCTTCGTCTGCTCTGACACCTATTCTGTTCATTCCTGTATCAAGTTTTACATGGACTTTTGGCTTTATTCCGGTTCTTTCATATATTTCTTTGCAGGCTTTTAAGTGTTCGTGCGTAAAAATTGAAATACTTATATCATTTTGAACCGCAGATTCTAATGCCCAAACAGGAACAGCGCCCAACACCAAAATATCGCATTTAATCTTAGCCTGTCTTAAATCTACCCCCTCATCTATTGATGCGACACCAAGCATATCAACTCCGCTTGCCAAAATTGTCGGCGCAAGCATGATAGAACCATGTCCGTATGCATCGGCCTTGACTACCCCCAAAAGTTTCATATCGGGCGAAACATTTTTCCTGATTTCTTTAATATTATGCTCCAAATTGCCTACATTTATTTCAACCCAGGCATCTCTGTGAATGTTTATGTTTGTCTGTCTTGTACTGTTCATAAATAAATTATAGGACAAAATATTAAATTTTTACATAAAATATAACATTTTATGTAAATAACTATTCAATTATAAACGGCATTACAACAATTTGCGCAATTCTTTTTCTACTTCATTAAATACACTTTCCCAATCGCCGTTTTGGGTTTGTCTAAATAGTTTTAAACTGTCATACCAATCTGATTTTGAAAGGTCATTGTGCCAGCGCCAGTTATAAACATGCGGTAATAAAACCCAACAGGACTTACACATTGCACCTGCTAAATGTGCTAAAGAAGTATCATTACATATAATTAAATCAAAATTTTCAATCGCAGCAGCCGTCTGAGAAAAATCAGTAAAAGCAGGAGCCAAATCAATTACGTTATATTTATCTCTAATAACATCAAATTTTTCAGCCCCTTCAAATGTTTGGCAAGAATAAAACTGAGTATCGCTAAGTTCAAAAAGTCTAAAAAAGTCCTCTACCCGTAAAATACGCTCTTTATCATAATACGAATTACCCTGCCATTTTATCCCGATTTTAAACTTGTCATTATTAAAATATGTTTCTTTAAAGAATTTTACTTTATCAGGATTAGCCTTCAAATATCCATCATCATGATGGACAAACATATCCTCACCGGATTTTCCGAGCACAAATGGTAAACTTAAAAACGGTAAATGATAATCAAAATCCATATCCTTTTCATTAATAAACATTCCCATAATCTCTGCGCCGTAAGAATTTTCCTCAAACAATGGTTTTAATTCCTCCTGCGGTTTAAAAATAACTTTTTTGCATTTTGACACAAGCTCAGGCATAAAACGGTAAATCATAATATTATCCCCAAAACCGGCTTCATAATATGTATAAAGAGTTTTGTCAGATAAATCCTCTTGCCCTGTCCAAATAGGCTTTTTTGCCATAAGATTAGGATAAGTTTTTTCTTGCGAAACAATGGCACTTTGTTTGCAAAGTCTTTGTTCAAAGCATTTCAAACCATCTTTGTAATTTTTATCTTGCATATATGCAAGCGAAAGAAAATAAGTAGTTTCCCAATCATCAGGAGTTATCTCTAAAACTTTTTTATAACACTCTATCGCACCTTTTGTATCATTTTCGTTAAAACAAAGATATGCAAGATTAAAATATGATTCAGTGCTTTTTGGATTCAGCTCAATCGCCTTATAATAAGCCTCTTTCGCTTTACTATACTGGGCATTGTTCTTATATGCCATTGCGAGATTAAAAGTATTTTCGTAATTTTTTGGATTATTTTTTACCAAAATTTCATATAATTCAACGGAATTCTCAAAATCACCTTTTTCAAAATACATCTTTGCGAGATTTTCAACATAAAATGGCAGCGGCTTTATATCTATTGCCTTTTGGATACACTCAAGCGCCTTATCAAACTGCCTTACCTGTGTATATAAAATACCTAATAAATCCCAGACCTCGTGATTTTTAGAATCTTCAGCCAATATTTGCTTATATAAATCATGAGCCTGAGTAAGCTGCCCATTTTGATGATATTCGAATGCCTGATTAAATTTATCGTTCATTATATATCCTATTCAAAATTTTGTCATTCTAAACATATTTCATTATCTTAAAATACAAAATAAACAGATTTTGAAACAAATTTCTGATGACATTATACTTTTATACCCAGTAAAGACAATATTCCGTTAATATTGAAAACATTGTATTGAAAAGTTAAACCAAGAATTGTACCAACCAAAACAAGCAACCCAAGAATTATGCAAGTATCCTTTTTATCTGCATTTTTTCGGAGCAATACCAAAATCCCAAGCCCGCCGGAAGTACATAAACCGGCAACAAGAGAACCAAAACTGATTGTATTTTTGACAAATAACATTGTAAGCATAACTGATATTGCACAATTAGGAATTAACCCCACAAGCGATACCAAAAACGGCTGAAGCGGAGAATTCATAAGACAATATTTTGCCATAACTTCTTCAGAGCCTGTTCTGGATAAAATAAATGCAAGTACGACAGAAATTAAAAATATAAATACAAAAATATTTAATGTATGCTTTAATGGATGAAGCCAAAAATCACGTTTTCTCGATGCATGTATAAGATGATGATGACAACAGCCTTCAATTTCTTCTTCTTTTGCAGTTTCAATTACAGGATCTTTCGCCTTATAAGTGACCACCCAGTCAACAATATATCCGACCCCGATTGCAACTCCAATTTTAACACCAATAATAGGAAGAATTAAAGGTGCTTTATCAGGAAAAGACAATAGTACCGGTATCGCTTCATCAGAGGTCGCAAGATAAACCGCCACAAGAGTCCCCCTTGACAGAAGTCTGCGTGTATAAACAGTACTTGCAATAACCGAAAATCCACACTGTGGCAAAGATGCAAACAAACTGCCAAACAAAGGTCCGACTTTTTTTATCCAAAATACAAATAAATGACGTTTCTTTGCATAATAACGTTCTACAAATTCTATAAGAAGGAAAATTAAAAACAGAAACGGTATTAAACCCAGGCTATCTATTAATGCATCTTTAAAAAAATCCGGTAAAAAACCTATTGGTTCAATTAATTCTTCCGGCATATTCCATATAAAATTCAGAATTTCTCCAACTGTGCTCATAAAAATCCTTATAACTTAAACCCACATTCTGCACACAAAACATTTAATCGTTCTTTAGCTTTTGAAATTGAATCCTTTATATGTTGATTTTTAGTTTCTTTAACAACATAAGTCATCGCTTTTTCAAACATCACTGCAGAACCGCGTAAATATTCAATTTGATTTTCAGTCGCAATTTTACCGATATCATAATAATAAGTTCCATAAAGCAAAAATAATCTCGACATCATATCAAACATATTACATTTTTTTGCTAATCTTAAACCTTCTTCAATATGAATTTTCGCGCTTGAATAATCGGCAATATTCATATATGCACTTCCCAGAATATACCTTAAATTAGCAGCGAAGAAATAATTATCGATATTTGGATTTAAAGAAATTTCGAGTGCCTGAGAGGCAATATCAATCGCACTTTTTGAATTTTCAGTAACAATCGTTGCATCTGCAATTAAATACCATGCAAGCAAAGCCCCAAGTGCCATTTTTTCTTTTGCAAAATAAGTAACTTGTTCATTATAAATTTCAAGAGCACGTAATGCTTTATTTTCTTCTTTAAATACCTTTCCTAATAAAGTTTTAAGAATATTTTTTGTAAAATTATCTCCTGCATTATTAGCAAAAGTAACAGCATCAAAAAGCTCTTCACGCAAATTATTGTAATCATTAAGTAAAAATTTATTAATAATGTAAACGAGATTTAATCTTGAAATAGAATTTTCATCCATAAATTCTTCACGATAATGACTGTCAATCTCATCAATAATACGCATTGAAGCACTAATATCACCCATCATGGTATTTGCATATGCTTGAACCAATTTAGCCTTCGCAAAAAGCTGCTTATCGGCAATTTTATGCTTATCAATAATTGAAAAAAGGTTATTTAGAACTTCAAAAGTTCTATAATTACCTTGCAATGCAAGTGCAGTAGCCAAAACAAGATAAACCTTTAACCATGTATCAAAAAGCAAACCTAAAGGAAAAAGTTTATTCAATCTTGGTTTTTCTATATATTTATTTAAAATCGGCAGAACATCATTATCTGCAAGACTTATAACCTCTCCACAATTACCAATATCCAAAAGTGCAGAAAGTTTAGCACTGATAATCATTGCGCGTTCAAGATCCTGACCGTCTTTTAACTTTTTAAGAACATTATCAACACATTCAACATTCCCGAAGTAATTTCCCGTTTTTGAACAGCATAAAGCCAAATAGCCAAGTAGTTCAATCTCTTTGACCTCATCATTATTTGCTCTTGCATTTGCTATTGCATCAGGTAAAAAGTCCAGCGCTTCATCAGGATCGTACTCAGATAAAAGTTTTCCCAATTTTTCACTGATATTATATCTGATTTTAAGTGTTTCGTTTTCATTAAATTCATTTAATAACGCCAAGCACTGTTTTTGAGCAATTACATAAAGATTGATGTCTCCGATGTACGCTGATAATCTCGAAATCTTTGTCCATATATCAAAAGACATTCTCGTTTCTTTTAAATTATGCGCAATCATTGCCATTGTTGAATATGTATTAAGATTGAATACACTTATAACTCTGCCAATTTTAACATTAATATCATCGAATTCAGAATCTCTTGTTATATTTATTAAAACATTTTCCCACAATAAAAGATTATTAAATTCATAATATACATCATCAAATTTTCTTATAAAATTAGATTTTTCTAAATATGCCAAAATATCAGCAAACTGATTTTCATCATAACCAAATATTTCTCTTAAAAGAGTGACATTAATTTTATCTCCGAGAATAGCCGCCGCACAAAGAATTTTATGAGAAACCTGATTGTTTTCTTTCAGAATTTCTAGCCGTACTTTAACAAGTTCCGAAAAATTTTCAGGCAATACAAAGGCTTTATCATTAATTTGACAATCAAAAGCATAACTGTATGCTTGCTGAATATATGCCAAATTTCCATTTGCTTTTTCATATATAACTTCTTTTTCTCTATCCGTAACATAATCATCCATACCACGTTCAAAAGACGTTTCTGATTGTATTTCTTCATCTGTCAAAGGTCTTAAATTTATATCTTCAAAAGAATTAATATTTCTATTATTTAAACCAAAAAAACCGCATATTGGTTTTGGTTCATTATATACCGCAATAAATTTTAAATTATTCCAATTTTTCTCTTTTCTTATAAGATTTGTCAAAAATTCGGCACTAAATCCGTCAATAAAATCGAAATTATCTACTATAAAAATAAATTTACCACTGGCAATAAATGCATCGAATATCTTATTCAAAATTGAATAAGTACGCCTTTTATTTATGATTATATCTTCATAATTACCATCATTACAGCTGTATATAAAATTAATTAAATCCGAAACCTCTGGCGGCTGCAAAAACTTAAATTCTCTGGAAAAAAATTCTGTCGCATTTTTCTTAAGCTCGGAATTATTTACTCCAAAATTCGGTAAACTGAATAAACTCAGCAGCATATCCTGAACAACACCACCCGGAGTCAATTGAGTTAATTGTGTGCATTTTCCCATGCAAACATTTTTATCCCCGATATTTTTTATTGCAGAATATAAAACTGAGGTTTTTCCACAGCCCTTTTCACCGGTTACGGAAATAACTTTTTTATTTTTATTTGATATAGCCTTATTTAAAAGAACTATACCTTCATTAAAAGAATGAAGTATCGGATTATATGATAATGTTCGGTCTTTCGAATCGGATGATTTTGCTGATTTTTTAGGCTCCCCAAAATCAGCACCGCATTTTCTGCACTTTACTGCCGTCGGGAAATTTACTCCGTTACATTTTTTACAGACCTTTAAAAGTTCTTGTCCGCAGTGGGAACATACCAACTGCCCAACCGGATTTATTGTTTTACAACTCTGACACATTATACCGGTTCTTGTTTTACAATACGGACATTTTAAAGCATCATGCGCAATATTCTTTTTACAAACAGGACATTTCATAATAATTCTTACTGTTCATTCAAAACATCTTTAACTTTTTCTATCAAACCATATATCCTCTTGGATACTTCAGATTGAGATATTCCTAATTCTTGAGAAATTTCCCTTTGAGTTAAGCCATTATCATATCTCATTAAAAATATATCCAAAAATCTTTCGTCAGGATATTTAGAATCTATTTTTTCTATTGTATCTGAAACAAATTCAATAATTTCATTGTGAATAGCACTATCTTCAGGATTAACAGGAACTTTTACACCTCCATAACCAACTTGAATTGTACTGTAATCTATATTATAAATCGCAGAGTTGGGTTGAGGAGCAGATGTAACATCCTCAAAAGGAGCGACAGCCTCTATGGAGACTTCTTCTGTTGGGATATAACCGGATTTTGTACGTCTTAATCGCCCTAAATCCTTTAAAACACTCATTATAGAAGTAGATACAACTTTACGTAAATACGCCTCCAAGGTTGAAGCATTATCAATTGAATTAACAATCGATACGGAACGTTTGCATGTCTCATTCAAAAAATCATCTAACAAATCTTCGTTGCCGGAAAATTTGCGATCATTTTTAATTATTTTTTTTATTAAGTCTATCTTCTCCTGTGTAATTTCCACAAACAAATCCCTTCGTCATGGGAATTATATCATATTTATAGATAAATTTTAAGTATTACGGTTGTGCTTTCGTCATTACCCAGACTATTTGGGGCTTTCAAGACTTTTAATGTTTGGTTAACAGATTGTAACACTATATTATCAACTTGAGAAGATCCGCTTGATAATAATATTTTTGCCTGCTTAAATGAACCATCTCTGGCAAATAATATGCTGACTCTTATTTGATCAGAATAAGTATAATCTGTAGCCAACAATAAATCACTTGATAAACCGGCTTTTAAACTTTTACCTGCTGACTGAAAATACTGTTTAAAATTAGAATCATATGAAACATAATCAGGAACTTCCCAGCTAAGTTTTCTTACCGAAATAAATGCAGTAGCAGGTATAGGTTTTGCTGTTTGCGTTTGAGTGCTATCAGCACTTTGCTTTGCAACATCGGTCTTAACTCTATTTCCTGCATTGGCAGAACCGGTATCATTCATTACAACATTATTATTATTTAGGTTCGTAGTATTCGGAACATCATTACCTAAATTATTATTGTTATTAGGAATATCCCCACCTTGGAGTGCCTGATTTGATGCATTCTGAACAGGATTTATATATTTTGATACAGAGAAGAAAATTATGCCAACAATTAATAATACAAGCGCTATTCCCCCAACACCAGCATAAATAGGGATTGCGGATTTCGATGTTTCTTTTGTGACTCTAACTTGGTTATCAAGTACAATACTTTCAGTTGTTTCCTTATTATAGAGCTCCTCTAAATGTTCATTCTCAGTAGGAACATCCGAATTAGAATCTTTATTTATATCAACAAAGATCTCACCAACAGCAAGAGATTTGTCACTGATAACTACAGAGTTTTCTTTTACGGACTTTGAATCCATTTCAATTATATCTGTAATACTTTCCTTTGTAACATCATCCTCAACAGAAAAATCAACCTCACTATTTTCACTGTTTGCCGCTAAAGTTTCAAAATCTGAAAAATCATCTATAGGATCGAAATTAACTTCAGCATTATCTGTTTCTTTTTTACTTAAATTACCAATATCATCAAAACTTACCAACTCAGATTCGGCATTTTGCTGCTTTGGTTCAGCTTTTTCCGCAGGTAACTCCGTAAGGAAATCTTCCATCGATATTGAATTTTCCGCATTGCCTGATATTTCAGACTCTCCACCAAAATCAGTAGAAAATGGATCAACAGTATAATCAATTTCCTTTTTATCTTCAACAGCAGTAGTCTCAGGAATATTTTCAAAATCTACCAAATCAGTTACTTCCGGAGCATTTTCATTATTAGAAATAACCTCATCAGTTGGCGTTTCCGAAGATTCCTCCTCATTTTCTTTTTCTGATTTATCTTCTGTTTCTTCATTGTCAAAATTTAAATCTTCAATATTAACTTCTTCACCTAAATCTAAACTGTCAATATCAACCGATTCCTCATTGGATATATCCGAGTCCTTGGAAATACTATCCTCAATAACATCATTATCCGTTGACTCTTGACTAACAACATCATCAGGGGGGGTATCAAGAGAATCAGAATTATCTTCGAAATTTAAAGATTCAATTTCTGCCGAATCTAATGACAATTCCTCAGAAAGATCTAAATTCTCTATATCAGTAACATCTTCACCGGCATCAAAAGAGGTGTCGAGCTCATCTAATAAATCTGTTTCTTCATTATTAGAAGCAGTATCATTTTCTCCAGACGAAGTATTTTCGGACAAATCCTCAATTTTATTTTCCAAATCATCATTTAAAACGGATTCATCCTCATTAGCAACAGGAGTGTCAGCATCAGTACTGATATCATTTTGTTCATTAGCCTCAATGTCATCCAATACTATATCAGTAATATCCTCCGCAACATCAGTCTCAACATCAGCCTCAATATCAGATAATACTGCACTATCGTCTGATTCAGTCGTTTTTTCTGAAGAATCATCAAAATCTAATTCTAAATCCGTCAGATCAGTATCATCGTAATCATGTGATTTATTTCCGGAAATATCTGTTTCTTCGGCAGTATCATCCAAGGTTTCATTATCAAGACTATCCTCCTCTATCGAAGATTCTTCTGGCATCTCTGACAAAAATCCGTCCATGACATTATCTGTCAAATCCAAAACCCCCAAATCAGACTCATCGGAACTTGTATCTAAAACATCCTCTACATCTTGAGATAAATTTTCTTCCGGAATTAAATCTTCTTCAGGCGCAAAAGTAGTTTCTGCCATTTCAAAACTTGAAGCACCCTCTGAATCAGAAAGAGTTTCATCATCAACAATTTCATCCGTGATATCAGTATTGGAGTCAAAAATATCTGTATTTTCAACGATTTCATCAGAAATATCTTGAACATCAGAGGAAACATCTTCTAATGAACCATCAACTGACGGAATTTCACTTTCTTGCTCTGAGCCTTGAGATAAATCTTCTGAATCCATTTCAATATTATCTTCAATAGGTAAATCCTGAATAGCGTCCTGTGCAACATCTCCGGCAACAGCAGCCAAATCAACCGCTTCCTGAGATGCAACTGCCCCTCCAATCAGACTCAAATCAGTTGCAACGTCAGCAACCGCCCCCACCGAATTTGGATTTTGAACTTCATCCAGCATATTATCGCCATTTACATCCCCTATATCTTCAGTTGGAGATAATTCTTCTTTCTGACCATCTTGCTGGAGAGAAAAATCATCACCTGAACTGATAAAATCATTCATATCAACAAGCTCGTTTGTCATAGTGTTTTTTACATTTGCTTTATTAATTCGGGCGACATTAAAAGCCAAAGTTTCAAAATTATCATACTCAGCTATAGTGTTTCTTAAAGCCTTATTCTTTTGTAATAAGCCAAGAAATTCTTTAAATTCTTCATCTGTCACATCATGATCCGAAACTGAAATGGATAATTCTCGTGCTCTTGTCATTTGTTCTTCAGATAAACTTTTTTCAGTTACACCTGAAAAATTGGAGATAAAATCCATTATATCAATAGGAGATTGAAGTTTATCCGGTTCAAGGAAATAATAATCTTCATTTGCATTACTAAAATTTATGGCAGAAGGCTCGAAATAACCTAAGAAATTGATTTTTTGGAAATTTTTATCATATTTCAAAACAACATAAATATCAGGTACAATACCATAATAGAAATGCTTTTTAGGAATAAATATAATATTTTCATCAAAGACTACTCGGACATCGATATGAATATTATCAAGAATAACATCCGCTATATCTACTTTTTCACATACACGCTTTATTGAATGGATATTGAATAAATTTGTATTTATTAACCCAAATTTTTTTAAATATGAAATAAATGCCTCAGCACCAAGTACATTAAAAAATACTCTGTTCATTACGTTTTTATCTATAAAATTAGAAGCCATAAATTGTGCTTCTGACAAGTTATATTTAGTAATTTCCAAAATTTCAATATAGTTATCCATTACATGCCCTCCTATCAACATAGATGGCATATAATTTTTTTTTATTCCAAAATTAATGTAAAATTTTGTAACAATATTAGAAAAAGATAATTTTTTTTGTCAAAATTAATTGGTCATCCGTTTTAATATCTCTAAAAGTAAAAAGTGTGTTTAAGGAGGTTTCTAATGTCATTAACTGTAAATCCTGTATCTCATGTAAGTTTTCGTGCTCAAGAAGATGTATCATCTAAAAGTGTAGAAGAAATTTTAAGCCGTCCCGGCATGTGGGCAAAACCGGAAGAAGCGTTAACACCGCAAAAAGCGCCTAAAAAACATTCGTTTTTAAAATTTGTTGCAGGCGCACTAATTACAGTAGGCGTTGTAGCAGGCGCATTGTATGGTTTAAAAACAAGATGGCCAAAAGTATTTGATGCTGCAAAAAATTTAGAAGGCTTGAAAGGCTTTGAAAAATTTAAGGGACTTGCTTCAAAATGGGTAGGAAAAGGCGGCGAATTTGTTGAATCTGCCGTAACAAAAACCGGTGCTTTTTTCAAAGATAATTGGGAAAAATTAATGAAATTCGTTAAAAGAGAAAAAGCATAATAAATCAGAAAATAAATTATTAACAAAAAGCCTCCTTTTAGGAGGCTTTTTACTATTGGTATATATCAATACACATGGTATAATATTAATGTACTTTATTCAAAATATTTGAGGCACTTATAGAGTTCTGAAAGAAAGGACTTTATGAGTTATACCGTACCATATTCATTTGTGCCGGGAACGAAAGCACGAGCACAAGAAGTTAATGCGAATTTTGCATCAATACTGGATTCATTTGACAATATCGACTCAAGAAAAATGGATTTGGATTTATCAAATATAACATCTGCCGGCATTGACGTTATTAAGAATAATTCATCAATCCGAAATCTCGGAGAATTAGTAATTTCAGCAACCCCAATAACTGATTCAGGTTTACACTTACTGGATGGGGCACTGCTTCAGGGCGGAGGGATATACGATGATTTTGTTAAATACATTAAAGCACTTTATAATGCCGGAACGGCTTCAAATTGCTTCGCAACAGAAAGCAGCTGGCAATCTTCTGTAAACACATACGGGGAATGTGGGAAATTTGTATATAATGCAACAAATAATACCGTAAGATTGCCAAAAATAAAAGGCTTTTTGGAATATACAACGAATACTTCGGAACTTGGGAAACTTACTCAGGCCGGATTGCCTAACATTACCGGTTCATATTCCGATTCAACGAGCAGAATAGGGAAATTAACCTCTCGCAGCGGAGCAATAACCATAACAACAGCACATAGTATAAACTTTGGAGACGGGGCAAATTCAAGTGAGCATGTCAATTCAATAAATTTTGATGCGTCTAAATCATCCCCAATTTATGGTCGTTCATCAACAGTTCAACCTCAAAGCATAAAATATCTTATATACATAGTTGTTGGCACAATCGAAAAAACAGATATTCAAATAGACTTAGATAATGTTGCAACTGATTTAAACGGAAAAGCAGACAAAGATGGTTCCAATATGAACGCATCAGTTAAAAATTTTGATGGTCAATGGGTTAAGGTTAATCAAGCTATAGCAAGTGATGTAAACTTCAATACAGGCGGTTCTGAGATTAAAACATATAGTTTAGCAAGTTATTTACCTGATGATAACTATACTTATGAGGTACTATTTACTTTAGGCGGACAAACCGCTGCTACAAGTGGTGCAAGTTTTAGCTTTTGTTTTATTAGTGACCTTGTTACAAATGTATTTGTATGTAGAAATATAGCCCGTTCAAATGCCTATGTAAATGCTTATGGCTCTGCCATTGTACCATTAAAAACAAGACAAATAAAAGTAGATCAAGTTAATAATACGAGTTATACCCCAACAATGACTACATTAAGAATTTGCGCATACAGACGAGTTGGAACAAATGCATAGGAGGTTAAAATGTATTACGCATATATTGAAAATAACGGAATAAACGGAACAGGACTTGTAGAATGTCTTGATACTAATGTTCAAAATATTGAGATAACAGAAGAAGCCTATAACAACATTAATCGTTATATTTGGGACGGAACAGAAATAATCCTTGATTCTGATTATGAAGAAAAACAAAAACAAAAAGAACATGAACGTATCCAAGAATTATCCATGACGCGTTCAGATTTTTTTGACGGAACAATAAAAGCCTTCGGGACTGATTGCGATGATTTACTAATTATTATAGAAAATATTTTATCAACATTACAAATAGAAGATCTCGAAAAAAAAGTTGCTATAAATAATTACAAAAATGCACTGAACTTCTATCGCAAACATAATTTATTCAATATACTTAGTAATGTTGAAATCCCCATTAGAGAAAATTTATCAGTAGCAATTACTTCAGAACAATGGGACAATTTTTTTAATGAAACGGATAAAAAGAATCCGAATGCATATAAAGAATTATTATAAAACTTATATTACGGATCATCTGAATACAGATGGTCCGTTTTTCTTAGTATTTCTTGAATTTAAAAAAAATATATAAAAAAGCAATAATACAGATTATTTCAAACAAATTTTAACAAACATTAAAACTTTATATTGACAAAATAACGAAAAAATAATATTATTACTACATAAGTAGTATAAAGTAAGAGAACAAGCATGAGAGTGGATAGATTAAATATAATAAGCAAAAAAAATATTTCATTTGGCATGTTAATACCTGTGGATATTAACAATGCAAAAAAGAGACAACACACTATTAATAACAAAGAGAAAACAGACATATTTGAACGCAGTAAACAACAAATTTAAAAAAATAATAATATCCTTCTTATAACTACTATATGCACAAGACCTCCCTATTAAGAGGTCTTTTATTTTGAATAATAATCTTGATTTTGTAATTCAGTCATGATAGTATCAAAGTTGTAAAGAGCAGTTGCGGAAGTAGCTCAGTGGTAGAGTACCTGCCTTCCAAGCAGGCTGTCGCGGGTCCGAATCCCGTCTTCCGCTCCATAAAAAACCGAAAGATAATCTTTCGGTTTTTTATTTTATTGTTAAGAAATATTAATATTTTTTTTAACTGCGCAATTATAAAAAATAAAAATACTTTATATAGGAGTAGATAGGAAAATTATTATTTGGAAAGGTAGGTATTTTATGATTAATTCAGTAGGGAAATTAGCAACAATGGGCTTAGTTGGAGGAACAGTCGCGGGAGCATCATTAGTACAACCTAAAACAAAAAATGGAGAAAATCTCGCAAACAAATTTAATACAGCATTAAATTTAGGTGCTTTAACAGCAACACCATTTTTAGTAAAAGAATTAATCAAAGCAAACCCGCGCACATCTGTAAAGGTTGCGCAAAAAGCAGGCAGCTTAATAGAAAAAGGAATAGAATATGTAACTAAACTTGCCAAAGGCGGCACTGCAAAAAAAGTAGTTTCGCACGTTAAAAACGTACTTGAAAAAGTTAAAGGAACAAAAATCGGCGGGACAGTTGTAGAAAAAATAGGCTCTGTTGTTAAAAATATAGCCTCAAATGCTTCCGTACAAAAAGTTGTAACAAAGGCAACACAAGCATTAGAGAAATTTGTACAATCACCTACAACTAAAAAAGGTAAAATCGGCTTAATAGCAGCAGGAGTTGCATTACTGGCATACGCAGGAATTAAAACGATAACAAAATTTCTCAAAAAAGAAGGCGCTATTGATCAAAAATATGACGACTTACACAAACAATATGAAAGAATGGTAGCAATCCACCCTATTATGAATGCTCAAACAGGCGAGCCTATCTCATTTGAAGATTACTGCAAATATGCACAAACATTTGTAAAATAGATATAGACCATAATTTAAACGGGATGCAATAAATGTTGCATCCTGTTTTTATTTTTTATATGAATAACTAACGTTATAAAATTCCTCTGTTACACCTATAATTGCCCAACGAATTATTTCACCCTTGCATATAAACGATAATTCTTGTTCAAAATCCAAAACATCTTTATTGAGATTTACGACACCAGACACAACAGATAACATTAATTTGTCCATCCTTACTCTACCGTAACAGACTTTGCCAGATTTCTTGGCTGATCGACATCTTTTCCTAAAAATTCAGCAATATAATATGCAATCAACTGAAGCGGAATAATCGCTATAATTGGAGATAACATCTCATCAACTTCAGGAACTCTTATAATGAAATCAAATAAGTCATCCAATTTTTTATCGGTTGAATTTGTTAATGCAACCATTCTGGCATTTCTTGCTTTTGCTTCTTCGCTGTTAGACAAAAGCTTTTCATAAACGGAGCCTTTCATAAGAATTGATAACACAGGCATAGTTTCATCCAGCATAGCAATAGGACCGTGTTTGAGCTCTCCTGCGGGATAACCGGTAGCGTTTATATAGCTGATTTCTTTGAGCTTTAATGCACCTTCCAGAGCAGTAGGATAATTAATTCCTCTTGCTATATAAATAAAATCTCTTGTACCTGAATACTTGCGCGCACAATTCTGAATATATTCCTTAGATGCAAGAATCTTTTCTATTTTTTGAGGAAGAGCAAGCATTTCTGATTTTAAATTTTTAATCATAACATCATCGCTTGAACCCTTAATCTCAGCCATATAAATTGCCAATAAATAGAATGAAGTTAACTGTGCAATATAGGATTTTGTCGCAGCAACAGAAACTTCTATTCCCGCATTAACAGATAATAAACTGTCAGCCTCTCTCGCCATAGCACTGTCAGGACGATTTGTAATAATCAAAATATGCGAACCTTTTGCCTTTGACTGCTTAATCGCAGTAAGAGTATCAGCCGTTTCCCCAGACTGAGAAACCCCAATTACAAGGGTATGCGCATCAGTAACAGTTTTTCTGTAAATATATTCACTTGACGCCTCGACATCAACAGGTATACCGCATAAATCTTCAATCAAATATTTACCTATCATTGCGGCATGTAAAGAAGTTCCACAGGCAATAACCTGTATTCTGTTCAAATTTTTTAATGTTTCTCTTGTTAGTTTAACTTCATTAAGTTCCACAGGAGAATCTGAAGTGTGAAGCTTACCAACAAGAATATTTCTTATTACATCAGGTTGCTCATGAATTTCTTTAAGCATATAGTGCTTATAACCCATTTTACTTAAAGCAACAGGCTCCCAAGGGAGCAGCTCAATTTTTGGACTAACTTCGTTCCCATTTTCATCCTGAATCTTAACAGAAGTTTTAGTAAGCGTAGCAATTTGATTATCGGACAAGTAAATCGCTTTATTTGTGTGTTTTATAAAAGCAGGTATATCTGATGCAGCGTAATACCCGTCGTTTCCAATACCTATAATCAATGGCGCATTACGTTTGGTTATAACCAGCTTATCCGGTTCGTTATTATGCATAATTTCCAGTGCATATGCACCTTCAATTTCTTTCGTTGCAAGAGCAACTGCCTGAGTTAAATCTTTTGTTTGAGCATATTTTTGAGCAACAAGATGCGCTACAGTCTCAGTATCAGTTTGAGAACGAAAAACACAACCGTCTTTTTCCAATTTAGCTTTTAGTTCTTTGTAATTTTCAATAATACCATTGTGAACAACCACAAGACTGCCGCAATTACATGTATGCGGATGAGCATTAACCGTAGTAGGAGCACCGTGCGTTGCCCAGCGGATATGCCCTATACCCATTGTCGATTTGGAAATTTCGTAAGTATGAGAAGATAATTCATCACGTAAATTTTTCAATTTACCGACAGCCTTATAAACCTTGATTTCATCATTACATTTAACAGCAATTCCGGATGAATCATATCCTCTGTATTCAAGCTGTTCCAAGCCGTCTAATAATATATCCAAAACGGGATTAATCCCCACATATCCTACTATTCCGCACATACTTCGTAACTCTCCTTAATGTTGCCGACGCATCAACGCCAGCCTACAATAATATATTACCATTAAAATATTTTATTTCGCATATATTTATATAAATTTTACATTTAAAAAGATTTACCAAATACTCTCATAGGATAAGGCGGATAATATACATTATGATCATTCCATCTGTTACCGGTATAAAATCCTTGTTGATAAGACGGACCATAATACTGATTCAGATATGGAGATGGCGCAATTGGCGGAGTATAACCGGTAGGCTGACCGACAAATGCACTCTTTAATTTATTGAAAAGTCCTCTATTTTCACCACAATACGTATTCCCGTTTTCAACCCAATTCTCATTACTGTAATCAGATGCGGAATATGTTTCACTATAGGCAAAAACACTTAAACCGGAAAACAAAATGGGGAACATTAAAGCAATAACTAACACGTTTTTTATCATAATTAAATCCTCTTTACAAACAATTTAAAGAACCGGAATATATTTTTTAATCGGACAACAGGTTAACAATTGGACTAAATTTGTTAAAAATGTTAAAATAAATTTATGGCAGAAAGTTTAAAAAAGAAAAGAGTTATAGCCTATATTCATTCACATTGGGATAGAGAATGGTACAGAGAATTTGAAGTATTTCGGCTTCGATTATTGAGAGTTTTTGATAATGTTTTAGATTTACTCGAAAGAAATGAAATTCCGTCATTTTACTTTGACGGACAAGTAGCAGCACTGCTTGATTATTTGGAATTCAGACCTCAAAAAGAAAAACTAATCAGAAAACTCATAAAAAATAAGAAGCTTTTCATTGGACCTTTTTATACACTGGTAGATGAATTTTTAACAGACGGAATATGCTTTAGAAAGAATCTTGAAATAGGAATGCAAATAGCAAAAGATTTTGGCTGCGAAGATTTTATAGGCTATTTTGCAGATACATTCGGGCATAGTAAACATATTCCGGATATTTTGAAAGAATACGGAATAGATAAGGCAATTGTTTGGCGTGGAGTAGGAGATTTACCTTCAGAATTTATATTTAACGGTGTTCCGACAGTAAATCTTGTACGGGGTTACTTTATGGATGTATTTGCATCAGATAAACCTATAGAGGGAAAAGCACAATTTTTAAAAAAAAATCTTGACATGATTGCTGAAAAATCCGGTAATACCTTATTGCTCCCTATTGGTGCAGATCATCTGGGAGTGCCGAGAGATATCGACTACCAAATTGCAGAAATAAATACATTACTGCAGAATTACGAAATTGTGTTATCAAATCCTTTTGAATACTTTAATAATGTAGAATTTAAAGTAAAATACGATGAAGAACTCAGAGACAATTCCAAAACATTTATACTTCCAGGATGCTACAGTGCTCGAACAAAATTAAAACAACTCAACACTGAATGTTCTTACAAACTGGATATAGCAAATAAACTTCAATACAACTTCGGCGGGAATTATGATTATGCAATCGATTATGCATACAAATTATTGCTGCAAAATCAAGCGCATGACAGTATTTGCGGGTGTTCAACGGACGAAGTACACGAAGAAAATATTGTTCGATACAAAAAAATATTACAAATTGCCAATACAATAATAGAAGAAACACGATTCAACAGAGAAGAAGAAATAGTTGCAAGCTTTAAATACCAAAATAAATATAAAATTATAGCAAAGGAACAAACGCAAATACCTGAAAACGGGCAAATTATAGGCGAAAAAGAAGGATTTCCATCCAGTATACTTTATGATACTTTAAAAATCCCAATAACAGAGGATTATACAAAAATATACACCGTACTAAAAGAATTTAAAGGGGACGATTCTCCGACAGATTTGGCCGTAGATGACAATTGTCTTATGAATTCAAATATAAGATTGGAAGTTAAAGACGGAAAAATAAATTTATATAGCGGAAAAAATGTGCATAATGACTTTATAGAATTTGTAAGAAAAAAAGATTTAGGGGATACGTATAATTTTGCACCTGCAGATGATAAAGAGGAAATTGCCCAAATAAATTCTGCAAGAGTTCTTACAGACGGACCTTTACAATGTTCAATAAAAATTGACACTTCTTTCTTTGGAGTAATTGCAACCCTTAACAAAAAATCAAAATTAATTAACTTTAATATAACTTGGACAAATCTTCTTACAAACAGAATATGGCAAGTCAGGTTTAAACTTAACAAACCAATAAAAGAAACTTGGTCCGAAGATTTAAATGAACTTGTAAAAAGAAAATTTGACCCTAATTATAATATGAAACTCAATCTGCCTTTTGAAAAGGGAAAAGAAGCCAAAACAAATACTGCCCCGATGCAAAGATTTGTATGGGCAAACGGTTTTGGTATAATAACAAAAGGATTATGCGAGTATGAAATTCGAAAAAATACAATTGCAGTCACTTTATTACGCAGCATCGGAATAATATCCAATCCTCAAAATCCTGCAAGAACTACCCCTGCCGGTCCGCCGATAAAAGTACCTGAGGCACAACAATTAGGCGAAAATAATGTGAAATTCGCATTCGGATTTTTTAAACTTGATGACTGGGCAGAATATGTTGAAGAAATTTATCCCCAAACAATCATCCTGTAAGAATTAAAGTATTCAACCGTTTATAGTATTGAAATTCTTTATAAACTGTAGTTTAATAACTATAGTAGTATAATGAGGGTAGAATTATGTTGGAAATCACCAAAACACAAGATGACGGATCATTAAAAACCCTTGATTTGAATGAGGCGGTTTCCGGTTCTTGGTTTAATCTTATAAACCCAACAAGAGAAGAAATCCAGCAAGTTTCACTTGTATTGGATTTAGATGAAAGTTTCTTAAATAATTCCCTCGACGTCGACGAGTTATCTCGTATGGAATTTGAAGATGGAAATCTTTTAGTCATTACAAATGTTCCTATTATGGATGAGGAAGGCAATTTTGATACCTTACCGCTTGGGTTAATTTTCACACATGAAAGTATTATTACTGTCTGCTCTAAAGAAAATAAAATTATCAGTTCTTTTAATGAAGATACTGCAAAATTCTTTGATACCCGTCAAAAGGCTAATTTCATGCTAAGCATATTATTTAGAGCCGCAAAATTTTATCTGAGATATTTGAATATAATCAATAAGCAAACCGAAAATATTGAAGAATCTTTAAGGAAAACTACAAACAACAAAGCACTTTTTCAATTGATGGAAATACAGAAATCTCTCGTTTACTTTACAACATCTTTAAAAGATAACCAGTTGGTATTACAAAAACTCTTGAGAATTGTAAACGCAAATACAGGGAACTTACAATCCATTTTGAAATTTACCGAAGATGACGTTGATATGTTAGAAGATGTTATTATTGAAAATAAACAGGCATCTGAGATGGTTGAAATGCACAGAACAATTCTTGAAAGCATGATGGATTGTATGGCCTCAATAATTAATAACAACTTAAACCTTGTGATGAAATTTTTGGCATCAATAACAATTATTATGTCCATCCCAACAATGATAGGAAGTTTTTGGGGTATGAATGTTCCAATGCCTTTTGGTACGAACAGTCTTGGATTTTTATTCGTTATTATGATATCAATTTTAGCAACTTGCGTAGTAGCGATATTCTTTAACCGTAAAGGAATGATGTAGAATTACACAAATAATTCATACATTATAATCGTTGCACTTGAGGCAAGATTCAATGATTCAACGTTCTTATTCATTTCAATTTTTAGAGAATCAGTTGAATAGTTTATTAGCTCTTCACTTAAACCGTCAGCTTCAGAACCGAACATGAGTAGTGCAGGGGTATTTAGTTTAAAAGTTTTCAAAAAATTAGTGCTCCTTGGCAGCGTAGCAATTCTTGAATAGTTTGCAAATATAGAATTTAATATATCAAAACTATCAATTTCAATAATTGGCAGTTTCCACAAGTTACCAACACTTGAGCGAACACATTTCGGATTGTATAAATCAGTACAATCTCCGTACAAAACAATCCCATCACATCCAAAAGCAACAGCCGAGCGAATAATTGTTCCTAAGTTACCGGAATCTTTTATATTTTCAAGCAAAATTACTTTATTTAAAGTTTTGAATAATTCTGATGAATATTTTTTTTGTTGCCCGATGGCAACAGCCTCAGGAGGCGACTCTGTTGAAGATATTTTTTTTATCACTGTAGAATTTGTTTCTATTATCAAATCTTGTGCAAATTCATACTTTGATAAATATTCTTTATCAACAAAAATTCTTTCAATTTTAATCCCATAATCGTAAGCTTCTTTAATTGTTTTGTAACCTTCAATCAAAAATTTGCCGCTTTGACTGCGGTATTTTTTTTGCAATAATTTCGCACAATCTTTGACATATTGATTAGTTGGGCTGGCTATTTCCATTAGATTACCTCAAATTCTTCAAGCCAATTACGTTCTATATCAGAAAGCATATCATAATTTATAAGTTTTTTCTCAAAATTCATTTTTACAAATGACTCTATCGCTCCATTATGATAATAGCAAGAATTTTCAAGCCTTATACCAAACTCACCCTCTTTATATAATCCCGGCTCGATAGAAAAACATTCACCTTCAAGCAAAGGGACTTTTGCTATTTCATTAGCGCTAAGATTTGGAGGATATTCATGAACATTCACTCCAATACCATGCCCTAATCCATGGTTAAAAATAAAACCGCCTAAATCTCTTTCATTAAAGAAATCTCTAACATATTTATCAATTTCATAGCCGTTTATTGGTCTGTTTAAATGAGTTTTCGGGTAATTATATGCATGTAAAAAAGCCTTAAGAACATTAGTATAAATCTTTTTATGATGTGCGGTCGGCTCGCCTTTAACAAATACTCTCGTAATATCAGTAGCAAGACCGCCTTCGAAATATCCACCGCAATCAACAAGGACAAGACTTCCATCCGTAATCTTTTCCTCTTTTGAACATTTTGAATAATGAGCGAGTGCACTATTTTTATCTTTTGCAACAATCGAAGCAAAACTTAAACCCAAAGCCCCTTGATTTTTGAACTCTTTTGCAAGTTGAACGGCAATATCAAACTCTGAAATATTGTCATTACTATATATGTAATCTCTTATAGCACGAACTGCATTATCAGTTTTTTTAAATGCCACTTTTAGATGCTCTATTTCTGCATTATTTTTTTGAGCTTTCATTTGTTTTATCTGATTAATTTTCATTTCATAGGCACGATCACCTAAAAGCATATAATCATAAGCATTTATTTTGTTTTTATCGACATAAACTTTATGCTTTGTATTTTTTAAAAACTCATCCAAATTTTTCAGTTTTTCACCGTTAAATAAGATCGCATTATCCTTCATTATAATGGCTTTAGCTTGAATTTTTGCACTGTAAGGCTGAATTACAAAATTTCTTAAATTAAAAAGATAAGAAACTTCATCTAAATCCGTTACATAAATCGCTTCATTTTCGCTCAAATTTGATGATATTAAAGAAATTTTTTCATCAGCAGTTAATCCTGTCAGACTAGGATCTATTTGAACATCCCCTTGTGAATTCGCTGAAAAATTTTCATCAAACGGATCATTATCAAAATAGCGCAAACTCCTTTTTGACAGCAATTTATCGATTTTGTTTTGAGAATTTTTCTTAGAAAAGACACCTAAAACTTCATTTTCCGGTATACGTGCTGCTATTTCATCAATAATATTTTGCCCTGTTTGGAGTTTTACAACAGACACAATGTCATGATTAACCTCACAATCTGCTTGAATATGGTACCTCCCATCAACAAACAAATAAATAGTTTCTGGAGTAACAAGTGCTTCTCCGGTTGAACCTGTAAAACCCGTCAATTTATATCTTGAATTCTGCGACAAAGCATTATACTCAACCAAAAACTCATTGGTCGAATTAACAAGTAAATAATTTATATCGTTATCCTGCATAAAAGAGCGGATATTCATACTTACACCTAGAAAATTAATCTTCTTTACCTGTAAGCTGTATCAAGTGCCAGCCAAACTGAGTTTCAACAGGTTTTGAAACCTCTCCAACCTCCATTGAAAAACATGCATCTTCAAAAGGCTTTACCATAACACCTTTTCCAAAATACCCTAAGTCCCCGCCTTCTCTACCTGACGGACAAAGAGATTTTTCCATCGCAGCATCGGCAAAATCAATCTTGCCGCTTGTAATTTCATTGTATAAATCGTTTGCTTCCTGTTCTGTTTTTACTAAAATATGGCTTGCTCTAACTTCTGTCATCTTGTACTCCTATTAATTAAATAATATCCACCCCAATAGAATACAATAAAAAGACCTGTCTTGCAACAAACAAAACAAGTCGGAAGTTATAAAACATGAAAAATTGATTTTAAAGGCGTAAGTCCAAAACATTTTAGACCAAACCGGAAAAGAAACAAATCTTATCGCAACCCCGAAAAAGTGCTTGGATGCATTGAACTTACAATATTATCATAACCCCTCATGCCTTTATGTTGCACCACTCTAAAGTATAAATTTTAACCACTCTTACGGAGTATTTATTAATAATACTTTAGAGCTACAAATAAATAAGAATAAATTATACCGAATACACAAGCATTTCGCAATTTTTACAATCAAAACCCAGCAGATATTTTTTCCCGTATTCATCAACAATGAATAGTCTTTTGTTGAACTTGGTATTTTTTGAACACAGACTGCAGGCATAACGTAAGCAGTGCTTACAACGCATAAGTTCAATATTTTTTGGAATTGTTTTAAAGCACTCAAGCGCTTTACCACAATTATCAATATCACAACTTTGGTAAAATTCTTTGGCTTCTTGATTTAAAATGTTTAATCTGTAATCCGAATATTGCGGTAAAAAACTGGAATATTTTATCTGTTTTTGCATTAATTTTGGATAATTTTCAATCCTTTTTTGCATTAATTTTTCAAGAATATCTCTTCGAATTTCATTAATTTCAGAAATTGGTAAAAACGGGACTTCACTCATGTCAATTTTAATATTTTCTACATAAAAATCGCTTTCTCCGGTTTTTGAGAGCTGCTTAATCAAATTCTCTTTTGCTTTTTGAGTGTTTTGGGCTTTTTCAAAATTTTCAAGAGTAACGAAAACCTCATTCAAATCTTCATCTGTAGCGATTATTTTGTTATCATAAATTGTATAATTTAACCCAATCTTTCTTACTGTTTTTGTTTTAGAAAGTTTTTTATCAAATTCAACATCAAAATTTCTGAATAATTTTGTACCGGACTTAATATGAGGCATTTTATTAGGATAAATTTTATTTCCAAGGACTTTATTTATTTTAAATCCGCAGAATTCACCATCTTCTTCAAAGCATAAACCATCTTGGTTATGCAAAACATCCTCAGTATTTATTTCTAAGTAATTCGCTCCGATTTTTGCTACTTTACCAAGATATTCCCCCATTGATTTCGGGCTCAGAAAATTGTAACAATCTTTCCGACAATCAAGAAAATAATCCGTATACAATCGGTTAAATGTTTTAGTAACATTAGGCTCAAAATCTGCAAAAACCTTTCCTGAAGAAGTCCGATTTGCATATTTATTAATCAAATTATTGTAATATAAAGTGACATTTTTAACATAATTTACATCTTTCAATCGGCCCTCAATTTTAAACGATTTAACCCCGTATTTTATGAGTTTTTGAATATAGGCAGAAGCATTAAAATCCTTTAAAGACAACAAATATTTATCTTTCAAATAAACTTTGCCATCTTCATCAATCAGCGTATATTTTTTTCTGCAAGGCTGAGCACACTCACCTCTATTAGCACTGCGCCCGCCATTTGCATAAGACAAGTAGCATTGACCGCTATATGATACGCAAAGTGCCCCATGTATAAAGGTTTCTATTTCACAATTTGTATTTTTACAAATATTTTTAATCTGCTCAAGCGACAATTCTCTTGCCAAAATAACTCTAGAAACTCCAATTTTATCAAAAAATTTAACCTTATCTAAAGTCCTGTTATTACATTGAGTACTTGCATGTACCTGAACGGGAGGAATTTTACCCTCTATCGATGCTTTTACAAGCGCCATATCCTGAACAATTATTGCATCAATTCCGATTTTATAAAGCTTTTTTATCAAATCCAGCGCAAGAGGTAATTCTTCATCTTTTAGAATGGTATTGATTGTTACATGAACTCTTACATAAAACTTATGAGCATACTCAACCAATTTTTCTATGTTTTCAAGAGAATTTGACGCATTTACTCTTGCCCCAAAATCACTTGCACCGATATAAATAGCATCCGCGCCACAATTTATTGCCGCAACTGCAGTTTCAAAATTTTTAGCCGGTGACAACAATTCTATTTTATTCATAGTGACATGTTACAACAAAATTATAAATAAATCGTAATATTTAACAGGATAAAATTGTTTTGATGATAAAATATTTTTATGAAAATTGCTTTAATAAACCATGGTTGTGCAAAAAATCTTGTCGATTCGGAATTAATGCTTGGCGCATTGGATAAAGAAGGGTATGAGATAACACTGAACGAAAATGAAGCGGATAT
This sequence comes from uncultured bacterium, assembly GCA_902791985.1. Lineage (GTDB taxonomy): Bacteria > Cyanobacteriota > Vampirovibrionia > Gastranaerophilales > Gastranaerophilaceae > Zag111. The sequence goes on from CADAYD010000002.1 coordinate 108,439, forward strand.
CGTTATTATTAATACCTGTTCATTTATTCACGATGCGGAAAAAGAATCCGTTGACAGTATCCTACAAATGATTAATCTGGGTAAAAAAGTTATTGTAACAGGATGCTTACCTCAAAAACATAAAGAAGAATTAAAAAATGCAATTCCCGAAATTGACGCTATGCTTGGAGCAACTACCCCTGCAAAAATTGTAGAAATTATTAAAAATTTAACTAAAGACAAACACAACTCACTAATTCAAGACTACCCAAAATTTGAATATCCGGAAAATATTAAAAGGCAACAAATAACAGTCGGAGCGAGCTCCTATATAAAAATTGGTGATGGCTGCAACTATGAATGCGGATACTGCATAATTCCCAAACTACGAGGTAAATATGTATCAAGACCGATTGAAAATATCGTAAAAGAAGCTCAAGAGCTTGCTGATAAAGGAGTAACAGAAATTGTACTAATTGCCCAAGATACTTCTTCTTACGGAATTGATTTATATGGGAAACAAGCCCTGCCTTCACTTTTAAAAGAGTTAAATAATATTGAAAATTTGAGTTGGATACGAATTATGTACACATATCCGACACAAATTACCGATGAACTGATTAATGCAATTGCTGAGTTAGACAAAGTTGTAAAATACATTGATATCCCGCTTCAGCACTCTCACCCCAGAGTTTTAAAATCAATGAAGCGACCGGTAATGGATTATGAAAAACTGATTGAAAAATTACGCAGAAAAATTCCTAATGTAACTATAAGAACCTCCTTGATTGTTGGTTATCCCGGAGAAAGTGAAGAAGAATTTGAACATCTTTATAATTTTGTAAAAAAAGTTAAATTTGACAGAATGGGAGCATTTGAATATTCAAGAGAAAAAAACACATATTCTGACTCTCTAAAACCACAAATTAGCGCAAAAGTTAAGCACGAAAGATATAAAAAAATTATGGAATTGCAAAAAGGAATTTCATTGGAAAATAATAAAAAATATATAGGCAAAGTTCTAAATTGTATTGTTGAAGGTTATACCGATGATGGCTCTGCAATACTAAGATCTGAACATGATGCTCCGGAAGTTGACGGTTTGGTGTATACTGTTACAAGAAATACTATTGTTCCGGGCGATATTGAAAAAGTAAAAATTACAAATGCTGACGAATACGATTTATACGGCGAAATTATATAAGGAATAAGAATATGGAATATGTAGAAAACAAAGCGTTAGAAGAAAAAGAAACACGTGCAATATTTACGGATATGATGAAATATGCACCGTCAAAATTGTGCGGAATGTTTGGGAATGTAATAACATTGCCGATTTATACAAATCTGTTTTCAACTGAAGAATACGGATTGTACACAGTATCAATTGCGATGCTGTCATTTTTATGTATTATTTTCTCAGATTGGGTAGGTCTTGCAGGACTAAGATTTTTTAGATTTCACCAGCTTGAAAAAGATTTACCAAAATACCTAACAACTTTAGTTTCGATTCTGTCTATAAACATGCTTTTAATGTTTGGACTATCTTTTATCTTCAGACATACGATGTATTCATTTTTCCATGTTCCGTTTAAATACTTTTTTGCGGTTCTGTTATTAATAATACCTGTTGCTGCAAGAGCATTACTCCAACAAATTTTAAGAGCACAACTGAAATCAATTTCTTATTCTTTTACAACAATTTTAAACCAATTTGCAACAATCGCACTTGCGGTATTTTTTGCTAAATTTTTCCATCTCGGAGCAATATCAATACTGTTAGGTATGGGAGTAGCAATTTCATTAATCGACGTTCTTTTACTTTATCAATGCGATATTTTAAAAATATTCAAATTTCAAAAAGTTGAATGGAAATTTATCGTTCCGATTATTAAATACGGAATACCGGTTGCTGCAACATCATTAAGCGCATGGATTATTACCCAAAGCAACAAAATTATCATGGGAGGAATAAGCGGATTTACAAAAGCAGCATTCGTAGGTGTAGGTTATGGTTTAACTTTGCCAATTTTGATGCCGTTATTTGCAATGCTTACAGTTGCAGTTATTCCAAGAATTATAAATATGTATGAAGCAAAAATTGATGTACGACCGATAGTTACAAGATTTATGGGCTACTATATAGTGCTCGCACTACCGCTTGTAACAATAATGTCTATATATAGCATGGACTATACCGTATTATTAAAAACTAATCCAAAATTCTACGAAGCATGCACTCTTGTACCTTATTTTTCTTTCGGGGTATTTTTCTTAGGGTTGACAGATTACACAACTTTACAATATCACTTGGCAAATAAAACTCATATTGAATTTATAATCAAATTAATTTCAGGTATTGTCGGAGTAATACTAAATATATTACTTATACCTAAAATGGGATTAATCGGAGTCGGAATTGCAACATTTAGCGCTAATTTCTTATACTTCTTACTTTCAGCAATTGTTGTTCTTCCGGAATTTCACTTGAAAATTCCTAAAAATACATTACTAAGAATCATACTTGCAGGTATCCCCGCAGGAGCCTTATACTTAATTTTTAGAACTGAAGTAATTAATTTATCAGGGGTAGCGCAATTATTCTCTGTAATGACAGTATTTTACAGTATTTATGCAGCTATGAAGTTTTTTATATATAAAACATCTGATTAATAAATCTTAACATTTAACATATAAATAGCAAAAGAAAATCTTTAGAAACTTAAAATGTATGTTTAAGTGGCATGATTATGCTTAAAAAATAGTAACATTTTAAGTTATAAAAACATGCTCCTGATAGAATAAGATATATAATAAGATTTATAAAAAGATATATGAAAGGATAAATTCTATGAATAGCCGAAAAAGAACTCAAAAACTTGTATCTGCAGCGCTTACATCATTGTTTTTATTACATCAAACATTAATGATATCAGCATTTGCAACAAGCATAACAAATCCGAACGGAAGTCCTGTAGCAGGACAAAATGGGACTTATACAATAAATCCTACCGCCATAATCAAAAACACTGATATAGGATACAGAAAATATCTTGATTTTGATTTAAGCCAAGGCGATATCGCTAATTTAATCTATAAATACGGCGACAAAAACATAAATACATTTGTTAACCTTGTCGATAACAAAATTAACGTTAACGGCGTAATCAACACAATGAGAGATGGCAATTTTTATAACGGACGTGCAATATTTGTATCTCCGAACGGAATGGTTATCGGCTCATCAGGGGTTTTGAATGTAGGTTCTTTGGGTGTCTATACTCCAAATCAACAGACTTATGAATACTACAGAAACAATCCAAGCTCAAATTTATCAGCATTGAAAGCACCTGAAAATGCAGGTTCAGGGGTAGTAAAAGTAGAAGGTAAAGTTCTTGCGGCTAAAGATATTGATATAGTTTCTTCAAAAATTGAAGTTCCCGGGAAAATGGTAGCAAACGGAACCGGAGTAGTAAGCACTTTTGATGACGGAGTATTTGAACAACTTGTAAACGTTAGTTCAATGAAAGCCGCAAAAAATATGTCAAAGAATAATGGTGCAATTACATTTACATCAATTAACGGCACAGATGTTTCAGGTTCGGTTATCAACCATGGGACAGGAGTTACATCTGTAAATAACTTGAGTACAAACGGCATTATCCTTAGCGGTAACATGGGTTCAAACGGGAATGTAGAATTAACAAATAAAGGCAGCAAAGGAATTTTGATTGCATCATCAGGTCGTGTAGACAGCAACAGAAATGTATATATGACAGATGTATCAAGTGCAGGTATTGCACACAAAGGTTTAACAAAAGCCGATGATGACGTATATATTAAAGCAACCGGCGGGAATGTAGTAATTGGGGATAGAACAAGCAACAATAACTACGTTACGGCAGGCAAAAACATTGATATAAACGTTAAAAACGGAAGCATTTTGAATTTTGAAAGCCAGCAATCTGATGCTAAAATAATGAAAATCGGCGATGCAAAAACATTATTGAAAGCCGATGGCAATTTGAATATGGACGTTACAGACGGAACCATCGGTTTGAATGTCGGCGATAATTGTACAGGCGGATATTGCACAGGTATCTCAAACGCTCAAACAACAAGAGATTACGCAAAATCAATTAACGGAAACATCAAAGGAACAGTTACCGCACGTACAACAGACACATCTGCTGCAAAACAAAATAATTATGTAATAAATTATGCCGCAATCAACTCAGATATGAATATTGATAATATTCACGCAGACGGCAGAGTAATTCTAACAACAGATTATAACCAAAACGACGGTGTAACAAGATATAACATGCTTAATGCTTCAACAAATGCAGCAAAACCGAATGTAGAAGGTTACGGTATATCTTTAATCGCAAGCAAAAGCATAGGTTCAAAAAATAATCCTTTAACATTCAACCAAACAAGACCTGGAGCATTAGCAACCGTTAATAATCCGACCCCTGCAGGCGGCTACGGAATGGATGCATTAGCAAACGAAAATATTTATATCAAAGGATTAGATGATGAATATGCAGTAAACAATGTTTGTTCAATGATAGCAAGAGAAGGCGAAATCGGAGCAGAATTTGCAGGAAATGTTTATATCGATGAAATCACTGCTGAAGACGATATGAAAATTATTGCAAGAGGAAAATCTGTTGAAATTAACCATCTTGGGACAGTGCCAAGAACACCTGTTGACTACTTTGGACCAAGAACAAACGGTTTAGCAGACAACCCATATTTACCGGGCGGAGGTTACACAGGTCCTGGTGAAAAAGATTCAATTCCAAATAATGTAGTTGTAAAAGCATTGGATATAAATAAAACTGTAAGACCTAACGGGACTTATGTAGATAACGGTCACTACGGTTACGCAGATTCGGTTGTTACTATTCGCAACGGTAGATTAGATCACGGAACACTTGATATTACCGCAGATAATATATACACAAATGGCGTTTACGCTAGCTTTGGCAAAAACGGATTTTCTAAAAATCCAGATCCATCAACAAATAAGGTAGAAGGCGTATATGTTGTTGACGGACCAAACATTCCAACAGGCCATGCCGTAAGACCGGATGATGTTACAGGCATCGGTCATGATGAAAAAGAAAGAAATTATTACTATTATCCGGGAGATGGTGATGGAGTATTTAACGGTGAACAATCTCATGTTGACGATGATGATGGAGTAATAGATGCAACTCCTTTAGAAATTCCGGACGATGGTCCTACAGGACAACCGACTGACCAACCGACTGATCAACCAACAGACCAGCCAACAGACCAGCCAACAGATCAACCGACTGACCAGCCAACAGATCAACCGACTGATCAACCAACTGACCAACCAACTGATCAGCCAACAGATCAACCAACTGACCAACCGACTGATCAACCAACTGATGAGCCGACGGATCCGCCTTCAGATGAACCGACAGATCCTCCAACAGACTTACCAACGGATCCACCATCTGAAGAACCGACAGATCCGCCATCTGACGAACCAACTGACATCCCGACAGATATGCCAACGGATGAACCGACTGATCCTCCAACGGATGAACCGACTGATCAACCGACGGATTTGCCAACTGACATGCCAACAGATCCTCCAACAGATGAACCAACAGATCAGCCAACAGAAGGGCCAACGGATGAACCAACGGATATCCCAACGGATGAACCAACGGATATCCCAACGGATGGACCAACGGATATCCCAACGGATGGACCAACGGATATCCCAACGGATGGACCAACGGATATCCCAACTGATCAACCAACTGACCAACCGACTGATCAACCAACAGATGAGCCGACAAACGAGCCAACTGAAGGACCGGATGATGATGAACGCAAATTGTTATACAATAACAGAATAGCAGATTATAATCTTGATACAATTGATAAACGTCAATATGTAAGATATAACGTAGCAAATAACAGAAATCCGATTTCATTGGAAAGAGGTAATGGTGTAAATTCATTACTTGACGTATCAAGAGGCGGAGTTTCAGTCAGCCACAACAGCAACTTGAAAGTCGGAGATGTAATTCCGGTACACATGAAATACGGTACACTTGACATTAAGGCAAACGCAAAAGTTGTATCTGCAACTTCACACAGAGCAGGAGCACAGTTTGTAAATCTTGATCAAGCAACCGCAAACCAATTGTTATACTTAAATATGCTATTAGATGAAGCAAGCAAAGTTTCATTAAGATAACAAAAATAAATATAACTAAAAAAAACGGGAGATTAGCAATAGCGCTAATCTCTCATTTTTTTTGAAAATTTATTTGTAAACTTTTATTAACATTTGAGCAAAAATAGTAAATTTTTAAAGGTAAAAATTCGTTTATATATTTATAGAGAATAAATATGTCATGACCATGGCTGTGTGTGCTTCATAAGTCAGGTCATACAACTCTTGACGGCGCTAATACAAGTAAAAATAAATGAAAGGATTAGAACATGATGAGAAAGAGTAGAAAAACTCAAAGAAGAATAATCGCATCATTGATGACTGGTGTGTTTATGCTTCAACAAACAATGGCACTGACAGTAGTAGCCAGTGAAATCTCGGGGTTCAATCAAACAAGTGGAGTGTTCAACATTGACCCGACATCAAAAAGTGGGAACACAGGTTTCAGACATTACGAGAAATTTAATTTGAGCCAAGGTGACATCGCAAACTTGAATTTTGCCGATGTCAATACTTTTGTTAACCTTGTAGACAATCAAATTAATATTAATGGTATTGTCAATTCCGTAAGAGGTAACGGCTTCTACAACGGTAGAGCAGTATTTATTTCTCCAAACGGAATGGTAGTTGGCGCATCGGGCGTATTAAACGTCGGTTCACTGGGTGTTTATTCTCCTGACGGCTACAATTATTCACAAATAAAGAAAAACCAAACAGAAGCAGGACTTGCAAGTTTAGAAGCCAATGATATGAATGTCGGCGGTCCGATTAAAATTAACGGTAAAATTGTTACAAGCGGCGACATTGAATTAAAAGCATCTTCTGTAGAAATAGCGAATTCGGCAGTAGTTGCAGGCGGAGTTAATGAAAGTCAAAGACAAAAATATGACTCTGAAAGCGCTGCAAATGTATTATTTAATAATCTTGTTAATACAGACAACTTGAATACTGCAAATCAATTTGCAAGCGACGGCAATGGGCATATTATCATTTCCGCAGAAGGCAGCGGGACAGGTTCACCAAATGATAACGGTATAAACATTGCCGGTACAGTTAAAAACTTTGCAGTCGGGACAGGCAGCTCATTAGAAATCAGAAACTATGATGATGCTGCAAGAGGTTTGAACATCACAGGTACCGTTTCAAATGCTAAAGGCAGATTATTAATTAATAATAATGAAGGCGATATGAATATCGGAGGAACGGTTAGAAATAACGGCCAAACCGATATATTCAATAAACCAATGCAAGGAAATACGGAAACCGCATTAAATATCACAGGTAACCTTGATACAAAAGGGCAATTAACTATCAGAAACAAAGGTAAAAACGGTATGAATATTTCCGGTACCATTAACCACGATGGTGATGCTTATGTAGAAAACGGTTATCCTTCTAATCCTAAAAATAATACCGCAGGTATGAATATATCCGGAACATTCAATGCTACAGGCAATGCTGAATTTTATAATACCGCATCAAGTCCTGACGGAATGAATATCACAGGAACAGTAAATATCGGTCAAACCGGTAAATTTACCAATGAAGGTACCGGCGGGATTAATCTGTCAGGAACGATTAATGATCAAGGTGACTTGTATATGACAAATACCGGTGCAAACGGCATTAACATAGCATCATCAGGTTTAGCAAAATCAAATAAAAATATTTACATTGATGACAATGCAGCCGGAGGTGTAAATATTAAAGGGCTTGTAAGAGCAGATCAAAATATTGATATTAAACAAAAAGGTGGCGGGAATGTTGTTATTGGGGATAACACTTCTAATGATAACTATGTTACAGCCGGTAAAGATATCGCAATTACTGTCGATAACGGAAGCATATTAAATTACGGAAATCTTAACCGTTGATGATGATTACGGCTATGACAATAACGGTCAAAAACGTTACAACATGGTCAATGCAAGAACGGATAATTCCGACACTAACATTGAAGGTACAGGAATTTCATTAATTGCAAACGGCAGCATTGGTACAAAAGATAATGCAGTAACATTCATTCAAACAGGCGCTCAGCAAGGTTACAGTATGGATGTACTTGCAGAAAATAATATTTACTTAAAAGAAAACAGCTTCAACGATTCTGATTACGGTCGTGAAAAAGAAGTTACTACAAACAGGGCTTGTACAATAATTGCAAGAAAAGGTGATTTAGATATTGAATTTGCAGGAAATACTACAATTGATAATATTACGGCTGAAGGTGACTTGAAAGTTGTTACAAGAGGTAAAACTCTTGAAATCAAGAACTTAGGTCATATTACAGATGAATCTGTTATTCCGAGAGATTACCTCGGCCCAAGAGATTATGGTCAGCAAGACGGTGGATATACCGGTGAAGATTACAGAGATGAGGCATTGCCGAATCATGCAGTTATAAAAGCATTGGATATCAACCACAATATTCGTCCTACAGAAGAACTTGTTGACGGCGGTCACGAAGCATGGGCAGGTTCAAGCGTAAAAATACACAACGCTGTATTAGACCACGGGACATTAGATATTACAGCAGACAATATTTATGCAAACGGTGTAGCAGTACATTTCAACAAAGACGGGTTCTCAAAAACAGTAGATCCTTCAACAAATAAAGTCATAGGCGTATACGTTGAAGACGGTCCGGATATTCCGACAGGTCATGCGGTTCGTCCTGATGATGTCGAAGACACCGGAAGAAACGAATTAGAAAGAAATTATTACTATCCTGAAGGAGATGGCGACGGAATCTTTAACGGAGAACAATCCAATGTTGACGATGACGATAATATTGCAGAAGATACTCCGTTAGAAATTCCGGATGAGCCAACGGAACCTCCGACAGAACAACCAACTGATCCTCCGACTGATCCTCCGACAGATCCGCCAACAGATCCTCCAACGGATCCTCCAACTGATCCGCCAACAGAACCGCCAACGGAAGAACCAACTGATCCTCCGACTGATCCGCCGACAGATCCGCCAACAGAAGAACCGACTGATCCGCCAACGGAACAACCAACGGATCCACCAACAGATCCTCCAACGGATCCTCCGACAGATCCTCCAACGGATCCTCCGACGGACCCACCAACGGATCCTCCGACGGACCCACCAACGGATCCTCCGACTGATCCTCCAACGGATCCTCCGACGGACCCACCAACGGATCCTCCAACGGACCCACCAACGGATCCTCCGACTGATCCTCCAACGGATCCTCCGACGGACCCACCAACGGATCCTCCAACGCCGGAACCGACAATTGTACCGGATGTACCGGATGATGACGGAAGAATAATGTACAACCAAAGAATCGATGATGACAATTTGGATACAATAGATAAACGTCAGTTCGTAAGATACAACGTAAACAATTCAGCAATTCCGGTATCGATGGAAAAAACAAGTAATGTCGATGGCTTGTTAGACGTATCAAGAGGCGGGGTGTCTCTAAAACACAGTAATACATTGAAAAAAGGAGACATAGTTCCAATACACTTGAAATACGGCAATCTTGAAATCAGAGCAAACGCAGAAGTCGTTTCAGCCACAACTTCAAGAGCAGGAGCAAAATTCGTTAATCTTGATCAAGCAACAGCAAATCAACTATTATATCTGAATATGCTACTGGATAGCAGCCAAAATATGTCATCAAAATAAAACCCAAAAAGACCTTACACTTTTTAGTGTAAGGTCTTTTTATATAATCCTTATATACTTACCTAAATCTTTTGTAACATTCACTTGTAGGGGATTTTTAAAGTGATATGTTTATAAATGTAAACATTTTTTTGCATTCTCAAGTAAAAAAAGAAAATAAATAGCAAATTAATTTTTTACGAGTTTTATTCTTAACATGTGCCTATGTATACGGCATGACATCAATTAATAGGGATTTAAAAAGATTTACATATATGAAAGGATTCAAGAATATGAAAAACTTACGTAAGAGTTCAAGACGCATCATCAGCGCAATGTTGACTGCGGCATTTATCGTGCAGCAAACAATTTGTGCATCTGCACTGGCAACAAATATCACAAACGTTCAAAGCAACAATGGCACATATAATATTAACCCTACTGCCATTATGAAAAATTCAGATATAGGTTTAAGAAAATATCAAAGATTTGAATTAGACAACGGCGATGTCGCAAACTTAATTTTCCAATACGGAAACAAAGATATTAATACATTCATAAACTTAGTTGATAACAAAATTAAAATCAACGGTGTAGTTAATTCAATGAGAAACGGGAATTTTTATAACGGAAAAGCAATTTTTGTTTCCCCAAATGGTATGATTGTGGGAGCATCCGGAGTTCTAAACGTAGGTTCTTTAGGCGTATATACCCCGAATGCATCTGTGTATAATGAATACAAAAATAATCCAAGCAAAAACTACAATGCTTTAGCAGATAAAAACAATGTAGGTTCAGGCTCTGTAAAAATTGACGGTCACGTATTTGCAACAAACGATATTGATGCAGTATCATCAAGAATTCAAGTTACAGGAAAAGCACTTGCAGGAACAGGGAATAATTCATTATTCTCAAAAACAAGTAATGCGGATCAATTGTTCAATTCTCTTGTAAACACTTCAAATATTAATTCTGCAAATCAAATTTCTTCAAGAAACGGTAATATTACATTCACATCAACTGTAGGAACATCAGTTTTGGGCGACGTAAGAAATATCGGAACAGGCAATACAAATATCACAAACTACGGCAACTCCGGCACATATATCTCAGGTAAACTCATTAACAAAAACGGAGATATGAATATCACTAACTATGGAGGAAGTGTTTACGGAGCAAAAACAGCATATGTTGAAAACAATAACGGAACTTTAAAAATCGTAAACACAGGGAAAGGCATTTATTTTGTTAAAGATTCACAAATAAGCAACAATAACAACCTTTATATGTCTAACACAGGCGAACAGGGTACCGTTTTAAGCGGAAATGTAAATAATAACGGAACAACATACGTTGATAACAAAGCAGGATTATTAAGTGTTTCAGGGAACTATACAAATAACGGGGATGCTACATTCACAAACAGCGGAACACAATTAAACGTATCCGGCAATCTTACAAACACTAACGGAAAATTAACATTAAACAATTCCGGAAATAAAGGTTTAAATATTGCATCAATCGGTACAGTAAATTCTCAAGGAATTGAAATGAATAATACTGGTGCAGGCGGTTTAAACGTATTCGGTTCTGTTACAAATAACGGCAACGCCGTTGTTAAAAATTCCTCAACAGGTGTTGAAGGTACAAACATATACGGAACATTTAAAAATAACGGTAATGCAACATTTACAAACGACGGCAGAGACGGCTTGAATGTTGTAGGAACTGTTGAGAATAAAAATGGCAAATTGACAATGTCAAACAGCGGAATGAGAGGACTTAATGTAATTAATACCGGTTTAGTCGATGCTCAAGGAATTTCCATGACTAACACCGGAGATTACGGTCTCAATGTATACGGCAAAGTAGAGAACCAAGGCGACGGAGACTATTCAAGTACAGCAGGTATGCTCTGGGTACATAAAAATGGTTATATGTCGAATAAAGGCGGAACTGCTACATATACAAACAGCGGTAAATACGGTTTACTTGTAGAAGGTGAAATTGCCAACGAAGGAACAACAATTGCAAGAAATGAAAACGGTCCTTTAAGTATAAGCGGCAAATTCTCAAACAATGGCGACTCAACATTTACTAACAACGGTAGCCAATTAAATATCTCAGGTTCTGTTGTTAATAACGGTCACCTGACTTTAAATAATACCGGAGCACAAGGTTTAAATATCATTTCAACGGGAAAAGTTGAATCTCAAGGTTTAGATATTACAAACAGCGGTGCTAACGGACTAAATATAAACGGTACAGTAATAAATAATGGGAACTCAAATATTACTAACACCTCATCAGGTACAAAAGGTTTGAATATCGGAGGAACTGTTAAAAATACACACGGAGTAATGAATATTACAAACGACGGTGCTAACGGACTTAAAGTTTACCAAAATGCAAAAGTCATATCACAAAACTTGAATAAAGACAGTTTAAATATGACAAACAGCGGTGAAGGCGGACTTAAAGTATATGGAGAAGTAAATACTCTCGGTAACATTTCATACACAAACACCGGCGATAAAGGATTATATATAATAGGTAAAACCCATACGGAAAACGGTAATACCTCATTCACAAATGACGGTCAAGGCGGTTTAAATATCTATGGTCAAACGTGGAATACCGGCGGAACAACAACAATGCTAAATAACGGCGAAGGCGGTTTAAATGTTACAAAAACAGGTTATGTTTTTGGTGACAATGTAAATATGACCAACAATGGCAAAGCAGGTTTGAATGTTAGAGGTAACGTTAATATCGATTATGATGGCAACCTCGTAAATAATGGGGAATATGGTCTGAATGTTACCGGAAAAATCAATCACGGTCTTGCCGATATGCACGCACACCAAGGAACATTAAATCTTGAAAATAACGGGCACTACGGATTAAATGTATCAGGAAATGTTCACAGCTACAACAATATCAATTTTGTAAGCGGAAAGAACAACCGCAATGGTATTAATATATACGGAACCGTTACAAACGAAAGAGGAAGCATGAATTTCCAAAACGACGGGTTGATAGGTATAAACGTTAGAGAAACAGGTGTTGTTAATTCTAAAAATGTTTCTATGGTTAACAACGGAGCAAACGGTATACATATCAAAGGCGTTTTAAATAATGAAGGAACTTTGAATATGCAAAACAACGCAGGCTTTATAAAAGTTCATGAATCCGGAACCGTAAACAATAAAGGTGATATGAATATACACAATAAAGGTCAATACGGTTTAGGCATTGCAGGCAAAGTAAACAATGAAGGAAATGCAACTCTTACCAACGAAAACGGACCATTGGCAATAGGTGGAACTTTCACCAATAAAGGAAACACAAAACTAATCAATACTCAAGATCAAATAAATATTTACGGAACAGTTAATAATGAAGGCAATTTAGTACTTGATAATCAAGGTGCCAACGGAGTCAACATTATTTCAACAGGTAAAGTAAATGCTCAAAACATTGAAATAAAGAACACCGGCGCTAAAGGAGTATATATCAACGGAGCAGTAAAATCTGACAATAACATTGATATTACAAATACAGGCAAAGGCGGAACTTTCTTCAATGCGAATGCAAGAGTAAATGCAGGAAATGATATCAGCATTGATGACACATCAGATAACGGCATTAATATTTGGGGATTACTCAATGCAGGAAATGATGTAAATATTACCGAAAACGGTGCGAATGTTACTATCGGAGCAAAAGCAAATGACAATTACGTCAACGCAGGCAGAGATGTAAATATCAACGTTAATAACGGAAATGTTAAAAACTACGGAGTGAAGAAAACTCTCATCAATGCTAAAAGAAACCTTAATATCAACGTAAATAATGGTGCGATTGGAGAATCTGCAACTGTTGTTAACAAAAAAGCAGAAGATTATAAATACCGCGCATTAAACGTTAAAGTTGGCGGAGAATATACGGAAAAAATCGTTAACAACGATAAACTGACAAAATAGTATTCTATAATCAATAAATTAGACCTGACAACATGAAATTGTCAGGTCTTTTTTTATAATAAATTAATTTTTCAATACAATATGTTTGTATTATTATTTTATTAAATAGTTGTGGATATTAAGTAGTATAAATAAGGAGGTTATAATATTATGGCTAAAACTATCACAGTTGATGGTAATTACGCGGCAGCGCACATTGCGTATGCATTAAGCGAAGTATCAGCAATTTACCCTATTACACCTTCATCTACAATGGGTGAATGGATTGATGAATGGGCATCACAACACAAGAAAAACATTTGGGGCAAAGAAGTAAAAGTTGCAGAAATGCAATCAGAAGCAGGGGCAGCAGGTGCTGTTCATGGTTCTTTGGCTGCAGGAGCACTAACTTCAACATATACAGCCTCACAAGGTTTATTGTTAATGATTCCTGTAATGCACAAAGTTGCAGGAGAAATGCTTCCTCACGTTATTCACGTTGCGGCAAGAGCATTAGCTGCTCAATCTTTAGCAATATTTGGTGATCATTCAGACGTTATGGCTTGCCGAAACACCGGCTATGCAATGTTAGCAGCAAATTCCGTTCAGGAAGAAATGGATTTGGCTTTAGTTGCTCATTTGGCAACATATAAGTCTAAAGTTCCGTTCTTACAATTCTTTGACGGATTCAGAACTTCTCACGAAGTACATAAAATAGAAGAAATTTCATACGAAGATATTGCCTCTATCGTAGAACCGAAATACATTGAAGAATTTAGACAAAGAGCACTTCGCCCTGAAGCACCTGTTTCAAAAGTCGGTGCTCAAAATGGGGATGTATACTTCCAAGGTCGTGAAACTTCTAACAAATACTATGAAGCAACTCCTGATATCGTTCAGGAATATATGGATAAAGTTGCAAAACTTACAGGTCGTCAGTATCATCCATTTGATTACGTAGGAGCACCTGATGCAACTGATGTTATCGTTGCTATGGGTTCCGGATGTGAAACTATTGAAGAAACAATCGAATACCTCAACTCTACAAGAGGTACAAAATATGGTTTGGTTAAAGTCAGATTATACAGACCGTTTGACGTTAAAAGATTTAATGATGCACTTCCTTCAACTGTTAAGAGAATTGTTGCGATGGATAGAACAAAAGAACCCGGTTCTATCGGGGAACCATTGTTCTTAGACGTTGTAGCTGCAGTAGAAGGCAAAGGTATCAGAGTAATCGGCGGCCGTTACGGTTTGGCTTCTAAAGAATTCACTCCGTCAATGGTTCTTGCTATCTACAAGCACTCTGAAAAAGAAGGCTTCCATGGATTTACAGTTGGTATCAACGATGATTTAACTCACAAATCATTACCGATTGACGAACACATAGTAACAGAACCTGCAGGGACTACAAACTGCATGTTCTGGGGGCTTGGTTCTGATGGTACAGTTGGAGCTAACAAAAACTCAATTAAAATTATCGGTCAATATACAAACAAAGATGCTCAAGCATACTTTGCATATGACTCTAAAAAATCTTTCGGGGTAACCGTTTCTCATTTGAGATTTGGCGACAAACCGATTAAATCAACTTACCTTATCACTGCACCGGATTTTGTATCATGCTCTGCACATGCATACATAGGCAGATATGACCTGTTAAAAGGTATTAAAGAAGGCGGAACATTCTTACTTAATTCACCTTGGTCAAAAGAAGAAGCATTTTCTCATTTAACAAGAGATATGCAAGAAACAATCATTAATAAGAAAATAAAATTCTACAACGTAGATGCAGAAAAACTTATTAAGGAACAACCGGGATTAAGAGGTAAGGGCGCAAACACAGTTATGATGGTTGCATACTTCAAAGTCTCAGGAATTATTCCGTTCGAACAGGCTTATGAAGGTATGAAAGAAATGACAGTTAAAACCTTTAAGAAAAAAGGTGATGATGTTGTTAATATGAACCTTGCACTTATTGATGCCGCAATCAACGCAACAGAAGAAGTTGTTATACCGGCTTCATTAGACGGTATTGCACACGCTGACAACGTTGAAATGATTCCTGCGGATGCTGATGAATTTGCAAAACGCATAATAGAACCTTCAATGAGACAAAAAGGTGATGATATTCCTGTTTCAGCAATGAGTGTAGACGGTGTAATTCCTACAGGAACAGCTTGCCTTGAAAAACGCGGTATTGCACCTAGAGTTCCGAAATGGAACAGCGAAACTTGTATTCAATGCGGAATATGTGCATCTGCTTGTCCTCACGCTGCAATCAGAACAAAATTGATTGAAGAAAAGGATTTAACTAATGCTCCTGCTTCATTCAAGACAGTTGATGCAAAACCAAATGACCACGGAGAAAAATTCAAGGTTCAGGTTTACTGCAAAGACTGTACAGGATGCGGAGTTTGCGTTGATCAATGTCCAATGACAAAAGTTGCAGGCAAAGAAGCACTTACTTGGTCTTCAATCGAAGCGGAAGAAGCAGTCGGAGAAGTAGTTAACGAAAAATTCTTTGATGAATTACCTGATAACGTTATGGGTAAAAATACAACCAAAACAATTAAAGGTGCAATGCTTAGAAAACCGTTATTTGAATTCTCCGGTGCTTGCGCAGGTTGTGGTGAAACACCTTATGTTAAATTAGTTTCACAATTATTCGGTGAAAATGCAATTGTTGCGAATGCAACAGGTTGCTCATCAATTTACTCAGGTACATTCCCAACAATTCCTTATACAAAAACTAAAGAAGGCAGAGGTCCGGCTTGGGCTAACTCATTATTTGAAGATAACGCTGAATTTGGTTTCGGTATGAGACTTGCTGTAGATTCTAACAGAGAACTTTTAAAAGAAAATGTTGAAAAAGTGTTATCTAAAGAAGATGCACCTGCAGATTTGAAAGAAGCACTTACAAATGCTATGGCTCACTGGGATAACTCAAAAACAGAAGAAGCAGTTGCCGCTCAAAACAAAGCAAAAGCAGTTATTGACAAATATGTTAAAGAATGTGGCTGCGATACAATCAAGAAAATCCAAGAACTTGATGATTACTTTACTGACAAATCAGTTTGGATTATCGGTGGTGACGGTTGGGCTAATGATATCGGTTACGGCGGTATCGACCACGTTCTTGCACAAGGTCAAAACGTAAATATCCTTGTACTTGATACCGAAGTATATTCAAATACCGGCGGTCAGGCTTCTAAATCTACTCCTACAGGTGCGGTTGCAAAATTTGCTACCGGCGGTAAGAAAACATACAAAAAGAACATGGGCTTAATGAGTATGTCATACGGTTATGTTTATGTTGCATCAGTTGCATTAGGAGCAGACAGAGCACAAACTCTTAAAGCATTCCAAGAAGCTGAAGCATATAACGGTCCGTCAATCATCTTTGCTTATGCACCTTGTATCGCACACGGTATTGATATGTCTAAGACTCAGACAGAACAAAAACGTGCCGTTGAAGCAGGATACTACCCATTGTACAGATACAATCCGGAAGCAGAAATTCCATTTACTTGGGATGCTAAAGAACCTAAGGCTGATTATCAGGAATTTATCAGATCAGAAGGTCGTTATAAGTCATTACTTAAAACTAACCCTGAAGCTGCTGAAGACTTGTATGCTCAGGCTCAAAAAGATGCATCTACAAGAATGGATGTATATAAAGCAGTTGGTGCATTACTCAAGTAATTCACTTATTATTATAAAAACCCTCTTTCATCACGAAAGAGGGTTTTTATTTTGTTCAAATTCTTAATATCATACAATTGACAGGCAAAAAAATTATTACAATGTTTTTATAAATATAACAGTATTAAGTAAAGTATAAATGTAGGAGGTATTTTATGACTGATAATTCAGGTTTAAAAGTAGGATTAGGAGTGACAGCATTAGGTGCAGCAAGTGCATTACAGTTAAATCAATGGCAAACAAATATTGTAAATTTGTGGTAGATAGTGCAAGAAAGAATTTAGCACCGGCAGATGCTTACGAAGCAACTAAACAAATTTTTAAAAATCATAAAGCAACAAAGAATATTAAATTTTTAAAACATATAATGATTGCAATACCTATGTATTTAGGATGCGGTGCAATTGTAGATTACTTCAATAAAAAACAAAGAGCAGAATCTGAACCAAATGCCGTAACCGAAAAGGGTAATGAGTACAAAAAAATATGGGTAAAAAATTAGGAGCAGTACTAGATGCTGCGGGATATGGAATAAGTGCACTTTTAAACAAAGGACAAATTAAAAAATTATTGGCAGCCTCCCCAAATAAAGCGCTGACTTTGGGTATAGGAGTTGCAGCTTCTACTCTCGGCGGCTATGTTTTAGGAGCAATTTCTGACAAATTATCCAATAAACAAGCAGCAAAAGAGGCCGATTTAAACGCATAATTAGTTAAAAAGACAAATACAAAATCCTCTTTCAATAAGAAAGGGGATTTTTTGTACTATATTAAAATATTTTCTAAGCCGTAAACAAAATCATTATACTGATAAGTATGTTTAACAGCAAGGAGCACTCCGTCCATATAGCATTTTCTATCTGTCGAATCATGCCTAATTTTTAACGTTTGCCCATCAGAACCAAATAGAACCTCTTGTGAGGCCATAAAGCCCGGCATTCTTACAGAATGTATCTGGATATCAGAATAAGAAGTCCCGCCACGTGCACCCTCAATTGTTTCTTTTTCTGCGCAGTTACCGGCTTTGAATGTACATTTAGCCTCAGCCATCATTTTAGCAGTTTTAATTGCAGTTCCTGAAGGGGCATCTTTTTTCTGGTTATGATGTAATTCAATAATTTCAGCATTGTCAAAATATTTTGCAGCCAATTTAGCAAACATCATCATCAAAACCGCACCGGTCGAAAAATTCGGAGCAATCAAGCATCCGACATTATTCTTTTGGGATAAATCTTTTAGCGTTTTTATTTGTTCATCAGATAACCCTGTTGTACCAATAACAATTTTAATATTATTATTCAAACAATACTTTGCATTTTCAAATATAGAAGCAGGCTGAGTAAAATCAACCAAAACATCAATCTGCACTGCATGATGTGCGTCTTCTATAGATTTATAAACATTATCACCTGCAATATCAATTTTTGCAGCCAAAACCAACTCTGGGTCAAAATCTACAGCTGCGCAAACAGTCTTACCCATTTTCCCGTTAGCGCCGCAAACTGCAACATTAATCATTTTAATATTCTCCGTCACCTCTAACTGGCGCATCATCTTCATCTTTTAAGGCTGATAAATCATCACTGCATTCCGAATCAAAATCTTCCGGCAACATATCACTATCCGGCCACAGAGTATCGTTATCATATCTTGCGGACGGCAAATTTTCAGATGCTGCTAAATCTGAATTGGACAAATCAGTTTCAGACAGAATACATCCGGCCATATCCGCACCGGCAAATGTGCAATATGTCATTTGAGCATAACTGCAATCAGCACCCGTTAAAAGCGCATCTGTAAAATCACATTCAACAACAGATGCTCTTGTGAAATCTACTGATGTCAAATCCGCATCAGTGAAATTTACCAAAGACAAATCACTATCGGCAAACGAACTCGAATTTAAATCGACTCCACTAAAATCAATTTCTTTAAGCACAATATTTGAAAAATCAACTTCACTTAAATCAATATCTTCTCTGTCTTTTTTCCAATCATTAAACTGTTCGGGGGTTCTTTCTATTAAAGACCGTAATTCGTCTTTTGTATAATCTAGCATATTTGTCTCCTTAAAATAATATTTCTAAATGCACAATTATGTGTTTTATAATAAAACATCTATATGGATATAGTCAATACCTTTATACAATTTTATATTTTAAAGCTTTTAGTGCTGCTTGAAGTCTGTCATCAACCTCCAATTTTTGCAGGATACTGGCAACATGAGCTTTAGTTGTATTTACACTTATTACAAGATGCTGTGCTATTTCCATATTGCTGAACCCTTCAGTCATAAGCTTCAATATTTGCGCCTCTCGGGCTGTTAAATCATAATTTTTATAATTAGAATCCTTTTCATCTATTTTTGACGCTGAGGTTGCTTGTAAAACAATATGTGCAATACTCGGATCAAACCATGCAGCACCTTCAGAAACAGACTGAACAACCTGAACAAGACGCTGTAGATTTATCTCTTTTGAGCAATATGCATTAGCACCTGCTTTTAGACTGTTTAAAACCTCTTTTTCATCACTGTGAGATGTGAGAATTATAATTTTTACATCTTTATTTATTGAATGAATTACTTGCGTAGTTTCTATCCCATCCATTTTTGGAAGTCCCAGATCCATAATTACAATATCAATTTCATTGTTTTTAAAAACTTCTATTGCATCTTCTCCGCTTGATGCCTCATAAATGACGCCGACATAATCTACATCTTCAAACGCAGTTTTTAACCCAAAACGAGTTAATTCATGGTCTTCTACAATTAAGATATTTTTTTTCATATATTCAGTTCCTTTTTAGGTAATTCATAATCCGGATTTAATTTTAAACTGTGCTCAAAATTTTCTTTTGCTTGAACCGTCATTCCTTTATTCTTCAAAACCAATCCCAAATAATAATAGTATCTATAATCACTGTCGTCAATATATTTGGCAATTTTCAGATAAGAAATAGCCTTATCTATATAATCATTTTTTATGGCAACTCTTGCCAAATCCAGCCATGCATCTTTAAAATTAGGATTTATTGATATAGCCTTACGCAGATATTCTGATTCTCTGTCAGATTCAAGCAGAGCCATATTGTAATAAGCAAGAAAAGATTTAGATGAAACTCTTAAAATCTTTGAATATATTTCTTTTGCTTTTTGAATATCATTCAAAGTTAAATATGTATTCGCCAACCCAAGTTCTGCACTATAATCAGGTAATTTACCCTGAATTTTCTTATAATACGATATAGCCTTTGAGTAATCTTTATTCCTATATGCTATATTTGCAAGAACATATAAACTTGAAGGATTAGTCTTATCTATATCTAACGCTTTCTGTGCATAATTTTGAGCCTTTTCAAATTCTTTCATTTCAAAATAAACTCTCGCATAAAGAGCATAAACATCCTTGTTTATATTTTTTTTGCCGGAAATTGAAGTCTGCAAAACCCCGATTGCCTTATTATATTCTTCATTATCATAATAATAATATGCCAAATGATATTTTTTTAAATAATCATTTTTTGAAGATTTATATAAGACATACTCTTTTGAGCTTTCAATTTCTTTATCAAAAACAACAGTATCTAAATCCATATTCAAAACGGAATTTAAAACGTGAATTGCTTCTTTAGGCTTATCCTCCTGCGATAGAATTTCAGCCTTTAACCGTTTATAATTTATATTTTGGGGATTTTTATTAATAGCATTATTTATATATGTTTCCGCTTGTGAATAATCACCATATTTCATCGCCCCAAAAGCAGCAATATAATTTGCATAATCCGAATCCATCAACATAGTTGATTGCTTTGATAATTCTGCAGTCGCTTCTCTTGATTGGTCATTGTATCTCATATTTGAATAGAGCTCTGCAAGGTATATCTGATCTTTTTTAGTTAATTGTCCTGCAGGGAAATAAAAATTTTTCACATCTTTTTCAAGCAAATAAGCTAATTTTTCATCTTGAACTTTTGACATCGCAAGTTCAGAAAGATTGAAAAAACCTATTGATGCCATATCCTGAGATAAACGCATATAAATATAATCATCCGGCGTAATACTGTCTATTAACACTTTAAAATCAGAATATGCAGAGCGGACATTACTTTTTGTGAACTTATCCATAGCAATTGCATACTGATTTTTAACTTCATTCTTTGTCAAAGTTGCCTTTTTAAGAGTAAAAGACGGGATTGTTACCTGATATTCTGAATTATTTTTTTCAAGAGGATTAACAGGCACAATACCTTTCATATCTAATGCAAGAGCAGGGGATGAAAGGGTAATAATAAACAAAAATATAAATAATTTATTTTTCATTTTCTACCTCTTGATAGTTTTTCAAATAATATTTGTTGAATTTATCAAGAACAACTTGTTCACTTTCACTACAAGCATCTTTTGCTGAATAATTTTTCACATCGTACAAGTTATGCTCTTTAAGTATTGACAAGTCCTCAGGATGAATTTTTTCCGATGAATCATGTAAAAATACACTTACAATTTTGTCTAATGAAATTTTCAAAAAAACATCTACTAAATTCGGGTCAAAATGACTGCCGGAACCGTCTGAAATTATATTCAAAACATTTTTAATAGGCATTTTATCACGATAATGTCTCTTGGATGTTATAGCATCAAACACATCGGCAACAGCAAGTATACGACCGCCAAGTGTAATTTCTTCACCCTTTAAGTGCCTGTAGTATCCGGAACCGTCATATTTTTCGTGATGAGAAGAAGCTATTTCCGTAATTATTCTAAAATCCGGTGACATATAGAGCTTATTAAGAATATTATGAGTTATTCTGACATGCTCCTGTATATGTTTATATTCTTCATCTGTTAATTTGCCTTCTTTTTGTAAAACCGAATCCCTAATGCCGATTTTACCAATATCATGAAGAGTTGCAGCCTTTTCAATCAAATTCTTATCTTTTTGGTTCAACCCCAATTCATCAGCAATCAAAGACGAATATAGTTTAACCCTTGTGGAATGACCGGCTGTAATCTTATCTCTGGCATCAACTGACGTTGCTAAAGTATCAATAAAACTTTCAAATAAAAGTTTTTGTTCACGATACATTTGAAGTTGCTGATCGAATAACTGGGCATTTTCAAGAGCAATACTTGCACTGCCTCCAATTGCAACTAATAAATCTTCATCATTCTTTGTGAATATTCCGTCAATTTTATTTAAAACCTGAAAAGCCCCAATTATTTCATGACTATTATTCATTATCGGCATACAAAGAATCGTTTTTGTATGATATCCGGTTTTTTTATCAACCTCCGGGTTAAATCTCGAATCTGAATAAGCATCAGTAATATTTAGCGTTTCGCCGGTCTGAACAACATACCCTGCAAGACCTTTATCAGCCGGAAATCTTATCTCCTTATTCTCAACTCCCAATGCTACTTTTGACCAAAGCTCATTGGAATCTTTATCCCAAAGAAAAACCGTACACCTATCAGCCTGCATTGCGTTTTTTGTTTCTTGAGCAATAACATTAAGCAATTCATCAATATCAGTTAATGCAGTAATAGAACGGCTGATTTTTACTAAGGATACCAACGGATCTGTTTGAATCGGCAGCGAATAATCCATCCCGTTTTGAAGCTGCTTAATTCTGGTGTTGATTAAATCTGCAAGGCAAAATTCATCATTTTGAGAAGATAATTTTAAAGCGTTATTATAATGATTTAGCGCAACATCTTTATTATTTTCAGAAAAATTAATATTCCCGTTAACCAATTCAGAGATTAACAATGCCGAAATATTTTCGGATTTATTTGCCAAAAAAGCCCCTTCCTCTACAGAAAAACCATCTTCAGTTTTGCCAACAGAATAATTTATAAAAGAATTTAGGCTGAGACAAATAGAAATATACGGTACATCATGCACCTGCTGCGCAATTTTATATGCTTTATTTATAGATTCCTTGGCGGAGTCATAATCTTTTTCATTTATAAAATTTAAACATTCATTTATACAATTCTTTATGTCTTGTGCATTTTCTATCATATAAAAATCCTCTTTAAAATTTTACAACATTATACAAATTAATTCAAAGTTTTTACAAAAATAAAGAATATTAACTTTGCGTAATATATTACAGAATAGTAGAAGCTTGTGGTAGAATTGTAATATGGGATATGAGAAAGATAAAAAAGAAAATAGCGGACGAAATCGCCGTTGCAATGACGTAACAAATTGGCTCGACATTTTATATGTTTTTATCGTGGTAATTTTGCTTATTCACCTAATCGTTTTGCAGTTAATCGATCCACACAGATACAGAGAACGCGGCAAAATGCAGCGTGCGAGTCATGATTTTGAACTTAGAGGAGATATTTATGACCGAAACGGAATAAAACTGGCAACTGACCGTATATATTATAATATATATGCCAGACCTGTTGACTACTCAAAAAGAGAGACTCCGCAAAAAATTGCACAACTTTTTGCCCCTGTTTTAAATATTCCAGAACAAACATTATTGAAAAAATTATCAGATAAGAATATTAAAGTTATAGCGGTTCAAAAAAATGTCGACCGCGATACAGCCCAAAAAATAATGAAAATTATCGCAAAAAATAATTTTCGTTCAATTTCACTTGATAAAAAAGACGAGCGTGAATATCCGCAAGGAGTTTTTGCTTCTCACGTATTGGGATTCTACAATTTTGAAGCCGACTTATCCAGCGGGGTAGAATACAGCGCAAGAGATAAACTTGAGCACGTAGTAAAAGCAACTGGCTACCAACAAACCCGCGACGGGAAAATTATCTACAAATTTTCAACAGACCCTGTTGCGCCGACACTCAATCCTAAAGGGTTAGACGTTACATTAACTATTGATGCTGCTATTCAGCACGTTTGCGAAAAAGAATTATTTAAAATGGTCAAAGAAAAAGCAGCACTGAGAGGTGCTGTAATCGTTATGAATCCAAAAAACGGAGAAATACTTGCATACGCCGTTTACCCGACTTATGACCCAAATAAATTCCAAAAAGTCCCAAATAACATAATAAAAAATTGGACTCTGACAGATGTATATCCTCCCGGGTCAACGTTTAAAATTATTACTGTAACAAGTGCTATGGAACTTGGCAAAATTAACGAACACTCAATTATACAAGATCAGGGCAGAATAAAATTTGGGAATTATACGATTGAAAACTATGATTACAAACAAAGAGGAGCACCCGGTAGAATTAATCTTGTTTACTTATTTGAACATTCAAGTAACATCGGTTCTGTTAACGTCGGATATTTAATGACTCACAAAGAATTTTACTCTATGCTCAAAAAATTCGGGTTCGGAGAGAAATCCGGCATAGACTTGCCTGCCGAATCATCAGGCCTTTTAGCTTCACCCAAATATTGGGATAAAGGGCTTCACATGACAATGTCATACGGTTACGGAACATCTGTTTCTATTATGCAGATGGTTTCAGCCGTTTCGGCGCTTGCAAATAACGGAGTGAGAGTAACTCCCCATATTATTAAATATACACCGGAGGAGGAAGAAGAAAAAATTAAACGAGTACAGACGATTTCTCCTGAAACAGCAAAAACTATAACCAAATTGCTTGTACAGAGTGTAAATAACGGCAAGTCAACTATTAAATCGGACAGATACAATATTGCTGCTAAAACAGGAACTTCAAGGAAGCCTGCGGCAAACGGCAGAGGCTATTCCGGTGCAATGTACACTTCTACGATAGGTTATTTCCCTGCTAATGACCCGCAAGTATTAGTTTATGTAGTTGTAGACAGTGCATCAAAAGGTGCAATTTGGGGGAACACGGTAGCCGGACCGATATTTCACGAAGTCTGCGAACAAATAGCGCGAATATTGGATATCAAACCTGATAAACCACAACCTACAAAGAAAAAATAAAAACATATTCATCATTGCAAGCAGAAAGATGCAATACATAATAAAAAAGGATAAGAATAGAACAATTAAATAAAGAATAAAATAAGGAGAAAATAAATGAAACTGGATGAACTAATTGAATATTTAAAATATAAAGACCTTATAAACTTTAAAAACGTAGAAATTTCAGGGATTTCATACAACTCACAAACAACAAAACAAGGTGATATATTCGTTTGCCTCATAGGAGAACACACAGACGGTCACGAATACGCTCAAATGGCAATAGATAGCGGTGCCGTAGCACTACTTGTCGAAAGAAAAGTCGAAGGTGTAAGTGTGCCTCAGGTTCAGGTTGAATCCACAAAATACCAAATTGCAGATATCGCAGACAGATTCTATTCCAGTCCGTCAAAAGGAATTAACCTGATAGGAATTACAGGTACAAACGGAAAAACAACAGTAACACATCTTATACAAAAAATATTAGAAGAAAATCATCAAAAATGTGCTCTTATCGGAACTCTCGGATACAAATTATCTTCAACAAGCGAATATCGTAACGCTAAACACACTACTCCACAAGCACCAGAGCTCCAAGCCACACTGAGAATGATTAAAGACATCGAAAAAATTGACAATGTCGTAATGGAAGTTAGTTCACATTCACTTGAACAAAACAGAGTCGGCGGTTGTCGCTTTAACGGCGCAGTTTTCACAAATCTTACCCAAGACCATTTGGATTATCATATTACAATGGAAAATTATTTTAAGGCAAAAGCTCTATTATTCCAAAGATTGCAGGAAGGTAATTTTGCAATAATAAATATTGACGACGAATACGGCGAAAGATTTTTAAATGAAGTTCCGGAAGGGGTTACAAAACTGACTTACGGAGTAAAAAAACAGGCAGATTTAATGGCTAAAAATATCAGTTTTTCATCAAATGGCGCCGAATTTACCCTAGTTTATAAAAATAATGAATACAACGTAAACTTGCACATGAACGGCATGTTCAGTGTATATAATGTACTTGCGGCAATATCATCAGCAACGGCTATGGGTATTGATATTTCAATAGCCTTAAATGCTTTACAAAATGTACATGGAGTTGCAGGAAGATTTGAAGTAGTAAACAAAAAACCATTAGTAATAGTTGACTACGCACACACTCCTGACGGGCTTGAAAATGTATTAAAAACAGCAAGAGAAATTACACCTGCTAACGGAAAACTCATTTGCGTATTTGGCTGCGGCGGGGATAGAGATGCCACAAAACGACCAAAAATGGGCGCAATAGCTCAGGAATTATCAGATAAAATTATTATAACAAGTGATAACCCACGCAGCGAAAATCCACAGCAGATTATAACCGATATTATTGCCGGTCTAAAATCTGTTGACCCGGAAACGGTAACAGTTGAACCGGATAGGGGCGAAGCCATAAGGCTTTTGAGAACTATTGCAAACAATAATGATGTTGTTGTAATCGCAGGCAAGGGGCATGAAGATTACCAAATTCTCAAAGATAGAACAATACACTTTGATGACAGAGAAGAAGCAAGGAAAGTCTTTGCAGGAAGCGTAATTTAAGAAAGCAATAGTGCAATAAACGAATAAGCCAATAAGTTTGTTACGTCATTGCTAGGGGGAAAAGCATACGAATACAATTATATCCATAATATTTGCCCACGAAGCAAGCCAGAAAAAATATTATGAAAAAAGAAAAATACAGTTACATATACATTTTATTCAATAAACGCAACGGGACTTTATACACAGGGGTTAGTGCGAATTTGGTAAAAAGAGTTTATGAACACAAACAAAAAATTGTAGAGGGTTTTACTAAAAAATATTCGATAGATAAATTTGGTTATTACGAAATATTTGATAATATAGAAAATGCAATAACAAGAGAAAAACAAATAAAAGCAGGGTCAAGAAAGAACAAAATTAAGTTAATTGAAACAATTAATCCTGAATGGAAGGACTTGTATTATGATATAATAAATTAAAATACTGGATTGCTTCGGGCTTCGCCCTCGCAATGACGATATACACCTTGAAGAGCTTTGGCGAATAGAACAGATTGCCACAGGCTAAAGCAATTTCCAATGGCAATGAAATAGCAGCAACACCACTGAGAGTAGGGATAAGAAAAAGAAAAGTATGAAAACCAAATTATTAATCGAACAGCATTTTCACGGCGCATACGGGGTTGATTTTAATAAAGCAACCGCAAACGATGTGCTGGATTTAGCCTGCGAGATTAAAAAAGAAGGCGTTGGCGCTATTTTCCCAACCCTTGTAACAGATTCAACAGAAAATATAAAAAAACAAATAAAAGTCATAAAAGATGCCGCATCTCAACAAAAAGACGGGGCGAAAATTCTTGGAATTCACCTTGAAGGAATATTTTTAAACACTGACAAAAAAGGAATCCATAATACGAAATACTTTTTAGAACCAAGTGTTGAAAATTTTAAGTTGATAGAAGATGATTTTATAAAAATTGTAACTCTTGCTCCTGAATTATGCAAAGATAATTTGATTCAATATCTTCATTCTAAAGATATAAAAGTTCAAGCAGGGCATTGTATCGGCGGGATTTTAACAGGCTGCGATGGAGTCACTCATACATTTAACGCAATGAGCGGAATTTCTCACAGAGGGAAATCCACTGCTCTTTCGGCTCTTATAAATGATGAAATTTACACAGAAATTATTGCTGATGGAGTGCACGTTAGTGATGATGCGTTAAAATTGTTATTCAAATCAAAGCCGGCAGATAAAATTATTTTAATATCAGATAGCCTTCCTTGTGCGCACAGCAATTTAAAAGAATTTATTTTTGCGGATGAAAAAGTTTATTTTGACGGAGAAAAAGCAACATCCGCACAAGGAACACTTGCCGGAAGCACAAAACTTCTGCCGGATATAATTAAAATTTTAGGTCAAAAAGAAATGTTTAATCCGCAATTCATTGAGAATCCGTACAATTACCACAAAGTTGACCTTGATGGGAAACTTGAATGGGACGAAGATTTTAATATTACAAATGTTAAATAATATTAATATTTGTATTTTTTTTAGCAATTTTGATTATAGAAAAAACTTTATAAATATAAGGGGAATGCTATGATTAAAAACAATGTAAAAATAAATCCTGAGTTTATAAGTCACGTCTGATTAGTGATAACAGCAGGAATGCGTTTAACGAAGATAGCGCCAAATCAATACTAAAATCATATACAAGCAATGTGCATTCTTGGTACGCATAATTCGCAGTTATTTCTTAGATTTATCCGCTAATTCTGAATCAACTCTCAAAAAGACAGGGAAGATTTCTTCTTTTGAAATAAGTTTTCCGGTCTTTATGTTTGATGTTGTTATATCTTCATATTTTGTTGTTATATCATAACTTAATTGTTTTGCCATATCATTTGCAATATTTGGGCAATATGGATAAATTAATGACGAAATTATGCACATAATTTCAAGTACAGTTGCCAAAACCTGACCACACTCGGTCATTTTTTCCTCTTTTGCCAGAGTCCAAGGTGCATTATCAGTTACGAATTTATTTGCTGCATCGACAAGCGAAATAATTTCTTGTGCTGCTTCCTGTATTTCAAAGTGACTAAAATGGTTTTCTACTATTTTAACCGTTCCCAGCGCTGTTTTTAATAAACTTTCGGCCTCATTTGAACGGTTTTGCAAAAATTCCTGTTTAATTTCGCCATCAAAATATTTTACAAGCATTGACAGGCTTCTATTCAAAAGATTACCCATACTGTTAGCGAGATGAGCATTAACTTTCTCTTTGAAATCTATATCCGAGTAATTACCGTCACGCCCGCAAGGTGCAGATGTTGCCATATAATATCTGAATGCATCCGGATATTTAAGTTCAAAATTTTCAAGGACAGATGTCGGAGAAACAACATTGCCTAAGGATTTTGACATTTTTGTTTCATCAATTGTAATCCATCCGTGAGCAAAAATGTGTTTCGGCAACGGCAAATCTAAAGCCATTAAAATTGCCGGCCAATAAATTGCGTGGAATTTCAAGATATCTTTACCTATAACATGAACATCAACCGGCCAAAGACTCTTAAATTGGTCACTTGAACCATCAGGATCATATCCTATACCGGTGATATAATTTGATAAAGCATCTATCCACACATAAATTGACTGTTCAGGATCGTCAAGAATATCAATTCCCCAACCAACATTTTCTTTGGAACGTGAAACAGAAATATCCTGTATATCCTCTAATTGGTTTAACACTTCGTTTGCTCTGAAACTCGGAACAATGAAATCTGGATGTTCTTTAATGTGTTTAATTATCGCATCTTTATAATCTGTAAGCTTGAAAAAATAATTTTCTTCCTTTACAACATCTGGTTTTTTAAGGTGGTCAGGACAAAGACCATCTTCAGTGAGGTCTTTTGGATTGAGAAAACATTCACATCCCTGACAGTACCAACCTTCATATTCATGTTTATAAATTGCCCCTTTATCCTTCAATTTTTGGAATATTTTTTGCACAACCTGTTCGTGATCTTTGTCTGTGGTTCTGATAAATCTGTTATATTTAACACCTAATTTTGCCCATGCATCTTTGAATTTTTGAGAATTTTCATCGCAAAGCTGCTTTGGGGTAATACCATTTGACGCCGCAGTTTTTTGAATTTTTATACCGTGCTCATCCGTACCTGTTAAGAAGAACATATTATCTGTTCGCAAAGAATAATGACGGGCTAAAATATCTGTCAAAATCTTTTCATAAGCATGTCCGATATGCGGTGCACCGTTAACATAATCTATTGCAGTTGTTAAATAATATTTATCAAGCATTTTCAATATCCTCATACAATTTTCTATAAAATGATGATAACACAAACATGTTCATATAATTGCTTATATTTACAGACTATAAATAAAATGCTATTATTACACAAAAAGGAGTGCAAATGAAAAAGATTTTGGCATTTTTTGCAGCAATCGCATTAATATTAACAGGCTATTCAGCTGTACAAGCACTAACCGCAGGGATAGAACCGCCCGCAGATTTTATAAAGAACTTAAAGACCTGCACAAAAAGTCATTTTGAACAAAAAGGTACTTCGGTTGAAAGATACGACATAAAAGGTAAAACCCCAGGCGGTCGCTGCGAAATTTATATGGATACATATACCGATTTCACAAATAAAGACAACTATGATATGGCTATGAACTTTATAAGTGGTTTTGGCAGCACCATAGCCGGGGACAAGTTTGATAAATCGAAACTTTTAAGTCAGGATGAATTAATCAAAATGAGCAAAGATAGCACATTTAGTATAACTTGCAAATTATCGCAATCTGAAATCGATACTCTAATAAATGCCTATAACAAACACGACAATAAAAATTCGGAAGCGGTAATTACAAACAATAGTATGTCTTACTCATTCGATTCAACAAAAATGAGTTCTTACGACAAACAGCTTTTAAATTATCAAATGGGAGGTCCTTGCATCCAAAATAGGACTAAAAATGCAAATGATAACTGGATTACAACATTATACGTTTGCGAATATTCGGATACCACATGCTATGTACATTATTCCAAATCTAAAGACGGAACATCAACGTCATATTCAATGTCTTGCACCGGAGAACTAAGTAAATACGGAAACCTTGATAACAAAATGCGAGATGCAATCGTAGGGCATGTAAAATCAGGAATGTGTGAAAAAATTTAACAAAAGTTATTATAAACGCAATTTTTTGAAGGCAAAATACTTTATATAAATATAGGTAACAAAAGTAAAAGGAAATAATTATGTCTTCAAATTGGGTAAATGCACTGGATGCATGTGCAGCATCAGGAGTAATAGATTACGATGCTCCATCATTTATACTGGGAAGAAATCCACGATATGTGGGACACCCGGAATTTGAAAAATTACCGCTAAAAAATGATTGCTTATTGCCACCGGGAATAAAATTAAACGACTTACCGGCAATAGATAGTTATAACAATTCTGAAGACAGACCACTTGTAGAAAATCCGGCATGGAAAAAGGTCCTATTTGGAGCAATTGTACTTGCAAGCCTGATAGCCGGGAGTATAGGATTTGCCAAATTTGGAAAATTAAAAATGCCAGATATGGGGAAAATAAGTTCTAATATAACAAATATTGCAAAAAAATCATGGCAATACACTAAAAAAACGTTTGAATTTTTAATGTCAAAAATAAGAAAATAAAATAATATCAATAAAATAAAGCCTTATATCCGTAAATAATTTTAGCTTTAACTACTTTACATTTAGAAACAAATGTACTATAATAAACACGATGTTGGTTTACTAATAGTAGTAAAAAAGAAAGAGGAAGTAAAAAATGAAAAAATTATTAGCAGGCTTATTAGTAGCAGGTATGCTTTCAATCACTACGGCTCCTGTCTTTGCAGCAGCAAAGATTACAGACGTTGATGCAAACTACTGGGCTAGAACAGAAATCGCTGAAGTTGTAGAAGATTCTGTTATGTTTTTATCAAATGGCAAATTCAATCCTGAAGCAAAAATTTCAAGAGTTGATTTTGTTACAGCATTATTAAAAGTTTTAGGTCAAAGCAATACGGCTATTGTTACTGAAGTTCCTTACACTGATGTAGCAAAATCAGGTGCAGATCATGATGCAATTGCAAGATCTCAACAAATCGGTTTGGTATACGGATATCCGGATGGAACATTCAGACCGAACGGTTCTATTTTAAGAGATGAAGCTCAATCTGTAATTTCTCACATTACAATTGATGAAACAGTTGATAAATCTATTGTTTCAAAATTCTCTGATGCTAAAAAAGTTCCTAATTGGGCTAAAAATGTTTATGCAAAAACATTATCTTATGGTATCTACGTAAACCATCCAAATGAAAACGAATTGAGACCAACTGAAGATTTAACAAGAGCAGAAGCTGCTGTATTATTATACAGATTAAGCAAAAAATTACATTTAGTAAAAGCTCAATATAAATCTGAAACAGTTTTAGGTACTGAACACTTAAACGTTACCAGAAAAGCACCTTGTGATGAAGTTACTATCACAAATATGAGAAACATCATTAAAGAAGGTAACGTTTTAGAAATTGAATTTACTGACAAATTCAAATCTAAATTAGCATCTGCAGGTGATACAGTAACATTTACTAACCCTGAAGATATCGTTACTGAAGAAGGTACTTTATTATTCCCTGCAGGTTCAACTTTCTACGGTACAGTATTGAATGTACAAGATCCGCAATGGTTCAACAAAAATGCAAGAGTTTACACTCAAATTACTAAAGTTGTAACTCCTAGCGGTAAAACTGTTGATATGAATGCGAAACCTTTCTATAAAGATTATGCTTTGAAAGAAGGTCCTTGGATGACAGCAGGTAAAGTTGCATTGTACACAGTTGGCGGTACAGCAGTTGGTACAGGTGCAGGTGTTGGATTCTCATTCATACCTAATCCTGACAAAGTTGGTACAGGTGTTGCTATCGGTACCCCTGTTGGTGCAGGTGTTGGTTTAATCACAGGTTTAGTAACTCCTGGTTTGAACTACGTTGCACACGAAGGTGAAGAAATTCAAGTTATCTTACTTGATGACGCTAGCATTTCTAAATAAATCTTCGTCAAGAAATTTTAAAAGAGGCTCTTAGTTTTCTAAGGGTCTCTTTTAATTTATGCAAAAATAATTTTTAACAATAAAAATTATTTAGCAAGTTTTTTCATTATTTTTGTAAAAAATGGTTTTTTCATATTTTTATTATAGCTATTATTTTTCAAATTATATTTTTTGGAGTAAAATTCTTTTACTTTATTAATTTTTTCAATATTCATTATTCAATTGTTCCTAATTCCCAAAGGTATAATCGTTTTATAGAGTCTCCTCCGGCTCTATTTCAAAATCTATAATAAATGTATTATTATTTGAAAATGCCTTATTAAAAGCATCTTCCAGTGAATTCAAAGAATTTACACGAACAGAATCAATACCGTAACTGCGTGCTAATTCTACAAAATTTGGGTTCGATATTTTAGTTTGATTATAACGCGAATTACAATTCTTTTCCTGTAACTGTCTTACCATCCCAAGATATCCGTTATTAAATATAAGAATTTTTATATTTAAACCATAATCTTTGCATAACGCAAGTTCTCCAATACTCATTTGTAAAGAACCATCACCGCAAATACATACAATAGTTTTATCCGGTTGCGCTATACTCGCACCGATTGCTGCAGGCAAGCCGAAACCCATAGTCCCTAAGCCGCCGGAAACCAAAATTTTCCTGTCAGGATTGAACTTTAAACCTTTTACAGCCCAAATTTGGTGCTGACCAACTTCACTTGTAAAAATCACATTTTTATCTTTTGTAAAATTTTGTAATTTTTCTATTACTTCAAAAGAGTGAAGCAGGTTCGTATGTTTTGCATAATTTTTATTTAAAACTTTAAAAGAATTAATCTCATTGCGCCAATTTACAATACTATCGATATTGAAATTATTATTTAAATCTGATAATTCATTTAGAACATTTTTTATATCACCTACAATGTAATCTATAGGATTAATAACTCTTGAAATTTCTTTAGGATTTATATCTACTTGAACTATTTTATTTTCAAGTTCGCCGTTCTTAAACATACAAGTAATTCTGTCATTAAATCTTGCGCCCAAAGATATTATTAAATCCGCACGCCGCAAAGCCTCATTTGCACTATTATCACCAAAAATCCCAATCATACCGTAATAATTTTTGTTTTCAGAATCAAAAGCACCAAGTCCCATCATTGTGGACACAAAAGGAAAATTAAATTTTGAAATAAACATCTCTAATTCTTTTGATGAATTTGAATGATTAACGCCTCCGCCAACAACAACAACAGGTCTGGATGAATTATTTATACGTGTCATAATTCTATTTATGTCCTGATAATTATAAGTCTCGGGTTCAAAATTTTGAATTTTTAACTCACAATTACACTCACTATTTTGAGTAAAAATATTTTT
The DNA here is from genome assembly GCA_902791985.1 of uncultured bacterium. Lineage (GTDB taxonomy): Bacteria > Cyanobacteriota > Vampirovibrionia > Gastranaerophilales > Gastranaerophilaceae > Zag111. The sequence goes on from CADAYD010000002.1 coordinate 142,895, forward strand.
TGCCATATCAACAACAACAGGGCCTTTTTTACCGGTAATTGCCAATTTATAAGCATTTACAATAGTGTCATGAATATCATTAGCATCTGTAATCTGGAAAACAGCCTTAGTGCAAGATTTTGAAATATCACAAATATCAGCTTCCTGAAAAGAATCTTTTCCTATAAGTTTTTTATCAACTTGACCTGTTAAAATCAATAATGGATAACCGTCAGAATAAGCATTTGCGATACCCGTAATGGTATTAGTAGCACCGGGACCGGAAGTGACAAGTACAACACCACATTTACCCGTCACTCTTGCATAGCCCTCAGCCGCGTGAACAGCGGCTTGCTCATGCCTCGTGAGAATATGCTTAATACAATTTTGCTTATATAATTCATCATAAAGATCAAGAACAATTCCTCCCGGATAACCGAATATAGTATCAATTCCGAGCTTTTTTAGGGTATAAATAACAGATTCGGCACCTGTTAATGTCTGTATATTATCCTTAATTAACATGCTAAATATATATTCCTTGTCGACTTAGTAAATGTTAGCATAAAAAAAGTCGAAATCCATAACAAATTTCGACTTTTTTAAATAATTTAATAATTATTTATTATTCACCAAATGTAAATAAATCTTTCCAGAATTTTTTCTGTTTAGCCCAGAATGTTTTTTGGTCATTTACTGATTTTTGGTATGCTGCTTTTTGATCAGCAACAGCTTTTTGTTGTGCTTTTTTTTGTTTCTCAAGTTCTTTTTGTCTTTTTTCTGCAGCTTTTTGTGCTTCTTTTTGTCTTTTTTCTGCTGCTTTTTGTGCATCTTCTTGAGCTTTTAATGCATCATTTTCAGCCTTTGTAACTTTGTTTGCTGTGTTTGTAATTGCGTTAGATGTTTTGTTTAATGCATTTACAATTGGATTTGCGCTAAATGATGGAGCGCCGATTGCTAAAATTGAAACTGCAACTAATGATACTGCTAATTTTTTCATTTTGGGTTTTCTCCTTTCTTTACCTCTGAATTTAGCTCTTCTAATTTATTTTTCTTTAATTCTAATCTTTCATTATAAAAATCAAGATTACGCTCTTTTATTCTTTTTATATTCTTTTGTCTTTCAACTGTTTTTAAATACCTAACATATTTATTACGATTTTTACGCTTTGTTCGTGCAGGATTCTTATCATTTTTAGATTTTACAATCTTCTGAGATGTTTCAACATCTACTTCAACACCTTGAGTTGATTGTCCTTTAGGTTCTTGAGATTTTTTTGATTTAGCAAAAACACAAGTCGAACCTAATAATGCAAAAACAATAACATAAATCAAATATCTTTTCATAGAAACAATTTACTCCAAAGTCGGATATTTTTCAATAATTTCTTTTATACCTTTTTTAGCCACCTCAAATATTTGAAGCATTTGCTCATAGTCATAAGGTTCACCTTCTGCAGTTGTCTGAAATTCAATAATCTTACCACTTTTAGTTAACACCACATTAGAATCGACTTGCGCATGAGAATCTTCTTCGTAATTAAGGTCCAATTTGACTTCGCCGTCAATTATTCCGGCTGAAATCGCTGCTATAGGTTCAATAATAGGGTTTTGCTTCAATGTCCCATCACTAATTAATTTTTTAACGGCTTCAGTTAAAGCAACAAATCCACCACAAATACTTGCTGTGCGAGTTCCTCCATCAGCCTGTATTACATCTGCATCTATTGTTATTGTCAAATCAGGCATTTTAGTTAAGTCCACACATGCTCTTAAGCTTCTGCCTATGAGTCGTTGAATTTCTTGAGTTCTGCCGGATATTTTTGTACGTTCCCTTTGACATCTTGTTGACGTTGAAGATGGGAGAAGGGAATATTCTGCAGTCAACCAGCCACGAGGGTCCTCTTTATCCATCCATTTTGGTTTCCCTTGCTCTACACTTGCCGTTGTGATAACTTTTGTATCTCCAAATTCTACAAGAACAGACCCTAACGCATGCTTTGTAAAATCAGTAGTAAATTTTATTTCTCTTGTTTGGTTATTTTGTCTGTTTTCTAATCTCATACTTGCCCCCTATAATCATAATCCCACATATAAATTTGTCCGCAATATCTGCAAACTGCATGTTCATTCATGAACTGCAAATCAGGAATAAATGTATAACCATCTACACTTATTTCTATATCACCCTTTTCATTATACTTTTGCGAAAAATTCTTATCACCCATATAATCAGGTGAAAACATAAGTTCAAATTTATCTATTGATTTACAATTTTTACAAATAAACATGTTATATTGTCATTCTGAATTTGTTTCAGAATCTCCTATTCTTCATTTTTTTGGGATTTCTTTTGCTTTTTCGATTTTTGTTCCGGCACCCCATCTTTTAAACATGACATAGTTTTGTACCACAAGGTATAGCATATACTTCTTATCGGCAAACTTAATCCTGCAACAATTGTAGTTAAAGTAGTCATAAACAATGTTTTTGAAATCATATTGACCGTTATTTCCGGCAAATTAATATACCTTAATGCTTTGTTAAAATATTCAAGCGGCATACCATTACCAATAAAATCAAATAGAGAACAAACTTTGTCTGTCAAATGTAAACAATCAAAAACAACAGAAACTCCCTCAGTGATGATATATATGGAAAAGAACCATAAAATAATCATCAAGAAAAATGTTCTTGACCAATCACCTTTTACTAATTCAAAACTTCTTTTAAAACAATCTTTTATTGATAATTCTTCTTCGAAGGTGAAAACCTGATAAACAAGGACAAAAAAGACCCAAAATATTAAAGGAGGAATCAAGCCTAAAAGCGGAATAATTGAAAAGGCGACACCCACAAGTGATAATACACCGACGACAAACAAAAATCCAATATACTTGAAAGCTCTGCGCGTTGCAACTTGTCTGTGCGATTGAAAATCGTATACATGACCTGTTGTCAGCGCTCCTTCTGTCATTGAATTTAGAGCGACATAAGCAACCATATAATCCCAAAAAGCCTTCAAAAAAATCAACATACCGGGAATAGCAAGCAAAAATATTATCCCAAGTGCGGAATGTAAAGAATTGGCTTTTTGCGCAATCCTATCAGCAAATCCTATCGTTAATCCGAAAGTCAATGCCAAACCTATAATTTGACCGAATACAGGAAACAGCATATAAAGAACAAATTTATCAATGTTTGAAAAATATATCTTTAACCCGTCAAAAATAACAAACCAGATGCTATTTCTAATTTTTTCTTTAGCCATGTACTCTCCTTTATAATATAATTTTATTACAAATAGGGGGATTTTGAAATAAAATGTCTGCAAATTATAAAGAACTTATCTCAAAATTTACAAAAGAAGATTACTTACAAAACAATGTAAATCTTCATATTCATACGACTTATTCGGACGGCAAAGGGAAATATCGTAATATTGTGCACCAAGCCAAAGAAAAAGGCTATAAAAATATAGCAATAACCGACCACAATACCATAAAGGGGCATATCGAAAATCCGGATTTACTCGGCTTTGTCATACCGGCTGTTGAATTTGATGTTTGGTACAAATATATTTTTCTTCATCTTATTGCATACGGTATTGATACTAATGCAGCATGCATGGAAAAATTTTATGCAAAAAATAAAAATGAAACAGAAAAAGATATCATTCGAATAATACCAAAACGTAATATTTATGAACTCATAAAAGCTATACATCAAGCCGGTGGGATTGCTGTGATTGCGCACCCTGCCTGCTGCTGGGCAATCAATATGGATGACTTTATAAAAGATTTAAAAAATATCGGTTTAGACGGAATAGAAATATATTACCCGTACCCGAGATGGCGAAAATACATGAAATTTGCCCCTCTTGAAAAACTTGACCAAATCGCAGACAAATACGGATTAATAAAAACCGGTGGAACCGATTTACACAATGAGATACTTTAATATTTCAGTTAATACAATGCACTCAAATATTAACTTCTCTTAACTTAATTTACAAAATTGGAGTAATAATATAAAATAAAAACATTATGGAAAATAAAGAATTAAATGAGAAAATTAGTGCACTGACACTAAAAATGGCCCAAGAGCCAAACAACATTGAAAATTATCACGAACTTGCTGAGCTATATATGGGACAGCAAAATTATGACAAAGTTATGTCTGTGTTAGATAGTTTGCTTGCAATTAAGCCTGATGATGTACAAGCACTTGTAGGCATGGGAACCATGTGGTTTTATGAAAGAGATTTTCGTAAATCACTTCAATACTATAACAAGGCACTTGAAGTTAATCCAAAAAACTATCTGATATATTACAACATGGGTAACGTATTTGCCGAATGGAAAAACTTTGATAAAGCATTGTTTTTCTATAACAGAGCAATCGACTTGAATTCAACAAATGCAGAAATTTACAATGCAATAGCACTATTGTACCAAGATAATAAAGAATATGTTGAAGCAAAAGCATATTATGAAAAAGCACTGTCGTTAGAACCTGATAATGTTAATGCTTTAATAGACTTAGGTAATGTATGTTTTAAATTATATGATTATGAAACAGCATTAAAGTTATTCAAAAAAGTATTTGTATTAGCCCCTGATAACGAACTTGTTGCCGTTTGTATAGGGAATGCGCTTACATTGGTAAAAGATAGAGAGCAGGCTTATTCATATTATGAAAAAGCTCTATCAATGACTGATGACAAGTACAGAATTTATATCTGTTATGCAATTTCATTGACAGAATTTAAAGAATACGATATTGCGGAAGGAATGTATAAAAAAGCGATTGAATGTAGCCCGAAGCAGCCTAATGCATATACATTACTTGCTAATTTATACTCAAACCAAAACCGAATAAAAGAAGCAATTGAGACATACAGACAAGCACTTCAGGTTGATCCTAACAATGCGGAAGTATTTGAGCTACTCGGGAACGCTCATTATTTGGATAATGATGTTGACCAAGCGATTCAGTCATATAGAGCCGCAATTGCTATTGAGCCGACTAATGATGAGTACAGATTAATCTATTCTCAAGTAATGGAAGATTATGTTGAATCTGCTCATAAGGAATAGTAAATGAAATATGCAAGAGAAGAAATTGGATTTTTAAGTCGCTTAGGCTCTGCTTTGTCATATTTGACAGCAGGCTGGGGCGGGCTCATAATTTTTGTTATTATGTATTTTGCAAAAAAAAGACCGTCAAAATTCTTCACTTTTAATGTATATCAATCCATAATTATTGCATTTTCGCTATTTGTAATCGGAATGTGTTGGGCTCTATTATTTAATATACTGTCACAGATTCCGTTTATACAACTTGTTGTTTCATGGATAGATTTAATTTTTAACAGACCGTTTCTAATTTCACGCTCATTAACAGAGTTGTTTATATTCACTCTTACACTATATTGTGTAATATTTTGTCTTATCGGCAGATACCCTATTATTTATAAAATTTCGAGTTTAATAAAACGTTAAAAACTTATTGACAACAGAGTTTGCTTGATGTTTTATATATATAGACTAGCCGTTTTAGCGTGCTGAAATTGGAACGGTTAGCAATTAAAGTAGCCGAAAGCGTGACGCCCAAGCGTGTTTCAATAAAGGCCATAGTATGGGCAAAATGGTAAAAAGGAGAAATTATGCCAACCATTAATCAATTAGTACGTCAAGAAAGAAAAGTACTAAAATCTAAAACAAAATCTCCGGCTTTGATGAATTGTCCACAAAGACGCGGAGTATGCACAAGGGTTTATACTACAACCCCTAAAAAGCCAAACTCAGCACTTAGAAAAGTTGCCAGAGTTAGATTAACAAACGGATTTGAAGTTACTTCATACATTCCGGGTATCGGTCATAACTTACAGGAACACTCTGTTGTTATGATTAGAGGCGGTCGTGTTAAAGATTTACCTGGTGTTCGTTATCACATTATCCGTGGTACATTAGATACTGCAGGTGTTGCTAACAGAGCAAAATCAAGATCAAAATACGGCGCTAAAAGAGATAAAAAAGGAGGTAAATAGTAATGTCAAGACGTTCTAAACCTGCAAAAAGAATACCTTTAGCAGATCCGGTATATAACAGCGTAGATGTTTCAAAATTCATTAACAGAATTATGAGACGCGGGAAAAAGTCATTAGCAGAAAGAATTTTCTATTCTTCAATGGAAAAAATTAAAGAAAGAACCGGAGAAGATCCGATGGAAGTATTCCAAAAGGCTCTTACTAATGCTACTCCTCTTTTAGAAGTAAAAGCACGCCGTATTGGTGGTTCTACATATCAAGTACCATTAGAAGTTAAAGCAGACAGAGGATTTGCACTTTCTTCTTCTTGGATAATCGATTTTGCGAAGAAAAGAAGCGGTAAATCATACGTAGATAAATTGGTAAACGAAATTATTGATGCTTCTAACGGTACCGGCGCAGCTTGCAAAAAACGCGAAGATACCCACAAAATGGCTGAAGCTAACAAGGCATTCGCACATTACAGATACTAATTGTAATGCAGGCTATAAATATAAGAAAAAGCACCTTTTTATTGAAAGGTGCTTTTTCTTATACTCTTAAGATCCTTAATAGGATTTGACAAAACTTTTACTGAATAATTTTTTATAAATGTTTCAAAAACCAACGGATTTATTATACGAGGGGAACAAGAAACTACATAAATATTACTTGCCCCAATATTTTTTAATTTTATAATTCCTGATATAGAAGTAACATCACAAGCAGGAAAAATAAAATACATATGGTCTAAATGTTGATTGCCTAAAAGTAATTTGTTCATAACATAAGCCATTAGAGGGACATAATTCCCTATATTAAGCGTAACAACATTATTTTTACCTGATTCATAATAAAAACTTATAACATACTCATCGGATTTCAAATTTGCAAAAAATGAACTAAAATACTCCTTTGGAGCATCTGAAAAAGAGCCGATACCGACAATAAATAGTCTTCTAATCTTACCTGAATCCATTTTTTGAAATATTTTTTCAAATAATTTATTTACATCCGAATCATTAAAACCCAGAACCGTATCAGGTTTTTGCCGACCTTTTTTGAAACCTGATGAAGAAATTGCACTTTCAATCACCGGAGAATAATCATTATTTTCAATCTTTATAACGCCTTGAGGAGTGATATAATCATTAGAAAAAATTTTACCTCTGTATAGAAATTCCGTATTATTTTTTGAATTTTTTGTCAATAAAATTGCTCCTGGGAAAGTACCATAATCCACAATACAATTTTCACTGCTGCTGCCATAATGTCCTTTTAAATGCGGATATTTTCTGAATTTCTCAAGACTATGACTTATTAAAAGATTTGAATGAGTATAAACATCAATATCCTTAGCCTTTGTTAGTTCAAGAATATTTATTAAATCATTAAAGTTGTTGCCTGACACTAATATACATTTACCTTTTCTGGTTGAATGAGAAACCATAACCTCAGAAATACTGCCATAATACTCAAAAAGCACTTCCGCTAATTTATATTGAAGTTTTGAATCAAGAACTGACAATGAATTAATAAAATCAAATAATGAGGATTGATTATTTTCGAATTTATCTAATGATGCTAAAAGATTTAGGATATCTGAAATTGATATTTTATCCCTAATATCAAAATCAAAAAGTTTTGAAATATTTTGACAAGTAGATTTTAAAACCGAATAAAGTATTTGCATAAAATTTCTATTTTCGGTTAAAATAACATTATATAGCCTTTTTACAAGAATATCTCCGGAAGTGATAGCCTTAGACATGGAGTAATCCGGATAAAAATGAATATACTCATCAATTATATCAGGTTCTATGCCTATATCTTTACACTGGTTAATATAACGATTTTTTGAATTTGAAAAAATATAATAACATTGCATAGCAAGGTTATAAAGTTGTTTTTCGCTGTATTCATTTAAATTTATTAATGATGCAAGATCATTTATTATTTCATCTTCAATTTGCGGATTATGCAAATTAAAATCTGCCAATTTTACAATATAAAAAGATGCCTGTTTTATAAAATATAAAACGAGCTCCTGTAAAGAAACGATTCCTGGAGAAAGAGCGCAAGCTCCCCTTGAAGTACAATCTTCACTATCAAAATTCAAAAAATTATATTCACTGCTAAACATTAAAATTATCCCTGAAGTTTTTTGATGTATTCAATGATATCATCTGATTCATACATCAAAACATCATTATCAATATCATTCAAGAACGGGACCTGATCTTTACCCCCAAGAGAAAGCAATTTATCAAAGTTTTCACTCACACTAACGTCCTTTTCGTTAAAATCAATATCATTTTCCCTTAAAAAATTCATTACTTTTTTACAATACGGACAATACTGCGAAACATATAAATCTAACATAATAATTCCTCCTGCGATTGAATACATTAAACAACATACTTATGATATAAAAATCCCCCGCAAAAGGCAATCAAAAAGATAATTTTTGAAATTGAAAAAGTTGAATTTTTATTATAGACTCAAATTATGAACAAGAAAAACATACTTTTTGTATTCGGAACCCGACCGGAAGTAATAAAGCTTGCACCTGTAATATTAGAAATGAAAAAATATCCAAACAGGTACAATGTAATAATCTGCAATACCGAACAGCAAAAAGAACTATCTAATCAAACACTAAGTTATTTTAATCTTAAAGCAGATATCTATCTTGATTGTATGAGAGAAAATCAAGCACTTGCTGATGTCCAATCCCGCATTTTAACATCTTTAGAACACGAAGTATTCTCAAAATACAATATTGATGCCACTATTGTTCAAGGAGATACAATGACAGTTTTATGTGGCGCATTAGCTAGTTATTATCGTAAAATCCCTATTTTTCATGTTGAAGCAGGCCTACGCTCATACGACATATTTGAACCGTTTCCGGAAGAAATTATGCGTCAAATGACATCAAGAGTTGCTGCATTAAATTTTGCCCCAACAATCAAAAATAAACAAGCTTTGCTAAATGAAGGTATAAAAGAAAATACTATTTTTGTTACCGGAAACACTGTAATTGATGCACTCTTTTGCTTGAGTGAAGAAACAATGGGAAACGCAAAAGAATTTTACAAAAATAAGAATATCGAAATTGATGACAAATTAGTATTAATTACGGTTCATCGCAGAGAAAATCACGGCGAAAGAATTGACCGTATTCTTAATGCCATTGAATACCTTGTACAAAAATACAAAGACCACACATTCATCTTGCCTGTTCACCCTAATCCTAATGTCAGAGAAAAAGTTTGTAATAAACTAAAAAAATACAATAACGTATACTTACTTGAACCGCTCGATTACCCGAATTTGGTTTATCTTATGAAAAACGCAAAACTAATTTTGACTGATTCCGGCGGAATACAAGAAGAAGCCCCGTCGTTTGGCTGTCCAACATTTGTTATGCGCTATGAAACAGAACGCCAAGAAGGAATTGATGCCGGAGTATCAATTCTTGTCGGAGCAGACTATGACAAAATTGTAAATCATAGCCAAGAGATTTTAAATATTGAAAAATCAAAATCTCGTTTAAAAGCGCAAAATCCTTATGGCTCGGGCAATTCCGCAAAAATTATAGAGGATATTATAAACAAATATTTTGATAATAATTCTAAATTTAACTAGCAAAAATTTTAAAAATTTGTTTTATAAAGTATATGAAAATTAGTTCCATTAGAAAATATTCTACACCTTTGTTTGCATTTATGATGTCATATATTCCGCTAAAAATCGGAATTACAAATCGAATACATCTTGGAAATGATATATTTGAAAAGCAAATAAATGAACTCCCGCTGGATTTGAGACTAGGATTAAAAAAAGAATTTGTAACTAACTTTAGAGGCGGGGTCATAGAAAAATATGATTCTTTATCACTTGTAAAACTGAAAAATAAGCTAAAACAAGATACAACGAAAATATTTCAATATTGCTTTCCGATAAAAGAGAAAGAAATGGCATACACTGAACCATTCGGGCATTTTCTTGCAAAACGTCCCCCTAATCGGGACCATATGGGACTTGATATATTTGTAACACCATATTCAAAAAAGCCCCAAAATCCTATCACTATTGTTGCCCCAATAGACGGAATAATAATATCAAATAAATTTGCCAGACAAACAGATAATATAATCGGGAATTCGACATCATTGCTTGGTATAGACGGCAGAACATATACATTTGATCATATGGCAAGAGGAACTGATTATTCTGATTCAATCCCAAGACATAAAGTTGGCGAACAAGTTAAAATGGGAGAGCCGCTTGGTTATGTCGGTTCAACCGGAGAAACAACCCTGTGGCATTTACACTTTGGAGTTTTGACAGACAGCGCAAAAGCAAAACAAATTAAAGATCCTGTTTGGTTGAAACGAGCACAAAAATCGCCTTACTCAGCGCTTAAAGGGCAAGTAAATCCGTTAAGTCGAAAAGACGCGGGAGAAATCGCGAATGTTTTAAATAAAGTTCTTAAATAGTGTACATTTGCCACTATTTAGTTTTGTAAAATTATTGCCAGTAAAGGCTTGAAAGCGCTTGAGAATAATGTTAAAATATGTTACAATAGTAGTAGGAGAATCCTATAGACCCAAATAGGTCTTCGATGAGTGTTATGCCCCACACCACTCTTTAATAAAAAAGGTATCCGGTTACTCTAAATTATAGGTGCAACAATGGATACGCTAATTCCTAACAGGAAAATTGAGCTTTCAGGCAGAACTTGTGACTTAATAATGGCTTTGTCACTTTTGTTAACTTTAGTTCTGTCACAATTGTGTTTTCACTCACCTTTATATGCAAATGACTTAATTGCGAATACTGTTATTTCTAATCCTTCAATATATAAAACAGGAAATAAACTACTTGCAGATTTTGATCCGGAATATCAAAAACGTATATTTGATAACAGGATAAGTGCTAAATACGCAGGTCTAAAAATAAATGATGTTACGGACGGCATAAAACACATTAAAATGGTTAAATATTACAACGGTCGTCCGGTCAGAATTAACGTTGTAGAAATGAATTCAAAAGTCGCAAGTAATTTTGAACTCATGCCTGCAACTGCATCTTCGTACACTCTGCACTCAAAAAACACTCTTCGAACAATTGCAGGGAGGACAAATTCTATAGTCGCACTCAACGGCGGTTTCTTTAAACCGCAATCAGGAATTCCGCTTGGAACATTAATGATTAATGGGAAAATTTATACAGGACCAATATATAACAGAGTCGCATTAGGAATTTTTGAAGACGGATATGACGTTAGCAGAGTTGAATTTAATGGAATTATAAGAGGTAATAATACAGAAATAAAAATCGATAATATAAATCAACCAAGAATGCTTTCCTCATACGTATTAGCTTATACAAGGGATTGGGGGATGTATGCTCCGGCTTCTCCTAAGAACGGAGTTCAACTCCAAATTTCCGGAGACAGAATTATTAGCGCATCCGCCAATCCCCTTTCTATTCCGGCAGACGGATACGTAATTGTCGGACCAAAAGAGAAACTCAAAAGTCTTTTTGGCGCCAACAAAATTGAGATGGAACTTGAGTTATCTCCTAAATGGGAAAATGTTAAACATATAATAAGCGGCGGTCCATACTTAGTTAAAAACGGCAGTGTTTATGTTGACACCACTGAAGAAAAGCTAAACGCAATCAGCGGGAGAAATCCTCGCAGCGCAATAGGATATACAAAAGATAATGATTTGATTCTCGTCGCAGTTGACGGTAGAGAGGGAAGTTCTGTAGGTTTGACCCTATATGAACTTGCCTCTCTAATGAAATCTTTAGGCTGCGTTAATGCAATAAATCTTGATGGCGGGGGATCTACAGTTATGTATGTAAAAGGGGACATCGTAAACAACCCGCCGCAACCCGGAGGAATTGCCCTTTCTAATGCAATTGTAATTTCAAAGAAAAACGGCGGATAAATTTTGTATCTGCTAATTTTCGCAAAATTCATTATAGAATTGTTCCAGATATTTTGATAAAATAATATCGTCAAACTTATTTAAAGGAAGTGTTATAATTGTATTTTCAGGAGTATCAAGTCCTTTGTGACTAATTTTTAATAAAATTTTTGAAAATCCGTCATATTTCAATATCAATTTACTATGTGCCGCACCTTTCTTTAAACTAAACAGACATTCGTTCTCATTGGCATACTGAGCAACATCAACATTGGGTAATTTTGAGCTATATAATTTTTCTGTCCTATAAAATAGCGGTTCTATAACAGAATGTAACTTTCTATAATAAGTTTTTTGAAATAACTTATAATGCTTGTTTAGTTTAACATCTTTATTTGATAATAAAGATGACGCAAACTTCTCTTCATATATAACGTACAACTTATCATCTAAAACTGAAACCTTTAAGCAATCCGTTATATTCTTTTCTATTTCAGTAAAAGTTTGATTATTTATAAGACCAATACCGGAACGAATTTTAATATCATTCCCCATTGCATCTGATATCTTTTCTATTACCTCTTTTGCTCCATTCAAATTTGTTTCAGGTAACATAAGGTAAAATCTTCCGCTGCCCTGAGCAACAACATCCGTTTGCCTCAAAATCTTTTTAATATTTTGTGCTAATCTGTTTACTGCAATTTTTGTTTTTGTTGATTCATCAAGAGCTATAATCGCAAACGTACTCTCTCTGAAAAAACTTAAGTCCGTCAAATCGTTATAGCACTCTTTTAATGCTTTATAAGTATAAAGACCTGTTTTTGGTTTTATGCAATTAGTAGAATTAATAAACGAGGAAAGAACTGCATATTTTTGAGCATCAGATAATGATTTTCTACAATTTAAAAGCCTTGTATTATATATGTCAGGTGCAGAATCTTTTTCAATAAAATCATAAACCCCTCTGTTTAAACATTCCGAAATAAAATTTGAATCAATTTCATTTAAAATAACCAAAATTTTCGCATTGCAAGCATATCTTTTTTTTATATCAATCATTTTAAATATTTCATTATTTGAATATTCTTCAGCATTAATCAAAATTATTTGAGTATCAGCATTAATAGATTTTTTTAACTCTGAAATAGAAATTCCATAAAAGATTTCTCCTCGTTTCAGAACATGAACATCGGATAATAAAAAATCTAATATAGATTTATTTTCAGTTATTACAACGACTTTTTTATACATTAAGAGCTACACCTGCAAGTGCTTTTTAATACACCAAAAACTTCCAACCGCGCCAAACAAAATACTCATTGAAAACATTACAAGAATAACAAGATTTTGAGCATAAGGCGGAGAAGGAATCATAAAGAATTTATGGACATTTAAAAGCCCATTTTGGACATAACTTAAAGGCACAACAGCAAGCAAAGAGCCCGTAAGTCCGTAAAATGCACCCTGCATAATAAACGGGAATCTTATATACCAGTTGCTAACTCCCATTAAACGCATAATCTCAATTTCTTCTTTTCTTGATTGAATAACAAGCTGAATTGTGTTATTTATAATCGTAACAGTCAACAATCCCATTATGATAATTACAACAAGAGTAATAGTTTTAACAACATGATTTACCATCTCGATTTTTGATGCTAAATCTTTTGCATAACTTATATCTTCAACTGATTTTATCGACTTTATATTATCAAATACGGCTTCTAAATTCTCAGGATTATCAACTTTGACATGTAACGTATCAGGTAAAGGATTATCAATATTTGGAAGCTTCATTTCAGACTTCAACCTGTCCCAAGAAACCGATTTTGGAATAGTAGTGATTTCTTCTACATGCTCAAATTTAGAAATTTCTGATTTTGCTTCCTGCATATCTGATGTATTTTTTAAATACACAGAAATTTCCAATGCACTACCCAATTCTTTTGAAAAAGAGGAAATAGACAATGCAGTCCTAAAACATGAACCAAAAATCATCAAAATAGCAGCCATGGTTGTAATAATAACAATATTTACAAGTCCTGTTCTTTTGATATCACTAATAGTCTGAATACCCAATCTGAAAAGTATTCTCAACTGACATAACCATCCTTTAGGAATATGTTTTTTTACATTTGACTTTAAACTGTTATTCATAAGTACCTGCTTGCATATCTTTCACTATTTCACCATGATCAAGTTTTATAACTCTTTTTCTAAAATAATCTACCATATTGTTATCATGTGTTGAAACAATAACAGTAATCCCCCTTTGATTAATTTGATCAAGTATTTGCATAATTTCCAAAGAATTTTGCGGATCCAAATTGCCGGTCGGCTCATCCGCAATAAGCAAAGGAGGTCCGTTAACTATTGCGCGTGCAATTCCTACTCTTTGTTGTTCCCCACCGGATAACTCAGCAGGAGTTGCATTCATCTTTTCATATAAACCTACTATTTTTAATGCCCCTTGAACTCTTGCATCAATTTCTTTACTGCTTATGCCGAGAGTTCGAATAACATAAGCGACATTATCAAAAACTGTTTGGTTCTGAAGCAATTTATAATCTTGAAAAACTATCCCCATACAACGTCTTAAACTTGGGATATTACTGTTTTTGATATTGGCAATATTAATCCCTCCGATAGAAACAATCCCGCTTGACGGTTTTTCCTCACTGTATAAAAGCTTCATAAGTGTAGATTTTCCTGCACCCGAAGAACCAACAACAAAAACAAACTCTCCTGAATTTATCTCTAAATTTATATTTTTTAGAGCATAATGTTCATTCTTATATTTTTTCGTAACGTTTTTTAGTTTTATCATTAATTAAATTCCTTTTCGCAAATTCTTTTAATTCTTTTTACAAGAGAAAGGTAATCTAAACCATAATACTCGATTAGTTCATCCGATTTTCCGCTTTGTCCAAACTCATCATTTATACCGATTCTATATACTTTCTTAGGAGAATTCGCACAAACAACTTCGCAAACAGCAGAGCCCAACCCTCCAATTGTTGAATGATTTTCGACAGTTACAAAAAACTTTGAGTCTTTAGCACATTCAATTATTGTATCTTTATCAATAGGTTTAACGACAGGTACATTGACAACCCTGACAGATATCCCTTCTTCTTTTAATTTTTGAGAAGCCAAAATACACTCAGCAAGAAGTTCACCATTTGTAAATATGGTTGCATCATGCCCTTGCTCGACAATTACAGCTTTGTGTATATTAAAATGATAATTTTCATCAAAAACATCAGGAACATTACATCTTGATAGTCTTATATACATCGGGCCTTTGTGAATTGAAGCGTATTTAATAACTTCTTCACATTCTTTTGCATCCGCAGGTACAATAACTGTCATATGAGGAATAACACGCATCAATGCGACATCTTCAAGCGCCTGATGAGTAGCCCCGTCTTCTCCTACAGTGATACCACCATGTGTACCCACAATTTTTACATCCAATTCAGAATAACAAACTCCGTTTCTTATCTGGTCGTACGTTCTTCCGGTCGCAAACATAGCAAACGTTGAAGCAAAAGGGATTTTCCCTTGAGATGCCAAACCTGCCGCAGTTGCAATCATGTTTTGCTCTGCTATTCCGCAATTAAAAAATCTCTGCGGGAATTTATCCGCAAAAATTTTGGTTTGAGTAGAGCATGACAAATCCGCATCAAGCACGACAACTTTCTCATTAAATTCCCCTATACTGGCGAGAGTTTGCCCAAAAACTTTTCTAATTGACTGTTTTACACTTTTATCTATCTTCATTTTAAACCTTTTAATAACCCTCTATATTGCAGAGAAATATCCCCTTCACACAAAAATAATAACACAAACAAAAATAGCTTTCCACATATAATATTAAATAAATTTATTAAAAAATTCAGATATAACAGCATTTAGAGGAATTTTTGTAAAGATTTATTAAAATCGTATATATTTTTAGCAATTATTTATGTTTACCGACATTTAAAAGGTAGAATGGTAATAGACTCAATTTTTATGTAGGAAAGGAAAAATTTATGAATCAAGTTCCAATGATGCAACCGGTTTACCCGATGCAATGTGCGAGTTACGCACAACCCCAACAACCGAGCTACAATGCGGTAAAAATAGATATTCATAATCCGTCTGTAGGAACTCCGAGCATGGCACCTTGCCAAGGTCAATACCAACCTCAATATGCTCCGGTTAATGCTCCTATATACAATTATCCGCAAGCACCGGTTTATGAACCAACACAACAAATACCGGCTCAACCGGTATACTATCCGGGACAACCGTTACCACAACCGGTTCAATATCCTGCACCGGTTCAATACCCGACTCCGGCTCCGGTAAATCAACAAAATGTAAACTATCCGGCTCAGCCACAACCGGTTCCGGCTCAAGCACCGGCTCAAGTTCCAGCACCACAAGTATCAAATGCTCCTCAAGTAGAAGCACCGGTTCCTGTTGAACCTGCTTTGGATTTAAACGGATTTATCTCAAGATTAGCAAACCCTGATTTTGAAGGGCAAGCTGCTACAATGGAAGATATTGCAGATATCGTAAACAAACAACCGGAAAAAGCACCGGAACTTGTTGATAAACAAATTTTCAAAGCATTAAATGATATTATTTCATTCGATTCTTCAAAAGTTGAAGGTCCTTCTCAAAAACAATTTGAAATCAGACAAAAAATGGTTCAAGGAGAAAAAGTAAGTCCGGAAGATGAAAAATTAGCCAATGCATATTCTCCAAAAGAAATGGCAGAAAGAAACAAAAGTTATGCTTTGTTCACAATAGCACTGTTAGATAAAATTTATGCACAAGAAGTTAAAAAATTGAACGGCAATGTAGTTCCATTGACTGATCTTCCAAGTGCCGTAGAAGTAGTAAATCAATTAAAAGATAACCCGAACCCAATGGTTAGAGAATCTGCAATTGAAGCATTGAGCTACATTCAAGAACCTGAATATAAAAAAGATTTAACAACTTTATTTACAGTTGCTAAAAATGATCAAGATGCGAGTGTAGCAAACGCCGCACAAGCAGCATTAGATAAATTGGACAAAATTGCAGCATAAAAAATAATGCCGCAATCATAAATAAATTTCCTTTCTTCAATAAGAGCCCCTGAATAAGGGGCCTTTTATTTTAGTAATTTACTTTTTCTTCAGAACTTTGAGGTTTAGGCACACAGTTTTCATAATCTGCCATCTCCGAAATCTGTTGCGCCCACTGATAAATTATTTCATCATGTGAAAGTTTATAAGAAATCGGTTTACCGACTTTTATAACAACATGCTGTCTTTTTACCGGAAAAATTTTTAAATAACCGGTCCATTCTGCAATCGCAACAGGAACAATATCAGCCTTAGCAACTTTTGCAATCTCAGCAAAGCCTTTTTTAATTCCTTCCAACTTACCATACGGCTTAATAGTTCCCTGAGGGAAAATTCCTAGAGACCATGAAGTTGTAAGAATATCTCTTACTGTTTTAAAAGTAGCAATTTCAGGTTTTGTACGATCAACAGCAAAAGCTCCAAGTCTTTTTACCAGCCACTTGATTTTACAATCAGGTTCAAATAACTCCTTTTTAGCCATGAACGCAATAGGACAATGCGCACCCATAACAACCATAGGAGGATCAAGTTGAGAAACATGATTCGCAGCATAAATATATTTACCTCGTTTTGCTGTCTTTGGCGGTAAATTTTCACGCCCTATAACTTTGTAATCATAATATAAGTTATAAATAGGATAAACAATCAAATAAAGAAAACTCATGTAAAAAAGAGTTCTAAACCAATTGTATTCCTTGGCATAACGTCTATTAAAATTTCTTACTTCTTTTGTCATTTATTTAATTCCTTCCTCTACGGGAGCATCTTCAACATACTTAAATCCTGTTAATTGCTGAATCTGTTCAATCCATTTATCCTTTACAGACTCCAAATCTTTGTCATAGGGGATAATTTTGCCAATATTTATTATAATTTTGCCGGAAAACGGTTTCCACTTCGCCTCATTCGAGCCAATAATACCTACAGGTAGAACTCCGCATTTTGTAAGGCGTGCTAATCCTGCGAACCCTTTAGTAATTCCTTTGATTTCACCCGGAACTCCTCTTGTTCCTTGAGGGAATATCCCAAGCACCCATTTACTGTCATAAATGGCCTCTACAGTTTTAACGGTTGACGGGCTAAGATTCTCTCTGTCAACTGCAAATGCACCAAGCCAGTCTATCCACCATCTTAAAAACGGGATATTAAATAATTCTTTTTTAGCCATAAATGCTACATTTCGAGGCATGACCGCAACAAGCATCGGGGGATCCAGCGTAGATAAATGATTAGGACAAATCAAATATTTATTATCCTTTGGAATGTTCTCATATCCATGCACTTCTATTCTATATATGATCTTTAGTCTAATCATATAGATTATTTTACACACAATAAACTGCCACATAGAACGAAACCAATTAAATTGAGATGCTTTTCTTTTTGAATATTCTTTTGCCATAGACTACTCTCCTAATCAACAAAAATATTATACATAAAAATAACTTAACAATCCACTTTTTGAAGTTTTTTAGTGTATTATCAAATTAGAATTAAAAAAGGGAGCATTTATATGTTAAAACAATCAGAAAACGAATTAGAAAACGAACTGTTTAAAAGTGTTTATGAAAAAACACCTGATAATATAAAAAATCTAAACTTAATGAATTTTTCAAATAATGGAGAATTCACGTTCACGCTAAAAAAAGAGCATCTAAAGCCATATGATAAAAAAAACAATCCGCTGGGACTGAATTTAGAAGAATGGTTTGCCGGATACGCAAAAGAAGCCAAGGTTTCTACAGCGGGCATAAGAGGACCTCAAAATATTCTCAACCCTCAGGATACGAGATTTCCAATCAATTTAGTCGGAATTGTACTTGCAACTTTAGCAAAATCGCTTGTTGCAAAAGAAAAGTATAAAAATAAAAGAATTGTAAAAGTTGCAGGATGCGAAGTTCGTTACAATTCGCAGCTTTTTCTTGATGCAATCGCACGTATACAAGCAGCACAAGGAATTGAAACTCTTGTCCCAGAAGGCAGAAAAACTATTCCTATCTGGCTGGCATCATTTTTAGCGTTCAAACTTGACCTGTTAGGCGGGGAATACATCACTTCAAGTCACGGAATATCTGTTAAAAACGCAACAAAAGACCTTAACTGTCAAGGAAGCCAATATTTACCGGAAGAATCAATGGAATTTGTAAATAAGATTAAGGAAATTTTTGACGAAACAATTAAAAATGGCAGTTATGAGATAAAAATTTCTTCAAAGGATAATCCGCTAATTAACGAAAAAGCTATGGCGAATATTGAGGATGGGATTAATCTTTATGTAGAATACTTAAAATCCGGTGTTGCACAGGACATCAATCTTGACTTAATTAAAAATTTTGACGGTAAAATCGTTGTGGAATGTGTGGGAGGAAGCGCTTACAGAACTTTATCTCGGGTATTAAATAAATTGGGCATTTTAGATAAATTTGCGTGGTTTAATACTGAAGAAACCCCGTTTTTTCATGGAATAGGGAAATACGATCATACCCCAAAAGGAGAAAAAGCATTTTATGATTACTCTGTTGATGCAACAGTAATAGCAAAAAAGCCTGACGGCTCTAAGTTTTTCCCTGTTATTGAAACTATGGGATACGATAAAAAGTTAAAAAATTTTCCTATAGGGACAGTCATTTTGATTACCGACCCGGACCATGACAGGCTTACTGTCACACAAATTGAAGATGTAAATTCAATTGAAAAATTGAACAAACTCGGTATTGATTATGTAGAATTGGACACAAATAGAATTTTGACCATTTTTACCGCCAATCAGGCATTTTTAATGATTATGGATTTTTGGGCAAAACAACTTCGTGCAAAAGACGCATGGAATAATCACCCCAGATTTATGATAAAAACAACCGCATCCGCTCTTTCTTGGGACGAATGGGGCAAAAATAACGGAGTAAAAGTTGTTAACGTACCTGTAGGTTTTAAAGAAATCGCAAATATAATGAAAAAAGTCGAATTAAAACTCAAAAATGAACCGGATAAAGAAATCATTATTGACGATGTTTTAGGAAATCCAATAAATTTAGGAGTTAATCCGCGCCTAGTTTTCGGCGGTGAAGAATCAGGCGGAATGATTATGGGAACAGAAGAACTAATAAAATCTGAGCATGGACGGCTTGCAGTAGCAATGCGGGAAAAAAGTGCAACTGAAGCAATAGTTGTCGCCTCCGCACTAATAGCAAAGCTCAGAGATAAATCTCTCTCCCAATACCTTGCAGATGTTTTTGAGGAGAATAATATAATAGGGAGATTTGATACTCGGGTAGATATTGCATACTACAATGAATCTGAGCCTGATATTAACAAGCTTAAACTCGATAAAATCGCAGGAGAAGAAAAACGAACTCTCAACGATATTTTCTATCTCTCAATGGCTATTGCGCTTAAAAAAGGTGAAATTACTCTTGAGGGTATACAAAATATTCTCAATGACAAATTTAAAAATGACAATTTGACTTTTGACAACTTGAAATCAGTTAAATTTGTAGGAGACGGTACTTATCTTGAATTTAGTGATAAATATATTGAAATTCGCCCGTCTGGCACAGATGCTAAGACAAAAGCATACGGGGGAGGACTTAATAAAGACGATATTCAAAAATATGCAACTATTTTGGGCAACTATTCCGGAGAAAGAACGTCTTTGCACAAGCAATTGATTAGCGAAGAACTTTATCAAAACTGTAAAGATCTTGCTATGGAATATTATTTGACATTTGTTGAGAAAGATGCAAACAATGAACCGTTTAACATTCCTCAGTATGATTTTTAATCTGTTTGTAGTATGCTTTCCTTATAAACGAGTAAGTCGGCATCTCCACACCGACATGATTTGTAAATGAGGGAAAATATGTTAAGAGATTATTTTTTAAATAAAGTTGAAACAGCATTAGAAAAAGCCGTTGCTGCAGGCAAAGTCGGGCAAATGAGTGAATATCAAAGAGGGGGACTCATTGTTGAGCGTCCAAAGAATCCTGATTTTGGGGATTTTGCAATAAATGTATCTTCACTTGCCAGAAATGCTAAAATAGCACCCCCTATGATTGCAAATGCAATAGTGGAATTTATAGATAAAGAGGACAATGAATATACAGTTGTTGCAGGATTTATTAACTTCAAAGCCGGTGAAACACTATTAATAAACCTGGTGAAAGAAATTATAGATAAAAAAGAGAACTTTGGACGTCCACAGAATGTTGAAACTGAAAAAATTATCTTAGAATATATTTCTGCCAACCCTACAGGACCGTTTCACATCGGGCATGGACGTTGGGCAGCTATGGGAAGTGCATTGGCGAACTTGTTAAAATTTTACGGACACGATGTTTATCAGGAATTTTATATCAATGATGCGGGGTCACAAATCCAAAAACTTGGGCGTTCCCTTGTTATAAGAGTAAAACAGGTACTGGGCGAAGTCATTGACTTTCCAACAGACGAAGAAGAACGCAAAAATTATTATCCCGGAGATTATTTAATTCCTGTAGCAAAAGCGTTTGTTGAACAAAAAGGTTTGAAGAATCCAAATGACACAGATTCTATAGATCTATCAGTATTTTGTGATTTTGCAAAAGAGTATGAAGAAAAAGTGCAACGCGACTTGTTAGATAGATTGCATGTTGAGTTTGATAACTTCTATTCCGAACTTACACTTCACAAATCCGGTAAGGTTGATGAATGTGTCGAAGCACTTAAAAAATCAGGAAAAATTTATGAAGAAGAAGGTGCAGTCTGGTTTAGGTCATCTGATTACGGAGATGAAAAAGACAGAGTTATTAAAAAAGCAGACGGTTCAAACACATATTTAACCGCAGATATTGCCTATCACGCCGGAAAATTAGAACGCGGATTCGACAGAATGATTGACATATGGGGTGCTGACCACCACGGTTATATCCCAAGAGTTAAGGCATCTCTAGAGGCATTAGGCTATAACCCAAACAAACTTGAGGTTCTTTTAGGACAGCTTGTTAACCTTGTTATTGACGGAAATGAAGTTCGTATGGGTAAGCGAAAAAATATGGTTACCTTAGAAGATTTAGTTGACGAGGTAGGAGTAGATGCAACCAGATACTGGATGACCATGAGAAATATAGATACCACTCTCGATTTTGATATTGAACTCGCTAAAAAATCATCCGATGAAAATCCGGTATTCTATGTTCAGTATGCCCATGCACGGGCATGCTCAATAATCAGAAACGCTACTCAGCCCAAAATTGATACGGAAAGCGGGAAACAGAGTACTCCGATTGTAACGGAAACAGAATTTAACACATTGTTATCTAACTTTGACCAAAACATCATTAAATTGACACTTAAAGAAGCAAGAAAACTTATTTTAAAACTTGAAGAATTTAAGCATTTGATTGTAACATCTGCTCGTGACAGACAAGTATATACTATTTGCCGTTATGTACAAGATTTAGCATCTGAATTCCATTCTTTCTATAATTCAACAAGGGTTATTACAGATGATCTTGCACTCACAAAAGCAAGGCTGTCGCTTATCTATGCTTTTAAAACCGTGTTAGCAAATGCACTTAAAATAATAGCTGTCAGCGCACCTGAAAGGATGTAAATAGGGGCTTAATGTTACTGAATGTAACGAAAAATGGCTCTAAATCTTAACATCTTGCATGTTTTGAAATTCCGGATATAATAATCATGTTTAATTAAGAAAGGAGATTTGTTATGAACAAAGAAGAATTAGTTGCAGAAATCGCTAAAGGCGCAAAAGTTTCTAAAAAAGACGCAGCAACAGTTTTAGCTGCTACAATCGAAACTATTGAAAAAACAGTTAAAAAAGGTGACAAAGTTACATTAGTAGGCTTTGGTACTTTCGAAGCACGCAAAAGAGCTGCTAGAACTGGCAGAAACCCACAAACAGGTAAAGAAATCAAAATCGCTGCTAAAACAGTTCCTGCTTTCTCAGCTGGTAAAAAATTCAAAGAATTAGTAAAATAATTCTTTATAAGGATTTAAAAATACCGTCGAGCAAATTGTTCGGCGGTATTTTTTATTACATAAATAATATTATTGGAAGTTCATTTCTTTTCTTTTGTTTGCGAGGCAAAAGAAAAGAAATGAACCAAAGAAAAGAAAACTTCGCTGATTACAATACCGCCTAACGGCGGCATAAGA
>CADAYD010000003.1 GCA_902791985.1 uncultured bacterium
TATATGCAGACTTTTACATAAAGAATATAAACCTAAGTTTTATAAAATTGATGACGTTCCGCTTGAACACAGAACCTATGCAAATAAAAAAGATTTTGCAATATTTCATTTAGGGTATTAAATCTTATCTTTATTATATGAGAAAAATTTAACTAAATCATTATTTCATATCTTGTAGCGTGCATCTTAATGCACGAAATATTTCAAATTACCTATTTCTGCCCTTTTATGTAATTTATTTTAAAATTTCATCAAGTAATTGTGCATTTTTTGATGCGCTTTCAATTTGAGTTTTTGATAGTCTGCGCATGTAATTTTTTAATGCTTCTCTTATAAGCTCACTTCTTGAAAGCTTTTCGCTGTCTGCAAGTCCATCTACCTTATTTAAAAAATCATCAGGCATAGTAACCAAAACTTTTGCCATATAAAACCCTTTCTTGCACTTATTTATCTGTATGGATTATAACACGCGCATTAATGTTTGACAAGCGCCTTTAGTTGTTTATGTTATAATTTGTTTAAATAAGGAGTATGAGAGATGAAAGTAAATAAAAATTATCAAAATATAGCACAGAGTTATCTGTTTTCGACAATAGCTAAAAAAGTTGCAGAGTACTCCAGCGCGAATCCTGACAAAAAAATCATTAAACTGGGTATCGGCGATGTCACTTTACCATTGTGTGAGTGTGTTGTTAAAGCCCTGAAAGATGCTTCAGATGAAATGGGAATTAAAGAAACATTTAAAGGTTATGGTCCGGAGCAAGGTTACGAATTTTTAAAAACTTCTGTTCAAGGATACTATAAAACTCACAATGTTGATTTAAAAAGCGACGAAATATTTATTTCCGACGGAGCGAAATCAGATTTAGGCAACATTTTAGACTTATTTGACAAAGACAATACAGTCCTTGTTCCTGATCCTGTTTACCCTGTTTATGTTGATACAAACGTCATGAACGGAAGAAAAATAGTTTATATAAACGCTAATGCTGATAACGAATTTTTGCCGCTGCCGGATGAAAATATTAAAGCAGACATTATTTATATTTGTTCACCTAATAATCCGACCGGCGCTGTTTATAATAGGGAACAGCTAAAAAAATGGGTAGATTACGCAAACAAAAATAATGCGATTATCTTATTTGATGCAGCATATGAATGTTTTATAACGGATGAAAATTTACCGCGCAGCATCTATGAAATTGAAGGCGCAAAAACTTGTGCAATTGAGTTTTGTTCATTCTCAAAAATGGCAGGTTTTACAGGTACACGCTGCGGTTGGACAGTTGTTCCTGAAAATTTAATTTTTGACGATATGAGCCTCAATAAAATGTGGCTTCGCCGGCAAACAACAAAATTCAATGGAGTTCCTTATATTGTTCAAAAAGGAGCTCAAGCGGTATTTACCCCGAGCGGTCAAAAAGAAATACAGCAAAACCTTAATTATTATAAAGAAAATGCCAAACTCATTTCTGACGTATTGAAAAAACATAATATCTGGCATATCGGAGGGAAACATTCGCCTTATATTTGGTTAAAATGTCCAAATAATATGGGATCTTGGGAATTTTTTGACTATCTGCTGGAAAATGTACAAATTGTCGGAACTCCGGGTTCAGGCTTTGGGAACAACGGAGAAGGATATTTTCGCCTAACATCATTTGGCAGCCGCGAAAATACAAAAGAAGCCGTAGATAGGTTGGATAAATTTTTACCATAAATGGTTAGTCTAAAAGAGCAATCATTGCTGGTAATATCGGTAATGTAACTATGTATTAAAACTCATAAACTTATAATGTACACCTAAAAAGTTAAAGGAGGCATTATGAAAAAGATATTACCTATGTTTGCACTATTAGCACTTTTAGCAGCACCTCAAGGCGCATTTGCATGGACCTATGACGGGATACAAAGCCTAAACCCTTTTACAGGATTTAGAAATTGCAATCCGTGTAAGGTAGAGCGCTGCCAAAAGCGTAAATTAACAAAATGCGAAAAGTTGCACGGCTACAAACTAATTCGAGGTACAAATTGCGGATGCGCAGCCCCTGTAGAACCTATCTACATGGAACCTAAAAACTGTGCAGGGTGCCGCAGAGCATTCTAAAATCAAAAGGATGTGCTATTTTAGCACATCCTTCTTAATATTCAATATCTCTCAATGCCTTAAAAATTTTATCCGTAATTTCTTGAATATATTCCTGACTCACAAGACCATTTATTATCGCATCAGAAATTTGATATGTCGGGCGAATATATTGCTGCGCAGTTTTATTCACATCAGCGAATTGTAAATCTGCCGCTGTACCCTCTTTCCCTCTTTGTTTCGCACGTCTGTACCAGCGTTCTTTTATAACTTCAAGCGGCGTGAATACGTAGACTTTTACATCCATAATATTTCTTAAACCTTCGTTTAAAACATATAAACCTTCAGTTAAAATAACTTTTGCGGGTCTTTTTTCCTCGCCGTCGGGGAATGATTCACAAGTTACAAAATCATATCTTGGAGATTTTATTGTTAGACCTTCTTTTAAAGATACCAAATGCTGTTGCATAAGATTTAGATTAATAGCATCAGGAGTATCAAAACTAAAACCTGTCTTAAAAAGTTCTTCATAACTACCGGCTTCTTTGAGTTCTTTTGAAGTATCTTTATAATAATCATCACAACGGATAACAGTATAAATTCCTTCTTTTTTATCTTTAACACAAGCTTTTATAGTATTATCAACAAAAACAGTTTTCCCCGATGCACTTTCACCTGTTATTCCGATAAGAAAAGTTTTTTTCTTATCTTGAACTACTTTACGCGCAATATCCATTATAAGATTATCAGAAATCTTTAAAAACAATGGTTGCTCTTGCTTTTTATCTTCTTCTAATATTTTATTCAAAACGTCAACTATATTAGAAATAATTCCCATATCTCTGCGGTTCGAATAATAATCATAACTTGTCAATTCTAAATCCCTAATCATATCTTTCCCTTGCAATAACATAAGACAATTCTAATTCAGAATAAAATAAACTTCCACTAAAGTTTTACTTTTGTAACAAAAAGTTTATATTACTAAAGTTTTTAACAATTTGTGTCGTGAATATAGTTGTCGAAAGTTAAAGAGGAGTTATAGTTTATGTACGAAGACACTTTTAATGATGACTCTGTAAAACAGGCTCAAGAAGCAGGGTTGAACAGTTTGAAGTGCGAAGTTAGGACAATTGAGGCATTAATTGAAAGATTTTTATCTCAAATTCTTGAATGTACTTCGACCATGTCAGAAAGAGATTTTTTAGTTTGCGGAATTTAAAAATTTCGTCGAAAAAATACTCAAAAAAAAGAACCTTATTTCTAAGGTTCTTTTTTATATTAAATATCATTTATTGAAATGTATACTGGAATTTATAATTTGACGGATATTTTTGGAATATATTTTCACCCGGCATAAACATATTCCCGAGAGGATTATTGAAATCTCCGAACATATAAGGACTTGTAAATCCTATCCCGTAGCCAAACGGATTTGTACCCATACCATAATTTATTCCCATTCCAAACGGATTTGTCATACCCATACCATAGTTTATTCCCATTCCGAACGGATTAGTTAAACTTGTTGATGAATCAGAACCGCTTGTCGTAACGGGAGCAGACTGATCAGTCGTAGTAGACGGAGTTGGTGTGGTTGTTGTAGTCGAAGTTGAAGGATTAGTTGTTGTAGTTGAAGTTGTCGGGGACGTAGTTGTTGTAGTTTGCTGAGTATCAGCATCTTCTGTCCCTTCTGTTCCTTCAGTTTCTTGAGGAGTTTCTTCATCAGATGGTTCAGGGAAAGTTAAAGCCCTTACACCCCATCCAACAAGTCCGCCAATAAGACCACCAATTGCAGAACCAATACCCGGAGCAATACAAGAACCTATAGCGGCACCCGCAGCCATACAACCGAGTTCAACGCCAGCACCGGCACATTGTTCTAATGCTCCTTTGATCCCGCCTCGTTTGTATCCCTCTATAATACTTGGTAATTCAAAACATATAGTAATTAATGCTCCAATATACGGCATCTTTTTAGCAATAGTAGAACCTATACTTTTAAGCCCGCCCCAAAAACCGCTTTTACCTGCTGCTTTAGCAGCTTGCTTACCGAGTTTACCGGCCTTACATAAGTCCGGTATTAAATTTTTAGTACTTGTCCACAAACGTTTAAAAAAACCACCCTGAGTTGCTTTTAATGCTCCGACATGACTTTCGAAAGCCTTTGCGGCAGTTTTTGCCTTTGTGAAAATTGAGCCCTTTGGTGCTGATCTGTATGCTTTTCCAATTACTTCTGCGCTTTCGCCCAAAACAAACTCCGGCGCACAATTCAGCACACGCTTGCCATAATTAAAGGCTTTTGCTCCAATTTTTGCGATAGAACTAATCAATCCCATGATTTTCCCCTTTATTTATCCCCTTTATATATAGATAAAGTTTTTTTCTTTTCATAAATTGCCAAAAAAAAATAAATTATTAAGAAATGTAAAAATAGCTTACACTAAAATTTATTTTAATATTTGTAAACTATTACCAGAAAGTGAGATATTTATTGTATAATTAACTTAACTGTTTAGGGATTATTTGATGAATTTAAAACAAAAAGCTTCAAAAATTAAACTTCTGGTTTTCGATGTTGACGGAGTAATGACAGATGGCAGCATTACATACGATGAAAATGGAATTGAATATAAAACGTTTAACGCTAAAGACGGGCACGGACTTGCTAAAATGATAAAAAACGGACTTATGACAGCAGTGATTACAGGTCGTAAAAACGGAACCGTTGACAGAAGAGCCCAAGACCTTAGATTTACCGAAGTATATCAGGGAGTCAAAAATAAGTTACCCATATTGGAAGCAATTATGCAAAAATATGAACTGGATTTTTCTCAAGTATCTTATATGGGCGATGATGAACCGGATATACCTGTACTTGAAAAAGTAGGAATATCAGCCTGTCCTGCCGATGCAGTAAGAAAAGTAAAAGATATTTGCAATTTTATATCTTCCAAAGATGGAGGAAAAGGCGCAGTAAGAGAGTTATGTGATTTAATTTATGAATCGCAATTTGAAAATTGATATAGGAGCATAAAATGTACGAAATTAAAACACAGGCATTTTTTTCAGCAGCACACCACTTGTTAAATTATGACGGGGCTTGCGAAAATCAACATGGTCACAACTGGATGGTTGAAGCATTCGTTAGGGGTGAATCACTTGATAAAAGTAATATTCTGATAGATTATAAAGTCCTAAAAAAGGAACTAAATGAAGTTTTGGAAGGTCTTGATCATAAAGATATAAATGAGCTATCGGATTTCAAAGGGGAAAGTCCGTCAAGTGAAATGATTGCTCTATATATTTATTCAAAACTAAAAGAAAAAATTGTTCAATTATATAAAGTTTCAGTTTGGGAAACACAAACATCTTGTTGCTCATATTTTGAGGAAGAATAAAAATGAACAGTAAAAAGTGAATAGTGAATAGTCCTTTACAACTTTAAAGTTTATAAAATGTGCAAAAGCACCGAAAATTACTATTCACTTCTCTTAATTCACGGTTCACTTATCAAGGAGATTTTAATGCCGATTATACAGACAATTTTAATGGGGATAGTTCAGGGATTGAGCGAATTTTTACCAATATCAAGCTCTGCTCATTTGGTTTTTACATCAAATTTTTATAAAGTTTTTAAAGGTATAGAGATAGTTCAGCAATCAAATGAAGAAATATTTTTGGATATTATGCTTCATTTAGGAACATTGATTGCGGTTATTATATTCTTTAGAAAAGAAATTTTAGAAATTTGCAAAGCACTTTTTTATGCTTGCAAAAACGGAGATTTTACGGATAAAAATTCAAAACTCGGCATATATATAATAATCGGTACAATTATAACAATTGCGTTGGCACTTCCAATAAACGATGTTGCTGAGCACCTTGTATACCATCCTGCATTAGTCGGAGGACTTTTAATTTTGACAGGTTTTGTCCTATTTTTCAGCGAATATCTTTCTAAAAAAAGGACAGACAAAACAGAAGTACCTAATTTTAAACAATCCGTTTTAATAGGATTGGCTCAAGGTTTAGCGGTACTTCCAGGATTTTCACGTTCCGGATGGACAATAGCAACCGGCTTATTTTCAGGTTTAAACAGACAAGCCGCAGCAAAGTATTCATTTTTATTGAGCGTACCAATAATCTTAGGAGCCTCAATGGTTTATCCGCTTATTAAAATCAATATAAAAGAAGCACTCACATATAACTGGACAGCAATAATATTAGGTACAACAATTTCAGCAATAGTCGGGTTCCTTTGCATAAAATATTTTATGAAATTCATTTCAAAATTTTCAATAAATATATTCGGATGGTACTGCGTAATAATGGGAATTTTTACTACAATTTTTTTCTCAATTTATAAATAAAAATAATATTAAAAATTGTAAATAAAATATAATAAAATAACAAAAAAAAATATTGACGAGCATTCTAATAGCACAAAGCGGAGTTGGCATGATTTTACCGGTAAGTAATTTCAATAAGCACATAAAATTTAAGGGGAAAGACTCTAAGGATGACAAACTTCCTAAGAGCGATACGCTTATGAAAAACAATATTATTACCCGCTCAAGAATTGCAATGGATAAGTTTACCAAAGCTTTTACTGTTTATCCTGCAAGAGGACTTAAAGGGAGCATAAATTCTGACTTTTACGAATTTCTTACCATGGGCACAGTTCCTTATGTGATTGGCAGTTTAACCTTAATGTCAGTTTTTAATTCCGCAGCAAAATATTTTGAGAGCTTTGACCAATCTGCAGCATATAAACTCGGTAATAAAATGGCTCTCGGAGTAGTATTTTACGCCTTAGCAAGAACCATATCCAAATCTTTTGTTAATTTGCCGGTAAAATGGATCACAGGTGTTGATACCCAACTACCATATATGAAAGTTAATCATCAACTTCCGGAAAGCAAAGATGATTTTGATTTAACCAGCTATGAATATCATAAAGTTGGAGAAAGCGTAGAATTTACACGTTGGGACTTGCTGTACGGAGAACCTACAAATAAAGGCGAGCTCAATAAACGCTACGACAAAATAGCCAAACGCAATGGTCTTGGTACAAATCTTAATGATTCCGACCAAGCAGTTAAACCGATATACAGAGAAATATTAGTTAAATCTAACCTTGCAAGAAGCTTTTCATCATATCTATGGGCCGCAGCAGGGGTTGCCTTAGCATTCCAAAAACCTTGGGAAAATTATTTCCGTGTAGCAACCGCAAAATTCTGGGATACAAAGAATTTTACACATTCTGCTAAAGTATTCGCTGAAAGTCTTGCAGATAGCGCAAAAGAACTTTTCAAACCGACAAATCCAAAAAATAAACTTGAAAAATATTCCGGTAAAGCCGTTTTGGGGCTTGCTGCTCTTTCAACAATTTTGGGAGTGCTAAATACTTTGCATATAACTCAAAAGCCTTCAAAAGTTTCGGAAAAAGATGTTCTAGACAAGAATAAAGAAAGTGTGGTCGGATAATGAGAACAAATTTAATCCAATCATACATACATGATAATTCTCAAGCCATGCAACAATATCGTTCGGATAATGCAAGGAAAAATTTTGATATTCATAAAGAATTATCAAACAGAACATTTATAAAACCATTACCAAGCAACGGACATTTAGTCAGAAATTCTTTATTTGATATTCCATCTGAAATTTTCAAAGATATAAAATACAGTGCAAAAGCATTTGTTCATTCGGTAAAAGGAACCGCAAATGACAACGAACTGGGGCATTTAAACGATTTGGGGATGAAGCTTGGCGGACTTGCAATAGCATCTTATTTATATCTGCGAAAATCAGCGCCTTTAGAAAAAGCCATGGAATTCATCGGGCTTGCTTCATTCTTTGGAGCGATGGACATATGGCCAAAACTTGCATTACAACTTCCGGCATACCTAATACACGGTTTTGATATAAGACAGCAATACCGAGATAATTACGGAATAAAGAAAACCGTATTTCAAGATCACCAATTTATACCTTGGGATTTATACTCCGATGAAGAAATAAATAAAATAGGAGACAGACTCAAAGTTCCAAAAGACATGAAAAATCGCAGAGATTTTATTCAGGAAAAAATGCGAAAAATAGCATTACAAAATAATACAATGTGGATGCTTACAGCAGGGTTTGCAACTCCTATTATGAGTGCTCTAATTTGTGAATCATTAAAAGAGCCTATTTCCCGTTATCAGGATAAGAAAATCAATAAAAAAGCTAATAATTTGTTGGAAAATGTAGGTGAAGAAATAAAAAAATATGATTTTTCTCAAAAAAATAAAGAACTTGAAAACATTTTAGAAGAGTATAAAGGGAAAAATATAACTCCGGAAGCCTTTGAAAATATTACAAAAACCTTATCAAAAGGAATGGATTCAATTACATCTGAAGCAATACAAAGAGATTTAAAGAATATTTTGCTGAATCAATCAGGATATGATATCTCAAGAGAAACTTTTGAAGGTTTTAATACATTACTAAAAGATACTCTTAAAGATTTACCGCAAAATATACAAGAACAAATATTGCCAACCCCCGATGAAATTATATCCAAATTAGATTCAAGCAAACAAGGTATGCTTCGAGATAAAGAAGTAATAAGTGAACAAAGCGATTTTTCTTCATACATAAAAGCTTTTGAAGATGCAATAGAAGAAAAATTTGATAACTTCAAAAAATCTAATCCAAATCATCCTGAAGAAACAAAAATAGATTTTCTTATAAATCAAATGTTTGACTCCACTCAAAACGGGGAATCGATTTTTGATAAACCTTTAAAATTAACACCATCTTCAATTTTAAACGAAACAAAAATCGAGAATTTAAAAGAAATAAATACTATTCTCAACACATTGCATGCCAGACAAAGAGTTTTAAATAAATATTCATATCTAAAATCTGCACAAGCCCCTGAAACATATCTTGCAAACACATGGAATGGGATTTTAGACAATGATCTGTTAAAAGCACTGGATATTACAGATAAAGATATTAAAATGACAAGAATGGATACCCGTCTTGTTAATAAACTTCTGAGAGATAAAATAGAAACAATAGTTTCAAATGATACAAAATATAACTTACTTCTTGATAAAATTATAGAAAAATTAAATTTCTTAAAATCAAGAACAGACTTTGCAAAATACGACAAATATAAAGCAGACGAAACAAACCCGTACAAAACATATGTCGATACAACGTTCAATGAAGCCTCTAATGCTCTGAAAGAACGTAAAATGAAATATACAGTTCAAAGATTGATTGGATATGATGTAGATTCATCAAAAGGAGAAATTGATACACATTCTCTCAAAGATTTGCAGCTTTCATTTATTCAAGACCGAGTCAGAGGAGTGAAATGTTCTTTCTATCGTTTATTAAATACCCTTGATTTCTTTAAACGCGTATCCGACATTGAACATTTAGATTCTTTAAAAGAATATAATTACTATCATCCCACAACAAAAGAATTATTAAAACACGTTGACTTTACCCGTCCTGTACAGGAAGAAATGATTGAATTAGCAAAACAACTTCTGCTTGGAGGAAGATCATCAGATTATGCCGTAAAATTCTTCTTCTTAAGAGACCCCGAACTCAATCCGGAAAATTTAACACCCGAACAAAAACAACGGCTCTACTCTAATATTGAAACAAAACTCGGAAAAGTTTTAAATGCTTTTTACGGCAAAAAAGAATTAAAACAACTTGCAGATAATCCTCATGACAGAATATTTTATGACTCTATTATGCGATTGATGTATTTTGACAGACTCAGCACAAAAACAAAAGAAAAAATTGAAAATTCAACATTTATAAAAGACTTTGAAGACTACAGAAAAGAATTATTGAGCAAGCTTGGAGGAGATAAATACTTTACCAAGCCAAACCACGTAGTGAAAGATGCCAAAGAAGCCACCAGTGAATTACAATTCCAACTGTTAGGCAGCGCAATAGACGACATGTTTACCAAACTATTTAAGCAAAAATATAACAGTAAGACATGGCTTAACATCTTTGGAGGTCTTGGAGCCGCAGTGTTTGGAATTACTTTAATTTCACAGTTCTTTATGGGTAAAATGCCAAAAGATAAAATCATTAAGGAGAATAAATAATGATTTCTAATATAACAACAAATTTAATAGCATTAAAGGTCAATTCTCCTTATGAATTAACCCCGAAATCTTTCGGTACGACAAACTTTAAAGGAGAATCCAGCAATCTTATACAGCAATATCTTGAATCTCAAGCAGCAATAAATGCTCCTGTAGTTACTTCCCCTGTAACAATTTCAAATTTGAACTATAAAAATGATTTAAGAACACTTTTTACAACAAACAGTGCAAAAATTCTTGCAATATTACCAAGAACGTTCACTGCACAAGATACTAACGGGAACGAATACATTGACGGAAACGAAAAAGCAGGGACTTTTTTAAGTGGTATATCCAGACTTGATGAAATAAAATCACAAGGTTTTAATACTTTGCACCTTCTACCGATAAATCCTCCAGGGAAAGATAACGCTATGGGAACCGCCGGCTCTGTTTATTCCCCTGAAGACTTATTAAAAATTGATCCGGTTCTAATTGACAAGAATGATACACGTTCAGATAAAGAACAATTTAAAACTTTTGTCGATGAATGTCATAAACGTGGGATAAGAGTTATGGTGGATATGCCAAGCTGCGCATCATACAACCTATACAAAGAAAAACCGGAACTTATGGCAATAGAAAACGGGATCCCCAAAACTCCGCAAGGCTGGGAAGATATCAGAATGTTCCAACCGTGGGATGATGAAGGTAAAAGAACTTTGAATCCAAAATTGTTAGAGTACCACAGACAATTTGTAGATATGATGATAGATGCAGGAGTTGACGGGATTAGAGCGGATGTCGCAAGAGCAAAACCGGTAGAATTTTGGGATATTATCATTCCTTATTCAAGAAAAAGAGATCCTGAATTTGCATGGCTTGCAGAAACATACACCTATGAGGATGCATCTCCTCAAGCAAATATGCCTTATGACAGACCTGAAGATTCATTAAGAGCAGGATTTGATGCGTATTATGGACAATATCATATATTCCACGAATGGCCAAAAGCAAAAGATTTGCATGATTATGTAATTGATAATTTGAACATGTCATACAGAGTAGATACAGGGAAATCTCTAATCGGTTCATTTGCAACACACGATGATGTATCTCCAATGTTCCATGGAGGAGAAATTTATTGCAATTTAACATCAGGACTTCAAGCAACATTACCGATGATGAATCCTTATATAGTTGACGGTTTTCAGTCCGGAGATTACTATGTATACCCTTATCGCAATACAGATAGCGAAGAAACAATGACTGACAACCATGAAAGGACCGTACACAAAGGGAAGCTTGATATATTTAATCTTTCAAGACAACCTGGTGGTAAAGAACCACAAATCGGCAAATTTATGACTGAATGTTTTAAATTCCGCGATAAATATGATGATGTTATGCGCAGAGGTTCATATATTATATTGAACAAAGAAAAAGATAAGCAGGATCAGGTTATAGCATTTGCACGTCACAGACAAGGAAGAACTGTACTTGTTCTGGCTAATAAGGATGTTAATCACCCAATTGCTTGTAAAGTAATAGTTCCAACTCTAAAATCGACCCAGAAATTAAATAATTTACTACCTAAATACGGACAAGAAAGCAAATTTCAAGTGAACGAAGGAAGCATTTCTGTAGTCTTAGGACCAGGAAGAATCCACGCATTCGAAATTGATACCCCAAATATTCAACTTTATTCGGATAAAGTTTATAAACAGCACTAGACCTTTAGAAAGGTAGAAAAAAGTAAGAATAACTAAATGTATAAATAATTTCTTTTATAAACCTGTCAGGCTTATGGAAAAAGCAGGAAATAAATCCGCAGGCGCAGGTACTCCAAAACCCGTTCCGATAGAAATTCGTATGGTACCAAAATACAACAAGCTCCGATTTTGGATGCGCTTAATATTAAATATAGAATTACTGCAACTGATTTCGATTATAAATACAAGGATGCAATGGATATTGGAAGGAGATTGAGCGGCAACTTTGAAGGCGGCAAAAGGCGTAAAACTTATTTATTACTAATATAACCGTTGATTGCAGTGTATGCTGCGACATACGGAGATGAAAGATAAATAAAACCTTTTGTATTGCCTAAACGACCGATAAAGTTTCTGTTTTGGGTTGTCAGACAAACTTCGCCATCAGCCAAAATTCCTGCATGAATTCCAACACAAGGTCCGCATCCAGGAGGTAAAATTGTTGCATTTGCATCTATAAATGTTTCTAATAAACCTTCTTTCAGCGCTTGTTTATAAACAGTTTTTGATGCCGGACAAATCAACATTCTCACTCCATCGTGGACTTTTTTACCTTTTAAAATACTTGCAACAGTTCTCATATCTTCAATTCTGCCGTTTGTACACGTACCAACATAAACCTGATTAACTTTTACATCATTAAGTTCACTTGCAAGCTTTGTGTTATCTACGGTATGCGGGCATGAAACCGTATGTTCGATTTTTGATGCGTCAATTTCAATTATTCTTTCATAATTTGCGTCTTTATCAGGTTCAATAGTGGAGAATTTATCCCCTCTGCCTTTTTCTTCAAGATATGCTTTTGTTTTTTCATCAGCAACAAAAAGACCGCACTTTGCACCCGCTTCAACTGCCATATTTGCTATAGTAAAGCGCTCTGCCATGCACATATTTTTGACGGTTTCCCCGTGAAATTCAAGAGCTTTGTATGTTGCACCATCTGCGCCTATCATACCGATAAGGTGCAAAATCAAATCTTTTGCACAAATTCCTTCTTTGAATTTTCCGTTTACAACAACTTTAAATGTTTGGGGAACTTTTAACCAAGTTTTGCCTAATGCCATAGCAACAGCAATATCAGTTGAGCCCATGCCTGTAGCGAATGCGCCCAAAGCACCTGAAGTACAAGTATGAGAATCGGCACCAACTAATATTTCACAAGGATTTACAAATGTTTCAACAAGTCTTTGATGACAAACTCCGGAGCCTACTTCCGATAACACTGCGCCGTAATCTCGTGAAAAATCTCTCAAAGTCGTGTGCATGTTTGATAATTCTTTTCTCGGACTTGGAGATGCGTGATCGATAAAAAGAATTGTTCTTTGAGGGTTATACAACTTATCTTTGCCGAGTTTTTTAAATTCTTCAACCGTCAAAGGCCCTGTACCGTCCTGTACGGCACAGACATCAACCTTTGCAATTACAAGTTCGCCTGCTCTAACTTTATGATCCGAATGAAGTGAAATTATTTTTTCTACTAAAGTTTGTCCCATTTGTCTATCCTCTTTTCATTTATTCTATCACGAATAAACTATTAATGCTTTAAACAAACAATGTATAAAAATTATTAAAATAAAGCAGATAAATCTAAATTTCTCCTAAAATATCAAGCTTATATGAAGCACCTATTTCTTCTTGAGCAAGAACAACAATATTATTAATATATAAACTTAATAAAGTGAAAAATATTTGGCGATACTCCATAGGAACCATAATTTTCGGTTGCTCAATATTCATTTTTTTTGAAAGACGCACTACTTTTTTAGCTATCTTTTCTGCAAAATCAGCATCTATTTTTATTATTGAACCATCAGAATCATCACACCCCATAACAAGCGCTGAATAGCTCTTGTCCGATAAATCAAATATACTTATAACTCCTTCATCATTCGCATATTTGCGACAAATTTGTCTTGAAAGAGCCAAACGAATTTTATTTATTATATCTACCTTTGAACCCTCATCAGCAAAATCATTTATTTTTTCAAATATATAAGTAATATTTTTTATAGAAACCTGTTCTTTTATAAGACTTACCATAATATACTTTATATCCGCATAGGTAAGAATATCCGGAACAATATTATCAACCAAATATGGATTTTCCTTTTCTACGACATCGAGATACTTTTCAATATCTTCGTAATCAAGCAAATCCTCAACATGTTTTATTGCAACATATTCTAGCGCCTTTGCAATATATTGAGATGAAGTCAGACCGTTCTGCCAAAAATCCTTAGCTTTGTCCTTCTCAACCCAAATGACCTTTTTACCCGTAATTTCATCTTCCGAGTTTACGGAATTTTTTATTTTATGCTCTGTATGAAGTTCATTTGCATAAAACATTTTGTGTTCAGGATAAACAACAGCCTTAAAAACTTCTATCCCTCTGATTTTTATACAAAATTCACAAGGATTAAGATTTTCATCATCTTTGAATACAACTTTTGGAATGACATAGCCTGCGCTTTCGGTTAAATCCAATCTTGTTTTTACCGTTTCCGCAACAAGCTGTTCATCTTCATAATCCCCACGTTCAAAATCAACAAAACCCAAGAGTTCTTCACTTAAATATATAGATAATTTTTCTTCGTGCAGCTTGGAATACATTAAATCCGGAGAAGTTGCTTTATTTAACTCGCCTTTCAAATCATCCAAGGCTTTCAAACCTGATGAAATTTTATCATTTAATTTTTTACGGGATACTGAAACATCCCCATCTAACTGAGATTTGACTTGGTTTATTTCATCACGTTTTTGTTTGATCTTACTTTGAATTTCAAGACATTTTTCATACTCTGTCAAACGAGGAGAAAGCATTTTTTCCATTTGACTTTTAAAATCCGAAATACTTATTATATCTCCAGAAGATTCCGATGATTTTGCTTCTCGCATAAAAATACAATTTAATTGAGCACTCTCATCATCTGTTCCAACCTCAGTCATGCTGTAAAGATCCCAACCTTTCATTGACATTTCATTCAATAAATTTTGAAGCTCTTGAGCATTTTCTGCCGAACAAGTCTTTATAATATATTCCATTCTGTTTTTGCCAAGCATAATATTAGTCCTTTAAAATTTTAATTGCCTCTATTGCTGTTTTTATAGCCTTTTGCGTATCATGTTCCACCGGATTATCAAATCCTTGTTTTTCTCGTTCCTGATTTGCAACAACCAAAAATACAGAACCTACTCTTACCTTTAAATAACTTGCAACAATAAATAAAGCAGCAGATTCCATTTCAGAAGCTAAACATCCCAAACGTTTCCAAGCCTCCCACTTATTTAAAAGTTCATTTGAAACAGGCATCGTTTCAGGAGAATGTTGACCATAAAAAGAATCTTTGCACTGCACTATACCGGCATGACAATTATAACCCAATTTTTTTGCCGCATTTATAAGAGCATTAGTAACATCCAAATTCGCAACAGCAGGGAATTCAATTGGAGCATACTCTTTACTTGTTCCTTCCGCACGTATTGCACCGGTTGCAACAACAACATCTCCACCTTTTACATTTACATCTATTCCTCCGCAAGTCCCAACACGAATAAAAGTCCTTGCTCCTACCCGTGTCAATTCCTCCAAAGCAATAGCAGCAGAAGGACCGCCAATTCCTGTTGACGTTACACTAACCTTTTCACCGTCAATAAAACCTGTATATGTAACATACTCTCTGTTGTCAGCAATTTTTACTGGATCATCAAAATATTGTGCTATTATCTCACAACGCTTTGGATCTCCGGGAAGTATAACATATTTACCTACATCCCCTTCTTTTAAACCTATATGGTACTGTTTCCCATCACTCGTATAATTCATTAGTATGCCTCTTTTTAAGGGAATAGTGAATAGCCATTATCAAGTGCTATTGCACATTTAATAATCTATTCACCATTCACTTTCAAGTGTTAACTCTATATTAATGACCTTTGAGCTTCGCAATAACTTGATCAGTTACGTCTACTCCGCCGACAAATACAACCTGATCAGACAAAATAGCCTCAAGTCTTTGGGCAACCATTACAGCTTTTGCCGCAGTTTGAACTTGATTCAAAATTTGAGTTTCCTTATCTCTTTGCAATTTTATAAGTGCTTCTTGCTTAGATTTTAATGTATTTGCGGCTTGAGTTTCAAAATTTTGTTTTTGCAATGGAGTAGATAAATTCTTATACTGTTTTTCTTGCTCCAACATATATTGCTGTAATTCCAAACTCTTTGCATCTATTTCTTTAACAGCAGCTTGAGCTGCAGGATAATTTTCCAACACTCTTTGATAATCTATATATCCGACTTCGGCATTTGCAGCATTTGCACATGACAAAACAAGTCCGGATGTTAATAACAAAGCCAATAATTTAATTTTTTTCATACAACCTCCTGTAATTTATATTTTTTAATAATTATAACTATATCTCTTAAATTTTCAAGTCTGTAACTTAGTACATCAAATCCCCTACACCAAATGTAAAGTATCCGTTTTTAGAACCATTACGTCCGGGATTTGTAAGCGGAATACCATAATCTATAGACAACGGTCCCATTCCCGGAATAAATACTTTTAACCCGACACCTGCCGATACAGCATACATAGGTCTGTCATAAATTTTGTCTGATACCGTTGCATTAAAGACCTTACCTGCATCAACCCACATCGTGAATCTCAAATTATTCAAGAACGCGATTCTTGTTCTATCCATAAACGGGATTGGAGTCGCAAATTCAGCAGATCCCATCACAAAGGCATTACCCGTACCTACTCCACTCATTTTGAAACCTCTGATAGAATAAGGTCCACCTAAACGATATGCCATAACTTCAGGAATATGCCCATGTATAGCACCGCCCCCTTTAACAGATAAAGAGAACGAAGATTTTTTGGCAACAGGAATATACTGTTTAATCATACCCGTAAGCTTGCCATTTGTTTTATCAAAACCATTGATACCAATATTCTCATCAAATCTTAAACTTGCCATGGTACCATGTCTTGAAACCGTAGCAGAATCACGGGTATCATACATAAGAGCAGGGCTTAAAGATATAAACAAACCTCCCTCAAGCTGTTTTGCACGTTCAGAAAGTGGAATATTATATTGCTTATACAGATTTGCAATTCTTTTAGCGTCACCCTCTTTGACATTTATATTTTCTACCCCAAAACCGAATGAAGATGTAGCATGTCTATTTTTCTTCAATCGATGGGAAACAGTCATTTCACCGCCAAATCGTTGTTCAATAGCCATAGGAACCTGATAAGAACCAAAATCCCTGAAGAATAATCTTGTGTTCAAAGAAGTATCGGAGTTAAAGAAATACGGTTTAAAGTAACTTAATTCTGCCTGCAAATTCATATGATTAACAACAGAATTATCATTCATAATTACTCCGGTGCCGGCCAAACCTGTCAAAGAAATTCTTTCAGCTCTGCCTCTGAAATTATTTTCCGAAATACCAACAGATCCAAAAAGCCCTGTAGCAGTGTCTAAACCGCCGCCAACAGATATGCTTGCCGTTCTTTGCTCTTTAATTTTTATTGTTATATCG
Source organism: uncultured bacterium (assembly GCA_902791985.1). GTDB lineage: Bacteria > Cyanobacteriota > Vampirovibrionia > Gastranaerophilales > Gastranaerophilaceae > Zag111. The sequence continues at coordinate 17,521 of CADAYD010000003.1, forward strand.
TAGGCATCCGGCATATCTTCACTAGGTTCAATTTCTCTTGTAACATCTTTAAAAGCCTGAGTTGCATACAAACGAACCAAATCTTCCTTTATCAAATTTTCGTTATAGACCATGCCCGGTTCTGTCAATATATTTCTGGCAACGACATAATCCTTTGTTTTTTCGTTGCCTTCAATCATAATTTTATCGATAATACCTTCTTTTATCTCAATATTTATTGTCCCATCAGGGTCATCAGTAACAGAGGAAATTCGGGCTAATATGTAGCCTTTTTGCATATACAAATCTTGAATTTTTATAATAGACTCATTGATTTTAACAATATTTTGAGGCTTGCCTTTTAATTCTTCAAGATTTTCCAATATATCCGCAGTCGAAATGACCGTATTCCCATCTATTGTAAAATCTTTAACAGGAAGATTTTCTTCAACAATAATTTTAATTGAAACCGTACCATCATCATTATAAGTAGGTACTGCTTTCATTCTTTCAGAAAAATATCCGGTTTCATATATGGTTTTTAAATCATCCTGCATGTCGGAGCGAGAATATCCTTCTCCGACTTTCATTTTCATTTGAGACAAGAGTTCGTCTTTTGGAAGAGAATTTAATCCATAGAAATCAATACTTTTTATAGTTTTATTTTCTTTATCACTTACAATCGAATAAGAAGTATTCTCGGGCTGAGAATAAGCATCAACTGCAGGGGTCGATTCTATCGCAGGGGTAATCTGTTGCGGAGCAGTTGCAGCATTTGAAGCATCAAAAATAGTATTACTCGTGGCATTTTGCTTAATAGCATCCTCCGTAATACCCATGCTTGAGCCCCAAACATCGTCAATAGAAAATGCCGGCACTTGCGCCAGCGAAATCAATAATGTAGTTAATAATATCTTTTTCAATGAAATAATATTCAAAAATATTTCCTTAGACTATCACTTCTCTCCAATAAAATATTAGCATAAAATTATTAAAAAAGTAAAATATGTTACATCTATTTACCAATTGAAATTTTGTAAACATTATTTTTATTAAATCCGTATAATTCTGACAAAATAACGGAAATATCTTTTGGTGTAAAACCTTTATCTCTTAACAATTTTACTTTCTTTTCAATCTCATATTCCTGAGATAAATTATTATTTGCAAAAACCATAACGACAAATTCCCCTCTGGGAGACTCATTATTAAAATGTTCAATTATATTATCGACATTATCTACGATAATTTCTTCAAACATTTTTGTAAGTTCACGTCCGATTGCAATTTGAGCATTTGGGCGAATAGTTTTTATAATATTCAGAGTCTGCAAAACTCTGTTTGGAGATTCATAAAATACAAAATTTTTATCTTCATAATCTGTTACAAGTTTTTGTATTTTTTGTTCTGATTTTGGCAAGAAGCCTACAAAACTAAAATTTTCAACCTCTCTTGATATTTGGGATAAGAGAGTCACAACCGCATTTGCCCCTGGCAAAGCCGTAACACTAAAACCTCGCTTACGAAGTTCTTTTACAATTATGCTTCCGGGGTCACAAATTAACGGAGTCCCTGCATCAGATACGAGCGCCATTTTTTGACCTGCTTCAAGGATTTTGACTATTTGTTCAACACGTTCTTTTTCATTATATTTGTGATAAGAAAGACATTTTGTGCGGATGTCATAATGATTAAGTAATTTTTGTGTAACCCTTGAATCTTCGCAAGCAATAATATCAACAGATTTCAAAACCTCTATCGCACGCAGTGTTATATCACTCAAATTCCCGATTGGAGTCGGTACAATATAAAAATCATATCCTTTCATAAATATATATTAGCATAAATATTAACATTATCTTAATTATTCTGACAGTAATTTTACTTGATTACTGTTTTTTTTTGTAATACCATCAACATGTTATAGTAGTTACCAATTAAGAAGGAGAAAAAATTATGGTAAACGTAGCAATTAACGGATTTGGCAGAATAGGTAGAAATACTTTAAGAGCTGCAATCAGAGAAGGTATTTTTGACAAAATCAATTATGTAGCAATCAATGACCCTGGTTTGAAACCGGAAGATGCTGCAAGAATTTTCAAATATGACTCAGTTATGGGTAAATTTGACGGAACAGTTGAAGCATACGAAGAAGGCATTATCGTTAACGGTAAGAAAATTAAATTCTTTGCAGAAAAAGATCCCGCTCAACTTCCTTGGAAAGATTTAGGTGTTGAAGTTGTTGTTGAATCAACAGGTTTCTTTACAGATGCAACTAAAGCTCATGCTCACATTGATGCAGGTGCTAAAAAAGTTATCATTTCAGCTCCGGCTACAAACGAAGATATTACAATCGTTTTGGGCGTAAACGACAAAGAATACGATACAACAAAACACAACGTAATTTCTATGGCATCTTGTACTACAAACTGCTTAGCACCTGTTGCTAAAGTTATCGACGAAAAATTCGGTATCGTTAAAGGTTTGATGACAACTGTTCACTCTTATACAGGTGACCAAAGAATCTTAGACGCAGGTCACAAAGATCCTCGTCGTGCAAGAGCTGGTGCATTGAACATCGTTCCTACAAAAACTGGGGCTGCTAAAGCAGTTGCATTAGTATTACCTCAATTAAAAGGTAAATTGGACGGTTTTGCTATGAGAGTTCCAACTCCTGACGTATCATTAGTTGACGTTGTATTTGAACTTGCTAAAAACGTTACGGTTGAAGAAGTTAACGCAGCATTAAAAGCAGGTGCTGACGGACACGTTCTTTGCTATACGGAAGAACCGTTAGTATCTTCTGATTATGTTGGTACTTCTCAATCTTCAACAGTTGACGCCTTATTAACTCGTGTAATGGGTGGCAATCAAGTTAAAATCATTTCTTGGTACGATAACGAAATGGGTTATTCAACAAGACTTGCTGAAACAACTTACATGGTTGCTTCTAAATTATAATGTGTTAGGGTTAAATCCCTAATTTACAATAAAACGGGCATATCTTATGATATGTCCGTTTTTTATTTCTTAAACTTAAATGTTTTTAATTTATGCATTCACATTCAATTTTAACATTGCAGCATCATCCATTGCTTGATCAAAATATTCATCATAATCATGATAAATAAGTTGTGACATTGATTGCAGTGTTTTACCTAACATTTCATTTTGATTTTTTATAAGTTTTTCCTGATTAGCAGTAATTCTATCTTCCATTTCATACAAATCCTGCAAAGTTGCCACTCTGTCAGTATTAGTTTTGCGGGAATTATTAGAAGTAAAATTTGATTGTGCCAATGAAACTGATTGTATATTCATATTTTGCCTTTCTTTATACTTTATCCGATTTTGTTAAATATTTTACCAAATCAAAATCCTTAAATTTATCACCTATACCTTCAAGAACTTTCGGGAGCATTTTCAATCTCGCTCTGACATCTTCTACATCTGCTTTAGAAGTCAGATAACCCAAAACATCTATTTCAAAAGTCTCAGGTCTTTTTTCAGTAAAAGGTACAACATCTCTGAATAAAGATGTAATTTTATCTGATTTGGTATCTTTATTTACCATTGATTTTATGAAACTCATAAAAGATTCTTGCTTTGACAAGTCCATTGTATATCCGCCGCTTAGAGTTTCTTTTGCAATATCAGGTACAACTTTTGTAGTTGCAGCCATTTGATGAGCAAGAGATTTATCATTCAAAACTCCGCCGGACATTACATGTAATGCGTATTTTGAAGTCGTTGAATCCGTATTATTTATAATTGCATTTATTAAATCCATACCTTCAGGATTTTCTTTTGATGCCTTTACCATTTGTGGGATAAGTTTTTCTCTGAGAGTTTTGGAATATGCTTTATCTACATTTGCTTCAACTTTAGTTAATAATGCGTGATAACTGTTCAATTCCAAAGTATCACAAATTGTGCCCAAATCTTTTGGATTCAGAGTTTTTAATTCTTTTGCAAACTGTTTTACTTCAGGAATTTTATCCGCATAATAATCTATATTATCTTGTAATACATTATATGTTCGACGGTCAATATCTCTTTTTACCGCACCCATTTGAGAAAAGCCACCGGTAAACAGCCGTCTTACAGGTTCTTTTGGAACTGAATTAATTTTAAACATGGTTACTCCTTTTCGCTACTGATAATATCAGTAAAACCTGTAAAAAAAATTTTTGCGCAGGTTAAAATCGTTATTTTACAACTTTATTCAGACCATGGGGTTTATCAACATCTCTGTGGAGTTTTAGTGCAATTTCAAGTGCCAGAAGTTGAATTATTACCAAAATTCCAAAAGTTTTAATAATCGGCTTAGTGCAATCAATATTAAGATTATAAGTCGATTTAATCTGGTTTGTCCTGTTTCCTATTATACAAATTGGCGGTTTATAATTTTCTTTAATATTATTCAGATTCTTTACTGCGAAATAATTAAGTTCAGTGTTGGATATATAAATCATCGCACTCTTAGCATTATTCAATACAGCAACATGTCCGTGCATAAATTCACCTAAGATATATGAACAAGTATTGATATAAGAAGTTTCTTTGATTTTTAGCGAAGCCTCTTTAGCGAACGCATACATTTCACCATCAGCACTCATCACAATACTTTTATATCGTGACAAAAACCTGGCAGCTTGCTTAATTTTCGAATGTAGTTTGTAAGCCATATTTATAACATCGGGGATATCATTTAAATCTCTTATTAAATCATTTACATTGATACCTTTATCTTGCGCAAGTTTCAAAACAAGCATTGTGCTGCACAAAAGCTGAGATGTAAAAGATTTTGTAGCCGCAATGCTTTTTTCCTCCCCTGCATGACAAGCAATATGATATTGAGAAGAATTCCAAATTGAAGAATTTTCTTTATTCGTTATACAAAGGGTCTTTACCCCAAGCTCTTTTGCCCTTAGCAACGCAGCATTCGTGTCTGTTGTTTCTCCTGATTGAGTAATAAAAACATACAAAATATCTTTACTGTCTGCAATTTTGGCTTGAAGTAAAAATTCACTTGAATAAATTGCTCTTGCTTCAATATCAGCAACCGAACCAAATAAACTTGCGCAATATCTTGCGCAGTGATAGGACGAACCGCTTGCTATTAAAAATACACGGTTTATATTTTGCGGTACATCAATATTTATCTGTCCGTCTTTTATGTAATCGTTTATAATTTGCTCACTAATTTTACTCTGAGCAAATATTTCGATTTCCATTGACGATTTTTTGCGTTTAATTAATGGCATACTAACCTTCCAAAAATTCTCTCACAAACTTATTGACAGTTTGCGGATTTGCTCTGCCTTTGGTTTCTTTCATAACCTGACCGACAAAGAAACCTAAAAGATTGGTTTTCCCATTTTTGTATGCTTCAACTTCATTTGGATGTGCTTCAACGATACCTTTAACCATATCTTTAATAGCACTCTCATCGTTGATTTGGCTCAAGCCTTTTCTTTCAACGATAGCTGTTGCAGCTTCGCCTTTTGTAATCATATCTTCAACAAGAATTTGCTTACCGATATTATTTGATATTGTACCCTTTTCAATTAAAGCGATAAGTTCTGCCAAATTTTCAGGCGTCAATTTTGTTTCGTTTATTTCGACATGATTTTCTTTTAAATACGCTGCAATTTCGCCAGTCAAAAAATTTACCGCAGTTTTCGGGTTAGCACCGAGTTCAATAACTTTATCAAAGAACTTTGCAAGTTCCATTTGAGAAACAACAACATTTGCATCGTACTCGCTTAAACCTAACCCTTGATATCTTGCACGCTTTTGGTTGGGGAGTTCCGGCATTGTTGAACGGACTTTTTCAACCCATTCACAGGAAATCTCGAGCGGCATCAAATCAGGCTCAGGGAAGTAACGGTAATCGTTTGCATCTTCTTTACTTCTCATTGACTTTGTTTCACGCGTATCATCATTCCAAAGTCTTGTTTCTTGAACTACCTCACCACCTTCTTCAACAATTTCTATCTGGCGGTCGATTTCATATTCAAGTGCTCTTTCTAAAGCAGAGAACGAGTTAATATTTTTGATTTCCGCTCTTGTGCCAAATTCCTTTGAACCTTTCGGCATAATAGAAATATTGGCATCACATCTCATAGAACCTTCTTCAAGGTTTCCGTCGCAAACTCCGGCATATCGAACAATGTCACGAAGTTCTTCCATATATGCTCTTGCTTCTTGAGGACTGCGCATATCCGGTTCTGATACAATTTCTAATAGCGGAGTGCCTGCCCTGTTTAAATCGACAAGTGAATAGATAGAACCTGCTAAACCATTTGCACCGGCGTGAACAAGTTTGCCTGCATCTTCTTCCAAATGTGCACGGGTAATTCCAATTCTTTTGCCGTTGATATCAATATGCCCGTTTACGCAAATCGGTTCATCATATTGAGATATTTGATAACCTTTTGGTAAATCAGGATAAAAATACTGCTTTCTGTCAAATTTACAACGCGCAGGGATTTCGCAATTAAGTGCCAAACCGGCCAAGATTCCCATATTAACAACTTCTTTATTCAATACAGGTAACACTCCCGGCATACCAAGCGTAATCGGACTGGTAAGGCTGTTTGGTTCCTGACCGAATTCATTTTTATCAGGTGCAAAAATCTTTGTTTTAGTTTTTAATTGTGCATGAACTTCAAGCCCTATAACAACTTCATATTTATCTCTTAATTCTTGTTCTACCATTTTTATCTCCTTATTTATTAAAATAATTCTAACATAAACAAGAAACGTAATCAGAGAACATAGCAATATAAAATAAGTTCTTTACAAAAATTAGTAAAAATCCGCTATTTTAAATTTCGCTTATCCACATTTAACATTACTGCCACTTTGAAAGCCGTTTTGATTTAGGACGATTCATGTTTGAAAACGCATTTTTTCGAGCGTTCAAAAGAGTAATTCTCCCTTGTGTGTTCCTTGTGTAAATAATTTCACACTCCCCAATATACTTCTTCCAGAGTGACATAAACATGTCCACATCTCTTTTATTGCTTGATAAAATTGCAGGAATAGAAAAATAATCTATCTGCTTTTTGCCAAGAAAATTATCATACCTTATTAACAAATATCTGGGGTTTTCAACGGGATTCAAAAACTCCTGCAAACATTTTATAAATAAATTATTATCTTCTGTCGGAAGATTAGCACAAGATACATATACCCCTTCGCTGTCTTGAGTGACTTGCAGCCCTACATTTTTTAATGTCGATTTTATGTGACCTTGATAAGAAAGTGTCTCAAGCATAACAATAGCGACTTGTTTCATAACTCCGGCAACCGAACCTGTTTTAAGACATTTTAGTCCTATACCACCAAATATAAACAAAAATATAACTATAACTATTATATCAATATACAAACATAATTCGGTACCAACACCAATATTAAATAATATTACTACCATCATCCAAAATAATGAGCTGAAAATTTGCCGATAACCATTATATGTCAAAGTTCTTAGATACATTTTCTCTGCTTCAACACCGGTGCGAAGCTTCATTTGTCCTGCATTATATCCAAGATTTAAAGCGCGATCCCACCACTGTTTGGTTTGCTCTCTATTTTTTGCATATTCAATTGTTTGTTTGTTTAATTCACTAAAAGCTTTTTCCCCTTTATCCTGTATAAGTCTATTTATTGTTTTAGCCGTAAATAATCGTCCTAAACCGTTACGAATTTCGTGTTTGTCATAATATGATGGGGCTTCAAACCCTTCAAAACGTTTTGCCAATTGGTTGTAATCATAAAATAATGAATTATTTTCATCTTGCTGGTCAAGATCCGTCTGCGCAGTACCGAAAATTAAATCATGTAAAGACAACTTGGACGGCAGCCCGATAGATGCAAGATGCCAAATGTTTGAAATCTTATCAGGGTTATTATTGTCAATTCTAATCGCCCTCCCCCGCATTTGGTTAGAAAGCATATAAGAACTCACTGTGCTGGATAAAATCAAAGAATTTATACTCGGTGCATCCCAGCCTTCTCCTAAAAGAGCTTGTGTTCCAACTAAAACAGTTAAATACCCTCTGTTAAACATTTCTGTTATTAGTCGTACAATAACATTCTTTGCACTATCTTTCGGGGTAATTTTAAGATAATTTTCATCCTCCGTATTTTTTGAAACCGTAACACTTGAAGTGTCTATATTATTTTCCTCAAGCAATTGATTGAAATCACTTTCCTTCTCTTTTGGCAATAAGATTAACGACCCGCAAAGCACACCTAGTGTAATTTGTTCGGATGTAAATTTATTTTTTAAAGTCCGCCAAATCGGTACAACTCCAAGATGAGTATTATCGGTATCTTTATCTTTTATATAATCCGCAAGAATAACCATCCTTAAATCTTTACCTAATGACTCTGCCTCTACCTGAACAATTTGAATAATAGAATCTAATTTACCTAAACTTGATGCAACCTGACGCTGAATTTTAGCCCCTGCACTTAATACAATTCGTTTATTTTGGACAATTCCGATACGTTTTGCCTGAGCCAAATATATTTCAATTTTTTCTTCTAATCCTTTAAATTCCTCACAATGGGAACAGAGAAATCCGTTTAAAAATCGAGTCGCTTGAATTTTGTCAAACGGAGGAATATCTTTTTCTTTCGCACTAAATAATTCGGGAAACTCTTTTGATATTATAAATCCTAGTTTATGCAAGAGTGATGCTACAGAAACATAAAACTCCGGATCTTCGAGAATTTTTTCTACATTATCATTAGTTTTAACAAGAAAATCCATCCTTGAAAGATATTTAATCAGTTCACCGTCATTTATAACTTTATCAATAAATTCCAATGCGGCTTGTTCATGCTTTTTTATCATATCTTTTTCACTCTGCCGAAGTCGTGAAAAATATATAAAATCCTGATGAGGACACAGGTCATTATTTTTAACTAGTTCCGGTATAGAAATTACTTCATCTATCTCACCGCAAAGATTTTCATACCTTTGCCACTCGTTGTAATCGGCATCATAAGGTGGAGTTGCAGTAAGAGCAAGGGTTTGTTCGGGTTCAAGATTATCGTTTAAATATGTCAGCGCTTTCCACCATTCTTTGCGCAGGTGATGCGCCTCGTCAAAACACAACAGAGATATTTTTGCTTTTTTAAGAATTTTTATTATTTCATCGGCTTTTTTCTCGCTAAATCGGCCTGAAGAAGTGATTGAATCAACGTCAATTTCTTCTTCTGAATTTTCATCGTAAGTCTGAGGTTCTTTATCTTCATTTTGCCCGCAAAACGCCGCAAGCAATGCTTGATAAGTTATTACAGTAATATATTGAGGATTCCTTATATCTGTTGAAACAATACCATAATCTTTTTCATCCAAAAACGCGCTGCAAATACGGTCTCTCCACTGATTTTTTATAGTATTTGTCGGTGCTAAAATCAATGTCGGACGATTTATTCTTGAGATAACTTCTATCCCAAGTGTTGTTTTTCCTGCTCCGGGCGCTGCTACAACATGGAGTTTTTTATCTCTCAAGTGAAACGACAGATTATTTAAAATCCGTTCTTGATAATCTCTCCAGCTTCCCTTAAATTTTAGTAAATTTCCCAAAATAAATCCTTTAAATATTTAACTTATATCCGCCGCCATAGACTGTTTCAATATACTTCTTGCCGTTAGATATTTTATCTATCTTGCTTCTTAGGTGTCTGATATGAACTCTTATCGTTTCGACATCATCATCAGGCGAATATCCCCAGATATCCTTTAATAATTTTGCTGACGAAACAATATTCCCGTGATTTTGAAACAACAAATTAAAAATATCAAATTCAATAGGGGTTAATTTTGCCTGTTTATCGCCGATTCTGACACTATATTGTTCCGGTAAAAGTGTAATTTCACCTATAGATTGCAAATCTCTGACTGAAGCAGATTTAGGAATTTGATTGGTTCGTTTTAACAGTGCACGAACTCGGACTAAAAGTTCTTCAATTTCAAACGGCTTAATAAGATAATCGTCAACTCCGATATTAAACCCGTTAACCTTATCATTAAGCTGTGAAAGTGCTGTGAGCATAATTATCGGGATATTTTTTGTATCTTCATTTTCTCTTATGCGCTTTGCGACAGTAAATCCGTCAACTTCAGGCATCATAACATCCAGCACAACCAAAGAAGGTAATTCTTGTTTTGTCAGTGCAAACCCCTTTATCCCGTCAAAAGCCTGAACAACTTGATAACCGGCAAGTTCAAGATTAACTTTTATCAGTTCGTTTATTGAAGTATCATCATCTATTACAAGAATTTTATTATTCATAAATTATTTTGCCTGTGCCAATTTTTTCTGCTTATACTCTAAAAGACAAGTTGCCAACTGATCCGGACAACTTGTTGCCTTTGGACCGCAAGTAATTCCGCCGAGCCTGTCTATAACTTCATCAATCGTCATTCCTTTAATAAGCTCTCTAATTCCGCTCAAGTTACCATTACAACCTCCAAAGAATGCAGCATCGACAATTATGTTATCCTCAATTGCAACTTGCATCATCTGGCAGCAAACCCCTTGCGGCTGATATTGTAAAATTTCCTGTTTACCCATCTTTTTCACCTCTTATCTATAATGTTATCGCTATTAGACTACTTGTCAAGTTGTTAAAATTTAATATCTTAGTGGTACAGAATTTTAAAATATTAAGAAATAATTTGCATAATAACATGTTTATAGTATACTATAATTGGTTACACTGGCTTGATAGGTTTTGCCCTAGTCGGGATATGATGAGAATACACCTTTAGCCCCGATGGAGCAGTGTTTCCCGTAGTACAATACATTATAAAAAAGGAGAAAAAGATGCCAAGTGCTTCAATGATTGAACTTTTGGAATCAGGTGTACATTTCGGACACCAAACACAAAGATGGAACCCAAAAATGAAACCGTATATCTACGGCGCAAGAAACGGAATTTACGTTATTGACTTAAGAAAAACCACCGTACTGCTTGATGAAGCATACGATTTAGTCAGAGATGCCGCAGCAAAAGGAAGAAATATTCTTTTTGTAGGTACAAAAAAACAAGCTGCAGAAGTTGTTGAAACCGAGGCTAAAAGATCGGGTGCATACTACATTAACAGACGTTGGTTAGGCGGGATGTTAACTAACTTTGAAACAATCAGAGGCAGAGTTAACAAGTTAAAAGAATTAGAAGAATTTATTTCTAACGGATATGCCGACAAACTTCCTAAAAAAGAAGTCGCTCAGTTAAACAGACAAGTAGCAAAACTTTCTAAAACATTGGGCGGAATTAAGGAAATGAGAGGTTTACCTGAACTTATCTTCGTTATTGACCAAGAAAAAGAAGATATCGCTATAAAAGAAGCAAATAAATTAGGAATTCCTATTATTTGCTTAGCTGATACAGATGCAAATCCGGATGGAATAGACAAAATTATTCCTGGAAATGATGATGCTATTCGCTCAATTCAATTGATTACTTCTAAACTCGCTGATGCAGTATTGGAAGGAAAACAATTGAGAGAAAATAAAGCAGCAGAAGCAAAGAAAATACAAAAAATTTCTGCAGAAGATGCAGGAGTAACTGCTGAAGAAGCAAAAACAGAAGAATAATTTTAAGTCTGATAAGTCGGATGTCAGATAAGTCCGATAAGTTCTTTACAAGAATTTTATTATTATTAAGCAATTAAAATTAATACTGAATATTGAATTGAACTTATTGACTTAACAGACCTATCCGACTTATTTGACCTTTAAACAAAAGAAGGAGAATTATAAAATGACAGTTACAGCTCAAATGGTAAAAGAACTTCGTGATAAAACCGGTGCCGGTATGATGGATGCTAAAAAAGCACTCGTTGAAGCAGATGGTGATATGGAAAAAGCATCAGAAATTTTGCGCCAAAAAGGTATTGCTTCAGCCGATAAAAAAATGGGCAGAATAGCAGCAGAAGGACGCGTAGATTCTTATGTAGACGCTAACGGCGGATCTATGATAGAAGTAAACTGCGAAACAGATTTCGTTGCAAAGAATGACGAATTCAAAGAATTAACTGCAGGACTTGCTCAGAATGTTGAAGAACAAAAACCGGCTGATGTCGATGCATTACTTGGAATGACTTGCAAACAGTGCGGCAAGGTTATTGCTGATGCATTAAAAGAAAAAATCGCTTCAATCGGAGAAAAAATTACTGTTAGAAGATTCGTAAGATACGAGGGTAATGTTGCAACATACATTCATAACGGTAAAATAGGTGTTTTATTGAACACAGACGTTAAAAACGATGAATTAGCAAACGATTTGTGCTTACATATCGCATCTTGCGCACCTCAATTCATTTCGAGAGATCAGATTCCTCAATCTGTTATCGACGAAGAAACAAGAATTGAAATGGGAAAAGAAGACTTACTTAAGAAACCTGAAGCAATCAGAGGCAAAATTGTTGAAGGTCGTATTAATAAGTTAATGGCTGAAAGATGCTTACTTGACCAAGGTTTTGTTAAAGACCCGAACCAAACTGTTGCTCAACTTATTGAAGGCAAAATGAAAGTTTTAGCTTTCACAAGATATGAACTCGGTGAAGGACTTGAAAAACGTCAAGATAACTTTGCTGAAGAAGTTATGAGCCAATTAGGTTAATAACAAAATATTAAACAATTTATAACGGATGTTTTAATTTTCTGAAATAATTTTGGAATAGCAATACATCCGTTTTTATTCGCAGTCTTGACAAAATACTATTTTTATGTTACAAAAGTAGTAAGAATAGGGGTGTATTATGATTTTATATAATGGTCTGACTAAACAAGAATTGATATCAAAAAATTATAATCATATTTATAACCACGAAATGTCTCATAAGGTTGCCGGGGGTCCTTTTGCAGGAGCTATTACAATCGAGAAGAACTCGGAAGGAATACCGGTAAGCGGACACGTTCCTATTGCAATGCCTGTTTTAGACAAAAATAATCCGCAAAAAACAATAGACCACGCAAATACTGTAATACGTGCAGCTTTGGCCCCGTCTGATCCCTCAGCACAGGACTATAAAGTTGCACAAAACGCCGAAAAAATTAAAATGAAAGCACAAGCAATCAAAGATAAGAAAATCGGAAATAAACTGGACGTTACAGTATAAAACAATAATTAAACGGGTGGATTCTAATCCACCCTGCTTTTTAGGTTTTCAAAAATTAATATATTTTATTACAAAACTTCAATAAATGTGTCAAAAATTTTTTTTATTATATAATGTATGGTATATAGTTGTGAATTGCAGGAGGCAAAATGGAAAACATTATATCAAACCATGAAAATACAAACAGACCGAGTATAAACCCAACAAGGATTAAGGTTGTCGGAGTCGGCGGCGGCGGCGGAAACGCAGTAAACCGTATGATGCAGGCAAAACTTGCCGGTGTTGATTTTTGGTTGATGAATACGGATTTGCAAGTATTGAGCTGCAGTAATGTTCCAAATAAACTGCAACTGGGAGTTGAAACAACTAACGGTCTTGGCTGCGGTGCTGATCCTGTAATGGGTGAAAGAGCAGCATTAGAAGTAAAAGAACAAATAACAAAAGCTCTGGATAACACAGATATGTTATTTATCACTGCAGGAATGGGTGGCGGAACCGGTACAGGTGCGGCTCCTGTTGTTGCACAAATCGCTCAGGATTTGGGCATTTTAACTATCGCATTTGTCACAAAACCATTCTTCTGGGAAGGCAAAAAGAGAATGACTCAAGCAGAAGAAGGTATTGAAAAATTAAAAAAATACGTTGATGCAATTCTTGTTGTTCCAAACGATAAGCTTCTTCAAGTTGTTAAACGTGAATTTGGTGTAAGAGAAGCATTTTGTGTTACCGATGAAGTTTTATTCCGTGGGATTCAAGGCTTATCAGATATAATAACAATTCCGGGTATGATAAATATCGATTTTGCCGATGTAAGAAAAGTTGTCAGAAATTCTGGAACTGCGCTGATGGGTATCGGTCGTGCACAAGGCGAAGGCAGAGCAATCAAAGCTGCTGAAATGGCTATTAATTCACAGCTTCTTGAATCTTCAATTGACGGTGCTGGAGGAATTATTGTTAATATTACAGGAAGCTCAAATATGACGTTATATGAAATTAACGATGCGACAAATGTTATAAATAACGTTGTAAAAGATGATGCAGATGTAATTATCGGTACAGCAATCAATGAATCATTACAGAATGAAATTCAAATCACCGTTATTGCTACGGGATTTGCGGAAAAAACGTCAAGAGGAGCGCTGCAAATGTCAGCAGCTGAATATTTCAGCGGTCAAACATCGTCAAGCACTTCAGAATCTTCAAATCTTCAATTTTCAAATTTAGATGTTCCTGAATTTTTGAAGAAAAATTAATTAAGTATATATAATAAAAACCTCAAGATTTAATAATCTTGAGGTTTTTATTTTGTTTTACACACTCTTACTAACTTCCCTGTGAAATTTGAATATTGGGATAAACTTTTGAATTGGCATTTTCATATTCAATGAGCTCCTGACATTTAGTTACAAAATCCTGAGCAACATCAATAACCTCAGAATTATCAGGAAGCAGCAATTTATTCATCAAATTATACTTTACTTGTATATTTTCTAAAGGTTGATTTAGCTTATCAATATAATTTACAACTAATTCTCGCAAAGCCGATATCCCCAAATCTACATTTGCTTTTAACAATACTGTTTTTGACTGATTAGGTTTATCATTTATTTCCTGAATAGTATGATCAATTACAACACTGAATATTCGTGCTCCTTTTCTAAAACTCGTTTTAAGAGCTTTTTGTTTTATTTTTTCACCAAATTCTTTTATTTTTTGTTCATAATCAGGATCATTATCAATGTTGCCAAGTTTTTCAAGCTCTTTTTGTACAAATATCGTTTGAGAATCTGCGCTTTTTAAAATAGTTTGAATTCGGTTAAAACTTTTATAAGCAGCATCAAGAGAACTACCTTTTACAATCAATTTAACGACCTGTTCAGATAATCCAAGTTGATTTAAAAACATTGCAGCAGTATCAAGATTTTCTTCGTGCAGCATTTGGGAAACTGTCATATTCAAAACTTCATCAGAACCCATATTAACAACACGCCCATCCTTTAGAACAAGAGTAGATTTCTTAAATTCATCACTAACGACATTGAGATTTCCTTTTTCTGCACATTTCATCAATATATTTTTCAATTCTAATAATTCTGATTTTTGCAATAAAGCTTTAAGAGTATCTTTATAAATTTCTCTCAACACTTCCAAAGCCTTTTTATCTTCATCGGTTCCAGAATTATACATGTTATCAGGATGTTTTGCATCCTTAGCACACAAAAGCAGATATTCTTTCATATACTTATCCGGAGCTGCAAGAAGCCTATGCTTTACATATAAATCTCTGAATTGATCAAATATTTCATCCGCATTTTCAATATTCTGCTGATATTTGGAAGATATAGCCTGCGCTTTCTCACTTGTAGCCGAATCCAAAGTTGAATTAAAATAATCATTTACAAAGATTGCTTTTGATTTTGCGGCAATCCATTTATCAATTAAATTAATGGCCTTACTACGATATTCAGGACCAAAAGAATTAATTATATACTGTTTTTTATAAGTATTCAAATTTTTGCGAACAATTTCTTCTGATTCCTTCATTGTTTTGCCATCGGCGGTTTTTTCATACATTTTTAACTGATTATACAAAGAATTAATATAATCTTTTAATTCTTTTGCATTATGAGTTTCAGAAAGACTATAAGCACGCCACTTATCAACTTTGTCCGCGAACACTTCATCTTTGGATTTTAGAGCCATTAATCTATTTAAATCTCGCGAGATTTTAGAATATTGTTTTTCAGTGATAACACCATCCTGAGGTAATATATTATCAGAATATTTTTTCAATTCTCCTATAATTTTTAAAGCCATATCCTGCTTTTTATACACTAATATATAATCAATCCCGTCACTTAATTTCTCATATAATGTATCAAGCGATTCTTCTAATTCTTCATCTGTAGAAATCTCAACTTCAGGATACGCAGGGAACACAAAATATTTTTTGAATGCATCATCTTTATTTTTATCAAATTCTTTTTTTATAGTCATCTCTTTGAATATGTTGAAAAAATCAGAATATATATCATCAAATGAGCGTATCCCTCCAATATAGGTCCCACCGCTTAGTTTTCTTGAGAGTTTATCTAAATCGTAATATGCTCTGGTTTTGCTTTCATCTATATCTTTGTAATAACATTCCGCAAATACGGTATTTATAAACGATTCTCTGATACTTTTACTCCCGGAGCGTATAGTTTTTACAATATCATAACCACTTATCGGTTTTATACCCATATCCTCATCCGATATTTTTGAGTCATAATTCTTTTTAAAATCTTCAGTTTTCATATTACGGATAGAATTAAGGACTTGTGCAAATTCTTTATCAGATTTTGGATTGAATATCCTATCAATCCAATCTGCTATATTCTTATTTCGTCCCGATGAAAATTCTTTTTTTACATCTTCTTCTGTTATATAAAGATTTGATTTAATAACTTCTCGTATTTTAGCAGAAACTTCTTTAATCTTATCATTTGGAGCACCTGTTTTAAGTTTTAAAGATTTTTCAAAATTCAAAAGCATCAAATCGATACCTTGCTCTAAACACCCGTTATAATCATTCTTTTTAACTCTCTTCATTGAATTTATTATTTTAGTCATATTATTGGCACTTAGGTTTATATTATTTTCTTTTGAGAATTCTTTTAAATAAATATAAGCATCTTTTCTTGAACTTTCAGCAGCATAATTAAAAATATCAGTGTTTTTAGCCATTATATAATCAAAATTATTCCTGGCGGCAATACGAAGTTTCCCACGCAATGTATTTATATCTTTTTGAGATTTTACTTCTATGTGATAAGTATTTATATCCGGAATATCATCATAAGCTTTAATTATAGCCACTTTTTCAGCTATAAGCCGTAATTTATCATTTGGAGAAAGCTTATAATATTTTTCTTCGCTATCAATTCCCCTATCAAAAATTTCATCACCCTTAATTCTCTTTAGTAAAACTTTATATATTTTTTTTGCATTATTACCAGCCAACTCAATATTTTTTATTTTTGATTTCAATTGATCTTGAGTCATTTCAGAAGCATAGGTTGTTAAATCATCCAAATAATTAATTGAATTTGTCAATAAAATCTGCTTTATTTCTTTCACGGATTCCATTGCTATAGGAGAAACACCTGACATAATAATAGTATCAATTAATGGGAATGTATATTCTTCACTATCCTTGATATTTAATTTTTTGAGCATTTTACTCGGGATTTTTGACGGAACAAACCGACCTTGTTTATTTATTAAATTACCTTCCAATTTACCGTTTTGGTACTTTTCATTTGTTATATAACCTGCATCGCCACCATAGTCAGCACTGTAATCAGTTCTTAAAAAACCGTATTTATCAACCCATGTGTTTTCATGTTCAGAAACACCCCATGTATTATCGTGAAAAATTATATTTTCAACTTTTTCATTACCATTATCCGATAAAACAGTTGGTTTAACATCCGCAATATACTGCTCGTGCAGCGCAGCCTCATTAGTCAAAACAGAAGTAGAGGAAGCACCGGAATAAGGAGATTCTTTTATTTTATTAATCCCGGCTTTTATATCATCTTCCATATAGTAATGTCTGTCTGTCATGTGCTCAAAAATTTTAAGCACTTGTTCATCTGATAATCCGCTGTCATTTTCTTTTACCCAGTATTTCCCTTCTTGAACTCCGATTTCCTTATTTAAAGCTTCTAAGGGCTCTTTCATTTCTCTGTATACTTCGTCCAAACATCTTGATGAATAAGCATACCAAGCATTTATATTATTCCTATACTTACTTAATGCCTCTTTTTCCATAGGGGTAAAGCCGGTTATATTTTGGGGGAGTTTTACAAATTTTATTTTCAAGCCTTCTTTACTGTAGCGCTCATTATAAAATCTATCAAATTTATCTCTCAATGAATTTAGTTCTTTTTCTGTCGGAACATCTCCCATATTTTCAAGTTTTTTGAGAACTGCATATTTGGGATCTGCAGAATTTAAAACTATACCATCATTAGAATATACTTGAAGTCTATCTTGAAGACTTTTTATAAAAATAGAAATATTATTAAAACTTTCTGCCAATACCTTGTACAAATCTTGTGTTGTTTCAATAGGAGAATCAGCAGGTGCTCCGTTTATAGTATTGAAGCCCATAATTATATAAGGATTTTGATTTACAAATAACGATTCATATACAGTATCAAATGAACTTTTAATATCCATAAGACGAGATTTATGTCCTGTTTTATTCATTATGTCAATATATTGTTCATCGCTGCAATTTTCATCTTTTAAAGTTTCAATATATTTATCGAGAGTTTTTAATAATATTTTTTTATCTGAGTTCATCCCCAATTTTGATGATATACTATCAATTTCATATTTATCAGCATTAATTGCTTCCTCTCTTACAGCCGATAGTTTTGTTAATAACACTTTTTTTCTGTTTTCATACATAAGTGCAGCATACAAATCATCCGTTAATTGACCCAGCATTAATTTAACCGTATCCGAATACTCATCAAAAATTTCGGCCAATATTTCATCGCCATCGACCACAGATTTTTGTTCCTGTTTTTTATCATTAATATCATTTTCAAAAATTTCGAAAAGCTTTTCTTTTAGTTCCGGATCCATTTTACCTGAACGTAATTTCTTGCTAAGGCTGTTTAAATTCTGAATTAGATAAGATTCATTATCGGGAATATTATACTTTATCATCATAGGATATAAACATTCCGGAATATCAAGTGCAAACGATTGCATCGTCCTGTATGCTGCTGCAGCATCAAATAAAGACTTACTTTGAAGGAATTTTCTTAATTGAGCATCTGAAGCATTCGCACTTATATGGTTAATTTCTTCTATAAGCCTTACCATTTCTAAAGATTTTTCATCTAAAATCTTATTATTTACACCATCAGTAAGAATATGCCCGATATAATTTTTAATTTTTTCTGATTTGACATCATCATCTTCATTAACAATAAAAGCATATTTTTGTTTTGTTTCATCCATTTTGGATTTTTGTTCTGAATTAACAACACACAATGATAACAAATCATTCATAACTTTTCTTAAATCGTCATTATCAAGAGATGGGGATATTTGACTAATGATTGATCGCAATAGTTTTGTATTTAGAGAGCAAGCCTCTATATCCTCTTTCATTTTTGAAGATTTAACAGAAATATTATATTTTTGCAATTCATATCTTTTTTTGCACCTCGCAGCCGCATCTTTTGATTTTTTACAACTTCTAAAATAAGACTGATATTTACCACTTTTATCAGTAATATCTCTGTGAATATGGGTATCATCAAAGGTTCCAAAGTTTTCCTTGTCAAAAGCATTGTATGTACCCATTATATCATTAAATGCACCAGCCGTATCTGCAACATTCATCCAATTCATAGCAGATGTATCAACAATACGATATCCTTTTTTAATTGCATAATTATAATCAATCGGCGACTTTGGAATTGGGACTTTTTTATGCTGACCTAAATTCGCTCTATCATAAACTTCCATATAATCTTTGTCATCCAATTCTGTTAAAAGCATATCTACATAATTGGCTTTATCTTCATACGCAAGAGCCTTACGGCAAATTGATATTGCGGCACATATACCATGTTGTCTTTGATTTATAGACTTAATATTAGGAATTTTTGACTCCGGAGTATCAATAACAATATCATTTAAAATTTCTGCAAGAAGTTTTGTCTTTTTGTCTTTGAGCTGAGGATTAATTTTATAATCATCACTCATCATATAATTTAATCTTTTTAAAATATAAATCTTTTGAGCCAAAGATACTTCAGAAGATATAAGAAAATAATTTAGATTTCTATATAACTTCGTTTCATTTATATTTTTTAGATTTTTAACATCATCAGGATTAATTTTTTCAAGAAGCAATTCTTTATGCGCTAACAACTCTCTTTCTTCGAATGTTAATATTTTGGGAGCATTAATTACTTGCTCTACTTTCTTTGATAATTTAGTTTGCACTGACTTATCAGACAATTTTAAAGACATTAATGCCGCATTATTTAATCTTTCTTTCCAGTTGTTATAAGGCTTTTTACCTAAATCAAAATTTGTACCATATCTTAAATTTTGAGAGACATCAAGTAAGAAGCTTACATTATCTTCTCCGGGGATTTTAGCCAATTCGTCGATTGCATTTAAAATCCTGCGCTGATTTGGCAAATTTAAATTGTAAGCATTATCCTGTTTTAACTGCTCAACGGTGTTTCTATCCTGACGTATACCATTAAAATTGGTACATGAATTTACTCTATATATTCTCATGTTTATACTAAAATCCGTAAAAATAAATTTTGCCACTATTGCAAATAATATAAAAAAACTTAACAATTAGTGCTCTAATGATTCTTATACAGATGAAACATTAAAATAAACTTAAAGTTGCAAAATTTTTTTTTTTGAGGTTTAATACTTGTACTCACATCCTCAAATGAGTAGTTGCGGAGTCATTAACCGCACAAATTTGAAAGGTAAAGAAAATGGCAAATATTAAATCTGCTAAAAAAAGAGTGCTAGTCGCTGAAAAAAACAGACTTAAAAACGTAGCATGGAAATCTTCAATTAAAACTGCAACAAAAAAAGTTTTAGAACTTGCTGACAGTAAAGATAAAGAAGCATTAAATGCCGCTCTGTCAAAAGTTTATCAACTTTGCGATAAGGCTGTTGTTAAAGGTATTTTACACAAAAATACTGCAGCAAGAAAAAAATCAAGATTAGCACTTGCAATCAAAAAACTTGCTAAATAATTATTTTAGACAAGTAAATATGTGAGAAACGGAAAAGATACATTCTTTTCCGTTTTATTATTTTTATAATTATCACAAAATTTTAAAAGTTCCATCAGACTTAAACAACGAAATGACAACACTTTACAGAATAAAAAATAATTTTTTTTTGACAAAATTTTTCTATTTTTTGGGGGATATATCTCATTTTTTTAGCATTATCAAAAAAAATACTCCAATTTACGATATTTTTCAAAATTTTTGTTATAAAATTATAGAAAGTTTAAAAAATATTAAAGGGTAAAGTCCTTCTATTGCAAGGCTTTTAGACTTTTTACAAATAAGCTATTGATTTATTTTTTATAAGTTGTAATATAAAAATATAAAAAAGGAGGCTCAACATGTTCACAAAAACAAACAAAGAAGTAAAAGAAATGCAACAACAAATTATTGAATCTGCAGGTAAAATTTATAATTACCTATCAAGCAGAGGTGAAGTTACAATCAACAAATTAAGAAAAGATATGGATTTAGATGACAACTTCACATACATGGGCTTAGGATGGTTATCAAGAGAAGACAAAATTACTTATACTCAAAAACCAAAATCAGTTACAGTTCAATTGAGCTAATTGATTAAAAATTAAAAAAGTACCCCGTAGAATTTTTTACGGGGTATTTTTTATTTATAACAATATAGCAAAAAAAATTTTTTCATGTTTTTATGTGGTTAATATAAATATCGAAAGGATAAAAATGTTTAAAATATTATTTTCTGCAAAACCACAAAACTACAAAAAAATAGATGCAATTCTTTCTCGTTCTGCAAAACTTACACCACGCAATATGAAATGGTTAAAAAAAGACGGAATAACCGATATTATTGACTTGAGAGCAATGATGCAAGAAACTGAAGAAGAAAAAATTGCAAATACGCTCGGTATAAAATATCACAATATACCATCTGTAGCAAAGTATCCTAAAAAAGAAAATGTCGGAAAATTTTTAGACATTATAGAAGGAGTTAAAATGAACGGCGGTAAAGCACACGTTCACGGAGAAGAAGGTGCTGACAGAACAGGAATGTATTCATATATATACGAAAGACTAAATAATATAGGAACTCCGAAAGATAATTTAGAAGAATTGAAAAAGCATTTCTGGAATATAAAAGAATACCCCTTCTTAAAAGAGTGGGCAGAAATTTTTATATCAATGATTAAAAAATAATTATCTTACCTTATTTTCGTTTCCTGCAATAAGTCTTTTAATATTTTCTCTATGAAGATAAATTACGTATATTGCTGCAACAGCTGCATATATTATGTATGAAATTGGGGCATTTAAAAACCACATTACAATGGGTGCAGCCGCCAATGCAATTATTGATCCTAATGATACATAACGAGAGACCCAAGTTATTATTGCCCAGATAGCGGCAATAATAAGCCCGACTTGCCAATTTAGAGCCAACAAAGTCCCTACTCCTGAAGCAACAGACTTCCCTCCGGTAAATTTTAAAAATACAGATTTACTATGCCCAATTATGACAAAAACCGCTGCAATTACAGGAAGAAGACCAATTTCCTTTAATGAAGCTGTCAAAAAATATGCCAAAACAACCGGTAATGCACCTTTTATTGCATCAAGTATCATTACAGCAAAAAACCATTTTTTACCCATAACTCTTTTTACGTTTGTTGCTCCGGTTGAACCAGAACCGATTGTCCTAATATCTTGTCCCGTAAAGAGTTTAACGATGATATATCCTGTAGGTATTGAGCCTATAATATAAGCCCCTAACATTACAAAAATTATTTCTAAAATCATTTTAATATCCATTGCTCTCTCCCTAACTCTGCTACTATAATATATTAAAACAACAATTTGTGCAAAATGTTAAAAAAGAACAATAATGCACAAAAAATTTTACATTTGCAAGAACGATATACTTAAATTTATCTGGAATAAATTTCATGCTTTGTTGGAGTTTTTTCAGGCTTTATATAGTTTTTGATATAATCAATTGCTTCTTGTGGTGTATTTGCAACGAAAATCAAATCTCTTGCATAATTATTCGCGAATTTTTCTTCTATCATTTTCTCAAAAAATTTTAAAAGGTCATCATAAAAGCCATTAGTATTAAGCAAAACTATTGCTTTTTTATTAAACCCAAGCTGTTTTTGAATACACATTTCTGCAAATTCCTCTAAAGTACCGAATCCTCCGGCCATTGCAATAACGGCATCAGAAATATCATCCATTTTTTGCTTACGGTCGCGCATACCTTGAGCAAGATGGAATTCATCACAATTATCAGTTCTGCAACCTAAATCTACAAGCCTTTGCGGCATGACTCCGTAAATTTTCCCACCGTTATTTTTAACTTCAGATGCGCAAGTCCACATCATTCCGAGAGTTGAACCACCATAAACTATATTATAGCCGTTTTGCCCTATTAAACGACCGAGCTCTTTTGCATCTTTGTAATAAACATCATCAAGATAATCACTGGATGAACAGAATACGCATATATTTTTTATATTATTCAACAAATTCTCCTCCTATCCGATAAAAATAAGAACACGAAAGTCCTGTTCCGTTTTTAGAACAATCTTTGCGCAAATTATCAACATTCCATCCATAACCGATAGGATTAACATTTCCATCTTTATAAATATTTAAACCAAAAATATCTCGCCCCCACATATTCGGCTTTTTGTATCCGTTTGTATCAATCATCATAATAAAAACAGGAGAATCCGGTGTTTTATTTTCTATTTCCTTTACCCCAATAACCATACCATCGCGAGAATTATATAATGTATCAAAATAATACAAATCATCCGTAGGAACTTGTTTCCCATTCATTAAGCGCTGATTATATTTTTCTTTCTTTAATGGCTCTTCTAGTCTTAAATACGGCTTTACGAGCTCAATCATATACTTTTCGCGCAGCAATCCAGTTTTTGCGTTTTTTAAATTCTCAACAATATCAGATTCCGCTTGCGCGCTCATTGCCGAAAACATATATTCTATTTTATTATATTCAGAATTCCACTTTGATACATGCACCGCAGCCTTTGAAGCAAAGGACATCGGAATTAATAACAATGTACCTGCAAAAATTGCCAAAATTATTAAAGAATATTCCGTTTTCCATTTTATTTGTTTCATTATTAACCTACTGCAGCAATATCAAGTCGCTTTTTTTCCTCAACCAATTTGTCATAAACCCAATCAGGTATAAAGTTTTTACCCAAAACAATTTGACCATTTATTACATTTGGAGCATGAAAATCTGACCCGCCGGTAACTATTAAGCCAAGATTTTCTGCCATTGAAGAGAAATATTCAACCATTGCAGGAGAATGTTTTCTGTGATATGCTTCAATACCTCGTAAACCGTAATTCATAAGATCCTTAATTAAGCTTTCTGCCATGTTTTCCAAATCGTGAGGATGAGCAATTACAGGAATCCCGCCTGCATCATAGATAATTTCAACTGCATCTTGAGGTGAAACAGTCTTTCTTTGAACATAAACAGGAGATTTTAAATGAATATATTTTGCATAAGCATCCATGACGTTAGTAGTCCCACCTGCCGATGTTATAGCCCTTGCAATATGAGGACGTCCGATACTTCCGCCCGGAGCAACAAGTTTTTTAATATCCTCAAATTTAATTCTTATACCCTCTTTTTTGGCAAGTAACCCTAAAATTTCTTTTGTTTGTTTAACCCTTGCCTGTTGCTGGGATTTTATCATACTCTGAAAATCAGAATTATTTACATCCATAAAATAACCTAAAATATGAACTTCATAATCATTATACAAAGTATTTACTTCTATTCCGCGCAACACTTGAATTTTATCATTCAAACCTTTTTCATTGATGTATTTTTTAGCAACATCATAAGCAAGCACATTATCATGATCCGTAATTGCAATTGCACCAAGCCCGACATCAAGAGCACTGTCCACAATTTTTTCCGGAGTAAATACGCCGTCGGAAAAATATGTGTGAATGTGTAAATCAGTTTTCATCTCCATTTTCCTCTACTTTACTATTACTACAAAAAACTCTTTTTACTGCCAAAGCCTGACCGCTATTTACGTCAATATCAACCTCGAGGGCATTAACCTGTGTTGTCAAACCCTGTGCAACTTCATACCTTTCGGGAATACCTGTTAAAAATCTTGAAAGAGATGTTTGATATTCCATCCCGATAACCCCGTCGCTTGCTCCACAAAAACCGGCATCTGTAATATATGCCATACCATTTATAATAGATTCATCTGCGGTTTGAACATGTGTATGTGTCCCCAAAAACGCACTCAAACCTAGCTCTGAGCAATATTTTCCAAAACAAACTTTCTCTGCAGTCGCTTCAGCATGAAAATCCATTACAATTATAGGAGTTATTTCTTTAATCTTAGCAATTTCTTCTTTAACTATTTCCCACGGAGAATCAACCATATTCATAAATACTCTGCCTATAGCATTAATTACCCCGATTTTAATTCCGTTTATTTCAAAAATATGACTGCCTACCCCTTTAACACAACTGGGGTAATTTATCGGCCTGATAAGCCTTTCTGCATTATCAATATAAGAATAAATATCTTTTTTATCCCAAATATGATTGCCACAAGTCATCGCATCAATACCATATTCGATAAAATCGTTATAATTTTTTTCAGTCAAGCCAAAACCGTGTGATGCATTTTCAATATTTGCAATAACAAAATCATATTTTTCTTTGTTTAACGTCAAAAACTCCCTGACGGCAGTGCGCCCAGGCTTGCCGACTATATCTCCGAAAAATATAATTTTGATTATTTTATTAGTCATTATTTTGCTATTTCAGTTGCTCTGAACTCTCTTACAACCGTTACTCTGATTTGTCCCGGATAATCAAGTTCATCTTCAATACGTTTTGCAACATCACGTGCAAGTTTACCGGAAGCTAAATCATCAAACATTTCCGCCTGAACGATTATACGAACCTCACGACCTGCCTGCACCGCAAAAGATTGCTTTATACCTTCATAACTGTTAACTATTTCTTCAATCTTTTGCAGACGTTTAATATAAATTTCTAAAGTGTCACGTCTTGCCCCCGGTCTGCCTGCCGAAATTGCATCAGCAACTTTGACTAATACTGCCTCAATAGTATTTGCAACAACATCATCATGATGCGCCTCAATTGCATGAATTACTTCCGGCTTTTCCCCGTATCTTGAAGCTATTTCTACCCCAAGTTGAATATGAGTACCTTCTTGAGTTTGGTCAACGGCCTTACCTATATCATGTAATAAGCCTGCTCGTTTTGCAATTTTTTCATTCGCTCCTAATTCGGCAGCTAACATCCCTGCAATATGTCCAACTTCTAAAGAGTGTTTCAAAACGTTTTGACCGTAACTTGTTCTGTAATACAAACGCCCTAACGTTTTGATTAACTCTTTATTTAAACCCATAACACCCATTTCGAGTGCGGCATTTTCACCCTCGGTCCAAATTTTCTTATCAATTTCTTCTTGAGCCTTCGCAACCATTTCTTCAATTCTTACAGGGTGGATACGACCATCAACTATAAGTTTTTCTAAAGCTAACTTTGCAATTTCACGCCTTACTGGGTCGAAACTTGATAAAACAACAGCCTCAGGAGTATCATCAATAATCAAATCAACTCCGGTTAATGTTTCTAATGCTCTTATATTACGACCTTCACGCCCGATTATACGACCTTTCATTTCATCGTTCGGTAATGCAACAACTGACACGGTCGTTTCAACAACTTGCTCAATCATACAGCGCTGCATAGTTGTGGAAAGAATTTCTTGAGCTTTTTCTAAGGAAGCCTCTTTTATTTTTGCTTCATTCTCTCTTATAAGCTGCATCTGTTCTTGTGCAAGATCATTCTTTAACTGTTCCAAAAGACTATTTTTTGCTTCTTCACAAGACATTCCCGAAATTCTTTCTAATTCTTCTGTCTGTTTTTGCACAAGTTCTGCTAAATAATCTTCTTTATCTAAAAGTTCATCTTTTTTACGCTGGACTTCAGCTTCTTTATCTGTATATTCTTGGATTTTTTCTTCAAGAGCATCTTCTCTTTTAGCTAATTTTTGTTCTTGTCTTGAAAGCTCTTGACGTCTTTCCCTTTCTTCTTCATTTAATGCTTCTCTGTCATTTTGCAATTCCTCTAAAGCCTTAATTTTTGCTTCTTTTTGTAAAATCTTTTCTCTTTCGTCCAGTGCATCTTTATCCTTTTGAATAGACAACAAAGCAGCACTAACTTTGTTCTTTTGAATAATCAGTATTACAACTAAAACTATTACCGCAATAGTTGCAATAACCAATAGCAAGGTTTTTGCATCCATAAAGTTAATACCTTATCCTTTTCTATTTTTTTATAATACATGCAATCAGGTGTACATATAGCCTACACCTGCATTTATTCAGTTTTTAAGTTAAATAAAATTTATTGCATATATTTCCTAAAAAAATTTTTATACTACATCTGTTAAAATAATAGCATGTTTTTTTAATTTTGTATAGTAGTTTTTTTAAGGAAATAGGGCAATAAATCTGTAAGGCAGTATGCTCGTTTTAGGGTAATAATAGTCATAATACAATAGTAAAACTTTAGCAGTCATAATTTCACTATTGTACTAATGCCCTAATCGCCTTTTTTACAGAGCAAACCTAAAATGTGCCAAATCCCCGTCTTGCATAATGTATTCTTTACCTTCAAGACGAGTAACCCCTTTTTCTTTACACGCATTATATGAACCAAGCTCAATAAAATCCTTGCAAGGAGTAATTTCTGCTCTAATGAAACCTTTTTCAAAATCAGTATGAATAACACCTGCCGCTTGCGGCGCTTTTGTTCCGGCCGTAATTGTCCATGCACGAACTTCTTTTTCGCCGGCAGTAATGAATGTTCTTAATTTTAAAAGAGAATAAACCGATTTTATCATTCGATTTATTCCACTGTCTTCAATTCCTAAATCGTGAAGATATTCTTTGGCTTCGTCTTGCCCGAGTTCTGCAAGTTCTTCTTCAATTTTAGCTGAAATTATAACCATTTCAGCACCATGTTCATCAGCATATTTTTGGACCTTGCGAGTATAATCGTTTCCGTCTTTAAGATCAAACTCAGAAACATTCGCGCAATAGATTACCGGCTTAATCGACATCAAATTAAGCATTTTTACAAACGGAATTTCATCTTCATCAAAATGCTCTTTAACATTTATAAACGTACAATTCTGTAAAAGCCCCATAAGTTTGTCCAATACTTTGTTTTCCAAAACCGCATCTTTATCATTACCTTTTGCAGCTTTTGAAATCCGCTGCTGACGGCGTTCAACAGAAGCCATATCCGCAAGCGCAAGCTCAGTATTTATGGTTTCTATATCACTTATCGGATCAACCTTCCCTTCAACATGAATAGTATTTACATCATCAAAACATCTTACGACCTGAATGATAGCATCAACTTCTCTGATATTTTGCAGAAATTGATTACCTAAACCTTCCCCTTTGCTTGCACCTTTGACAAGTCCTGCTATATCTACAAACTCAATAGCCGTCGGAATAATATTTTCTGTTTTGCATAATTTTGCAAGAATAGGGAGTCTTTCGTCAGGAACTTCAACGACTCCGATATTAGGTTCAATAGTACAAAACGGATAATTAGCACTTTGTGCATTTCTTGTGCTGGTCAAAGCATTAAATAAAGTTGATTTCCCTACATTTGGTAATCCGACTATCCCTGTTCTGAGCATTTATATGTCCTTTCTTATAAAGTGTACAGGTAAGAATATTAGTAAGTATGTCTTCCTTACTCCCAAACTTACATAAACATCTTACCCCAAACCAACTTTAAATGCACATGAAAGCGAAATAAATTTATGTTAAGTTTTATTAAGTAGTATATACAAAATATGGCAATTTTCTATAATAAAAATACTTTATATAAATGTAAGGGAAAAGTTATAAAAGGCAATAGCGATGAAAAACTACGAAATGATAACAGTAAAAGATTATGTAAAAGAATTAAGTGAAAAAGAAAAATACGTTTTGACTACTGTTGAAGAATACTTAAAAAAAGTGGAAAAAGAAGAACACGTTGCTTAAAGGGGATTGAACAAAAATTCAAAACAGGGCTTAGTTGACAAACTAAGCCTTTTTCGATTAATAACAAAAACTACATTCTGTCTATTGAAATAGCTTTTACACCGGCATAGCGGGCTTTGTCCATAAGCGTAACAACCGCACCATGCTTTGCCTCTTCATCGGTTTTTATTAATAGACCGTCAGGATAATTTTTTATCTCTGTAGCCAAAACTGTTCCAAGTCGATCTTTTTCGATTTCTTCGTTGTTTATAAAATATTTACCGGCACTTGATACATACACAGTTAAAATTTGCGGGTCTTTATCAATCTGCTGTTCTTCTACATTTTCAGGGACACTAAGACTAATACCTTGCTGATCCAAAAGTGGAGCAACAACCATCATTATGATTAAAAGAACCAAAAATATATCTGTTAACGGAGTAATATTTATTTCATTGAATGTTTTTCTTGCCATTATTCTTCCTCCGTTGGAATATTAATCGAATCAATTTCAGATGAATTATTTTTTAATACTTTTTGTTCTTTTTTACTTAAAGGTTCTCCTGCAACAATAAGTTTTTTATATTCGGCATTTTGAGCAGCATCCATAATATCAAGGACCTTAGAACTTGAAACATTTTTATCAGCCTTAACAACAACTTCTTGTTTTTCATTATCAGGATCCTTTACTGCAATCAATGCATCCGTAAGTTTTGAAGTCTCCGTTGGGCTACCGTTAACATAAATTAAGCCATCTGCGGTAACTGATACTGAGACCTTTGATTCCTCAATATTTACACCGTTATTTATCTCCGGAATATCCACCGGAGTGTCATTTGATTGCAACACAGGTGCAACAACCATCATAATAATTAACAATACCAAGAAGATATCCGTTAATGGCGTTATATTTATTTCTGAAAATATTTTACCTTGTCTTTCACTGCCAAATGCCATGTTTAGCCTCACCTATTATAAATTCACCTTTGGTGACGAATTATAGTTTGATTGTGTTTGTCCTTCAGAATCAACATAATTTAAGAACAATAATTTTATCAAATTAAAATCATTTTCAAAATGTTTAACAACAGATTGGAACATGTTGAAGAAAATTACCGCAACAATTGCAACACCTAAACCAAAAGCAGTTGCAATCAACGCTGAACCAATCCCGTACATAACGTCTGCGGCTTGAGCAGCATGACCTGCGGCAGCCATATCTTTAAAAGTTAAAAGTATACGAACAACCGTACCAAACAAACCTAAGAAAGGCGCAACACCACCAATTGTACCTAATATTGTTAAATTTGATTCTAACTTTCTGGTTGCCAGAGTTGCAGAAATATCAAATGCTCTTGAAAATCCTTTTTTCTGCTCATTAAAAATTCTGACTGCTTCTTCTATGACTTCCCCTACAACTCCGCCACAACGAAGCGCAGTGTCTTGAGCCGCTCTCAAATCATTTGATTCAAGTTCTCTATTGAGTTCCCGCATATAAACAGCTATATCTCTTCTGTTTTTCTTAAAATAAGACCACTTGTTGATAACAACACCAAGCACAAGTATTGAACATATTAATATTGGTAACAATACCGGCCAGTCCATTTTGATTGATTCGATTAATAATTCCATAATTTTATCCTCATTTTTGTATTACTCTAATATTTTGTTGCTCCAAAAACGTTGTAATCAAACGTAAATTGAATATCTATACTTTGACCTTTAAATTCAGGCGGTAAAGGTCTGAACGGTGCTGCCAGTTTTACGGCATTAAGAGCTGCCGCATCTGCATTCTGCAAACCGGAAGACTTGAATACACTGCAAGAAAGTAATCTTCCGTCTTTAGCAATCTTAAATAACAGAACAACTCGTTTACTTTCGTTTCCTTTAGGCGGATCCCAGTTCATTTTAATCCGTCGTTGCAATTCTCTCATATATGGGCCAAAATCAGGTTCTCTGATTGCGTCAATCCCCGGACGGCCACCTCCGCCACCAGGGTTACCTCCTCCTGAGCCGCTGCCACCACTTGAACCTGCACCGCTGCCTGTCCTTGAGCCCGTACCTGAACCTCTTGATGTAGAAGAGCCTGAACCGTTTCCTACTGGAGCTAAAGACGGGTTAGGAGCATATGTACCGGAGCCCTTTGAGCCACCATTATTTGAAGTTCCGCTGCCGCTAATAGGACCGGTTGCGTACTGTCCCGTTGTTGTACCACCTGTCGGAACAGGGACCTTAAACGGAGTATTAGTTGGCTTTTGAACCGTCTTTGGAGTAATAGGAGGCTTCATAGACGGACGAGCAGTCGGAGGCTGAGGTTTAGCAATCTCAGGTTTTGGAACAGCCGGAGTCGGAACAGCCGACGGCGTAACATTCTTTTGAGTTGTTGTTGGAGATGATTGAGGCTTGATAACACTCTGTTTAACTCTATCCATCAAAGATTGATTTTGAGGTTTTGCACTCGGATTTTTTGGAGCCCCGCCACCTGCCGGTTTAGCCGACGGTCTTTGAGATGAAGGCATTGATACAGGTAACTTCGGATTATTTATTCCGCCTGAGCGAGAATTCATATCCGCACGATTTTTAGTATTCAAGTCCCTTGGAGTATCCTCTTTATCAACCAAAACGAACTCTATGTCATTTACTTTAGGTTTTGGCTTATCAAATATTGATAAATGGATACCTAACAAAGCACAAATTAAAAATATTAACCAGAGCACTCCTACAGTAGCAGGATGAATGATTGCAGAAATAAATAACCCTTTTTTAAGAGAAATTGAACCATCATCGTCTTCACGAGTAACTGCAGGCATAACAAATTTATCCTCTATCGGATCAGATGTTAAGTTATGATTTGCTTCTCTTTCTTTTGTATATTTCCCAAGTAATGACATTTATTTTCCTAACAGAATTTATTTTCAATGATAATTCTATTTTAAATAATAAATAAAATTATCACCCGACTAACTCATTTTAATTATCAGTCGGAGTAACAGTAATAGGTTGAGTTAAAATCAATTCAACAGCAGTATTTGCTGAAATATCAACATCAACCCCTTTATCCCAAACAGACTTTAGCAAGCTGCCACCGTTTGTTTTAACTGCAGTTGTCATTGCTGCTGCAGTACCTGCACTCGCCCCTATAAAAGGCGGTGTAAAAGTTCTTGCACTTTCAGATTCCGGTACAACTCCGTTCCCGAAAGTAAACATTAAATCGCTTCCACCCAATAATACTCCGGTTTTATCAGGAGTTCTGATTATCGCAGATATAGGAATATCAAGTCCTGAAGGAGTAATAATATGGGTAAATCTCATAGCCAACTTTCCATTCAGAGATCCGTGTTTTGCTTTTGACACTTCTATAACACTGCCCGTAACGGTACTACCGGCCGGCGCAACTTTTTTATCCTTACAGTAAAAATCATTTGTTAATGCAAGGCTGACCTCCTGCCCGTTGAAAGCCGTTTCAGAACTTACAGGGGACAAAAATACCCCTCTGAATGTTTGACCGGCAGGGACAGTAACTATTGAATTTTTAAGAGTTTTTGCATCAAAATTATAAATTGTAGCGTTATTTGCATTGTAATTTATATTTGATGGAATATTATCCGTAATAGAATTGTCTTGCGCAAACACATTTGCACATGAAAAAGCCATACATACAACGGCTATAAGAAATTTCTTCATAATACACGTATACCTTTCAACAATATTGCTGTCTATAATTATTTTATACTACGAACAATATTTGTCAATTTATTAAGTGTTATCATTCGCTTATTGTATGAGTAAGCGAAACAGGAGCAATAAATATTATCAAATGTCTTTCGCCAACAGGCAGCTTTGTATGAGCACCCATTGAGCGTTTTCCTCCCGGTCTCATTTGTAACGTTGCCCCTCTGTGAATCCAAGATATTCCTTGATAAGTGTCCTGATAATGGGGCATTCTTACCCACTCTGCAGGAGCAGTGAGCTCACCTCCGATAAGATTGTTGTTTGTAGTATAAATATAAGCTTTTACATTTTGTTCGTAATTGTCGGGGTAAACAAGTTTTGTTATTTTGACTTTCATTGAAGCATTTGTACCTACAATCGGATCATTAATCTTCTCTATATAACCATAAAAAACCGTATTTTCAGGAATAACTTTTATATCTCCTACATACAAATCATTTGTTGAAACGAATTTTACTTTATAACCGACAGGGCAATTTTGCGTAGATATTTCCTGCATATTTATAACAGGAACAACAATCCCTGCGGGAATTTCAACACTGGCTTGCTCTCTTAATTCCACTCTAACATCAGGTAATTCGTCTTTAACAGACTCCTGAGTTTGAGTATCACTATCAGCGACCTCGTCAGCCAGAGAAAATCCGGTACCTAATAAAGAAAATACCATTAAGATTAATATTAAAAACCTTTTCATAACAACATAATTATAACAATTTTTTTGAATATATCAAGATAATTCTAAATCTTTTTCTATAACCTTGAAATATTCAAGCAATTTGTTATAACTTTCTTCTTTTATCAGAACCCCTCTGTATTTTGAGGCATTTTGTATCCCTGAGATATAATACGGATAAAACTTTCTAAAGAATTTTACCCCAATCATTTCCCCGCGCAATTCTACTTCTTGCGCCAAGTGTTTTTTCATTATCTTCAATTTTTCACTAATCGACGGAGCAGGTAAAATTTCATTCGTATTGAAATAATGGTCAATTCTATATAATAGGGTTGGATCACCTAAAACTCCTCGTCCGACTGCAACTCCGTCTGCACCGCTTTGTTTTACACACTCAATTGCACTTTCAACACTTGTTATATCACCATTTGCAAAAACAGGAACATCTACATTATTTTTTAAATCTCTGATTTTCTCCCAGTCTGCTTTTCCTGAGTACATTTGTGATCTGGTACGCGCATGGATTGTTATGAATTCCGCTCCTGCTTCCTGCATTTTTTGCCCAAATTCGACGTAATTCATATCATCTTGAGTATAACCAAGACGAAATTTTACACTTACAGGCAATTCAGTACCTTCTTTTACTGCCTGAACAATATCATAAGCAAGCTCAGGCTCACGCATTAACGCCGAACCGTCATGACCACAAACAACCTTTCTGACAGGACAGCCCATATTTATATCTATAATATCAGCAACTTCCGACAATTTTCTTGCCGCATCCTGCATCATAAACGGTTTATGCCCGCATATTTGATAAGCAATCGGATGATGAGAATTATCAAGCATCAAAATATCCGTTTGATTTCGATTTTGTGCTAAAAATTCCGAACTTATCATTTCTGTTGTAATAAGACAATTTTTGCAATAACTTCTTATAATACTACGCAATACATAATCTGTTATTCCGGCCATCGGGGCAAGAGAAACTTTTGATTTTAATACATTTGATATTTTATTTTTTTGCGGCTGAAGTATTGGCATTTTCTCTTAATTCCTCTGCCCTTGCTTTTGCATATTTTTTGTAATCATCATCCTCAACATCTGAATTAGCATATAGCTCATAATATTTTATAGCATCTTCATACTTATTTAGAGCATCATAATTTGATGCTATCATATAATTACATATTTTAAAATCTTTATTCAATGCAATGGCATTCTTCAAATCTTTGACAGCCTCATATCTCCTGCCTTTTGCATCATATATCATACCTCGATAATAAAGCGCATAATCATTTTTTTCATTTTTTTCAAGAAGCTTATTTAAATCCGCAAGACTTTCATCGTATTTTTCCGCTTCATAATTAGCAATTGCGTTATTTAAAAGATTTGAATCCTCCGCTTCATTAATAGATTTTAAATATTCATGTGCCTGAGTATTATTTTTATTAAATGCAATAGCCTTCCCTAAATAATTTTTTGCATTTTCGTAATCTTCTTTCTCTCCATACAAGACTGCAATATAATATGCAATATCCGAATCAACTTTCTTTAAATCTAAAGCTTTTTTATAATATTCAATAGCATTATCTTTATCTCCCATTTCTTGATAGGATGTTGCAGCCCCTAGCATTGTATTAACAGTCGGCGGAGTTATTGCAATATATGCCATTGCTGCTTGTTCATAACACTTACTTTTATACAACTCGGCTGCAGCCGTCATTTTTGTATCATATAGCATATTTTCAATATTTTTAATATTAGCTGATATTTTTTCATCTCCGGGATACTTATCCTGAACTGATTTTAATGTATTTATTGCATCGTTGTATCTGCCTGCTTGTGCTTGAGCAAGCGCAATATTGACATAAATTTCAGAATTCGGAGATCCGGCAGTCAATTCAATGGTTTCATTATACATATAGATTGCATCGTCAATTTTATTTGCCCTATGAAGTTCTAAAGCATAATCATATATAACATCCGCTTGAGTATTTTTGGGCAGATTAACCTTTACATAATCAACAAATTGGATAGGAGTAGAAGATTTTTTCACATTATCAAGCATTTGTTTCTTAATTATTACATTCTCGGGATCAACTAAAAGAACTTTTTTATAAGCCTCTTGGGCAATTTTATTATCCCCGAGTTTTTCGTAACATTGCGCTCTGTAAACATTTGCAAGGACATTATCCGGATACAAAATCAGAACTGATTCATACGCTTTAATCGCCGTTTTATAATCCTCTTTTTGCTGATACAAAGTACCTACATTAATTCGCGTATTTATATTAGAAGGATCGTAAGATTCAGCTTTTTTATAATAAGACAACGCCTCATCAAGTCTGTTTTCCTTCTGCAGCACAGCACCCATATTGGCATTGAAGTTTGCACTTGTCGGATTTTCATTTAGCTTTTTAACGAAAATTCTTTCTAATACATACAAAAGCTCTTTATCATCTTGACGCGCTTTTGACAAAACATAAGAATATTCTTTCAGTGCATCGTCACTATTATCCATATCGTCGAGAGCTTTTGCATATGTTAATCTTAAATTTAAATCAGAAGGTGCAACCGCAACAGCTTTTTTGTAATATTCTACTGATTTTTTCTTATTCCCCAAAAGAGCCATTATATCGCCAATTTGCTCAAAACTTGATTTTTGTAAATTCTTTGCCCCAAGAGAGTGATTAAATTCATACGCAGCAGCAGCAAAATTCCCCTCTGCACGTAGTTTTCTGGCATTGTTAAATCTGTTTTGAGGACTTCTGTCGTAATTCATTTCCGTTAAACATCTGTCCAAATTACTGACAACTTGATCAATCGCTTGCGCTGAATTACTTACATCTCTATCGTCAGGATAATATTTTAAATAGAACAACGCACTACGATAATCGTCCGCCGCCTTATCCCAAGACTTACTTTTATTCGCATAGTCAGTACCCCTTGCAAGATATGCATTAATCAATCCTATACGAGCAGATTTGTCTTTATAATTAATGCGTAAAGCGCTCTTAAATTCGGAAATTGCACCGGAATATTGATATTGAGATAAGTAACTCTGACCTAAATCAAAATGCTCTTTAAAATCCGCAAAGGCTCCTGTACCAATAAAACAGACCGATAAAACCAAGCTCAATATCAACGATAATTTTTTCATGCTTAAATCCCTTCTTAGGTTAATTCTATAATATTTTTTTCAATATGTATATACACTCGGAGGATAATTTACATTTGTCTATTCAATAATTTAACATTTTAAACAATATTTGAAAATTATTCACATAAATTTACAAACACTGACTTTAGAAAGCAAAAAATTATTTTTTTGTTTTTTTTTAATGATATGCATATTTCATCAATTAATAACATACAATCAAGTAATAAATTCAATCCTCATTTTACAAGCTGTACAAGAATTTATAAACCGGAAACCGTTACAAATAAAAATATATTTTCAACGGATACGGTAAGAACAACATCAAACATTTTCAGATACGATGAAGATTGGAATTTTTTGATGGAATATATTATGTGGAATTTCGTCGGAATTGATAAGGTAAACATATATTCTTTAGGGTGTTCTGACGGTTCGGAAGCATACACGTATGCAATGTATATATACGATAAATTACCTGAAAATCTTTTAAAAAAATATACCCCGATTTTTGCCTGTGACATTGACTCAGAAATAATTAAAGCCGCAAAATCAGGCAAAATTAATCTGTCAAAATATGATATTGATAATATTAACATACATCTAAAACACGGGAAAAATTATATAAAAGAAAAAAAAGGAATTCTAAAAATAAAAAATAATATAACAACTAACGAAAAAGCATATGAGATAATCCCTGAAATACGTAAAATGGTCGAATTTAAGCAATCGGATATTTTAACCGAACTCAAAAAAATTGAAGACGAAGGTAATTCTGTAATTAATATAAGAAATGTATTTCCCTATATGAGTGAAAAATATGCGAATGAAGTTCTTGAAACACTTGCCCAGAAATTAAAAAGCGGCAGCATATTTGTATTCGGTCATTATGACCACAGAATCCCAAATTTCAGACAACGCTTGCATGATTTAGGCTTTTATTCCCCTGTTCAAAACGGCAACTTTGTCCAAAAAATTTAAACTACATTTTCCAACTTTTCAGGTATTCTTCTTGCTCTTTTGTAAGAGTATCAATCTCAATTCCCATAGATTTCAATTTTAAACGGGCAATTTTTTCATCAACTTCATAAGGTAAAGTGTATAATTTGTTTTGAAGTTTACCCTTATTTTTTACAAGAAACTCTATACCAAGAGCCTGATTAGCAAAACTCATATCCATAACACTTGCCGGATGTCCTTCAGCAGCAACAAGATTAACAAGTCTGCCTTCACAAAGAACATATACAGACTTTCCGTTATTTAAAATATATTCCTCAAGATTTGGTCTGATTTGTTTAATTTCTTTTGTATAAGCCTTTAATCCGCTTACGTTGACCTCCCAATCAAAATGACCGACATTTCCGACGAATGCACCATCTTTCATATTCAGCATATGTTGAACATCAACAACATGCTTATCACCAGTAACAGCAAGGAATATATCTCCTTCCAAAGCGGCTTTTGCAATCGGCATAACTCTATATCCTTCCATAGCAGCCTCTAGTGCCTTTAACGGATCGACCTCACAGACAATAACATTTGCACCAAGAGCCTTTGCTCTTAATGCT
Source organism: uncultured bacterium (assembly GCA_902791985.1). Classification (GTDB taxonomy): domain Bacteria; phylum Cyanobacteriota; class Vampirovibrionia; order Gastranaerophilales; family Gastranaerophilaceae; genus Zag111. The sequence goes on from CADAYD010000003.1 coordinate 55,691, forward strand.
ACCCCTTTACCGCACCAGCCATAACCGGATACTACAACAGTCTTGCCTGCCACCAAAATATTTGCCGCACGCATAACGCCATCAAAAGAACTTTGACCTGTTCCATAACGATTGTCGTACAAATGTTTTGTCAAGCTTGTATTTACTCCAACCGCAGGGAAACCCAAAGTACCTTGTTTTTCCATAGCCTGAAGTCTTATTATACCGGTAGTCGTTTCTTCGGTTGAACCGATAATTTTTCCTATTAAATCAGGTCTGTGCTCATGAATCATTGAAACCATATCACAGCCATCATCAATAATAATATCAGGATTATGATTTATTGCTTCTTCAATATGACTTTTATACTGTTCTACAGATTCACCTGCAATTGCAAATACAGGGATATTATAATATTTAACAAGTGCTGCGGCAACATCATCTTGTGTGGATAAAGGATTTGAAGCAACAAGCACTGCATCAGCCCCTCCCGCTTGCATTACAGTACATAAAGCAGCCGTTTCCTTTGTTACATGAACACATGCCGATAACTTTAATCCTTTAAAAGGCTGCTCTTTTATAAATCTTTCTCTTATTTCTTTAAGAACAGGCATATCCTTAAACGCCCAGTCTATTTGATTTTTGCCCTGAGGCGCTAAATTTATATCTTTAATATCGCATTTTAAATCTGCTGCTTGCATTTTATACTCCTCTCTAAATATATGTTCTTAAAGGTATTTTATCATAAACTATTTATAAAACTATTCCTCATAACTATTTGCTCTCACAACAAAATTGAAATTAACAGTAATACTGTCTTTTGAAAAGGACAGAGGCAACGGAGGCAAAGGAGAAGCCTTTCTTAATGCTGCCAAAGCAGATTCATCTACTCTTTTATCTCCTGAAGATTGCGCAACTTGCTCATCAATAACATGACCGTTTTTTAATATAGTAAAGCGCAAGATAACTTCAGAATCCTTATTAACCGCAGGTGGCTGCCATTCCCCGCTGATTTGCTTATGCATTTCTTCAAGATATGGTTGGAATTCCGGACTTCCAGAGCGATTGGCAGAGCCTTGATTCTGAGCAGATGCCGTATTAGCCTTTGCTGCACCTTTTAATTCATAAGAATGGTCTCCTAAAACGATAGTAAACGTTAATATTATAAACGCCAAACCTATAAAAATTAAAAAGCCCTTTGTCATTTTATCCATACCTTTTTTCTGTTCCGCCATAAAAATTACTCCTTTATTCAAATACTTTTGCTATAGAATCCTTATAATCGGGTTTTAGTATCCCTTTTTCAGTAATAATTCCTGTTATAAGTTCATGAGGTGTAACATCAAAACCAGGGTTAATAATTTTTACCCCTTCCGAACAAATTCGTTTTCCGTTTATAATTGTAACTTCCTCGTGATTACGTTCTTCAATAATTATTTCATCTCCGGTTTTTATAGAAGTATCGATAGTAGACAGAGGCGCTGCAACATAGAACGGGATATTGTGATATTTAGCGGCAATTGCAACAGTATATGTGCCTATTTTATTTGCCGCATCCCCATTAGCAGCAATCCTGTCCGCCCCAACACAAACCATATCAATCATACCTTTTTTCATGAAATATGAACACATCCCGTCAGTAATAAGAGTAACAGGAATCCCATCCATTACAAGCTCTAACGTGGTAATACGAGCCCCCTGCTGACGAGGTCTTGTTTCATCTGCAAATACCTGAATTGTCGAATCATTTGCGTATGCACTGCGTACAACCCCGAGTGCCGTACCATACCCTACGGTTGCAAGAGCTCCCGCATTACAATGCGTAAGAATAGTCGCACCTTTAGGAACAACCATTGCACCGTAATCACCAATTCTTTTATTTATTTCGATATCCTCAAGCTCTAATTTTTTCCCATTAATTTTTAGTTCGTTAATCAAGGAATCGATATCAGAAGAACAGCTTTTTATAATATTTTTTTGCTTTTCCACTGCCCAATATAAATTTACGGCAGTTGGGCGAGAAGTTACAAGATAATCTGATTTTTTGATTAATTCATTCTTGAATTCCTCAAAATTTAAGTTTTGTTTTTGAAGCTCTTGAGCATACAAAACAACCCCATGCGCTCCGGCAATACCGATAGCAGGCGCACCGCGAACAATCATTGTTTTTATTGCATCAAACATCTCATCGCCAGTTTTGATATCAATATAAACAAACTTGTCAGGGAACTTCGTTTGATCAACCATTCTGGAATAAGAGTCTATCCATTCTATTGTTCTAATTTTTGATTCAAAATTTGCCATTTTAATTTTCCTTTACTCGTAGTGTTTTTTTTCATATAAATCACGAATTAAATTTATAACATAATACGTTACAAATCCTGAAAAAGCATTTGTTGTCGCTGTTAAAACTCCAATAAAAAATACAATAAGAATTAATAACCATATCGGAGAATTCATTATAATAGCTGTTAAAACATAATTAGTTGTATATTTTATAGTTAAGAATAATATTGCGTTAACAATCGAATAAGAAAAGGAAAAAGCAATATTAGCACAAAAACCGACAGCAGCACCTCCGACGATACTATCTTTAGTTGTTGTTAAATCAAATTTACCGGCCATTATCAGTAAAACCATAACAACAGGGGCACATAAAAATAATGTTGAAAAAAGTGCTATCCCTCCTATATATGGCACCCCTGCAATAATACCTAATATTGCCCCAACCAGTAATCCGGATATTATTAAATATTTTAATACTGCATTATTCATAAATATATACTACCATTTCTCATATAAAAACTCAATTTTTATATGCATCTAAAAGCGCATTACTTCTTGTATAAGATATGGCTATCGCAATTGCATCCACCGTATCATCGAGCTTGGGCAAAATCTCAGTATCTAAAGAAATTTTAACCATTTGTTCAACTTCTTTTTTGGTTGCTCTACCATATCCTGTCAACATTTGTTTTACTTCAATAGGAGTAAATTCAAAAACCGGCAAGTTGTATTCGTTTAAAACTAATAAAATAACCCCCCTTGCATGCGCTACAGGCATTACGGTTGTATAATTTCGAAAGAAGAATAATTTTTCTATTGCACAAACATCCGGATTATATTTTTCGATAATCAACTTTAAATCCGTATAAATTTCATTTAATCTTTCGCCCTCAGATTTGTCCTTTGAAGTCTGGATAGAACCCGAATTTGTTAAAACGGCTTTCTTCCCGTCAAATTCTAATATTGCATACCCGACAATCGCCATTCCGGGGTCAATTCCTAATATTTTCATGCCAATATTATACAAAATTTAAAATATTTTGATAAATTTTATACAATTCTACATAATTTTGTCTTTTTATTATCATTTTTTACATTAATATCGGCAACTTAATAAAAATTTACAAATATTTTTTTTGATTTTTTTGCATAATTTTAAACAAATTTGAAGAAAAATAGCTATTTTTTTTACATTTTTGATAAAAATTCATTCTAAAAAGTTATATTTTTAGAAAATTATGCAAAAATTCATCTTTACATTAATTTTACATTTCCTCCGAAATGCGCAATTTTTATTTTGCCCAACTTTTAATTAATATGTACTTTGGTTATAATGAAAAGGCAGTTTGGTAGTAAAACAAGCAATATATGATAAGTAAAGTTGAATTAGGTAGTGTAAATAGTAAGAATAGAACCCCTCAAGACCAAATTAGCACAAACAAGAAAGTGTCTAATCCGAGTTTTACCGGTATTGGTGATTTGGTATTGAGAGGAATACAAACTTGTGAAGCCAATCCGATGATAAACGTTTCGGTATTGGATTTATCTACTGCCATTTTGCCAAGAACAATTGTTGAAACATTTATCGGCTCAAAGAAAAAAGATGAAAACGGAGAAAAACAAAAACGTCACTTGAATATATTTGGCGGCTTTGAAGCATTCAGACGCGAATCATCAGGGCTTATTATTAACTGCTTAATCCCGAGTTTCATCGTTATTGGAGTTGCAAAACTACTTAACAGACCTATTATGGGCGGCTTCAAAGAATCTAATCTAACCAAATCGTGGGCAAACAGCGAAGCTATTGACAGCATCAACAAGTACTTTACATCAGCAAAAGGTAAAGACAAGGAAGAACAGATTTATAATGCCTTAAAAGACATGACGTTAGACCTGCATGGTGTCGACGGAGAAAAAGAGAAAGCATTCAAAGATATTCTTGCAAATGATGCTGAATATGAAAAACTGCTCAAGAAAACTGCAAATAACATTATTACCGACAATAAAGAATTGTCCCATTCTAAATTCAAATTTGTAAATGCGTTCAAAAAATTCTTCGGTATTAAATCGTACAAAAATTACACCGATGATTTGTATGAATACATTGTAAATAAAACAGGTACAGCAGAAAACTTGAGATTTACTGAGCAGAAAGGTTATTCTACAAGTAATTTAAGACATTTACTTGATAGCAGCAGCGATATATTACGCGCATCTGTAGAAGAAAATCTCTCTGCCGGTTCAAAAGAATACACTAAATATATTTCTAAAGCAAAAAAACTTGTAAATGCAAAGAGCGCAATTGGTTTACTTGGTTTAATTATCCCACTGGCAATATCAGCCCAACCGATTAACCGTTGGATTACTCATAAACTTTCAGGTAAGGCAGGTGCTCCAATCTATAACGATGATAAAGACAGACATCTAACCCACGAAGAAAAGAAAAAATTGACTGCCGAAAAATTCTTTGCAGTACCTTTAATGTGGGCTGTAGCCGGATTGTCAATGCTTTTAGACAGACCTAGCCTAAAAATGTTCCAATTTAAAAATATATTCCCAACTATGGATCAGGCAAGAATCATTTCTGCTGCGACATTCTCAAGCCGTATTGCTGCTTCGGAAGATTCTAACGAATTAAAAGAAAATACAATCAGAGATATTGCAACATTCTCAAGCTTCTATTTCTTAGGTGACTACGCCGCTAAAGCGATTGCAACAATTATCCAAAAACATTCTAAAAATGTCACTTTAATAAATAAACTTAAAGAATTGGATCCGAAAGCAAATATGCTTCAAAAAATCTGGCATTGGGCAAAACATACCGCAATGAAATCATCTGATGAATTAGAAGCAATAAAAGACACAGCATTAAGAACAAGAAGCAAAAATTTAAGAGCACTTTGTCAGGCAGGGAATTTAGTATTCTCTTTATTATCTCTCGGACTATTTATCCCATTATATACAAGAACCCAGACTAACAAAAAGCAAAAAGAATTAGCACAAAAACAAGCTCAAGCACTCGCAGCCTCAGAAGTTTTTACGGGCAGTCCGTCAAAATCTCCTGTGTTCAAGGCTTTTTCGTTAGGCAGTACAAAAAAGGCAGCATAGATGAAAATAGATAGCAATTACGCACAATTTAATTATACTCCGCACAAACTTGCACAGCATACAAGTCAGGTCAAGAACGGTCAAAATCCGAGTTTTACAAGTGCAATACCGCTTGTTAGTCTTTTGAATTTCCTCGATACAAGTCCTGCTTGGGGTGCAAATGCGGTTGATTTTTTATGTATGGTTCTGCCAAGAACTATTACCGATTTTGGGCGTGGAGTGGCTGCAGGTATGGAAACAGGCCGCAGAGAAAGTATGGGGACCATCAATGATTCTGCAGTAGGATTGTATGGAACTCTTGCAGGTCTTGCTCTTGCTATTGGAGTCAACCGAGCATTTAATTTAGGTAAAAATGATTTGAAAGCCGCATCCATCTTTGCCGATTCAGAAACAATCGACATGATGGGTAAGATTTGGCATGAAGAACTGCCGCAAGAAACACAAAACCCGATGTTTGAACGTATCAAAAAAGCACTGGGGAACTATGAAGTCTATGACGGAGAAAAATGGACTAAATTCAAAGAACAAGATATTGAAAAAGCCGCTAATATTTTTGTGGAAGAACTTAACAAGGGTGAAAAACTAAACAAGGATGCAGGATATAATATAAGAAAAATTTTAACTTCTTCAAATAACCTTGAAAATAACTTCAGAATAATCGCAAAAGACGGAGAAAGACTACATTCTTCCCGCTACTCAATAGATACAATAACCGAAAATACATTCAAATTATCAAAAATTTTCTCCAAAGATAAAGTTGTTGAAGCATTCAAAGATGCTGCGAATATTGATGCCAACAAATTCTTGAAAGCACTAAAGAGTATGAACATGAAGCGTTCAATCCTTGGAGTATTAATAGCAACTTGCGTGGGCTGCTGCGTTCAACCAATTAACATGTGGTTAACAAAGCGCAAAACCGGCGGCGATGGCTTTGTCGGAGGCGGCAAAAAAGATGATACCTTTGGATTTAAACTCCAAAAACTCCTTGTTGCCGGATTATTTGGCGCAGGTGTAATGGCAACAATAGGAAATCCGAAAAATTTGCTAAAGAATTTGCAATTTAAAGGATTTACACCAACTATTAATCAGTTGAAATTTATTTACGGTGCAACAATTATGTCAAGATTCCTAGCCGCACGTAATGAAAATGAATTAAAAGAATCAACGGTAAAAGACGTTTTAGGTTTTGTTAACTGGTTGATTTTAGGCAACTTTGTTCAAAAACTTGTTGCTCAAGGATTTGATAAGTCTTTGATAAAACAAGAAAAAAAAGGTGGTATTTTTAACTGGATAACAACTTCCTCTCTCAAAACAAGAGATGAAGTATTACATCAAGCACTTGGAGAAAAAGCATTCAAAGATGGCAAAGCATTAAAATTCGGCGAAATGATTAGAGCGCTTGGAGATAATAAAGCCGCTAAAAAGCAACTTAGAATATTAACTTTTGCCCAACTGGCAGGATATATCTATTCAGGGCTTGTACTTGGCATAGGAATACCAAAACTTAATATATATCTGACTAAACGCCGAATGGAAAAAGAAGCGGCACAAGCAGCGGCAAACGAACAGCAAAATTCTGCAGATGTTCAGGATAAAATGCTAACCCCTGAAAACAGAGAATTTTTAAATCAAAAGAACTTTACCGGAAAAGATGCTTTTTCAAAAGTCAGAACTATAAAATACGACCAAGCAGCATAATTATATTTTAATATTTATTTTAATGAGCTGAATTAAAAAAATCCGGATTGCACATTTAACTAAACTGCATTTCATAGAGCCTTTTGTATTCACCGTTTGGAATAGCCATGAGTTCTGAATGATTTCCAAGCTCTGTCAGATAACCGTTATTTATTACGGCAATACGGTCTGCATTTTGAACAGTTGTTAATCTGTGCGCTATTACGAACACCGTTCTGTCTTTCATCAAGTTTTCTATTGCCTGCTGAACGATATGCTCTGATTCATTATCAAGCGCAGAAGTTGCCTCATCCAAAACAAGAATTGGTGCATTTTTTAAAAATGCACGTGCAATCCCGATACGCTGTTTTTGCCCGCCGGATAATAACATTCCCCTTTCTCCAATTTGAGTATCCAAGCCTTTATCCAAAGATTTTACAAAATCTTCTAAATAAGATTCTTTAACAGCCTGCCAAATCATTTCATCAGTTGCTTGCAAATTCCCTAAAGCAATGTTTTCCTTAATTGACCCTTCAAACAAAAAATTATCCTGAAATACTACTGCAACATTTTGTCGCAAAGAGTCGACTTTTATAGCATTTACGGAAATTCCGTCAAAAGTTAAATCCCCGTTCTTGACATTATAAAATCTGGGGAGAAGATTGACTAAAGTTGTTTTACCTCCTCCGGAATTCCCGACAAAAGCAATCGTTTCACCCTTTTTAACTTCTAAAGATATACCGTTTAAAACACGCTTTCCTTTAATATACGAAAATTTAACATCTTTAAATTCTATTTTATCTTTAAACTCCGGAAAATCCACTGCGCCATCACAGTCTTGAATTGAGGGGATTTTTTCAAGTTTAGAAACAACACGTTCCATAGCACAAAGACAAGTTGAAATGTTTTTGGCATTATTACCAAGTCCCTTGATTGGAGTGTAGAGCATAATTAAAGCAGTTATGAATGATACAAACTGACCTGCACTCAATTGCCCTTTCACAATAAAATAACTGCCCAAACCGATAACAACCGCAATCCCAATCGATACAATTATATGCATCATTGGAGAAAGCCATCCTACATGCTGAGTTATTTTCATTTTTAAACCAAATACTGTGTTAACAAGCTTTTTAAATTGATTTTCTTTTAAATTATATAAATTGTAGCCTGCAATAACTTTATTACCTGAAAACGCTTCATTATAAGTCGTGAAAACCTTCGCATTTTCTCCTTCTGAACGGTTATATACATCTTTTATAGCTGATTTTATTTTTACAAGGGGAATCATAGCACAAGTAAGCACTACAACAGCAATTATAGCAAGCATCCATGAGTTATAAAATAAAACACCGATTAGAGATAGAGATGAAAACAAACGGGAAATACACGTTTTCATATTAGTTAATAGTCCGCTGCAAGACTTATCCGCATCATTATTATATGCTTTTATAATTTTTCCCGAAGTTTGTTTTTCAAAAAAAGCAGGAGATTGACGCATCAATTTTGTGTAAAGAGTTAATTTTAAATCATTAGTAACCCTGCCTCCGACCCAATCGTTCATATATGTTGCTAAATAATTCAAAACACCCTGTACAGTCGTAAAAATAACTATTAAAATCGGCAAATACCAAGCAGATTGCATCTGCTTGTCCATCATAACTATGTCCATATAAGGTTTTAATGCAAGCGCAATAACAGCATCCAGAGCACCAATCGGAACAGCAAGCCCAAGTGCCAAAAATGTACGCTTTAAATATGGTTTGAAGTATGGTAAGATAGTTGATAGGCAGTGATAATTTTCATTATCTCCGTACCTTTCATCTAATTTTTGTTTAAATTTCTCAAAAATTTTCGCCATTATTCAAACTTCTTCTTCAAAAATTTTGTACAGGGTTTTTCGACCAAATTATAGGTAAAATATCCCGATATCAATATTGCACAAATTATTATTGATATTGTACTATAAGGATGAATTTTTACAAAATCCGGATGACTTTTCCAAACGGCATTTAGTAAAATTTTACCGACAACAGAATGTATGACATAAATTGAATACTGATATTTGCCAAGCCGCACCCAAATATTTTTATTTGTAATCTTTGATATTATCCCTTTTTCAAAGACAAAAAGCGCTAATAAAAGTGCAAAAGCACCGACAAAAATTATACAATTCATTTGTCTGTGCGGAATAATAAGCCACCATACCAGAAAACTAAGCAACCCGAATTCCGCAATATTAACCGCTATTTTTGCAACAATATTAAGTACATATTTTGTAATTTTATCTATATACTTTTTATAAAAAAAGGCGACAAAAGCTCCCACACCAACTCCGCCCATAGAGCGTAAAAAACCAACATTAAAAATATACATATAATTTTTATGAGGAGTAGAAAAACTCCCGTGTTGCAAAAACTCAAGAATTAAATATGCCCCGATTGGCAAAAACACAAATAGAAATTTTTGTAACTTATCATATTTGATTTTTGATATCAAAAAATAAATAACAACTCCGGCAAACAACGCTGACGAAAACCACAGAGTCGGAGTTGTACCATGCGCAAAACAAACACCGAAATTATTAAGTAATAGCACAACTAAAATATCATCCCAAAAGCGAATTTTGATAACATGCCAAAATGACGCAATCATACACACCAAAACAGCAAAAAGTATCGTCGGCGAGAGGCGTATATATTTTTTCTTGATAAAATCAATTGTTGAAATATTTCTCAGAGTATAAATTAATAAAAAACCTGCGATAATAAAAAATCCTTCAACCGCATTGTTACCCTGAATAAAAGTAGAATGAAAGAATTTTAATTGTTCAACATTCGGAAAATTCTTGAGTAAAGACCAGCCGCCATAAGCCGTTGTATGCATATACACAATAACAGATATCAAAAAAACTCTTAAAAATTCAATATTTTTTAGTTTTTCCATCTATAAATCTTTCACAAATTAATTTCTACTCATGATTTCTTCTATTAAATCGACAGTTCTTTCTGATGCATGACCATCCTCGATGCAGCCTTTTTCTTTTATAAAGCTTTCTACTTCACGTTTGTAATTTTCATCATCAAAATCCAAAATATTTGCAATTAAACTCTCATTATTTAAAGCTATCCGGAATGGCGTACTTTCCAGCGGATAATAAAACCCCCTATCCGTATTGAATTTTTCTATATCTGTCGCAAAAATAAACGCCGGTTTTTTGCTTAACATAAAATCAAAAATACAGCTTGAATAATCAGAAATTGCGCAATCCGCACTTACCAAAAGTTCCTGAATATCGGGATAAAAAGTTCCATCAAATATTTTTGGATTATCGGTAGGAATTATTTGAGCATCAAATTTCTTAGCCCGTGGGTGAAGCCTTGAAATACAAACCCAGTCAGAACCAAATTTATTTTCTAATGTCTTTAAAACCGCATCATAATTGATTTTGTAACATTCAATATCTCCATCATCTCTGAATGACGGCACATACAACATAATTTTTTTTTCGTTGGAAATCCCAAAAAATTCATGCACCTTATTTTTTATATTTAAAAAATCTTTAAAGAAAATGTCATTTCTCGGATGTCCAAACTGTTTTATTTCATTATCAAACCAAAGAGCACGTCTGAAAATTTTATTTTCAAACTCACTGTTGGATAGAAGATAATCCCACATTGAAGAATCATATTTGGCACGCTCAACCCACTCTTGTTTATACTCATTTGTGAATGCATCCACATCGGCATCAAGTTTTTTTATCCCTAATGAACCATGCCATGTTTGTATAAAATACTGACCTTCTTTTTTAGTTAAACCTTTTTTTATAAAATAATTTTTTCTCTGATTATCAACCCAAAGTTTTGCACTCGCAAGCTCTTTAAGTGCCTGTTTTGTTCCATAACCAACAAGTCTTATACTTGAAGGGAAAAAACCTTTTTCCAATTCTGATTTTACACTCATTACAAGCCATACTATGTCATAATTTTTATTACGTTTTAAAAGTTCTTCCGTTATATATTTAGGGTTACAACCATAACTCCCGCCATTAAAATTATCTATGACAATTTTATTGTTTTCAATCGGAATTTCTTGGCAAAACCTTTTATAATATCCGGAACGATCAATCCTTATCGGAATTCCCAAAAACATTATTAACTTATCTGTACCGGAATTAGTTAAAGAAAAAATATATTCCCAAGGGCGAAGCTTAGCCATTTTTATCCTCCGATATAAGTTTTTGCAATTCATATATTTCTTCATGCGTAAAACTTGCTTCGTCAGTATGATGAGGGCATATACTTCGAGGGAATTTCATATAATCGCCATAAATATTTTTAAGCATAAAATCCGTATCAGCAGGACAATTAAATTTATGCCCCTCGAATTCAATTTTTTTCAAAGGAAATATCTGGTCATAATCATAAATCCAATTTTTCCAGCGATGAGGAAAATCAAGCCCCCAATGAATAGACGGTCTTAAACGTTCATCGACTTCAATTTTTTCATTAATTACATCATTTGTAAGATGATTGATTTTTTTCAGTAATTCGCTGGTGTCCTTTATTCTGAAGGGATTTAAACTGAGCATTTTTCGCAAACGGCGAACTTTTTTATTTAATTTATTTTTTTCTTTTCCTCGCGCTCTTGTAAAATAGAAATCGTGAGGGAAAATATCTATAAATGCCTGTTTAATTTTTCTGTGCCTTATTTTTAATATACAAGTCGCAGGAGCATTTTCATCACGCCACAATTCGCAATACAAATCAGGATTTGTAGTTCGAGCATTGAATATCGACGGGAATTTTTCATAATCTTCTCGCATCATATCAACATCTACATCATCATCCCACGGAATAAAGCCTTTGTGTCGTTTTGCGCCCAGCAAAGTCCCTCCGCTAAGCCAATAGCGCAAGTTATTAGACGTGCATATTCTGTCAAATTCCTTCAAAATAACGAATAAACCCATTTGATAACCTCGTAAAAAACCTTGTGCAGGTGGTATTTGGGTTATATCTTTATATTGTTTGTAATTGAGCTTTATTCTCTTTTTATTTTCAGATTTTAGAACACGCAACCTTATTCCGCAAATCCTTATCAATTTGTGACTGTAATCCGCATCTGTTACCGAAAATATATTTTTTAATATTTTTTTTATAATATTGTCTTTTTTATCTTCCATATCCCATTAATTAATATTATTTTCTAATAAGTTCGAAAATCCTGAATTCGCCCGGTTCAAGTTTTTCAAAATGAATATTATCAGAATTTTCGAATTCTTCTTTTTCATAATCTTTTTCTTTTAAAACAAGTTCATATCTCAAATCGTAATCAACAGGAATAGCAATATCTTTATCGAAAATAGCGTACCCTTCTACAATTTCTTTATAATCTTCACCTGTAGGTGCGGTTTTTACAACTTTTTCAGTCGGATATTTGTAATTTGACACAACAAGGTACGCCGTATTCAAAGGCTCTCTTGTAATCATCCAAGCACAATAACCGTCTTCATCCTGTATAATAATTTGTGCTTCTCCACCTGAGATTATGGAATTATTTTTGACAAGCCTGTCAATCGCATCAAATTTCGTGTAAAAATCTTCATTATTTGACCGGCTCATCGCAACTTCTTCACCTATAGTATACTCCAATCCTCCCTGTGTAAAACTTTCATCTCCATCAGCATACATAACAGGACGCTGTGCGAACTTCCCGCCAGGCAATAATTTATATTTTGCCCATTTATATAATGCACCTTTTTCTCCTAACTGTGCAGGATATTGATCTATAGCATGAAATTCTCCGTCTTGATTATTGTAAGTTTTCAAAATTGAGAGCATATTCCCGCTTCTGAATTTTGAATTATAATTAACCAAATTTTGGTTGTCATCGACAATTTTTTCCGGAGTCTTATCAAACTGAGAAATTATATCATTTCCCCAAAGAACATCAAAATTCATATCTTCGTGATACTCTTTGTAATAATTGTCCCAAAGCATATACTCCGCTAAGGTCGCAAAGTAAGGGATTTTTTTCTTCATCGTAGTATTAAGTCTGTTGAGAACATATTTGGGCGCTCTATAACTTATAGGACGACCGTTTTGTTCAGATACTTCGTCTACAATGTGATCAATATGATCAACCCTAAAACCATCAAAATTATAGTCTTTTTGCAACTTTTCAAGACTTTTAATAAATAAACTTATTACATTTTCATTATATTTACCGTTTTCAAGATTAACAAAATAATAAGGTGTTTGGCAATCCAAATTAGCAAGCGGGGTAACATCATCCCCTTTGAAATCAAAATGCTTGAACATAGGATAACCGCCGCACTCACTCATTGAATCAAAAACAGGAACACCCGCAGAACACCATGCACCCCCCGGAGCAGGCCATAATCCATCATTTATTAGTAGTTGAATTACTTCAATCTGTTTTGTTATATCTTGTTCATCAAGCTTATTTTTATCACCTTTTAACTCATGAACTTTTGCTACCAAATCTTTAACTCGCTTATGTATCTTATTTTGATAACTTCTTTCGAGCATAGCATTTGACAAATTTTTCTTATGCTCAATCATTATTGCTTCAAAATTATCATAAAGCTCTTGGTAAGCAGGACTGAGATCTCCGCTATTTCCTTTCAATCTTTGGAGATAAACATCTTTTGTTATTTTTATATCATCCTCATCATTATCTTTTGACAAAAATTCCGCAACTTCATCAACTTTACCCTCAAGTTGTTTTTGGATTTCAGCTATATCGTACCAGCGCGCAACCTGAGGATTTGCAAGTACAAATTTTGAAAATCTTCCTGTTTGCGGGAGAATATCATATATAACAGGATGTCCGGCAAGCTGAGCCATAGTAATAAAAGTCTGGAGCTGCTCTTTGACATTCAATCCTGTAATTTCTTCAATATATTCATCTTTTAAATTCGGACTAACTTCACTGCTTTTAGGCAAATAAGCGCAACCAAATTCTCTGGGATGAAAAGGGATTAAATATATTGTTGTACCATATATATTATTTTTCAAATTCCCGCTTGGCAAAATCAGCAGTTGCTTTAACCAATCAAAAAATTTACCGGTATCTTTTGATTTGTTACCATTCCCAAGAGCCGCAAGGTTTATTAGTTTGATATCATGGCCTTCTTTTTTGAACCAATCAGAAGATTTTTCGTGATTTCTGGCAAGAACACTTATTTGATTGTTTTTGAAAGAAAATTTGTCATCTTTAAAAACTTTATTTTGAATCCATTTTTGCTCAAGAGCAAATAAAACTTCTTCATTCGTTAATTCTTCTTGTGCTTTTTGAAAAGAGTAGGTTAAATAACCATATTTTTTGATATGCATTTCCAAATATTTTTTACGAATTTCGGGTATGTTATCAAACGGATAAGCTTTTTTCAAATTCTCATAAATTCTATTTAATTCCTTATCTGTAGCAGTTTCTTTCTCTCTCTTTGCAAATAAAAAATCTAACATAAATATCTCCCTATAAACATATAAAAATTATATCATATCAATGTAAGTCGATAAGTCGTTAAGTTAATTAGACGATAAGTTGTTACAAAAATTATCAATTACAAAACTATGAAAATTCAATAAAGCGGCGGGTGATTAAAATCACCCGCCGCAATTTTTATTTGGAATAAGATAAGCAATAATTATTCTTTTGTATATTCCGCATCAATTACGTCGTCATCATTGTTTGATGAAGAATCTGACGTAGATGAATCCGATTGAGAGCTGTCAGTTTGAGCAGATGCACCTTCTTTTTGTACTGATTCATAAGCCTTCTGAGAAATAGCAAACATAGTCTGTTGCAGTTCATCAGATAATTTTTTCAATTCATCTGCTGATTTATTTTCCTTCAAAGCATTATCTAATGCAGTTTTTTGTTCTTCTAATTTTGATTTGTCTGCTTCATCAATTTTGCCTTCAAAATCTTTCATCACACGTTCTGCCGATGCAACCATACTTGATGCATTGTTTTTGATTTCTGCTTCTTCTTTTTTCTTCTTATCATCAGCAGCATTTGCTTCGGCTTCTTTTACCATTCTGTCAATATCTTGTTCTGACAGATTCGAAGAATTTGTAATTGTAATTTTCTGTTCTTTATTAGTTGCTTTATCTTTAGCACTAACATTTACAATACCGTTAGCATCAATATCGAAGGTAACTTCAATTTGAGGAATACCACGCATAGCAGGTGCAATTCCTTCAAGTCTAAACATACCCAAAGATTTGTTATCCTTAGCCATAGGTCTTTCACCTTGAAGAACCTGAATATCAACAGCTGTTTGGTTATTCTCCGCCGTAGAGAACACTTGAGATTTTGAAACAGGAATTGTTGTGTTACGAGGAACCAACGGAGTCATAACTCCACCCAATGTTTCAATACCTAATGTCAATGGAGTTACATCCAAAAGCACGATGTCTTTAACTTCGCCTGCCAAAACGCCTGCCTGAACTGCCGCACCAACAGCAACAACTTCATCAGGGTTAACAGATTGGTTTGGCTCTTTACCGGTATATTCTTTTACAAGTTTTTGAACCGCAGGAATTCTTGAAGAACCACCGACTAAAACAACTTCATTGATGTCAGATTTTGAAATTCCTGCATCAGATATAGCCTTTTGTACAGGTTCTTTACATCTTTCCAACAAGTCATAAGACAATTCTTCAAATTTTGCTCTTGATAAATTTAAATCCAAATGTTTAGGGCCATTAGCATCGGCAGTAATAAACGGCAAGTTAATATTCGTTTCAAATACCGATGATAATTCGCATTTTGCTTTTTCTGCAGCTTCTTTAACACGTTGCATTGCCTGTTTATCGCCTGTAAGGTCTATACCTTCCTGCTTCTTGAATTCTTCACAAATCCAATCCATAACTTTTTGGTCAAAATCGTCACCGCCTAAATGAGTATCACCTGAAGTTGACAATACTTCGTGAACTCCGTCACCAATTTCGAGAATGGAAACATCAAAAGTACCACCGCCTAAGTCAAATACCAAAACTTTTTCAGCTTTTTCTTTTTCTAATCCGTAAGCCAAAGCAGCAGCTGTCGGCTCGTTTACAATACGGAGAACATCTAAACCTGCAATTTTACCCGCATCTTTTGTTGCTTGACGCTGAGCATCGTTAAAATATGCAGGAACCGTAATAACTGCGGATGTGACTTTTTCGCCCAAATATGCGGAAGCATCATCTGCAAGTTTTCTTAATATCATTGAAGAAATTTCTTGCGGAGTATAATCTTTTCCGTCAATATTTACTTTGTAATTTTCACCCATATGACGTTTGATTGAAGCAACTGTTTTATCAGGATTGACAATAGCCTGACGTTTAGCCAGCTGACCTACAAGTCTTTCGCCGGTTTTTGAAAATCCAACTATTGAAGGAGTCGTACGAGAACCTTCTGCATTTGCTATGACGGTAGGTTTACCGCCTTCCATAACTGCGACTACGGAGTTTGTTGTTCCTAAGTCGATACCGATTGTTTTTGCCATAATTTTATTCTCCTTTTTATTAAATTACATGCTTTATAAGCCTATATTAAAGTTATAACACTTGTTTTAATCATTTCTTAAAAAATAAACAAAAAATTAACAATTCAAAAAGCAAAATTTTTTTTTCTTATGGTTTAATACTCATGTGAATATTCAGAGTATAAATTTTAATATTGTCAATTATTACCCGCGAGTTTTTAAAAGAAATGAAGCGAATAAAATATCCTGCACGAATCCTATAAAAACAGAACCTGCACCGGCTTTTGACACCGTATCATTCACAGGTGTTGCTAACGGCGGAGACATTTTAAAAAAATTATGCAAATACGGAATTCCTGATATGTATACAGGACAAATTTTATTAGATGCACGAATTTTGGAAAAAATGGAAAATAACGGATTTTTCAATTTTCCCGCAGAAAAAATCGTAAATGCAATGTCATATTACGAAAAATGTATGATACCTATTGATAAAAGCGTTTTTAAAATAATTAAAAAACATGCACATAAACATCCGAATTATAGCCTATCCGAAATTTTAAAAGATTTGTACCCCGTACATAAGAAGCAATTATTAAGAGATCAACAAACCATTTTTGAGGAAATAATACGTCTTGCTTGCGATATGCCCAAAGATTTATACGAAGAATTTACATTACTTATGAATATTACCAATAAACGATTATTGAATGACCCGGTTGTATTGCCTTTCAGCGAAAGGGAATTTTTGTATAAATTGAGACGAATCGGAGATGGTTTATACATAAAAAATAACAAAAATGAAATTAACTCTATGGCAAAACTTATTTCAGCAGCAAATAAAATTTTTGATTCCGAGAACAAAAATCGAAGAAAATACGGACGTAATATTAAAAAGAAACTTGAATTGCAAATGCAGCCGGAAATATTGAAAAAAAATTCATCTAATTTAGCAAAATTTAAACAAATTTTTGAATATTCATCTTTAAAAAACAATGAAGATATAAAGAAACTGCTTGACAGCACAAGTGCCAAAATACATGGTTTTCCGTCATTTGCAAATTTTGAAAGAAAATCTTTTATCCACGAATTGAAAAAAATTACAAGAAAACTTAAAAATAAAAAATTAGCACAAAAATTTACGGATTTGTCCCTGAGATTGCCAACCTCTAAAGATAATGTATCCGCATTTATTGTTAAATATTCGGATCAAACTAATAATAAAATAGGTACGAATATCATACTAAACAGTGTATGTTCAATCGATCACCTTGTCGCAAAGAAAAACGGAGGCCACAATAAATTATCCAACTATGGGCTTTGTTCTGCTGAAATAAACAGGCAAAAAACCGATATTTACTTTGATGATTGGGTCAGAAAACATCCAGAAACAAGAAAAAATTGTCAAAAATATATCAATAGATTAATCGAGCTTTATAAACAGGGAATATTTGAAAAAGTAAGTAAAAACCATAAGAATAAAAGAATTGACAAATCATACATTGAGGACTTTGCCCAAACAATTTATGACATATCTCCGGCTGAAAACAGAATTCGACTAAATATCAGTGAACTGTATGAATAATCTTATTTTTAATACTTAATATTTCGTAACAAATCCCCATATTTCAAGCAATTATTTAAAGAAAATATACTTTATATATACATAGGGGATATTAAAGATGATTCAGTGGAACAATATACCAACATATATTCCAACAACCAATTTCTTTGGGTCTACACAAAGTTACAGTATGCCTTTATTTGGATTTATACAGTTTGGAGCCATAACAACACAACTGCCAAACTATTCTAACATTGTTCCGACACCTCAAGGAATACAGACATACACTAATAATTTTACAAATGGGTTCAATTTCCAAATGCCAAATTTCATGAACTTTCAGTTACCGACTATAAATTTCCCAACTTTTAATTTTAGTAATATTTATAACGGAATTACAAACACAGCAAGAACTGTATATAACGGGGCTAAAAAAGCAATAAGCACTGTTGCTGCAAGCGTTGGAAGCACAGCAAGCTCTATTGTCGGTTATTGTGCTGAATCTGGGAGAAAACTTGCACAAGCTGCCCTTGACGGTTCTGCAGGGAAATTTATCGGTTATTGTGCTAAATATGTAAAAACAGCTATCAAAAAAGTATTTCCGAGCATTGACTATAAATATGGAGTAAACGGATGCGATATGGCTGATGCATATAAAGCTACCGGCAAATTCAAAGAAATTTCAGCACAAGGAGTAGACTTAAAGAAATTACCTGCGGGATGTATTCTTTGCTACGGCAAAGGAGTTGCGGGTTACAACAGCCAATACGGGCATACGGAAATTACACTTGGAAACGGCAAAGCAGTTTCTGACGGGATTACAAGAAATATCAGACCGGGAGCACGTATTCTTATCCCTATTGCTTAAAAATATGCCCGGGGGGAGTCAAACCCCCGACCTTGGGCTTCGGAAACCCATGCTCTATTCGTCTGAGCTACGGACACATAAAAAGGCGGATTATATAACCCGCCTTAATTATAATATAAAATTTAATTATTTTAAATAATCATTTGCATTAACAGCTTGTCTTGATTGTTCATCTGTCTCAAAGAACGGATAAGATTTTATACCAATCAATGCTGCAACAAGTGAACTCGGGAAAATTTCGACGGCATTATTAAGTTCATTAACAGCACTATTGTAAAATCTTCGTGCTGCCGCAATATGCTCCTCGACTTCTGAGTAAGTCTGCATAGCCTGCATCATTGTACCATCAGCTTTTAATTGAGGATAATTTTCAACATTTACCATTAATTGTCCCATTTTTGATGCAATCTGATTATCGAGATTAATTTTCTTTGCAATTGTATTCGCATCTGATTTTATTCCGGCTGCAGCAGTTCTCAATTCAGTAATTTCATCAAACAAACCACGTTCGTGTTCCATATATTTTTGGGCTATAGTCAAAATATTCGGAATCAAATCATAACGTTTTTTGAGTTGAACATCAATTCCGCTCATTGCCTCTTTAGTTTTGTTTCTTAACTGAATCAAGCGAACATACATTCTGTATAGCATAATCAGCAATAATACAAGGAATAAAATAATCAGCATATTAAAAAGACTCATCGAGAAACCTCCATTTCCGGTTACCGGCGTTGCATGCTTTGCTACAACAGGTATACCATATAATAAATTTAACATAACTCAAATCCTTTCAGACAACCGGTTTGCCTTACTCTAAAGGGTTCTTAATGGGACATCCCCATCACATCCATTTACCAGCATAATTTTATTTTAACATATTTTTCAACTTTTACAATCCCAACTTCTTATCGAGTTTGAAGTGGTCTACAAGAGCAAGAATTGAAGAAAACTCCTGAAATAACACATCATATTGGTTTTCATCAATTAAAGTCTTGGACAAATGCGCAAGGCTGAATAAATCTCCGCTTGCATACGGCGCAATATATACGTAATCCCCGTTAAACGAGCAAAATATTTTTTTAGTTTTAAAAGCAGTCATTATATCTTTAAAACGCTCCATAAAAGAGGGTGTTAACAAATATCTTGCCTCAATTTGATCCGTTGAAAATACCGTAAAATGCTTATGAAAATCAACATCTTCAAGTTTAACCTTTTCAAGTTTATATCTTATAGATGCATTAAATTTCGGTCGAATAAGGGTAATCCCATCAAATCTTTTATTCATCTTTATTCGTGCTATTGCTCCGTTAAAAATTACGACAGTATGTCTATGTTTACCGCAGCGTGTCGTATAAGAATAATTACTTTCGGTTATGGCAACTTCAACACCTCGATATTTTCCTTCAAAATTATCGTCTGTTTTTACATTTGTTCTTACATCATAAGGGAATAAATCCACATTTTCGGTTTCATCCTGAGATATTATACCGTCAAGTGTCCAGCGAAATCCCGGAATAGCATTCATCAAAAGCGGCATAATCTGAACTTTTATTTCGTTTTCAAGTTTCTTTTTGAAATGATGACGAACCCACGAATATAGCCCTACAAAAAGAAATGACAACTTTATACCAACATCCCAAGCCTCTGAATTAGCTTTAGAATTACTTATTAATAAAAACATTGCAAATATTAAAATAATTACTGCGATTAACGCTATATTCAAATTATGGCAATATTTCATCCTTTTTTTTTCAAACGGTTTGAGCTGCGGAAAAACCTCTCTGCGCATAATATGTTTGTAATCTTTTTTAAATTGCTTTAGAGAATACTCTTTTTCTTCCGTTTCAACGACAGCTTCTTGAGTATCTTCAACATCACTTTGCTGCGGTAACAAGTCCTCATTTACAGAGATTTGTTCTTGTCTGACAACTTTGCCATCTACTATTTTATCGCCAATTTTAGGTATATTATCCATATAAACCCTTTTTTACTAATTTTCATCTGCCAAAACTATAGTAAAATCAGATTGCGCACACAAGTAATTTGCCGGTTCATAAACAAACTGTTTCGATTTTACACCGGGCACCTGTTTTTTCAAATCAGCATAATAATCAATTGTAACATATTTTGAATGAGCAACAAACTGGGAATGAGTAGAACTTGAAGTTCCGGAACAAATAACATTAATCCCGTTATCCTCAAGCTCTTGCTTTAATTTAGCGGCATCATCTTTACGAGAAGCAGAACTCATTATACTGGCACTGTATTCTTCTTTAACACCGTCAAATTTTTTACGGTATATCAATCTGTTTATAACTTCTTGAGTTTTTTCAGGATCCAAAATCCAATAACTAATATAACCTTGCTTATTTGGGCCGCCAGGAAGCATTGCAACTTCAATATTGTCCATATCAAAATGAGTGGCAAGTGCAGCGTATTGGCTCATTTCATAAGGAGTCATGTCTGTCTTAACATATTTATGCGCAACCGAAACGAGCTTTGGAATTTTTACAACAGTTTCAGGCTTTTTCAAATCCGCAAGCAAACCCCTCAAAAACCATTGTTGACGTTTTGTTCTGCCGATATCACCCATCGCATCATGTCTAAAACGCAAATATTCAACTACATCTTTATCTGTTAAATGGTGCTTTCCTTTAGATATATTTATATGAAGTTTTCCGGCATAATCATCGTACTTCATATTTTTTTCAACATATATATCAACACCACCAAGCGCTTTTACTATCTCACGAACCCCTTGATCGTGGAACATAATATATCTGTCAATTTTCACTCCTAAAGTATCTTCAATAGTCTTAACCGTCATTTTAATGCCGCCTATAGCATGCGCAGCATTAATTTTTTGAGTTCCCATACCATCCGGCAAATAAACCTTACTATCACGAGGAATAGATATTGCATTTACTGTTTTCGTTCTCGGGTCAATGTTCATAAGTATAATGGTATCTGTTCTTGTTCCAACCCACAAATCAGAATCTGCACCATTTGAATCGACCCCGAGAAGCAAAATATTTTCTCTATGAGGTCCAAAAGGCAAATTAAAATCTAATCCGGAATTGCTTTTCTTTCCAAAAATAGAAAATATATTTTCAATATTCGCAAAAAACAGTATTCCGGCGAGTATAACAAAAAAGATTATCGCCATTATGGTCAAAGATTTCCCAAATGAAGAACCAGATGAACGCCTTCTGCGTGCTCTGTAATGTTCATAAGGATTCGGTCTTGATGAACGAACTCTTGGGGATCTGGGTCTTCCGTTTGATCTGTAACTTCTACTATCTCTCATATTACATACTATTCTCTATTTAATTTATTTGCTAACTAACATTTTACAATAAAGATAATAAAATAAATACAATAAAAGACCGATATTTACATTTTAAATAATTAATACTAAAAGGAAGGCCTTATGAGGGCCTTCCTTTTAAATTGTGAATAAGGTTATAGTTTAAATTTCAAAACTTGCCGTTGAAATAAAACTCAGACACTCGTCGAACAAATTTTGAATTGGTTTTTCCAATGATAGTTCTGTTGGGGTAAAATTCATCTCCACCGTGTCCATGACCTTAGTTTGCTTGTCCATGCGTTCATACTCCTTATTTAATTTTTCACAATGTAAATCTCGGATAGTTTTGTTCGATTAACAATGTATATGTCGGAATATTTTTAAAAAACTTTAATCTTTTGCACAAAAAATTATTATTTTGTTACAAACCCCCTAAATTAGGAAACTCTAACAGTTTACAAAAGTTAATATTTCGCATTTATCAATATTTATGGTATTATAAGTGAGGTTAACAGATAAATAGGAGATAGGACAATAGCTATAGTAAATACCAGATCAAAGGACAAAACAATTTTAAATGAATTTATACGAGCAAAAGAAGTACGATTAATTGATGAAAAAGGTGAGAATCATGGGGTTGTACCAACTTCAAAAGCACTACAAATGGCAGAAGATGCCGATTTAGATTTGGTATTAATTTCTCCTAATCAAGAACCGCCGGTAGCAAAGATTTTAGACTACGGCAAATATAAATACGAGCTTGCAAAAAAGGCTAAGGAAGCAAAGAAAAAGCAACACGTAGTTGAAATTAAAGAAGTCAAAATGAGATATAAGATTGATACTCATGACTATGAGGTTCGCTTGAAAGCCGCAAGAAAATTTATAGGGCAAGGGAACAAAGTCAAAGGGGTTGTAATGCTTCGTGGCCGTGAGATGCAACATTCAAATCTTGCATTTGACCTTGCGAATAAATTCATAACTGATATGCTTGAGCACTCTGACATGCCAGTAACATTAGAGAAAAAACCGCAAATGGAAGGTCGTAATGTGACATTTTTCCTTGTCGGACAGGCTCCTACATAGACTTCCTTGACAACATTGTTTGAGCAAGTAGAATAATGAATATGCTCCGGCAAGGGGCTGACAATAAAATAGATTTATACGAGTATGCCGCAATAGCTCAGTTGGTAGAGCAAGGGACTGAAAATCCCTGTGTCCTTGGTTCAATTCCGAGTTGCGGCATATTTTTTTGTCCTTATAAATCAGTGGTTTCAGCCATTACTATATTTTCACAGACAGTGCGATTTCACATTTAATACGATATTTTATAAATTTTTCAAACAGGATGTATTTATAGTCCCATTTGGATTATTGTATTTTTCAGTCCATTTTGGGATTGGCGGTTAGTTTGAGATTGTTGGCGGAAAGGTGCAGAAAATTAGGATTTTTTCTGTCGGAAGTTTGTTAATTACCCCTATCTCAAACTGGACGAAAACGGACTTTGTTCGGACGAAGTTTCAAAAATTTTTAATGGCTAAAATGCAGTAATAGCGGCAACGGACATGTAGTGCGAGATTGGCGGTTACTTTGAGATTTTCGGCAAGTCCGTTTTCGACCGTTTTGAAAAATTTGCCAAAAAATCGGGGAAAATGTGTCCGACAATTTTGAGAAAATAAAAAAAATAATTGATACGAAACTGACACAATGCTCGGAAGTCGTGTTCCAATGCTTTATCTTCAGAGGTAAAGTGTTTGTGCCATGAATAATAATGACTTATATATTAATATAAAGGATATCGCAGAGGCTAAAGGTTTAACCTCCACTCGTGCTATTAGATTAAAATTAAATGATCCTGAAAGTGGATATATTTCAAGAGAGGTCAAGGTTAGTGGTGGAACGAGCTATGAAATATTATTTTCAAGTTTAGAACCTGAAACTCAAAAATTATTATTAGAGAGTGAAAAGAAATCAACAGCTCTTATTCCGAGAAATTATCAGCCGGCACAGTTTGTTTCTGATAGTGCAAAATTGACCGCAAACTTCAGAACCAACATTGTAGTTGCTTTGCAAAAATTAAGAAAAAAATATTCAACTAAAAAAGAGGCTGATTCTGTATTTTTAGATTTATATAATTCAGGATTATATTTGCCCAAAGCATATAAATTTATCGGAACTATATCAATTGGAACTTTGCACCGTTGGGTTCAGGCTTTTGAAAAACATGAGTCGGCAGAATGTTTACAACCAAAATATAAATGGACTCGTCAAGGGGAATATAATTCAATATTAAATGATGAAATGAAACATATTTTACTGACATTTTTATTACATCCGAGTCAGTATAATTATGGTAAAGCAATTAAACTAACAAAAGAAATATTAAAAAAACGAGGCTATGAATGTCTTCCCTGTGATTTATCTTTCAAAAGATATGCGGAACATTTTAGAAAAAATAATTATGCAGAGTGGGTTTTGAGACGTGAGGGTATGAAAGCATATCACGATAAAGTTGAACCATATATTGAAAGAGATATTTCTAAAATTGAGGTTGGGGATGTAATCGTGGCAGATGGTCATGTTCTAAACTTTCAAGTTATTAATCCATTTAACGGTAAACCGACAAGAGCAACTCTTGTCGGATTTTTAGATTGGAAATCTACGGCATTAATCGGTTACGAAATTATGATGACAGAAAGCACTCAATGCATTGCATCTGCTCTGCGTAATGCCATTTTAAATTTAGGAATGATTCCTAAAGTGGTTTATCAAGATAACGGAAAGGCTTTTAAATCTCGATTTTTTCAAAGTTGCGATTTTGAGGAGGATGGCTTTAACGGAGTGTATGCGAATCTGAACATCCACTCCGTTTTTGCTAAACCTTACAACGCAAGAGCCAAAGTAATAGAAAGATTTTTTAGAGAATTTCAGGAAGAACTTGAAAAAGGAATGCCGAGTTACATTGGAACTTGTATTGAAGATAAGCCGGCGTGGTTAAAGCGAGGCGAACATTTACACAAAGAATGGCACAAAAGATTAACAAATAATCACATTCCTACAGTTCAGGAAGCAATTAAATATATTAATAGTTGGTTGGAATTACACAACTCTCAACCCTGTCCGAACAATAGAAATATGACAATCAAAGAGATGTTAAATACTGTTCAAAAACAGAACATTCCTGTTCAAGTTTTGGATGATTTGATGATGAAAACCGAAACAAAAACTATTAATAAACATGGAATTACATTCTTAAAAATGCATTATAGGAGCGATGCAATCCTTGGAATCAGAGATAAAGTCAATATTCGTTACAGTTTATTTGATCTATCAAAGATAAATGTTTATTCAACTAAAGGGGAATTTTTATGTATTGCTCATAGAGTTCAAAAAGTACACCCGATGGCTCGTGTTCTCGGAACTGTTAAGGATATGGAAGAATACAAACGACAATATATTCACCAACAAAAATTAAAAAATAAATTAATTAAACAAGTTAAAAAGACATTTCCGAAAGAGGAATTGCAAGTTTTAGAAATAGAGCCTGAACCGATTTATGAAATAGAAGAATTTGAACAACCAAAACCGACTCGTGAACGTAAATTAACAGCTCGTGAAAAGCAAATGCAACGACCAATTTTTCAAAGTGATTTTGAAAAATACGAATGGTTAATTCAAAACGGTTGTACAAATACTGAAGATAGAAAATGGATTGCTGATTATATCAGAAGTGATGAATATAGAGAAATATATGGAGATTAACTATGGAAAACAAATTCGTAAAAACAAAAAACTTTAAAAATTTTATTTCATTAGCAAGTAAATTAAAAAATCTGCCTGATAATATTCCACGACTTGCATTAATATATAGTGAACCGGGAATAGGCAAGACTCACATGTTATTAAAATGGGCATTGGATAACGATGCCGTCTACATAAGAGCAATTAACGGAATGACTCAACCGGGATTATTGAAAAATATCGTCACTGATTTGGATTTAACGGATTAAAGAACAATGCCGAATTGCTTTAAAGGTTGGTGATAGTTGAGTTTTGTTATAATTATTGTAACTGATTGGATTAATTTGCACTTTGATATTCTTTCTATCAATTAGATAATATTTATTACATTTATTCTAAAACCTGTAAAAATATTTTTTGCTACCCATGTAACATGAATTTTAAAACCCGTAAAAATAAAATTTGCTATTAATGGTATTTTTTCAAAACTTTTTTAATAAACTTCAACAAATCAGGATCTCTGTCCATAAGTTCATAAATAGTATGTCCCAAGCCAAGTAAGTTTTTGTCATTAGACACTAATAATTTATGTGGTTTATATTTTGAGGCAAACGCATCACAACCCTGTGCAAAATATTCGTACTGGTTTGCCGCTGCATAATAATCAAGAACTCTACCCTCTCTTTTTGCTTTTTTATAAAGTCGAGAGAGTGTTTGCATATCTTTTTTATTAAACATTTCATGGATAGAATGTCCGTTTTCGTGTGCCATTTGGTTTTGATGTGAAGATGATTGAACACGATAAGGATTCATCATATTGTAGTTATCCGCACTAATTCCGTCAAAGGCATCATAATAATCACCTGAATTATAAATCCCTGCATTAGCAAAGAAATATCTCTTGGCAACATTATCGGGATCTTGTTTTGTATAAGTATCATTCTGAACCAAGTAATGTCTGCCTTTACTTACAAAACTGCCGAGTTGTTTGCGGAATGGGACAACAGCCAAATCGCAGGAATTTTTGAGTCTTGGAGTCAGTTTAACATCACTTACAAAATAACGGTCAAACAGACTATTAAATCTCTCAATTTGTTTTTTTGTATAACCTGCATATTTGAGTTCTCTGTTTTCTTGTCCATGATAGTTGCCTGATATTTTATCAAGTAATATTCTGCCTAATGGCGAGAACTCGGATTTTTCTCTTGAAACCGTCTTCAAAACTTCTTTAACTTCTTCCGGCTTATCTTTTAGATATAAAGCGGTTGATTGAATTGCGAACTCCCTTTTTCTGACATCTTTTTCGGCTTTATCAAGTGCGATGTTTTTTATTATTTCAAAGTTTTCATCGCTTCTGAATTTACCGCCGCCGAGAATTGCCGTTCTTTTTACATTCAAATCTGCTTTTTCATCTTTTAATATTTCTGTTATAAGTTCTCTTGTTTCGGTATTATTATAATCACTTTTTGCTATCAGAGTTCTTAAAAGGGAATCATTGTCAGTTTTTTCTCTTAATTCTTTAATTGCCGACAAAGTATCAAAATTTGCATCTTTAGAAGTTAAACTTTCAATTAATGCTTTATCCTGAGTTACATTCAGCAATTCTTTGTATGTGTCTTGTATCAACGGTTTTAAATCGGAGTTTCGTTCTTCAATAGATGCCAAAGCTGAAATTACAAAATTTCTTCCACGATTTCCTGCCGTTGTTGTTTCATCTAACAAATGGTACGCATCCTTTAGAATTTCAACATTTTCTTTCGGTGTTGTATGTTTATATGCTCCTGCAAGTCGTTCAATTCTTGCGAGACCTGTTATATTAAATAATCGCAAAGTGTTATCAATCTCTTGCGGTGTAAATTCTTTCGGCATTATTTTAGAAATATCTTCATAGTTTCTTGATAATGTCAGTTCAGGTTTTAAGAGTTCTTCATAAAGCATTTGTCTTTCTTTATTGAGAATTCCTACTTTTTTATCAACAGACATTGATTGTTTGTATTGCTCTGCAAGAGTATCCAATTCTTCTTTTAATACATCATCTTTATTCTGGAACTTAGGTCTTTCACCTTTTTTAAATCTATCTAATAATTCAATTGGTGTAATATTTGTCGGTTGTACCGAATTAATCTCTGTAATAGCCATCTACATTTCCCCTATTAATATACATGTTCTAAAACCCGTAAAAATAAAATTTGCTATCTCCCTATTTAATTAGCAAAAAATATTTTTTTCAGTTTTAATATATAAATAAAGGGGTATTCCAACTGTGCAAATAAATAAAATTAGTATAAATAATAATCAATTAAGTTTCAAAGCCAATTATTTTAGGGTTGATAAACTTGGCAGACATTGTCAATTTATGACAATATCTACGGATAATGAAGAAAATCTCGGTAAAGAACCTGTTTTACAATACGAAAGACGTGGGAAGTTACAAGATTTTCCTATGGTTTATGACGGAAAGTATTATACTACGGAAGTTATTGTCAGACCTGATAAATACAGAATCTTCTATAAAGACACAGGTAAATATGAAAGGAATGGAGAGTATCAAATTATTAATCCATTGTATTATACAAAAATCGCAACACAACAATATAGGAAACAGAATAATTTGCCACTTGAAAATTCTATTGCAAAAGGTGAAGTTGAAGGAAAGGTTTTTGTTAATACTTTAGATATTCCGCAAGATATTCCTGCCATATTGATTTTAGATGAAATAAATAAAGCAGAAGATATAGTTCTAAAAATTCCAAAAAATGTAAAAGGTGTTATTACATCACAAACTGACATAGGAATTTTAGACCATACCGCAAATTTAGTAAGAAATCATTATAATGTTTTAAGTGTAGTTTTGGATGATGATAAATTTGATGATTTAAAAAAACAAGAGGGTAAAAATTTATATATTAACAATGAACACGGACTTATTAAATATAAGGAAATAGATGATATAAATACGATTGAAACAAATCCAATACAAGCAGTAGTACCTCCAAAATTAGAAAATGTTGAAAGGCTGCTTACTTATGATGAATTAACACCTCAAAATTGTGGTAATAAAGGTTATAGAATAAGTCTGATAAAGAAATTAATTGAAGAAGGGAAATTAAAAGATATAAGTTTACCTCAAGGTTTTGTAATACCCGAAGGTTATATAAATAAATTAATAGAATATATTGATGTCCATGATAAAAAAGAAAGTAAAGATAGATTAAATAATGGGATTTATACCCAAGTAGTTAATAAAAAAGTTGAAGAATTAGGAATGGACAAAAGAAATTTAATAGTTCGTTCTAATTTTAATGATGAAGATTTAGGGAGTTTTTCATCAGCAGGAATTTATGAATCTATATTAAATTGGGATGATGAAGTTCTTGCAACAACTTTAGACATACTTAGCCATGCAAAAGAATCTGAATTACCTAAATATATACATAATAAATACGGAATAGAAAATTCTCAAATACAGCCTTCAGTAATAGTTCAAGATAGAATAAAGTCTAATTACGACTTTACTGTTTATTCTGATGATAATGATAACAATACAATAATTCAATTAGCAGATAGTTCAACAGGTTTTTACAAGCCAAATAAAGCATTAATTAAATACAACAAAAATACAAAAGAAATGACTATTGTAAATAAAGAATCACCAAAGGCAAAATATATAATTGATGAGAGTGGTAAAATTATTAGTGAAGAAAATGAAGATGATACTATCACAAAAAATTTGGAAATTCTAACCCCATTTTTGGAAATTGTAACATCAGGTGCAGCTGTTTTAGAAAAATTTTTCAAACACCCTCAAGATATTGAAGGTGGTATAACACAAGACGGCAAAGTTTTCTTTTGGCAGACAAGAGATATTGTCGCTAAAGGGAAAAAGAAAATTTAAAAAATAATTAGCAAACTGCAAATGTCTTAATATATTGCATATTTTGGATAAATCTATATAATTAAACATGTTTAGTTAAGAAAGGGGACATTATGAACAAAGAAGAATTAGTAGCAGAAATTGC
>CADAYD010000004.1:0-29103 GCA_902791985.1 uncultured bacterium
TGGAGACGGTGGGAGTCGAACCCACGTCCAAAACGGATGACAATATACTTCTACGAGTGTAGACTATTTTTTGCTCAACTGATTCAGGAAAATGTCTAAACCATACAAATCAGCCAAAGGTTTTATTTAAAGGAAACTCTAAACCTTGCAAAGTTGTCTTGATGCGCTTACTTTGCATTGACGCACTGCCGCTTGCATAATGGACTCATAAAACCGGCAAGCTGGGCCATATGAGTGGCTAATATAGACTTACGCAGCCAAAGCATATGCTTGACGGAAGTCTACTTTTCTTACATTGTTAGCACTTAATTTGTTTTGCTCGTTGATAACGGAGAACAGCGCTCCGACCCGCCGCATATTACCACCAAAACGTCCTGTCAAATGCCAAAACGTCCCCATGGATATTATAAATGTACGATTATCATTATTATAACTGAATATTAGACTTTTTCAACCCCATGAATTGCTTATATTTTATCTACCTGTTTAGGAGGGAAAATATTAATTACCTCCCTACTTTTAGTAGGGTAATTAATATCTTTCTTTAAATACAGTTACATGTTTTACCCAATAATATCGGCATTTTTACATAATTGTAACAAAATATTAAGAACATGAGAGAAAATATTAAAGTTCATGAGTTTATCTGCCGACATGAAGAATAACGAAAGAATTAAGACGAAAGGAAACCACATCATGGGAATGTCAGCATCACAAGCAAGATTTTTAAGTTTAACCGCAAGGAAGAACAACGTTGAATTCGAAGGGCAACAAATTAACCAACAAAGAACAACCTTGTCCAACGAATCAGCTAGTTACTACAGCGAGTTATGCAATATGGAAGTACCTATACCTCCATCAATCGATGACTACACAAAAGTCACTTATACATTCAATGATGGCGCTATGACAAGTACTATTATTTCTATATTGCCAAAATATGTAAACGGTAAACTAGTTAAAAACCAATATACAATTAACTATATTGAAGAATGGCAAGATGATTACGCTATTGTACCTTCAACTTCAAGCCTTGTACAAAATAACGGCGGAAGCTACCAAGTTGGTAATCAAACATTAAGACCTCTTGGTCAAGGTAAAACGTCAATAAGTCTTAAATACCCTGCAGATGCTGCAGAAGCAACAACATACTATATTGGCGCTGATGGAAATTATTATACAAGAAGCGAAGAAAAACAAAATGTTGGCGCTATTCAAGGTGCTGATGGAAAATATTATATGGAATACAACGGTTCTGAAGGCATTGGTGATACGGTTGTTCCTCCTTATGGGAGTACAGATACAAATATCACCGGAGGTAATTATGTAACCCTTATTGAAACCGGCATAGATCCTAACAAAAAATATTATAAAACACCTGATGGACAAGCAGAACAATATGTATATACAAAAGTTACTAATAACGGAGAAGTTGCTGCTATCAGACAAGCACTTAATCAAAATGGTGGCGAAGATGACCCATATATCAAAGAATTAAAAGAAATCGGTGAATATGACAACTTATTAAAGAACGAACAATATTTACTTGCAATGTTAAGAGAAAAAACCGGCAATGCGAACGAAAACTTCTACGTAAGATATGTAAAAAATACTTCAACCGGAAACTACGAACCTTACTTCTACTCAGAAGATAAATTGGAAAACGGCCAATACAACAACAAAAACCTTGGAGATATCCCTTGCTATACAATAGGTTCAACAAGAAAAACAAGAGAAGTATTGAACCAAGCAGGAACTATCGAAAAAGATGCATCAGGAAGATATGTAGCAATTACTATCGAAATCGATGAAAATACAAAATATACATATCCGTTGACAACAAATACAGCAACTGATGAAGAAGCATACAATGATGCAATGAACCAATATCACTACAAACAACACAAATATGACAGCAAGATTCAAGAAATCAACGCTAAACTTGAAATCATTCAGCAACAAGATAAAAAATTAGAATTGAAATTGAAACAACTTGATACAGAAGAAAATGCTATTTCAACAGAAATGGATGCGGTTAAGAAAGTTATTTCAAAGAACGTTGAATCTACATTCAAGACATTCAATGCGTAAGAGAGATAAAGAAATTAAAAATGACCTGCCGATGGCAGGTCATTTTTTTTACTGACACCCTCCCTATCCCTCCCTAATTAGGGAGGGAAATTATTCCTCCCCTCAATAGGGGAGGTTAGGAGGGGTTTCGGTTTTTATATAAAAAATTAAACTATTATTTTTTAATTATAAAATTCTGCCACTATGCAAAAGTCTGATTTTTTGATATACTTTTAACATAAAGAAAGGTGGTTATTATGAAATTTGTATGTACAGTATGCGGATGGTCTACAGAATCCGACACAATGCCTGATAAATGCCCTATATGCGGAGCAACAACATTCAAAGCAATCGGCGGCGAAGGAAAAGTTTACGCTTGCGAACATCATGTAGGCGACGGTAAAGTTGAAGATGCTCAAGTTATGGAAGGTCTTAGAGCAAACTTTGCAGGCGAATGTACTGAAGTCGGAATGTATCTCGCAATGTCAAGAGTTGCAGAAAGAGAAGGCTACCCTGAAGTTGCAGAAGCATATAAAAGATACGCATTTGAAGAAGCAGAACACGCAGCAAAATTCGCTGAATTATTAGGCGAAGTCGTTACTGATTCTACAAAGAAAAACCTTGAACTTCGTGCTGAAGCAGAATTTGGCGCTTGTGACGGAAAATTAGAACTGGCAAAAAGAGCAAAAGAACTCGGATATGATGCTATTCACGATACAGTTCACGAAATGGCTAAAGACGAAGCACGTCACGGCAAAGGGTTCGATGGTCTTTTGAAAAGATATTTTTCTTAAAAAGTTGATATGTCGTAAAGTCGAATAAGTTTATACATTTGACTTTACGACTTTCAATCGTTTATATGATTACACTATTAAAAAATTTATGGTAATTTGTTATTATGAGAGCTAGAAAAATAGGAAATAGTCAATTAAAAATTTTATTATTCATTGGGGCACTACTTTTGATAATCGGCGCAGCGTTGTTCGGTTTATCAAAAGTAAAAGTAGATGAATTCCATAAGGCTTCGGTAATTTTTATAGTCGATTCGTCTGCATCTAATTCAAAAGAATTGCCGCAACAAACAGCGACATTGAAACAATTGTGTTCAATGCTCGATCCGGAAGATCATATCAAAATTTTAAGAGTTTCAGAAAAATCTTATATCATTTATGAAGGATCTCCTCAATCTACATCAGAAATTCGCAAATCTTTAAAAGAATTTACTAAAATAGATAATGATGAATATGGTACGGCATATGGACTGGCACTACAAAAAGCATTTAATCATTCGGTGAATTTATACAAAGACGGTTATATTCCTGCAATCGTTGTTATGGGAGATTTGGAAAACGAAGGGAAATACGAAAACCAAATACATTGGGATTCTTTTCCTGCAGAAGTTCAAAAAATCCAGAAACAAACAGACGATAAATTAGCTATGATGTTTTTATATGCGGCTCCTGCAAAATTGGACTACGTAAAAGAAAAATTAAATCCAATATTGGGAGAAAGCAAACTTATAATAGGAAACAAAACCGGCGCGGCAAGAGTACTTACAAAATTTCTTCAAGCAATCGGAAGATAGTG
The DNA here is from genome assembly GCA_902791985.1 of uncultured bacterium. Lineage (GTDB taxonomy): Bacteria > Cyanobacteriota > Vampirovibrionia > Gastranaerophilales > Gastranaerophilaceae > Zag111. The sequence goes on from CADAYD010000004.1 coordinate 3,658, forward strand.
CTTTGGGGGAGAATAAAATTTAATGAACGTAGAAATAAAATTTAAAGATAATACACAAAATTTTGAAAATAAACAAAACATAGTCATCGGTTCTACCCCTGACTGTGATTTTGTAATTGACGGAATAAGCGAAATTATAACAGTAAAAATGGTATATTCGTCAAAATATAATAATTATGTTCTTGTAAATTCGGAAGAAAATAATGACTTACTTTTAAACAATAAAATGTTTAAAAAAGTTCTTGTTCCGACACAATTTACATTGGGGTATACGGGAATAAAGGATGTAATAACAGTTGCAGTAAATTTTGAAGAGAATAGTAATTCATCTGCAGCAAAAGAAAATGAAGTACAGACTGCAAATGCTTCGGCAGGCGCTGTCGCAACAAAAGAAAGGGCGGCAACTCAAGTGCAAAATAACAGAATGGTCAACAGAGATAAAAAAGATATTTTTAACGGTACAATAGAAAACAACCGAATCGCAATTGTAAAAGAAATCGGCTATAAAATTCAGGCTCTAAAAAGTCAAATAACATCCTTGGGACAAGTATCATTCATTGCAAATGCCGCAATTCTTGTATTATCAATTATTTGTTCATTCGGAATGACAAACTTTATTTTGCATTTGCCGATTGACACAAGCAAAGGGGTATTGAATTTAACAACAAATTACGGCTTTTTGATTGCAATATCACTTATCGTTTTTGCGGTATCTTTTGCTATGAAGCAATCTGTTTATTCACTAATTGAATCAAGCCAAAATAAAAGATACGGCGAAAATAACGATATTCAAAGATTTATGGTTATGGCATCAGTTGTATTTATGTTGATAATATATGCAATTAATCTTTTCTATTACAGAGATGTAAATATTGTTGCATCATTCTTCGTTTCTGCATTGTTTGTCGGAGCACTGGCAATAGTTTCAGCAGCCGCAGGATACTTTAAATACCAATTAAAAACCGCAAATTATCAATTAATGAACGTTGAATACAGAGAAGATTTTGAAACAACTTTGAAAGGATACCGCTCATTAATTTCAAAATACATAAACAGTTTGAGCGATAACAAATTGGATTCTATAAAAGACAACCTATTAAATACTCAAATAAAAATGGTCGGAGAAGTTTTAATTGGTATGTTGACCGCTCCGTTCCTAGCTTATGGGGTATCAAACACATTGGCAAGCTGTTTCCCTGAAGCAGCAGGATGGATAAGAATTTCGGGGTTAAGATTCAGCCCGATATTTCTTGTTTTGGCAACATTCTTAATTATCTTCGCATTTTTCTCTTTTGTAAGAGCTTTTACAATCGGGAAACAAATCAAAGCTTCTGAAATCATCAAGTTTGACGGTTTTCACGACTATGTTAGCCACGGGGTAAATATTCTTGGTTTAGACGGTATTAAAGCACTTCATAAAGAAAAAAATATTACAATGGCAATTGCCTGCGTAATTGTTGCAATTGAATTTACAATGAACGTATCATACTTCATTCAGGAAATTGGCGGTGATATAACAGGTATGTTTGTAAGTTCTATGGCTGCATTTGTCCCGACGGCATTGCTGATTGCTGAAACAATGATGTTAAGCGGTACAATGCACAAAATTAATAATTACCAAGAAGTTTTCCAAACATTGGATTAATAATAAAACATGAGAAATAAAAAACATAATCCTAAAGTTTCAATAGCCATCGGAATATTGTTGTTTGTCGGAATAACCGTCATGGTTATTAATGCTCAGGATATGAAACCTATTTCAAGAGTAAAAGTCAGTAATCAAAAAATTGTTATAAATCAAGGAGATACAGAGTTTTCTAATACTCAAGTCGAATTTAATAATAACGGAAATCTTAACAATCAAAATTTTAATGCCGATAATACGAACGTAAATATAAACAATTCCGGAAATTTTAATAATATAAACGGAAACTTCAATAATAACGGCGAATTTAATAATATTAATGGTAATTTTAATAATGCCGGCACTTTCGAAAACCAAAATACAAATTTTAATAATATCGGCGGAAATTATAACAATAACGGAAATATAAGAAACCAAAACAGCAATTATGGAAATTATAATAATATTAACTCCCAATCAAATAATGTTGCTCAATATGATGTCGGTTTTGGGAATCAGGATTATCGTTCAAATCCGAACAGATATAAATACCAAGATATTGACTGGAGCGTTTGGAAAAGTAATTTTGTTAACAGAATTCTTGATGATAGTATGTACATAAAGAGTCTTGATCTATACGGTGTAGGAACATGGTTCTACTATTCATTCAATGTAACTGATGCCGGAGAAATAAAAGATGTAACCGTATTTTCATTTTATTTGAGTGAAAAAGATAAAAAACAAATTCGTGATTTAATAAGAAGCTATGCACATCAACCTATAACTATTTTCCCAAAAGATTCAAAACGGAAAAAAGCAAAAGTTAAAGCTATTATGCTGCTTGGTGACACAGAATCAAAATCTGATGCATCAAATTTCAACGATATAGAAAAAATTAAGATTAAGTATTAGTGTTGTGCAATTTTGTCACGAACCATAATAGCAGTTTTTACTGCGGCAGCTGCAACAAGTGCACTTGCAATATATGTTGTCCACGCAAGGAAATTATATTTATTTACTTTTTTAAGAAGCTTCGGATCTAAAACTTTTTTTGCAATCTGCGCCCCGCGAATACTTGCAAGACCTTCTTCCGCCAATGTTGGAATAAGAGCCGCAAAAGTTAATTTACCTGCATTATTCTTTATAAATGTCGTCATTTTATCAATAATTCCATTCGGTTCTTGTCCTTCTTTTTTCTTAGACTTAAATAATCCGACCGCAAGAATTACAGGAACAAAAAATTTCGTAATATGACGCCCAAAAACAAGAGCCTTTAACGCTTTTGAACCTGATGCATTAAGAGCATGACCCATTTCGTGGAAAGAAGCCCCACCAAGATTATCCATATTTATCATAATATCTTTTGTTAAAGGAGAACAAAATGCATTTTTGCCTTTAGATACAACTTTTAGTTTTTCAGTAAGTTTTATTGTAGGTTTGTCTGATTTAAAAATTTTATTAGACACTGTGGCAGGATTAATAGGTTTTCCTCTAAATATAGTTTTATATTCCTGCCAAGCCTTTTTATATTCATTATTTTTAAGATGTTCCGTAATTTTCTTTAAAAGTTCTTCCTGTTCCTGCTGGTTAAAAGGTCTTACATTTTTATTTTTTTTCAATTTATTTAATGTACGGAAGAATTTTGACTTTCTTGCAACAAAAAATGATTTTTTCTTCATCAATTTTACCATATTATCAACATCTTCCGGCTTAACATCATGCAAATAATACTTTTTGGTTTTTAAACCCGCTTGAATAAATCCATCATAAGTTGCTTTTTTTAAAGCTTCACTTTCAGCCTTAGAAAAAACAGAAAAATTTCTCATAACAGTGCTACTATATGGTTTTTTAATTTCCATACCTAATTTTTTAACACCTTTATAAGATAAATAACCTGCACCTGCGCCCAAAGTATAATTTGTTAAATTATCTGTCATATTTGACTACCTTCTAATCTCAAATTCCAAACTCATGAATATATAAAACATAAAATGGAAAAAATTTGCTAGTTGATAACAAACTTAGACAATAAAATTATCAAATTATATTTAACTGACCTGCATTTCTTTTTCAAAACCAAATAAAGAACTTACTGACTCATCGTCATGTATTCTTGCAATAGCTTGAGCAAGTAAAGGTGCAACCGAAAGTTGTTTAATATTAGAAGGCATTTTATCCATATTTAAAGGAATAGTATTTGTTACAATACATTCTGTAATAGGCGCTGATCCAAGACGTTCAACAGCAGGTCCGGAGAATACAGGGTGTGTTGCACCGACATAAATTTCTTTGGCGCCGCGAGATTTTAATAATTTTGCGGCTTCACAAATTGTGCCTGCAGTATCAATAATATCATCAAACATCAAACAAACTTTACCTTCGATATCTCCGATAACATTCGCAGCAATAGCCTCATTGTGCTTATCACGACGCTTATCAATAATTGCAATCGGACAATCAAGTCTTTTTGCAAAGTATCTGGTTCTGTTAGCTCCACCCATATCCGGAGAAACCGCAACCATTTCATCTGGATTAATATTTAAACTTTTTATATAATTAGTTAAAATAGGCGCTGCAAAAATATGATCAACCAAAATATTAAAAAATCCTTGGATTTGTCCGGTATGTAAATCCATAGCCAAAACCCTGTCTGCACCTGCTGTTGTAAGTAAATCTGCAACGAGTTTTGCTGTTATTGCTTCTCTGCCCGATGTTTTTCTGTCCTGCCTTGCATATCCATAGTACGGAATGACAGCGGTAATTGATTTCGCACTTGCACGTTTGAAAGCATCTATTATAATCAAAAGTTCCATAAGATTTTCGTTAACCGGATTACAAATAGGCTGAATGATAAAAACATCATCTCCCCTGACACTTTCTTTTACCTGTACATAAATTTCACCGTCAGAAAAATTCTTAACGACCATCGGCCCGATTGTTGTGCCCAATTCATTAGCAATTTCCTGTGCCAACTGAGGATTTGAACGTCCTGCAAAAAGCTTAATATCATGATTAGGACTTATTGCCCTTTCAAGTTCAGGATAAGTTTTTTCTTCAATAAAAGCCATTTAATTCATATTCCTTTCCACACTTACTCCAGCATGTTGTATTATATGTTTGACAGATATCAACTTCAAGTCTGTTTTAAGTTTTGTAATATTAAAAACCGTAAAAAATTTTTTTGCCCAAAAGAATTTATTACACTTTTTTTACAAAACCCAAACATTCTATTTATATAAGCATGTTTGTCTTATAATCTAAATAGAGGTATATACTTTGAAACATTCTAAATTAACATGGATGATTTTTGCAGCACTTGTCTTAGGTGTTGTTTTTGGTCATTTTTACCCTGTATATGCGGTCAAAATGAAAACTCTTGCCGTCATATTTTTGCGAATGGTAAAAATGATTATCGCTCCATTGTTATTTGCAACTTTGGTAAGAGGACTTGCAAGTCATGGGGATGTTAAAAAACTTGGCAAAATTGGACTAAAGACCATAATTTATTTTGAGATAGTAACAACATTAGCTCTGATTTTGGGCTTGTTTATGGGTAATTTGTTTAACCCCGGACACGGTTTTGGACAAATTACGGCAAATCAGCAATTATTAAAAGAGGCAGGTTTGATGGCTGCAACAAGTGCACCTATGACCTCAATATCGGAAATAGTTTATAATATTTTCCCAACAAGCATTGTCGATGCAATGGCAGACGGAAACTTACTGCAAATAGTCGTATTTTCAATATTCTTTGCAATTGCGATATGCGCAGTCGGCGAGAAAGCAAAACCTGTTATGACTCTTTTAGAATCCGTTTCGCAAGTCATGTTTAAATTCACCGAATATGTAATGTATTTTGCTCCTTTAGGAATTTTTGGAGCAATAGCTTCAACAGTCGGAATAAATGGTCTGTCAATTTTGAAAAACTATTTTAAAGTAATTTTCTCTTTATATACGGCTTTGGTGGTATTTGTACTGCTTGTATTATTTATCGCCTGCAAATATGCACGAATATCATTGAGAAATCTTTTAAGAGTAATACAAGAACCTGCCGTATTAGCATTCACGACAGCAAGCTCTGAAGCAGCTTTCCCAAAAGCTATTGATTTGATGGAAAGATTTGGAGTGCCACAAAATATTGTAAGTTTTGTTATGCCTACAGGATATACTTTCAACCTTGACGGAAGCACACTCTACCTTGCAATGGCAGTAATATTCTGCGCTCAAATAAACGGTATAGAACTCGGTATCGGGCAACAAGTATTAATGATGCTTGCACTTATGCTTACAAGTAAAGGAATGGCAGGAGTACCTAGAGTAGCACTAATTGTACTTGCAGGCACACTTTCAAGCTTTAATATTCCGCTAATCGGAGTTGCCATTTTACTCGGTATAGACCAAATCCTTGATATGGGCAGAACAACAGTTAATCTTATCGGAAACTGTGTTGCAACCGTTGTTATTGCAAGATGGGAAAATTGCTTTGATTATGACAAAATGAATACATATATACAAGAATGTGACAGTGAAGGTGGTTTTTGGAGTTGGATTGCCCCAAAACCGAAAGCAATAGAAGTAACAGAAATAACAGAGGATAAATAAATGACTGAAACAACAGAACAAAAACAGTACAAAGACACTTTGAATTTGCCGCAAACAACACTTGCAATGCGCGCAAATGCAACTCAAAGAGAGCCGCAAATTCAACAATTTTGGAATGAAAATAAAATTTATGAAAAAATGACTTCTAATCGTGATAAATCAAATGCGTTTGTTTTGCATGACGGACCACCGTATTTGAGTTCGGAAAAAATCCATGTCGGTACGGCATTAAACAAGATTTTGAAAGATATTTTGATTAAATATAAAACTATGAAAGGCTTTTACGCACCGATGGTTCCGGGATATGACGGACATGGTCTGCCTATTGAAAACGCTGTTGTAAAAAATATTAAAGGCGGTCGTCACTCAATTACAGAGGGCGAATTGAGAGCAAAATGCCGCGAGTTTGCACATAAAAACCTTAAAGGTCAAGAGAGCGAATTTCGCCGCCTCGGGGTTTTAGGTAATTGGGAAAATCCTTATTTGACAATTAACCCCGAATATGAAGCGCAACAAGTCAGAGTATTTGGTGAGATGTACAAAAAAGGTTACATCGAAAAAGGTTTAAAGCCTGTTTACTGGTGCGCTTCCTGCGAAACAGCACTTGCAGAAGCAGAAGTTGAATATGCGGATATTTCATCAAAATCTATTTACGTAAGATTTGAATTTGATGAAGAAAGCACAGAAAAAATTAAAAATATAATTAACACACAAAACAAAAAGATTTATGCAATTATCTGGACAACAACTCCGTGGACAATTCCGTCAAACGTTGCAATATCAATGCACCCGAGATTTGAATATACATTATTTGATTATAAAGGTGATATCTATGTTGCAGCAACAGATCTGCTTGGCGCATTTTTAGCAGATGTAGGCTGGGAAGAAAGCGATATAAAAATTGTCGGTACTGCAATCGGACAAGATTTTGAGCTCATGAATACAAAACATCCGCTTGTAGAGCGCAAGTCAAAGATAATTTTAGGTGAGCATGTAACGCTTGATGCAGGTACAGGTTTGGTACATACTGCTCCGGGACATGGTCTTGAAGATTATGAAGTTGGGGTAAAATACGGTGTTGAAGTATTTTCACCATTAGATGCAACCGGATGCTGGAAAGACGAAGTGGGAATACCTGAACTTGTCGGTGTTCCTTACTATAAAGGTAATGATATGGTAATCGATATGCTTGAAAAAACCAAAGCATTAGTTTATCAAAATGAAATCAGCCACTCTTATCCGCATTGTTGGAGATGTAAGCATCCTGTAATATATAGAGCAACTCCGCAATGGTTTGTAAAAGTTGATAAATTCAGACAACAAGCACTGGATGCTATTCATAATGTCAAATGGATACCGGCAAGCGGAGAAAGCCGTATAGGGAACATGGTTGAAAGCCGTACGGATTGGTGTATTTCTCGTCAAAGAGCATGGGGAGTACCTATCCCGATATTTTATTGTGAAAATTGCGGTGAGGTTATTTGTAACGACAAAACTATCGAAAATGTTGCACAAATTTTTGAAAAAGAAAGCTCTGATGCGTGGGTAAACCACAGCGCAGAAGAACTTTTACCATCAGGCTTTGTATGCCCGAAATGCGGGAAAAACCACTTCAAAAAAGAAAAAGACATTATGGACGTTTGGTTTGATTCAGGTGTTTCATGGAATGCGGTTGTTGAAAAACGTTCCGATGAACTCTGTCACACACCTGTTGATATGTATTTAGAGGGTTCAGACCAGCACAGAGGATGGTTTCAATCATCACTTTTGACATCTATTGCAACTCAGGGTAAAGCACCTTATAAACAAGTCCTTACTCACGGATTTGTATTTGGTGAAGACGGCAGAAAAATGTCAAAATCTTTAGGCAATTACATTCGTCCGGATGATATTATCAAAAACTACGGCGCAGATATCTTAAGACTCTGGGCAGCTTCCGTTGATTATAAAAACGATATTAAAATCGGAAATAACATAATAGGTCAGCTTGCTGAGATATTTAAAAAAACTCGTAATACTGCACGTTTTTTAATCGGCAACTTGTTTGATTTTAATCCGGCTGCAGATTATGTTGAATATAATGATTTGAAACTCATAGACAAATTTGCACTCCATAAACTTAATAAACTTATCGAAGAAGTTACTCAAAGTTTTGAAAGTTACGAATTTTATAAATATTTTCAATGTCTGCAAAATTTTGCTGCGGTAGATTTAAGTTCATTCTATCTTGATATTGTAAAAGACAGACTTTATACGGCAGGTAAAAAATCCCTTTCACGTCGTGCTTGTCAAACTGTTTTGTATGAAAATTTAATGGCGTTAGTGCGAATTTTGACTCCTGTTATGCCTCATCAGGCTGAGGATATCTGGCAGAGTGTTCCTGAAATGCAAAAAGGCGGTTTAATCAGTATTCTTCTTGCTGATTTCCCTGAAGTTCACCCCGAATGGAATAACGAACAACTTGCTGATGATTTCGGGAAAATTCTTAAATCCAGAGAGGTTGTAACCCGTGCTATTGAGCCGCTAAGAGCAGATAAAAAAGTTGGAAGTGCTTTGGAAGTCGGAGTTTACATTAAAGCTGATGATGATTCTGTTCTAAAAGCAAACGAAAACGATTTGGCAGATATTTATATCGTATCTCAGGCACAATTAACAAATGAACAACCATCAGAAGAAATCTTAAACGAATACTCAGAAGAAGGGTTCAAAGTTTGGGTAGTAAAAGCAAAAGGCGAAAAATGCTCCCGATGCTGGAAATACCGCGAACTCAATTCAAACGGAATTTGCTCAGATTGTGCCGATGCCGTTGGAGAATAAAAATTTAGAGCGGGGTGAATACCCCGCTATTTTTTAAAATACATATCTTGACATTTCCTCTAAAATCCTTAAACAAAACATGTAAAAAATCATACAAATGATTGACTACATAAGAAGGTAAATATGGTACAAATAAAGTACCGGACTAGTAGAGGTTTTTTATAAATGGGATTGAGTCTTAATAATATATATCAAAGACCTTATGTGCATCAGGATGCAAGAAGCAACGTCAAGCGCAAAGCGCAAGAAGAACAAACAGCATCCGCAAACACTCAACGTGAAGAAAGTACAAATCCTAATACCAGAAGTAAAGGTCTACAATATACACAGGAACAAAAACCTGTTTACCCTCAAAATTATGCTCAATCTTTTGCCGCAAGTGCTTATTCAAACGTAAATATCAATTCGCAAAAAACACGAGCTCAAGGACAAGCAACTTCTTATATACAAAACGTCCAAGATAATCACACAGATTTCAGCAATACACAAATTAATATTGCTCAAATTTTAAAGGATTTCAAAAACACTGCAATTGCCATCGGAACACCGGAAAATATTTCTCAAGAAGTTGATGGTTATCTTGCATTAATCGAAAAACAAGTCAGAAAAGATGACCCAAATGTCAGACTTATCAAATCAAACTTAAAAAATGCCGCATCATTACTTGATGAACATATCTCACAAACCCTCAACAAAAATTCAAAAGTTGTTGAAAATTGGGTAGATACATTATTTTTACAAAAAATCAATTTCAAATATGATGAAAACGATATCAACGAAAGATTTTTAGTAAAATTTCCTGACGGTTCAACCAGCAAAAATAAACGCCAAACAGAATTACAAGAAACAAATCAAGAAGTAACCTCATCCATAGAAGGAAATTCTAAAGTAATTCCTATCAATGTTGCCGGAGATACTACAGTAAAAATTCCTCAAGATAAGGAATTAAAAACATTATTCATTCAAGCAAAGAAATTTGCCTATGCACAAAACCCAGAAAAAGCAATTCAAACTTTTGAAAAAGCACTGAATAGAGCAACTGAAATTGATGATAAGGAAACGTCAGGTAAAATTTATTTTGAAGTCGGAAAAATATACGATAACCACGACTATTTACCACAAGCCCTAAAAAGTTATCATCAGGCTACAAAACTAACTACAGACGAAAATGTAAAAACAAAAGCATACTATTCAATGGCTCAAATTTATGATGATGTAAGTCAGATTACACCGGCACTAAATCATTACGCAAGTGCCGTATCTCACGCAGGAGAAGCAGAAAACCTTCCTGCACAAAGTGCTTCGCTTACAAAAATGGGAAATATATTCTCTGATATGTATGAAAAAGAGGCCTTTGAATATTACGGACTTGCACAGGACATTGCAAATGAAACCGAAAACTACAATCTTCAAGGTTTTGTATCTTCCAATACAGGGAAAGCACATTTAAAATTTGACGAACCTGAAAAGGCACTAAAATCATTCTCTAAAGCTGTACAAGATTACACAAAAGGTGATACCCCATTGAAAACTGCTCAAAACTATGAAGCAGCCGCCGATATTATGGTTGAATTTAATAACATAGACAAAGCATATAAACTTTTAACAAAAGCACAAAATTACGCAAGAAAAACAGATAATTTGGAATATATGCACAAAATTAATACAAAGTTAAGTCAGTTAAAGGAGTTAGATGTCAAATAACAAATACATGCAAGTTGTAAGCACCCCGTTAGATTTTACCCAATACATTATCCCAGAACAAAAGAATACCGAAAATTTCAGTATTTTTAAATACATACGAAATTTTTTGGAATTTAACACATTTGCAAGTGGGTACAGGTTTTAATCGAATTTAGATATTGTTTTTCTACATATTTCAATATTATTAAAAGCATTTTTTATGTTTTTATATATATTGGAAGCAAAATATTCGAAAATACAGAAAAGCAAAAGGCTTAAAGCAAGCACAGCTTGCTCTTGCATTAAATTGCACTTACGAATTTATTAGCAAAGCAGAAAATGGTCAAAGGTATCTAAGCCTGAGACGATTATTTAATTTGGCTGATATATTAAATGTGAATATAAAAGATTTGATGAATTTTAAATAATCTGAAATGCTATATTGCTTCGGGCATTGCCCTCACAATGACAAAAGCCTACTTCGCTGCAAATTCTTGATGCATTTTTTCAAACATCTGCATAGTTTCTTCTTCACTATGAGTTTTTGCATATTCGTCAACAACTTTATTCAATTGAGCAACAAGTTCAGGATGCTTTTGCATAAATTTTAAATCTGTTTCAACAGAATCAGATGCAACCTGTGATTTTCCAAGTTCGGCAGCAGGCATATTCTTCAAATCTTTAATCTCTTTTTGCTCTGTAGGGGCAACAGTAGCATCAACCTTCGGTGCAGCATCTTCCGCAATAGGTTTAGCCGGAATTCCTTTGAAATTTACGTTGTTTACATTGTTTTCAATTTCTCTCATAGTATCACCTGCTTTTCTTTAACTATCCATGTACCAATCTTTGTTTATAAACCCTCTAAATATATTTTTTTGCTACTTTGTTGCCAAAATTATTACAAAAATTTACATTACTAAAATTTCATGCTAATATGCATTATATATTATAAATGGGTTTGAGTGCAAATTATGAATTTTGAGCAGCTGGGGAAAAACGTCAATTCATTTCTGTCATCATCAAAAATCTTAAATAACCTTCCCGATATGGTCTTATTTATAGATTCTGAGGGACGTATTAAAGAATCTAATATTGCTGCAAAAAATAACCTTAACATATCAGAAAATATTACGATAAATGAACTTTTTAATGAAGGACTAAAAATCGTAAGACAATCGATTAAAAATAAAAAAGCAATTATTGCGGAAACAAAAACACCAAACACTTATTATGAAATAACCGCCTCAAAAATTGACAATAATTATTGCGTATGTATTAGAGATAATACAAAAATTATCAACGAAAATATTGAAAAAAAAGGTATTGAAAAATTTAATAACGAAAAAAATGCAATGCTTGTTAAACTCGAAAATGAATTTAAATCCCCGATAAGTTCAATAACAGGTTTTTGTCAGGGACTTGTTGACGGTATAGGAGGCGAAATTACCGAAAAACAATCAAAATACCTAAAAATTATTCAATCAAATGCGATTGATTTGGAAAAATTTATCGGAACATTTTTAGGATACAGCTATGCAGAATCGTTATTATATCAATCCGATTACAGAAAATTTGACATCGTTACGGAAATAAAAGAAATTTTAAAAGAATTTAATAAAACAATAAACACTGATAAAATTAAAATAGAATTTTCTTACGATAATATTGAATCAAGAAATGAATCTAATGATTATAAAGCAATCAAAAATTCTGTTATAAATATACTTGAAAACATATTAGCATCAAAAGAAACCGGAAATATTCAAATAATCTTAACCGAACCTGATGACGAAACTTTTATAACATATAGCCTTAACGAAAATAAAAAATATTTTCAAATAAAAATAATTGATTCAAATATAAGTATCACACCTGATGAACTAAAGCAAATTTGTAATCCATATACCCAACTCGATAAAAACAAGAAAAATATTATTAAAAGTTTGCGATTGGGAACTGCCAGTATTCTGGTAAAAAGAGCCGGCGGATTTTTTAATATCAGCGCTGATAATAGAAATTTATATAGTATAATAATTCCAGTTGAAAAGGAAGAAGATGAGTAACGTAATTTTAAAAAACGTAAAAAAGGCTTATGATAATAAAGTCGTAATAAATAGCGTGAATTTAGAAATTAAAGACAAAGAATTTTTAGTTCTTGTAGGGTCATCAGGCTGCGGTAAATCAACACTTTTGCGTATGATTGCAGGACTTGAAAACATAACAGAAGGCGAAATTTTTATAGGCGATAAAAAAGTAAATGACGTTCCGCCAAAAGACAGAGATATCGCATTTGTGTTCCAGAGTTATGCCCTTTATCCGCACATGACCGTACGGGAAAATATTGCGTTCGGACTGAAAATGCGCAAAGTTCCTAAACAAGAAATAGAAAAAAAAGTAGCTCAAGCTGCACAAATACTTAATTTGACCGAATATCTGGATCGCAAACCAAAACAGCTCTCCGGCGGTCAAAGGCAACGTGTGGCACTTGGACGTGCAATTGTACGAAATCCGAAAGTATTTTTGATGGATGAACCGTTATCAAATCTTGATGCAAAATTAAGAGTTCAGATGCGCTCAGAAATTAAAAAACTACACGAAAAACTTCAAACAACTTTTATTTATGTTACCCATGACCAAACAGAAGCGCTTACTATGGGTGATAGAATTGTTGTATTGAATAACGGTGATATTCAGCAAATTGACACTCCCGATGAAGTATATAACAATCCTAAAAACACTTTCGTTGCAGGATTTATAGGTTCTCCGCAGATGAATTTTATAAGCGGCAAAGATTTAAAATTAGATGAAAATATTTTATACGGTATTCGGCCCGAAAAAATGGTAAAACCTGACGGCAATATTAAATTAACAGTTGAGGTTGACATATCTGAAATGCTTGGCAGTGAAAAAATAGCATATTTTAATATTGGAGAAAAAAGATGTTCTGCCGTATTAAGTTCAGATTTTAATATCGGCAAAACACTTGAATTATCAATAAATTCTAACGATTTATACAAATTTAATCCTATAACAGGCGAACGAATTTAAGAATAAAATTAAAGATTAATTTGTTAAGTTTTATAATATACGGTTATTTTTATGATAATATTGTCTCAAAAGGAGGATATATGAAAAAGATTTTAACTATTTTAGGAATTTTGATACTTAATTTTATGATTATTCAAGGTGTGCTGGCATCAGATAAAGTTGTTGTATTAACAAAAGGTGAACCTTTTGAATACCCTATTGCTAATAATGCAAAAATTGAATGTTATGCAAAAATGATTGACGGAAGTATTGATGGATTTGTAGAATATAATGATTATTTCTACATGAAAGACGGCGTTTTGTATTCGGATACAATGAATAAAATTTATAAATCCGAAAAGACTAATTTATTAAATAAAATTGATAGAGTAAAACTTAAAAGCGATAAAAAGACTTTGCAAATGTATGACCCGCTATGGACAAAATCTATCAGACGTCATTTCCGAATAATTAAAATAGATATTAGTACCGGAAATTACTTCATGAAAGCGGTTCAAGATAACCAAACTTGGTATAGAAATGCTATAGCAACAGGCTATTGCCATGTTATAAATCCGTAAAATCATCAAATATAAACATATATTTAGAGGCAGACTGTAAGTTTGCCTCTATTTTGTTTATGCATAGTATTTATTAGGTTGAAATTAAAGTTTGTTTGGGATAAACTTGATTGGCTGGGTGAGAGCGTAGAGGACTAACCACTACCCGCCTACGGCGTATTCTCCCTAAAAAAGGGCAGAGAATTTGAAAGGGAAAAAGATGTATAATGTCGCTATAATAGGAGCAGGACCGGCAGGAATTTTTGCCGCTTTGGAAATAATGAAATTAAAACCTGATTGGAAGGTTGTTTTAATAGAAAAAGGTCAACGAATTGAAACAAGAAAATGCCCTCTAAGACAAGGTTCTCCAAAATGTGTAAATTGCAAAAAATGCGGTTTACTTTGCGGTTGGGGCGGAGCAGGCGCATTCTCAGACGGCAAGCTTACTCTAACTCCTGATGTTGGCGGACATTTAGCAGAATACATGACAAGGCAAAAAGCTGAAGATTTAATTGGGTATGCTGATGATTTATACCTAAAATACGGTGCAACAGATGAAGTTTTTGGAACAGACAGAAAAGTTTTTGAAGAACTTGAACATCAAGCAGTCCTTGCAGAACTAAAACTTGTTCATTCTCCGGTCAGACATTTAGGAACAGAAAGAAGCCTTGATGTTCTTAAAAATATGCAGGATTACCTGGATGAAAGAATTACAATTTTAAATAATGTTTGCGCAAAATCGCTAATTGTTGAATGTGAACAAGTTAAAGGAATCGAACTTGATAACGGTGAAACAATTTGTGCGGAATATACAATTATTGCACCGGGACGTGAAGGTGCTGACTGGTTAACTCAGGAATTTGCGAAACACAAAATCGGAATGGTTAATAATGCAGTCGATGTCGGTGTCAGAGTCGAACTCCCAGCACCTGTATTTGAACCACTTACATCAAAATTGTATGAATCGAAACTCATTTATCATTCCCCGACATTTGGCGATGAAGTCAGAACTTTTTGTATGAACCCAAACGGCGAAGTTGTACAGGAAAATTATTCGGGTATCGCAACCGTAAACGGTCACAGTTATGCAAACTTCAAAACACCGAATACAAACTTTGCACTTTTGGTCAGCGAAAAATTTACAGAACCGTTTAAAGAACCTATACAATACGGTCAGCATATTGCAAGACTTGCAAACATGCTCGGAGGCGGCATTTTAGTCCAAAGATTCGGAGATTTGTTAGAGGGCAGACGTTCAACTCCGGAAAGAATTAGATCAAGTGTGATTAATCCGACACTAACATGCGCAACTCCCGGTGATTTGAGTCTTGTAATCCCGTACAGACAAATGACAAGTATTATCGAAATGCTTAAAGCTCTTGATAAACTTTGTCCGGGAACAGCATCAAGATATACTTTATTATACGGTATTGAAGTGAAATTCTATTCAGCAAGGGTAAAACTTACAAACGAACTTGAAACAGAAGGCGTAAAAAACCTGTTTACAATAGGCGACGGTGCAGGGGTAACAAGGGGATTGCTGCAAGCATCCGCGTCCGGAGTTTACGTTGCAAGAACCATCTGCGAAAGAGGGTAAATAATCATTTCGGGAAACATGCCCCGAACATGCAATTTTGGTTTAATGCCGGAAACCCGAATTTATATTGCATAGGAACTGCCATTGTAGGAATTTGGTACATTTGTTTTAGTGTATCCTTTTGTGCTTCGCTTAACTGTTTAGTATTATCTGTATCAGGAATTTGTGATGCACCTCCTGTGCATGTTTGCTTCTTTTGTAAATCTTTTAACAGGCACTCTCCGTTTGCATGCAAAGCCGCTACAACAAGTGCTATTAAACCTAAAATAATAAACTTTTTCATAAATTAACCTCCATATTGAAATTATTTTAGATTATGGAAGAATTTTTATCCCGAAAAATATTGATAATTAGGCTAACCCAAACGGATAATACATATCATTTCTTATTTTGTTTTTCAATCCACTCATCAAACATTATTCCTGAATATTTGTCAGGTAACATACAATATAAAGGCATTAAAATAATTAATTTGTATAATATATATAAAATACTTTTTAGTGTTTTTAAAATTTGCTTTTTAGTCATATGTCTAAATGTGTGATGTATTACTTCATAGTATTATCTATGATAATACACGAAAATCTTTTATATGCAAGATAAAGCGGTTGATTATTACAAAATAATTGCAAAAAATATTAAAATTTTAAGAAGCAAAGAGAGATTATCACAAGAAAAATTTGCAGAGTCCGTAAATTGCTCCAGAGAATATATTAGCAGGCTTGAGAATAATCATGAAAAAATCAGTTTGGCTTTATTATTGTTAATCTCAGAAGTTTATAACAAAAATCCGGAAGAATTTTTTAAAATACAGAAAATAGAGCAGAATATCTAACACTTTAAATTATTTTCTTGGTTAGCCAGTAGGGTTGAGGATACCTATCCCGCCATCTAACCCAAACGGAGGATAAAAAAAAGACCTCGTTGGAGGTCTAGGTTGGTTATTTTTGGTTATGTTATAGTATTATGTCAGTTATTAAAATGTAGGTTTTGTCTATTTTAGTTTTTCCTCTTTTCTTAATTCTCCTCAAGATTTTCTTTTGCTTATTTTCTTAAATAAATTTACAAAAATTAACAATTTACATAGATTTTTAATATTATCATGTATTTATGTTTGAAAAATTGCGCAAATTTATACGGGCAAAAATCTTTAGAAAACACTACTGGCGCACCGGACAATGCAAAGGCTGCGGTCAGTGCTGCTCACATATTTACGTCAAACATTTTAAACATGTCCTTAAAGACGAAAAAGAATTTGAAAAGTTACAAGGATTATTTAGCTTTTATTCCGGTTTAAAAATTATCGGTAAAGATGAACTTGGCTTGATTTTTGAATGCAAACACCTTGATTCTGAAACAAAAAGATGTAAAATACATTTTTGGCGCCCGCCAATTTGCCGCAGATATCCTCAAGAAGAACTTTTTGCTATGGGGGGTACTTTATCCGATGATTGCGGGTATAAAATGGAACCCATTGTACCGTTTAAAGAAGTTTTGCAAAATCTTGAAAAGAAAAAAGGTAAAATTTTTAGATAAAAATTCACCCTGCCAAACCATCTGTCAACTTCACATATTTCTTATAATCTTTTCCCCAATCATAAAACGACAAAATTACAGGGCGTAAGGAATAACCTATATCAGTAAGAGTATATTCAACTTTTGTTCCAACTTCTTCACGCATTAAAATCCCGTCTTGTTCAAGTTCTCTTAGTTTTGAAGTTAAAACCTTCTGAGTAATACCTCTTAAAGATTTTTTTATTTCACTAAAACGCTTTGTGCCATTAAGTAAATCTGCTATAATCATAATTTTCCAGCGGCAGCCGATCATTTTTATCGTCACCGCAACAGGATTCCTTGGCAAATCTTTTATATTCATATCCCCTCGTATCTTTTTACTACCAGAAATTTTTCTTATAATAGCATACTGCTAAAGGTTTTTCAAATATTTAAAAACTTATTTTATCAGGCTCAAATTTAAATGTTTCAACCTGCGCATAACTCGTCGGCAAAATGAACGTTAAATAATCACTTCCGGCTTTTTTATCGGCACGCATAATATTTATTATTTTATTTTTATCAAATTGCGGAATTCGAGGAAAATCAAATTTTGAAATTAAATCTTCGCTCAAAAACTTATATTCTTTATCAATTTTTCCCATTTTAAACGCCATATTAATTGCAAACAAAATACCTGATACAACACATTCTCCGTGAGTATATTTACTGAAATTCGTAATAGTTTCAACAGCATGCCCATATGTGTGACCGTAATTCAAAATCTTGCGCAATCCTTTTTCTTTTTCGTCCTGATTTACTACAGAAATTTTGAGTTTTATACACATTTTTATCAAATCAGCGAGAGTGAGAATATCTTTATCCATGATTTTTTGAGAATTTTCATTCAAAAAATTCATCAGATTCAAATCGTCATCACATTGACAGCTTTTTTCAATAAAAGCATATTTTACAACTTCACCCATCCCGCTTTTAAATTGTCTTTTATCAAGTGTTTTTAGAAAATTCACATTTATAAAAACCGCCGACGGCTGGTAAAAAGAACCTACCAAATTTTTGCCGTAAACTGTATTTATTGCTGTTTTTCCACCCACAGAACTATCTGTACAAGCCAAAAGTGTTGTCGGAACTTGAATATAATTTATCCCACGCATATATGTTGATGCGGCAAATCCGGCCAAATCACCAACTACACCACCACCTATTGCAATAATTGCATCATTTCTTGTCAAATGACTCTTGAGAGCAAAATCTAATATTCTTGTATAATTTTTAATATTTTTTTCTTTTTCTCCGTCTTTTAAAACAAACATTTTTTCTTTCGGAAAATTTAAAATATTTGCATAAAGTTGATAAACTTTTTTGCTTATTACAACAATATAATTTTTGCCTTCAAGATATTCTAAAATCTCAGAATATAAAGTATTTATATCCCTATTATTTATAAATATAGGATAATATTTTGGTGAACTTTGTATATTTACTTCAAGTTTACACATTTGATAATCTCGCCTAAAATCTCTTCAATAGTTTTATTATCTGTTATTACAGAAAAATGGGCAAGTTCGTAATTATTTTTGCGAGAATTTAACAGTTTCTCTATAGTAATTAAATTCATATTATTATTATTTAAAAGCGGTCTGTTTGTAGAATTTTTAAGTCTGTCTAAAATCGTTTGAGCACCGGCCTGCAAATAAACAACAGTCGCATTGTTTAAAAGAAAATTTCTTGTATTTTCGTTTTCAAAAGCACCTCCCCCGAGTGCAATAACAAGATTTTGCTCTGTAAATGATTTTATTATTTGCTGCGATTCGAGCTCTCTAAAGTATTTTTCACCGGATTTTGCAAAAATATCGTTGATAGATTTTTTTTCTAAAAAAACGATTTCTTCGTCAACATCAACAAATTTAATATTCAATTTTTGTGCTAAGGCTTTTCCGACACTTGATTTACCGCAACCTGACATGCCTGTCAATACAATTGTTTTCATAGAAAGATTATATCATATTAAAAATAAATAATATGATAGTAGCAAAATTTATTTTTTTTAATATTTATACAAAGTATTATGATTATTTCAAAGATTAGAACAAATCTAAATAAATTAACTCCGGGAATAACTTTTAAAAAGTTTACCAAACAAGTTCTATATAATGGTGAAGATTGCGGATATATTGAAATTGCAGGGAAAAGAAAATACGCTTTAACACCATCACTTGAAAAATTAGAGCATAAATTAGAACTTAATAATTTTAATCCGAATTATCCTCGTTTTATAGATTCAAACGAATTTCAGACCTTTAAACTACTGTTAAAACCATTTATAAGTAATGAAAAGGGATTGAAGAAAATTCAGCTCAAAAATATGTATTATAGTCCGAGTCCGACATCTATTTTAATTTGGAATAAAAAAAATGAAGAACCAATTATTACAATAATAAAAAAATTAAAATATCCCACACAAGAAATTTTCTATCATTCATTTCCTTTTTTAAGAAAATTATGCCGATTATCCCCATTTAAATTTTAATTATTTTTGTAACAATATATTTTTTCATGTTTGACAAGACTTTTCACTTATTTTACTATCATGGAACAGAGAGGAAATGAAGTGAACATCTTCAACTGCTGCCGCAGCCGTAATAGTCGGAACACTCAAAAGATAATTATTTTTCTGCGTGCAGTTCGGAGAAATAACATAAAAATCTTATGATGTGTCCTCTTTGGTTCAGAGAGGATTTTTTAATGGCTGTAGGTGCACCACATGTTCATAATTCAAAAATAGGTTCTTGTCCGCACGGGCTTCCGGCAGGGGCCTGTCCGATATGCAGCGGAATGGCAGGCGGGAATTCTACAACCAAACGAGATATTCCGCGTAATGTCGGCGAAATGACATACAATCAGTGTGCCGCAATCGGGGCGATGCTAAGAGCCCAAAAAGCCGCAAGACAGCGCGCAGAAGCGAATCAGCAAAGTTTTATCCAAGCAATGATGCAATTTAATAAAAATCTTGAAAAGATACATCAAAGAATTTTAGAATTTGCATCTAATATTACTAAAACCATGCCGGCAATAATTTCTGCTCCTACAAATTTTGTCCTTACTCAGGTTGTAGCAAGAATAGTTAGTGTAATTGCTGCAATCCCGAATATACTGGCTAATGTTGCGCAAAAATTTGTCGATATTGCTGATAAATTGGCAGCAGTTTATGGAGAATTAAAAGCCGCAGTTTCTAAGTCTTTATCAAATCTTATGGGCAGCATAAAGAAAAAACTAAAATCAATGTTCTTTATCTTTGGAGCTGACGAAACAGATAACGATGAAAAGAAAATCGATGAGGCGCAAAAAACATTCAACCTTAAAACACTTTTGCATAGTCTTGCTCGAAAATTCAAACGTGATGAAGAAAGGATAGCACATGAACATTAATCCTTTTGCAAACGAAAATTTAATCCAGCACAGAAATATGACTCAATCCCAAAAACGCAATATAAATACTACAAAAGAAGGGGTTGTAGTTAACAGTTTTGTTAAGGATAATGAAGCTTCACTTTCTAATTTGAAAGATACTTTTGTAATTTCTGATGATACTTCGATGCCGACTCAGTTGTATAAAGATTATCAAATTGTAGACAAAAAACTTTTGCCCCTCAGTACAGTAGTTCTCGGGGTTATGGGTGCTATAGCAGGTTTAACAGGATTTGTTAGATACAGCGCAAAAGCTTCAAAAAATCTTGCTAAAGAAAAGTGGCTTCCTGCAGTAACAAGAAATGTTAACTTAAGCAAAGAAACCTCACAAGTTATTTATCAAATGGTACAAAGTCCAAACAGCAAAACATTTATTGCAGGTGCCGGAGTTTTAACTCTTTCTGCTATGGCATTTATGGGTAAGACTTTCTTTGACGGGTTTAAAGAAATATGGGTAAAACGTAAAGAAGCAAATATCCAAAAGAATTTGCAAGAAAATTTGATTGCAGTTGAAACACAGTCATTTTCGGGTAAAATGCAGATTATTCGCTCAATGCTTTCAGATTATACAAAAAAATTTGAGGGATTTTTAAATCCACCCGAAGAAAAACCTGATACTCCGTTCGGACGCAAAACTTTTGCCCAATTTGCATTTACATCCGGTGAAAACAAAACATCCGCTCCAACTTTTTTGCAAAAAACAAGGGAAAACGGATTTGCTAACGCACTTTTGGGGCTTATAACCTTTGCAGGAATTGTAGGACTGGGATTTTTATCGCTCAAAAACCTCACGAAAAGCAAGTTGCACTTGCAAGAAAGTCTTGATCAAACCAAAAAAGCAATAACTCAAATTGTGAAAACCTCAAAAGACGAAACAAAACATGCAGATAAACAAAATCTTGAACACATGTTCCTCGAAATCGAACACTCAAAAGGTATAAAAGAGTTTGTAAAAAAACAAATTTCGTTACTAAACTGGACAAAAGAAGAAAAAACTGAATTTCAGAAAAAAATTATCGAAAAAATCGAAACTTCAACAACAAACGTAAACCCTAATATAGGCGGGGACGGTACACCAAAACCCGCATTCAATTCGTTTGTTGATGATTACAAAGCATTTTTCTACAACTGGCTTTTAGATACTTCTAATCCGCAATTCGGCTTGTTATTCGGCGGAGTAACAGGAATTACCGCAATAGGTTACGGCGGTAAACTTGCAGGTGATGCCTTAAAAGAAGTTCAAGTTAAAAAGATTAATGCACAAACAGAACTTGATTTGCAAAAACGTCTTGTTTCAACTGAATTAAGAAACTTTAAAGCAAAAAAAGATTCTGCTATAAATCCGCTGGTTAAAGAATTTTACAAACAAGTTGACAGCGGTAAACGCACAAAATCTGAGCTTCAAACTATGGCAGAAAATATTTTATTTGAAATCAAAAACGGTCCTCCGTTTGTATATTCATAAATTGAAGCAATAGACAATAAGTTTTGTTTCGGGAATTATAATTATGTCAATCAATGCAGTAAATAATCAATACAATTATAGTAGGTCGCCATTGCTATGGCAACAGAACTCTGTCCAGCCAAATGTTCATATGCCTAATTATCAGAGAAATTATTGTCTTTTTGACCAAAATAAAGTCGATTATTTTGTCAAACAAAAAGAAAATGCTCTGCCGTATTTGACCGATATTTTGCAACATTCAAACAATGAAGCACAAGTAACAGAAACACTTTATATTATGGACAGAATGATTGATTCCGGAACAAAAGGAATTGACAAACTCTATCCTGTTTTTTCAAGATTTAATAACACGCAGTCACCCAATATTCAGACTTTTTTGGCGGGGATTTATCGTAAAATCCAAGTCCCTGACGCTTTTGGACCGCTTTGTAAAATGCTTATCCAAAATTCAATGAAACCAAACAATCCTAATCAAACATTTGACCCCAATGAAGAAATCGGCGGTGCAATTTTGAGTTTTTTATCTGATAAATGGAAAAATTAAAAATAATTCCGGTTGAAAATTAAAAAAATCTGTATTATTATTAAATTCGTTAAAAGGAGTTAAGAATGAAAAAGATTTTAATTTCACTGATGGTTTGTTTATTTAGTATTAATTGTGTATCTGCAAGAGATTATGCGCAAATGCAGATAAAAGAAATGCAGCATGCACAAAAATATAATACGACACAAAAATATTTTTATAATCAAGAAAAAATTATGAATAATTATAATTATTATGCATCAAAACCAACTCAAAATACTTATATAAAAGACCCTAAAATTTTCAAGTTACCTGATTATCAGGAAGTGGATGATGCAAAATATCAGGCAAAATTAAAAGCTGATGATAAAATTTATACACAATATCAAAAAACAATGTTTAAAGGAACAATATTTAACTATAATGCGAAAGCAAACGGTGAAGATTATTACAAAGTTTATCGCATAGCAGAGAGAATAATCAGAGCAAATAAACTTGATTACATAAACTGGAGAATAGGCATATACAAAGAAGCGGAAAATGTAAATGCATATTCTGTCGGACCAAATTATATTATTTTGACAACTTCAATATATGATTCATTTAATAATAATGATGATGCATTGGCTCTTGTTATCGGTCATGAAATTGCACATACTGTTTTGGGACATACCCAAAGGAAACAAGATATAATAAGGTCTTTAAATGCCCTTAAAAGTATGTATAAAGCAGGCGATATAAGTGCAAAGGCAGTGTATACCGTAAAAACTCAACAGTACTTGACAGATTCAAAAAATATGGAGTATGCCGCAGATGTTGAGGGGGCAAAGTTTGCACTAAAAGCGGGTTATAATCTTGATAATGCTGTGGATTTGTTGTCTTTTATCAATACGTTACCGATAATACCGGGGTTTCAATCTGATCATCCTTTGCATAACAAACGAATAGAAAATTTTTATGATAACAGAAAATATTTTCTTGAAGATCAATGGCCGCAAATCGGGAAATATAATATTTTAAACTCAGAAGTTATGCCTGTTAAACTATCTTCTGACAGAAAATCTTTAACTATAGGCAGAAACCATGAAACAGAATCAAAAAATAATTATTACAGCGTAGAATCAATGGAAGATGTTTATTTAAGGTTTGCTTATAAATCATATTTAAATGGTGAGTTCAAAAAATCAGCAAAATATTTTAAACAATATTTTGAACTCGACAAAACAAATGCAATCGCATATCTTTATGCTTCATATAATTCTGAAGCCATATATAAGATATTAGGGCGTTCGAGTGCATTGGAAGATGCCAAAAATTATATAAATTCGGCTTATAATATAAATAAAAGTAACGAATACATAAAAGAACAGTACGAAAATATAAATAAACTTTCGCCAGTTGTAGAAGTAAAAAATAAAAAAGAAACAAAATCTAAAAAGAAAAAGTAACAACAAAAAAGACTTTGAGAAATTCTCAAAGTCTTTTTTTTAATGTATTTTAACGGATTAGTTTTTCTTACCGTATCTTTTGTTGAATCTTTCAACTCTACCTTCAGAGTCAAGGATTTTTTGCTGACCTGTGTAAAACGGATGGCATTTGTTGCAAATTTCAACAGTGATGTTGTCCTGAACTGAGCCTGTTTCAATTTCGTTTCCGCATACACATTTGATAACGGTCTTTTTGTAATCCGGATGGATATCTGCTTTCATTTCTTACCTCTTTCTTTCAAGATTCCAAACTTGAATATTTGTGTAATATTTCGACTAAGCCTATTCTATAACACTAAATTCATGAAATCAAGGGGGGGGGGTAAATGTCACTGACAATCCTAAGTGTTATTTGTTCAACAATTTGTGCAGACAAAAACTCTTGCAAATATTTTGCGTTTTTTATTATCCTCTAAAATAATATTTACCCCTACCATTTTTTAAAGATAAAAAATACGGCTAAAACAATAAGTGCAAAGCCGACAAGATAGTTCCATTTGAATTGTTCTTTTAAGTAAAACACCGAAAAGAAACTGAAAACCACAAGGGTAATGACTTCTTGGATTGTTTTTAGTTGTGCTGCATTATATGTTGAGTAACCTATGCGGTTTGCAGGCACTTGAAAACAGTATTCAAAAAATGCGATTCCCCAGCTTACCAAGATTACCGCCCACAATGCAGACGATTTGAATTTCAAATGTCCATACCATGCAAAAGTCATGAAAATATTTGAAATAAGTAATAAAAATATCGGTGCAATCGCTCTGACCATAATAATTCTCCCATTAATATATACGCTATAACAATTATAAATCAAACAGGATTGCTTGACATTGAGTATTTTTAAACTATAATTGATATTGCGAAAGATAAGCCGGCATAGCTCAATTGGCAGAGCAACGGTTTTGTAAACCGTAGGTTGTAGGTTCGAGTCCCATTGCCGGCTAATTTTTTCGTAAAAGGTCTACTAAAAGAGTCCTTGAAAACAGAATAGGCCCTTGTGGCTCAGGGACTCTGCCGAAGAAAAGGTGACTAAATGTCACGTTTTCTGAGAGGAAGCACTCCCTTCTGCCGAAGG
>CADAYD010000004.1:29142-148734 GCA_902791985.1 uncultured bacterium
TCTGCCGAAGAAAAGGTGACTAAATGTCACGTTTTCTGAGAGGAAGCACTCCCTTCTGCCGAAGGCATTGAAAACAGAATAGGCCCTTGTGGCTCAGGGGTAGAGCACTCCCTTGGTAAGGGAGAGGCCACGAGTTCAAATCTCGTCAAGGGCATTTTTTAAAAACCTTGCGAGCGTGACAATTAAATATGGGTAGGTGGCCGAGTGGCTAAAGGCGACAGACTGTAAATCTGTTCTCGCGAGAGTACGGTGGTTCGAATCCACCCCTGCCCAATGTAAATCGGATGATGACTTTTATTATCATCCGATTTATTTTGAAAGGGGATTGGATGAGAACCACGTTTTGTGGTTTGAGCGAGGAGCGAGCAGAGTTACCTTTTAACAGGACATTTGGTCGGAAGTGGTTTTCGTTGTATTTATAGTCCCATTTGGATTATTACAGACGGTGGTCGGAATTTTAACGATTTGGCAATAATCAAACTGGACTTTAACGGACTTTGTTTACTCCTAAACGGACAACAAAATTTTAGTAAATCTACAAAACTCAAATACAGTCTAAATCATACCCAAGAAATTAATGTCCATTTATGTCCGGTATGGACTATTTTGTTGGGTTTTATATAATCTATTGATTAAATAGAATATCCTTTATCGGTATAATATTTTTCAGCATTTTCTGTTAATCTTTGGATATATTCTTCTTTCTCTTTTATTTTTGAGTTAAGATATTGCCCTTCTTGTTCTGAAAGTTTACCGGCAGATTTTAATTCTTCTAATTGTTTTTTCATTCTCTCTATTGCATATTGTGAGCCTTTTTGCTCGCATAATAATTCCTCCGGACTAAACCTATATTCATTAAGATTTAATTTTCCTCCAAAAATATTCTCACTTTCTCCATCAAAGGTTCGAATATAATTTCTTAAAGATTGTTCTGCATCTTTTATTTGTTCAGGTGATGGATTTTCGTATAATTTTAGTATCTTACCGTCTTTACTTGTTGTAACATAAGGAGCATTAAATCTTGTGTTAAAAGAAAATGTATATTTATATAATTCATCTAATGCTTCTTCTTCGGATGAATATTGTTCCGCAAATTTTGGATTTTTTCTTACTAAAGTTTTCAGTTCTGATAATTCACTTTTATTTTGCATTTCTGATAAAAATTGAGGTATTTTGATTTTATCTTCTTCCCATTGTGTAGTTTTTAAGTAGTCTTTTTTCTCAAAATATGTAATCATTTTATTTTTTGTTTCACTGTCATTTTTTAGCATATACTTATTTATAAAGTCCGCATATTCTTTTCGCATTTCTGATGGAATATACGGAGCACGCATAGATTTTCCAAATACATGACCTAATGCTACATTTATACTATCATTACCTTTTATAATTCTTTGTAATAATTCATCTTTTATAATACCATTTCTTTGTTCAGTTGTTAAACATCCTCTAAGCAATGATTCTCTTGCATGTATTGATTCATGCATTAGTACATGATCCAAATAAACAATAGCATCATCTGGACATACATTTATTATATTCCCACCAGCTTCATGATAACCGCCACAACCTTCTCTATTATTTAATCTTATTTGTGGTCTGACATTTTCAGGTATATTTAATTCTTCAAAAACAGCATTGCCTCGTTTTATGCATTCTTGCTCAAATTCTTCTGATGTCATAGAAGATAACCTTTTGCCTTCTGTTGTTTCAAAGAAAGACAATGGCTCTATAGTAGAGATTGATTGAGAATTTGTAACAGGTTTTTCAATTTGTTTATTTTTAAATTTTGATACAAAATTCTTAATAAAATTGCGAACTTTTTTTAGATTTTTCCCTTTTGTAAAAACTAAATCTCCAACAGCTAATAATCCATAAAAAGCAGCAACACCTATTCCAACTTTTGTTAATGTGGATGTTGCTTTATATGGTTTACTGCTGAATCCTATGTTATTTTCACCTTTGCGATTGTTATTACTTGATTGTTTAATTGTATTTTTGTTTAAGTATACATAAGTGCTATTGTTTGATATTTGTGTCATACATTATTTCCCCGTTTTCTCCTGTGCATATTTATATAAAGTATTTTTCTCATTAAAAATTGCTTAATTTTTGCATAAGTATTACGAAAATTTAATTTGTGATAAAATACAACTATGCAATACAAGATTTTATATATAATAGCAGGGGCAAATGGTAGTGGTAAAAGCACTTTGGCAAGGGTGTAGGGTGCAATTTTTTGCACCAAAATAATTCTCAAAATCTCTGTTAAAAATCCTCAAACCGACTGTTATTTTACACAATTCAACCTTTTGCCGATTTTGCGAGGTCGGAAAGTGTATGAGTTAAAATGTCCGGAATGTCCGGTTTTGGTAACATAATAGTCCGCAAATTTGTACTTTTTGTCCCTATAATTCCACTATAAATTTATTGTGTTGGGTTTCACCCAACCTACTTACTGTCTGTCTGGTTGTCTTAAACTGAGTGTCCTTTTACAAGAGGCTTGTTTTTAGTTTAGAGATTTGCCGGACTATCTCTTGGTTGCTCGCCATCGACGTGTCTGCGCTTTCCGCCATTAGTGGCTATAGCCACAGGCGGAAAAGCTCCGCACTTGGCTCGCAATCCGCTTCTTGCACTTTTGTCACAATTTTTGCACCCAATAGCAAAATTTATGACATAGCTTTGAGTTATGATTTCTTATAAATCTTCTCTTGTAATATCAATAACTTTTTCTTCTATTTGCTTAAGAGGTATACCGACTTCCTGTTCTAAATTTGCAGCGGTAACATTATAATTTAATATTGCATTATAAAAATCTAAACGAGCGTTCAAATATGTATTTTCACCGTCTTTTAATTCTATTGCATCACCAACACCGGCTTTATAACGACCTGTAACTTGCCTGTATTGTTCTTTTGCTTGATCAAGTGCAAGTTTTGCCATTACAATTGCCTCGCTTGCTGTTTGCAGTTCTGTATAACATTTTTTTACATTGAAATATACAGTGTCCTTTACCTCTTGATATCGTGCTTTTGTCATATTATATGTTGAACGGGCCTCATCAATTTGTTTTTTAATCCTTAATATATTCAAACCGTTATAATTTAGTCCGACGCCAATTTGCCCTGTACGAACATCATATTCGCTGCCTAAATTATTTCCGTAACTTCCATATATTCCAATATTTGGAGTATAATTTCTTCTTGCTGCTCTTAGGTTCATTTTAGCCGCTTCCATTTCTTTTTGAGCAGATATTAATTCAGGTCTTAATTCAAATGCAAGTTTAATAGCATCATCCGAGTTTATACCGAATTTATTTAAGGTCATTTCATCTGAAAGTTCGTAATTTGTATAATCAGGAATACCCATGATTTTAGAGAGCCTAATTTTAGCAACTTTCAAAATTTCTTCCGCTTTAACAAGATTTAATTTTGCTTTTCCAAGATTATATTCTGCTGTAACAATATCAAGTTTCGGCTTTTTGCCATATTCATAAAATCCTTTTGCTTGACTTAACTGTAATTCATAATCTTTAACGGTATCTTGATAAACATGTACTTGTGCTTGTGCGAACAAAATATTATAGTAAGTCGCTTTTATATCATAAATAATTATATTGATATTTTCTTTTGTATTTTCTTGAGCACCTTCATATTGTCGTTTTGCCATATCGGCAGTGGCTTTTGTTTTACCAAAATCGAATATCAACATATTAGCGGAAACAGAAGGTACATAACTGCTTGTATTATAAACACTTCTTCTGTAATACGGTGGGATTTCTTTATTGTAATGATTTCCTGTTCTTGAGAGTTCAACTCCTGCATCAATAGACGGGAAATAATTTGCCCAAGCCTGACCTATTCTTGATTTATATGCATCCTGATTATAAAAAGATGCCTGTATGGAAGGATTATATTCTATCGCAATTCTTATACAATCATCTAATGAAAATACAGAATGCACGTCATTTTGATATTTTGCTCTATTATCAATATTATAATCCTTTTTGGAAGTTTTTGAAACGACTATTGCTTGCGAATTCTTCTTGTGCTTAAATCCGATAGCCTGTGCCGTATTTGAACTTATTCCTGTTATACTTGCAATTAATATTGCAGTTAAAAATTTAATATAAAATCTTTTCATTCTTCTTCATCTTTCCTATTATTAAAATGTTCATCAACAAATTCTTGTACTATTACATAAAATGCAGGAGTCAAAACCGTACCTAAAGTAGCTGCAACAATCATACCTCCAATTACTGTTGAACCAACAGAAATACGGCTATTTGCACCGGCACCTGATGCAAATAATAAAGGTAAAATACCCAAAATAAATGCGGCTTCAGTCATCATAATTGCTCTAAATCTCAAAAATGCTGCCTGAATAGCTGCCTCTTGAATAGATAAACCATTTTTCTCATGTTCATCTTTTGCAAATTCTACAATCAAAATGGATTGTTTTGCCGCCAAACCAATTAAAGTAATTAATCCGACTTGAGAATACAAATCAAGTGCCTGTCCCATCATTAATTGGAAGATAAGTGCTCCGACAATAGCGACAGGAGATATTAAAAGTACTGCAACAGGTATCATATAACTTTCATACAGTGCAACGAGGAACAAATATACAAATAATAATGCAAAGCCGACAACCATAACTGTTTGTCCTGCTGATTCTTTTTCTTGCAGCGAAGTTCCTGACCATGCAAAAGTATAATCATTCGGTAAAATTTTGCTTGACAATTTTTCCATAGCATTCATAGCATCACCTGATGTTTTACCGTTTGCTTGAGTACCCATAATTTGAACGGAACGGAATTGATTAAATCTTGTGATTGATACCGCACCCGTAATTTGTTTTGCAGTTACCATTGTTGATATAGGAACAGGTTTTCCCTGCGTATTCATTACATAGATTCTCTGTAAATCTTCAATTTTATCTCTGTAATCACCTTCTGCTTGCATAAATACCCTAAAAATTCTTCCGATTTTATTAAAGTCGTTTATGTAGGAGTATGAAAGCGTTGAGGCAAGAGTATTCTGTAATTCTGCAATATCAACATCTTGAGCAAGAGCTTTTTCATAGTCAATATTTAAAATATATTGAGGAACATTTGCCTGAAATTGAGTATATACATTTGCCAAATTTGAATCGGCATTGGCTTCATGTATAAATTCATTTGCAAAAGCAGACAAATCCTGAACCTTAGCATTGTTTAACGAAAGTAATTGATATTCAAAACCTCCCGACATACTTAAACCGTCAATTGCCGGAGGTGAAAAAGTAATAATTGATGCCTCATTTATATCGGCAGTTCTTTTATATATTTCCGTTAAAATACCATTATGAGATAAATCTGTCTGTTTACCCTGTATAAATCTGACAATTTTACCCAATATGCTGACTTTTCTATCTCCCCATTCTTTTAAATTTATTACTACAAATCCTTGATTTGATGGTCCCATACCGCCAAAAGCAATTATTTTTTCTTTTTCTATTCCCTCAATATCTTCAATTGCTTTGGTAAATTTAATCATTACATCTTCGGTTCTATTTAAAGAAGCACCGTCAGGAAGTGTTACAGCACTTATCAGATATCCTTGATCCTCATCGGGAATAAATCCTGTAGGAATTATTTTAAACAGACCGACCATTAAAAGCATAATAGCAATATATGTAATAACGGTTAATTTTTTATTAAAAACAAATTTTTTGACCATTTCAATATAATATTTTGTTAATATATCAAAGTATTTGTTGAAATAATCAAAACCCTTCTTGATATACGACAAAAATATTTTTATATATTCATTTGTAATTTCTTTTGTTTTTTTTGTTTTCTTAAGCAAAATAGAACACATTGCAGGAGATAATGACAATGCACAAATTGCGGATATTGCGATTGATACTGAAATACAAACCGCAAATTGCTTATACATTGTTCCCGATAATCCGCTCATAAAACACATTGGAACAAATACTGCCATAAGTACAGATGCCATAGCAATTAATGAACCGCCAACTTCTTTCATCGTTATTTGAGTTGCTTCAATGGCTGATTTGCCGTCTTCCATGTGTCGTTTAACATTTTCTATAACAACAATGGCATCATCAACAACAACTGCGACAGCAAGAACAAGCGCAAATAATGTCAGCAGATTTAATGACATTCCGAGCATTTTCAATGCAACAAATGTTCCGACTAAAGAAACAGGAATAGTAACGCAAGGTATTAATGTTGCTTTAAAATCTCCCAAAAATACAAATATAATTAAAATTACAATTAACGAAGTCAAAAGTATGGTAAATTCTACTTCGTTCATTGATTCTGTGATAAATATAGCACTATCCATCATTGTATCTATTTTTAGAGAATCAGGAAGCGTCTTAGATATTTTATCCATTTCTTTGTGTACATTTTTAACAATATCAACAGTATTTGCTCCCGGTAAAGGCATAACCTGAATTAAAGCACCCGGCTTCCCTGCAATTAAACCAAATTTTGAATAAGATTTTGCACCCAATTCAACTCTTGCTAAATCTTTCAGCTTAATTTTCGAGCCGTTTGGATTTGAACGAATTACAATATTTTCAAATTCTTCAACTGATGATAATCTGCCTTTGGTAAGTAAAGTTAATTTTAAACTTGGCTTTGATAAAGATGGTTCATCACCCAATGCACCTGTTGGGAATTGAGCATTTTGAATTCTTACCGCGTTTTGGATTTCGGATACCGTTACCTTATAACTTGCAAGTTTTGCAGGATCAAGCCAAATTCTCATACTGTAATCATCAGCACCAAATACATTAACCGCACCGACACCGTTTATTCTTTTTATAGCATCTTTTAAATATATATTTGCGTAGTTGGTTAAATCCAATTGATTCCAAGAATCATCTTCCGATGACAAATTAAGTATAATTGCACCTATACCGCTGACTTGATTTTCCGCTGTAATACCCTGCTGTATAACCTCTTGCGGAAGCATTGACTGAACTTGTTGTAGCTTATTTTGGACATTCATCAAATTTAAGTCATTGTTAGTCCCTGTTTTAAAGAATATATTTAATGAATATGCTCCGTCATAACTTGTAGAATTCATATAGAGCATATCTTTAACACCGTTTAATTGTGTTTCAAGCAATGATGCAACAGAAGATTCTATAACTTCAGCACTTGCTCCGGGATAACTTGCCGATATTGTAACCTGCGGAGGTGTAATATTAGGATATTTTTCCTGCTGTAAGCTAAACAGTGAAAGTAAACCTACGATAACAATAAGTGCAGATATTACAACTGCAAATCTCGGTTTTTTTATGAAAAAATATAAATCTTCCTTATTTATAGCCATTCTTATTCCCCTTTGATAATTTTTTTCAAATTATTGTATTTTCTTTTTGGATTCTTTTTCTTTCACATAAGGAGTAGCCTTAACTTTTTGTCCGGATTTATAAATATCCTGAATACCTTTTACAACTACTTCATCATTTTCATCAAGTCCGCTTTCAACAATCCAGTTATTGTCAATATTTCGGTTAACTTTGATATCTTTTTTAATAACTTTTCCGTCTTTTACAACCCAAACATAATATCCTGTACCAACATCAGTTTTTGTTGCTGATTGAGGAATCATCATAACTCTATATGGTTTGTTAATTCTAATTGTAACCTTTGCATAATCACCAGGAACAAGTAATTCATCAGGGTTTTCAAAAATGGCACGAAGTGTTACAGTACCTGTACTTTCATCAATTTTATTGTCAACAAATTCTATTTGCCCTTCTATTTCATATTGAGTTCCGTCTGCCAACCCTAAAAGTACCGATACAGCACTTTCATCATTTCTTTCTTCTTCACTTGCCGCTTTATAATATTTTTTAAGTTCTATAAAATCACCGCTATTTAACGGGAAAATCACTTTCATAGGATTCGTGGAGTATATTTGAGCTATTGCACCGCTTGACGGAGTAACATAATTACCTACTGAAATATTAACTTTTCCTATTCTTCCATTCATTGGAGAAGTTATATTTGTATAACTTAAATTCAAGTTTGCTTGTTTCATTTGAGCAATGGCACCGTCAAGAGCAGCTCGGTTTCTGTTTCTTTGAGTAAGAGCATTATCATAATATTCACGACTTACAAGATCGTCTTTTAGTAATTGTTCTGCTCTTTGCAGGTCTATTTGAGAATTTCTATAAACGGCAGAATTCTCATTAACGGTTGCTCTCGCATTTTGTGATGCCAAAACATATTCCTCAGGCTCAATAAGGAAAAGTTTTTGACCTTTTGCTACACGATCGCCTTCTTCAAAATATTTATTTTGTAACCAACCGCTAACACGTGCAATTATATCAACTGATAAATTTGCTTCAATTCTTCCCGTAGTATCAAATGTAGGTTTAATGTCTTTTATTATAGGTTTTGAAACTTGAACAACCTTAGGCTGATTCATCATGTAATTTGTTGCAATACTCATTACAATAGTTTTTCCCTGATTCCACAAAATAGGAATTAAAATTACAACAAGTATTATAGCCGTAATTTTTGTTTCTTTTTTCTTCCAGTCGATAATCATATATATTCTCCCGTCTTTCCTTAAATACATAATACCATGAAAATATTTTGTTTTATAATTTAGTTTAATGTTGTATACATGTAATAATTCGTTGTTATTGGTTTATAGTATAATTTATTTATGAAAAGATTTTATGCGATATATTGTGATTTTGACGGAACTATAACAAAAGAAGATTCTGTTAATAAATTTTTTGAAATGTATGCTCCAAATTGGATGGAATCTGAAGAACAATGGATTGCAGGTAAAATTTCATCAAGAGAAAATGCAATTATTCAAGTCGGTTTGTTGAAAAACATTTCGATGCAAGAGTTAGATGAATATATTAATTCAATAGAAATTGATGATTATTTTTTAGATTTTGTTGAATTTGTAAAATCAAAAAACATAAAATTAACAATTTTAAGTGACGGATTTGATTTATTTATACAAAAAGTTCTTGAACGTTACAATTTAGATATTCCATATTACGCAAATAAACTTATATATAAAAATGGTAAGTTCAACATTGAATTTCCTTATTATAATGAGAAATGCAATAAAAAAGCCGGCATGTGTAAATGCCAAAAAGTCAAAGAAAACAAATTTTGCTATATAGGTGACGGCACAAGTGATTTATGTATAGCAACAAAGGCTGATTTACTTTTTGCCTCAAAAAAATTACACGAATATTGTAAAAAAAATAACATAAAACATTCACATTTTACATCATTTTGTAATATCATGGATAAGTTAAGAGAAGGGAATATTGAAAATGCATAAAAATTTTATTATAGGATTAATTTTTTTAGTATTGATATCTGTCATTCAGCCGGTATTTGCTTGGGATGTTAAGACAACAGATGAACTGCAAACACGTATGAATTCTGTTGGCTTTAGAATTATGAATACTAACAGAATTGAAAAAAGATTTACTTTTATGGCTATTAATAGAGTTTATACAAGAGATTTTTGGACTGATGTCAGCTCTGTTAACAGAATAGTATGGATTAAACCTGTTGTAATTCCATATATTGACAGTGATGATGAACTTGCCGCAATATTGAGCCATTCTCTTGCGCATGGCGTCGATACATATGAGGGTGCCTTGAGAGGTTATATTTCAATATTAAACTATTGGGTAGCACCAAATAAATATGATTTGAAAGCAGATAAAACAGCTGTAGATTATATGGTTAACTCAGGTTATAACCCTCTTGCAATTATTACCATATTGAATAAAATAGGCAAACAATACAGATACGATATACTTTCAAATCATACACTTGTATCTCGAAGAATGATGCTTGTTTATGAATATATTTACACAAAATATCCGTCAATTCTTGTTGATAACGAGTACAAGGATAATGTTTATTACCAAAATTTTCTGTTAACATCAAGAAATAATCGAATGAAATTATTGGAAAAAGTTAAATCAGGTTCAACAAAAAAGGTAAAATATTCTTATTAATATGAAAAAACTAGTTTTGATTTTAATATTAATAACATTAGGACTTCCTGTATTTTCGCATAATACAGAGCCGATTAAAGATGAGCTGTTAGACCCATCAATGTACGCTGATGGCTCTGTTTTTAAACTCGGGATATATAAGAATGGAGAATATCATTACATTCCCATAGAGGATGAACTTGTTGACAAAGATTTTATTTCTAAAGCATCAGATTTTGCAGTAGTGAAAAAAGAAAATCCTGACGATTTATTTTTTGAAAAATTTATTGATCCGTCCAAAGTAAGAAAAATTCTACCGAAAATTAAATATGATTTTACAAAACAGCAAATTCCCGTTCATATCCAACTTGCACAGGCTATAAAAACAAAAGGTCTGCTTGAAGGTTCGGTTGTTCCTTTTATTGCAACGGAAGATTTTGAGATAAAGGGTAAAAAATTTGAAAAAGGCACGACTGTACTAGGCAGAGTAGAAACCATTTCCGCATCGGATAAAATGGGAGTCCCCGAAACCTTAAAGATAGATAATTTTTATATTGATGATAACGGAAAAGAAATAAATCTCAGCGGTTCGGTTTCAAAAACGGGTGCAAACCGTTCAATTTGGGTTTATCCTTTGTATCAGGCAGGAAACATCACTTTCTATGTTGCAGGGTTTGTATTTGTGCCTATTCACGGGGGAAGAGCAAAACTTTCAACCAACGAAGCCTTTACTATATTTTATGAAATGCAGTAAATTTTACGCTTTTGTAATATTAATTAGCAAAAAATTTTTTTTTGAATATTTTAGTAGTAATATAGATTTCGGAAACGAAAAAATAACACTTTTGAATAGGGATGGAAATTATGAGTTTATTAGAAATTAATACTGGTATTGAGAATATTACTAAGCGGGAAAAAACTAACCCTCTTGATTATACGGATGATGAATTAAGAGTAATCGGTAAGGAATATTGTTCTCACGGTGATAAAGTATACGCGGATGCTGTACCGAAAGTATTTAAGGACTGCAACGGGGTATTTATGTATGATTCAGACGACACCCCATATTTGGATTTGGAAATGTGGTTTGCATCATGTAATTTGGGGTATAAAAACGAACGTATTAAAAATGCGGTTGTCGACCAACTGGAAACACTTCCCCAAATTTCATCTCACTTTTTATATGATTACAAAGTTTTGTTATCAGAAAAAATTGCAAAAGCAAACATCAAAAGATTTGGTTATAAAGGACGTGTTCAGTTCAATGTAGGCGGTTCACAGGCAACAGAGGATGCATTAAAATTAGTCAGAAATTATACTCACAAAAACAGAGTATTCTCGTTCTTCGGCGGATTTCATGGCAGAACACTGGGTGCAAGTTGTCTGACGGCAGGTTACAGATACAGAAAACCATTCGGTCATTTTGGCGACGAAGCACACTTTGTACCTTATCCTTATTGTTTCAGATGTCCTTATGGCAAAAAATGCGATTCTTGCGACTATTATTGCGTAAAACAATTAAGACGTGAATTTGAAGATAATTGTGCAGGATTATACGACCATTCATCAAAAGAATGTGCGTTCGGTGCGTTCTTTGTAGAACCTGTTCAAGGTTCAGGCGGATATATTGTTCCTCCGAAAGGTTACTTCAAAGAACTTAAAAAAGTTCTTGATGATTTCGGTGTGCTTTTTGTTGCAGATGAAATTCAAATGGGATTTTACAGAACAGGTAAATTATGGTCTATTGAACATTTTGACGTTAAACCTGATGTAATTACATTTGGTAAATCTTTAACAAACGGTTTGAATCCGCTTGCAGGAATGTGGGCAAGAGAAGAAATTATTAATCCTGAAACATGGCCGAACGGCAGGACTCATTCAACCTTCTGCAACAATCCTATCGGGATGAGAGCAGGGTACGAAGTTATGAAAACCTTTGAAGAAGAAGATTTTGAAACTCAGGTTGCAAACAAAGGTAAATACTTCCTTGAAGGTTTAAAATCATTAGAAAAACGCCACAAACGAATTGGTCATGTTGACGGGTTAGGCTTGGCTTTGAGAATTGAATGTGTAACCGAAGACGGTTATACACCTGATTCAAAACTTTGCCACGATATTTTGGCAGAAGGTTTGAAAGGTGATTTGATATACAATGGCAAGAAATGCGGTATTATCCTTAACAAAGGAAGCCATTATAACAATTCAATTACACTTGTTCCTGCTGTTGTCATTTCTTATGAAGAAATTGATATGGCTATCAGTCTTATAGACCAATTATTTACGAGGTTGTCATAAGTGCCTTACAGTATAGACTTTGAACTCATACATAACGACTCTGAAACAGATAAAGCCGTATTGTTGTTTCATGGATTAACAGGAAGTCCGTTTGAAATGAAAAAATACGGAGATTTTTTGTTTAATAACGGATATGATGTTTTTTGCTATTCGTTTCCGGGACATGGAGAAAGAATTAGCGGAATTGAGACGGTGACATGGCAAGATTGGTGCGAGTTTGCACAAAATAAATATAATATCTTACGCAAAAATTACGACAAATTTTTTGTTTCGGGTTTGTGCTTGGGAGCTGCTATGGCAGTTTATTTGGGCGAACATAATAAGGACCTGACAGGGATTATTGCGCTTTCAACAACTTTATTTTTAGACGGTTTTTGTATTCCTTGGACAATATCATTGCTTCCTTTTGCATTAAGTACAATTGTCAGATTTTATTACACATTCCCCGAAGATGACTGTTTTGGGGTGAAAAATGAACGCACAAGAAAAAGTCTTGCAAAAATTACTGCAAAAGCAAATATAAGCATGGATAATTATCCGCTAAATTGTGTTGACGGATTATTGAAATTGTCTAAAAATGTCAGAAAAAATCTTAAAAATGTTACTTGTCCTGTTTTGTGTATTCATTCTAAATATGATAATTTATCAAGTCCCAAAAGTGCAAAAGTTGTTTTAGACGGTATTTCGTCCGAAATTAAACAATATGTTGAACTTAATGATAGTTACCATATGATTTTGTATGATAACGAAAAAGAATTTGTAATGAATACGGTTAAAGAATTCTTAAACAAATTTGTTCCCGTTGAAAATGAAAAAGAGGTTGTATGCATATAATTTTATTATCTGCAATTATTGTAAATATATTTTCTATCGTAATGCTGCTAATAGGACTTTTTTATAATTTTGAAAAACCCAAAAATAAAGCAATATACGGGTATTTAATTGCCGGTTGTATGCTTTTATACATAATAACTTTAGGCATAATTTCAATATATGGATTTTTTGGAAAGAATTATCTGTATAGCTTTATTTTATTATTATGCATAAGTTCAAATTTTATAATAGGAAAACTTGTAAAATATGAAACTTTGAAAAAATACACAACAGCTCAAATAATGTGTTATATAGTCAGTCTAATCACTTTATTGTTAAATTTTCGTTTATAAATAAGTTAATTCAGGAGTAGCTTTTCATTTATGTTTAATAAAATCGTTAGTTTTATAAAAAATCGTTCATTGGTATTTAAACTCAGTGCAAGTATTCTTTTAACAATTTTAATCGGTTCATTTGCATTAAGTATTTTTATATCCAATTATTCCAAACCTTTATTAAAAGAACAGGTTATTTCTGCCGCATATAAGTCATT
The DNA here is from genome assembly GCA_902791985.1 of uncultured bacterium. Lineage (GTDB taxonomy): Bacteria > Cyanobacteriota > Vampirovibrionia > Gastranaerophilales > Gastranaerophilaceae > Zag111. The sequence continues at coordinate 42,815 of CADAYD010000004.1, forward strand.
AGGTGATGTAAATCATAACCTTGCTCAAGGTGCGGATATAGCAGAACAATCTATTGTAAATACAGCCAGAATTTTGGAATTAAAAAATAGTGTTAATGGTGAAGAATTAGATTTGCTGGCTCAGGCGGGTTTAAAATCTATTACTGAACAATACGGGCATTTCTACGAATTTTTTATATATATTTTGCCACATCATGGCGAACTTGCTAACGGCACTTTTTATTACAGCTATATAAAAAATAACGAAATACACACTCTAAGTTGGAAAGAAACAGGTTTTGCAAAAAATCGGGAGTGGCTTAATTATGCCATAAAAACAGGGAAAATTCATTGGACTGAACCATATATGGCACAAGATCCGAATGGTGATAAATTGTTATCTTCAAGTGTTTCAATCCCTTTTAAATTCAAAGGAAGTTCCGATTGGGATGGTGTAATAGGTACATCAGGCAACTTGGATGCTATGCGTGACTGGCTCAATAATTATAAGTTTGAAGCAAACGGCAAATATCTTTTAACATCTGCAAAAGGCACATATCTGATACATCCTGATAAAAATATTGAATTTAAAAAAACTATATCTGAACTTGCAAATGATATTAATTCAAAACAATTAAAATATGTTGCCGAACAAGTAAAAAAAGGGAAAAGCGGATTTGTTACAATGCCAAAATCTTCTGTTCACAATGGTGAAGTTGTTTTTGTTTATTCTCCCATACCAAAAACTAATTGGAGTTCATATTTAGTATTTTCATCCGAAAGTTTTTATAAACCGGTTAAACATTTTCAGATGATTTTGTTATCTGTATCTATATTTGGTATTCTATTACTAATTTTATTTATAAATTGGATATGCAAATTTACGACAAATCCTATCGTTAAATTATCTCAGATAGCTGAGAGATATGGTAAAGGCGAATTTGAAGCCGAACTTCCGCCTGTAACGACAAATGACGAAGTCGGAATATTGACTCAGGCATTTTATACAATGCGTGATAACCTTTTAAATTTATTGAAAATCCAAAAGGAAAATGCCAAAGAAGAACAAAAAAGAGCATCAGAACTTGAAATCGCAACAAAAATACAGGCTTCGGTATTGCCAATTAATTTCCCCAAAACAACTCATTTTGATATATATGCCTCTATGAATCCGGCTAAAGAAGTTGGCGGGGATTTTTACGATTTCTTTTTTATTGAAGAAAATCGCTTTGTATTTTTAATTGCAGATGTTTCAGGGAAAGGTATTCCTGCGGCATTATTTATGATGAATGCAAAATCTTTATTGAAGAGCAATTTATTAAGCGGATATTCATTAGAAACAGCAATTAATAGAACAAATAATGAACTTTGTGCAACAAACAAAGCAGGCATGTTTTTGACTGCATTTATTGCTATATTAAATACTGTAACAGGTGAACTTGAATATGTTAATGCAGGTCATAATCCTCCTGCCATTAAATTAGGGGGTAAATTTGAATATTTAAAATCTGATAATAATTTAGTATTGTCTGCAATGGACAATTATGAATATAAAGCATCTAAGGTATTCTTAAAACCTGAAAACAGTATCTTAATATATACAGACGGGGTAACGGAAGCTCAAAATACAAAAGAGGAATTTTACGGTGAAGAAAGATTAATCAATACATTAAACAGTAAAATTCAAGATTCAAAAGAAACTATTGAAAGCATAAAAGCCGATATTAATGAATTTTCAGAGGGTGCTTCCCAATTTGACGATATTACAATTCTTGAACTTAAATATTTAGGCTGATTTTTTGTTTATCATATAATTTGAATATGATAAATTGGCTAAATAGGATATAATATAAAATGAAAAATATTATATGCTACGGAGATTCAAATACATTCGGGTATAACCCTAAAAACGGTTCAAAATATGATGAAAATACCCGCTGGACTGCTGTTTTGCAGAAAAATTCAGGCTTAGAATATAAAATTGTAAATGAAGGAATGCCAAACAGAACAGGTTTTGTTGATAATCCCGAAGGGGTTTTGTTTTCTGCACAAAAACATCTCCCTCAAGTATTATCAAAAATTAAAAACATTTATTTATTGATTCTTGCAATAGGTACAAATGACCTACAATTTCAATACAATATCAATTCTGTGGCAATAGAAAAAGGGTTGGAAAACCTAATTAGAGCAGCAAAAGAAAAAACAACCAATATAATTGTTATTGCACCGATCATATTAAGTGAAAATATTTTAAATGGTTATTTCAGCTCAATGTTTGATAAAAAAAGTATTGAAAAATCAAAAGAAGCAGCAGAAATATACAAACAAACCGCCGATAAAAATCACTGCATATATTTTGACATAAACAAATATGTAGTCCCATCAGATTTTGACGGTTTGCATTATGATGAAAATTCACACAAAATTATTGCAGATAAATTATATGAACTAATAAGGAAAATATAATTTAAAAACTATCATTCTTTATTAACGGATAAAGGTGTTCCTTTTTGTCCGAGATAAAAAACGATAAGTTCAACAGGTTCTTTCCCTGTGTTTTTACCGTAATGATATTTCCCGACTAATTCAGGTAAGACATCTCCTTCATGAAGTGTTATTTCTTTATTATCATCAGTAATAACCGTTAAAGTACCTTTTTTTACATAAGCAATATTAACTAAATCGTGCTTATGCATAGGCAATTCTTCATTGATCCCTATAATAATCTTTAATACGGTAGCTTCAGGATTTTTAATTTTTAATTTTTTGTATTGTGCATTATCCCAAGTGGATGTCGTTTTTAGTAATACTTCTTTTTCTGCTGAATACGATATTGTTGCTATACATAAAATCGCCACAAATAACATCACTACTAATTTCATTATTTTCTGCATATTCATTAATCCTCAAATTCAATGTACATCTACATATTAGAAAATAAATTAATTGTATTGTCAATGACTATTTTTTACTTTATTACTTTGGCTGTAATATCTCTTTTTGTCGGATCTTTTTCATTCGCTTTTAAATTTATTCTAAAATATTTTGCTTTAGAATCATCAATCCCAATCGGAGGTATCTTATCCAAATTGGTTTGTATTTCGGCATTTTTCTTTTCTGACGGTACAAGTATATTTACTAACCAATTAAGAGGAATATGTAAAATCTTAATCCGCTTTACAACTGAATTATCATATTTTCCCCAAATATCAATATTTCCTTGCTCTATTATATAGTTATAAAAACCTTCAATGTATGCTGATGTAAATTCGTGCTGCATACGAATATCTATATCACGAATAAATACATCATCACATTTAAAGAAGCCGCTTATATTAGACCTTATATTGCCTTTTTTCTTTGCATTGAATTTGACATAATCTGAAATCTTAACTTTTTTATTCAAGTTTTTATCAATAGAAAATTCCAATTCTTCAAGTCCCGGTAAAGCTCCGTCTTGGATTTCAAATTTTGCTGTTGCGTCCCAATTTTCCAAATTTTTATCTGTTTTAGAATGAATTTCTGCATTTGCTTTTCCCTGAATTTGATTTTTAATATTGAAAAACTTATCTGCAATTATATTTGAATCAATATTTTCCACAGTAATATCAATGATAGAAGAATCTATATTAAAATCATAAGTTCCGTTCGCTGATAGTTTGCCATTTGCAAAATCAATTTCAGAAGTATTATATTTAAAAATTGCATCTTTAAGACTCCCGAATACTTTAATATTATTTACAGGATATTCTTTAACAATGATAGAATTAACTGCAATATTATATCTATCAATATCCATATTAATATCTCTAACTTTCGCACTCAGCTTTTTATTCGGAGAATTAAAATCAAATTTTTCGTTTTGTTTCACAGATTTCTCAGATTTATTGATAATAAATTTATCAAGGAATAAATTCATATAATTTACATAAATTTTGTCTTTAAAATCATTTTTAACCTCTGTTTTACAATTAAATTTTTCATTTTTATATGTTCCGTCTGCATTAATTTTTGCAGTCTTTTCGTCCGCATTAACGCTTGCAGATTTTACATGAAAATGATTAAAGATAGTGTCAATAACCTCAAATTTACCTGTAATTTGTTCTGTAACAAAACTGTATTTTAAAGCACCATTGAACTTACCGCCCAAAACATATTGTTTAAAAGAACCGACAAAGGAGTTTGGAACATAGCCGTTTGTATTTAACGTAATGTATTGCGGAGTCATTTGGCCGTCTATGATTTTGAAATATCCGTTTCCAAACAATATGTCTTTAAATTTATTATTTTCTTGAACGGAAAATCTGTAATCTTTTAAGAAAAACTCCTTATCAATTTTTTGGGTTTCCACAAATATTTTTTTATTTTTGTTTTTAATTCCGGCATAGAAATCATTAAACATTAAGCCCGAATTAGCAGGTATATTTATGTAATATTTTGCATTAGGTTTCTTTTGCTTTATATAATAATCTACTTCTATATCAAGATAATTTTTAACCTTTATATTAGAAGGCAAATATTTTTTAGCCAAAGCCGTTGTTATTTTTGAATTAACTTTTCCGAAAACTTCTTTTTTCTGCTTGTCATACATTTCTTTTATGAGCAGTTCATGTGTAATTTTCTCTGTTCCGAATATTCCGACAGCAAAAGATCTTACTTCACCATTTTTTATAAAGAATTCTGCTTTTTTACATATCACAGGAACATAAAACGGAAGAAATTTAGCAAACAAATCATTACCTGTTATTACACCTGACAAATCATTGTCTTTATAAACCAAATCAACATCGGCACTGCCTTTAAAATCTGTAAAATTCTCTATAAATTTTCTTTCATGTTCTGTATATTTTTGAAGGAATAATACCGTTGCCATTGTTTCTTTTACAGGAATTTTATCCCCTTTGATTGTAAAATTATCTAATTTTTTGTCATTTAAAATACTACCATCTATAACAACACGCGTTTTACCAACTGCAAGCGGAAAGTTTTTAGCCATTAACTTTTTATTTTCTATGTATAAACTTCCGACTTCACCTATTAATATTGGGTGTAAAACTCTATCGAGCGTTATATTCAGAATTATATCAAGATTTTTTATTCCGTTATTTTCTTTGATTACAAACTGATTTGAAGATATTGATAATTTTTCGCCTTCATGCCTGACAATCTCTATTTTTTTAATATTTGCATCAGGTATTTTATTTATGTCAAAAGACTTTTTCTTTTTTGTATCTTTTTTCTTTTCACTTTTTAGTTTTTTTAAGATATCAAGATTTGCATAGACTAAATCAGCATCTAAATTTTTTAATTCTAATCTATCAATAGATGTATTCAAATTTTCTATATTTAATCCGATTTTATCATTATCTTTGATAATTATATCTTTAGCCGTTATTTTAACAGATAACAACGGTGATATTTCAACTTTAAAGCCGCTTATATCAGAATTCATATTATATTTGGCTTTAATAAAGTTGTTGGATATCTTGATAAAATTGTTAGAATTTAAAAATAAAGAAACTGTATAAATAAATCCTAAATACAGTAAAATTAATATTGAAAGAATTATTATAGAAAATTTAAACTTTTTCATTTATCAATATTATCCCCTAATACCTTAACTAATAAAAATATATGGTTGAATAATTGATATTCAACCATATATTTGCGAAAATTTGTTAATATTCAAACTGATAAGTTCTACCATGTTTTTGAATCGTAAATTGAAGCGGTTTGGGATCATCTTTAAATTTTAAACAAAGTATTCTCATTGCCGCTTTTGCTTTCAGGTCATAATTTTCAGGTAATGAATGAGCAAATCTTGTAGATTCGGCTACAACTTTTGCAAGTCTTACATTATTTGCAACGGTAAAGCCTAATGACAAACCACAGGTGCAGAAAGCTAACGGAACAGCCATAGTATCTGCAACATCTAATTTATCTAAATCTACAAATGTTGTTGTTGTAATATCTTTTAACCCTGCAAGTCTTTCTGAATAAACCTTTTCTACTTTTATATCAGAACTTGAATTATTTTTTACTATATATTCAAAGGCATGAACATATTTATTTTCTTTATTTTTTAAACGATATTCTTTTATTGTAACAAAAACATCAGCATTCTCATTATAAAATTCATCTACATCAACACAAGTTAAATCAATCGGATCATTATCTTCCGAATACGGAATAGCAGAGGTCTTTTCATTTCCTTTTGACAATTTATCGTTAATTTTATTCATACCTTTTTTAAGCGGTTTTAAACCATCAGGAAGAGTAAATAAACCGTCTAAAGCCCCAGACCTTGCAAAATCTATAAAATCAAACTTATATTCTTGATAAGCCTCTTTGTCCTCAAGTGTTTCATATTGGTAATTTTGACTTTTAAAGAACTCCGTAACATCGTTATTATTTTTGTCATATTCTTCGTCTGTTACAAGGTATACATCAGTATCTCGTAATGCCGGATAGAATTTCATATAATAATGTCCGTCACCATATGTTGCATAATATGCATTTCTTCCAAGTTTCTTGACTTCAACTTCTTTACTTAAAATGTCATCCACAATAGGTACAACTGTTCTTATATTTTGATTTTTTATTCTGTATGCATAATAATCTTTAATCATTCCGGCTGCATTTGCAGTTGCGGAGAATAAAACAAGTATCGATAATACGCAAACACCTTTTAGCAATTTTTTCATATCAATTGTTCTCCTTTGTAATTAATTCAACACTTTCTTCTTTTTCTTTTATATTTTTAAGATATAATTCATCAAGTAAAACAAAAATTGTCGCCGCCATTGCAGGCCCGAAAAGGACTCCGATAAAACCGAAATATTTTCCGCCTAAAATTAATGATAAAAATATAATTGTCGGATGTAAATCCATTAATTTGCTGAATGCATAAGGTCTAACCAAATTATTTTCTACAATTTGCGCTAAAATCATAACAATAAGTGTTGTAATAAGTACTTTTGCTCCAAATTCATAAACACCTATTAAGCAAATCACAATTGCGATAGCCGGCCCAACAACAGGAACAATATCCAAAATAGCAGCTATAATAGCAATAGAAATTGCATAAGGGTTTTGCAGAATTAATAGACCGACTGCATTTACAACAAAAACACTTAATACAGCCATTGTTTGAGCAAATACATATCCGCCCATTTTTGAAGATATATTGTCAATAATTTCTTCCGTTCTATCTTTTATATCTGCAGGGAAATATTTCAAAACAGTTTCTTTGATGTTCTTTTTATCTTGCATAAAGAAAAACAGAAAGATTAAACCTGTTAAGCAATAAGCAAAACCTGAGCCCATACCTTTCATTAATCCTATAATATAATCTATTGCACCTTCTGTTGAACTTGCCATAGATGCTGTCATTCCGTCAATGTCAAGTTTATTTATACCCATTGTATGAAATAAAGCACTTCCCTTAATTGCTTCATCTAAATTTTTAACATAATTCGGATATTCTTTAACTAATTCACTAATTTGGTATGCACCTAACATAAATATAAATGAAAGTAATATGCCTAATATAGACAATGCCCCAAAAAATACGATACATGCCGCAATTGGTCTTGGCATTTTCTTTTCTAATTTGTCAACAATAGGATTTAGAGAGCATGCAAATACCAACGAAATAAACAGCATTATCACTACATCAACATTTGTGAACATAAAAAACATACATATCAAAGCAAAAAAGCCAAAAAGTATGGTTTTAATTGGAATTTCTTTATTAAATAATCTAATCATCTTCTTACCTGTTACTTTTACCCCAACAAAGAAATTATATACTAAAAATGACAATTGTTCAATTTATGTAAAAAATTATCTAATGGGTATAAATACACTTGCAGTTTGACTTATAAGAACAGTTAGTATGACTATTTTGTGGTGCGGGAGACGGAAAACGAACCCAAAAATCTTATTATTTCCCAGACTGGTTTTTATCTGTTCGCAGTTTTGATTTTCTGCGAACTCGAAAATGTTTTGCAAACAGTTTGATAGTTCCTGATTAGTTAAATTCGTAATATAAATTTACATTTATAATTTTATAGGCAATTTTTTCTGCCGAAATGTTTTTATCTATATATAGGTAGTTTTTATTGTAGAAAGGTACAAAAGTATGGGTTTAGAAAAATTTGCATTAGAACAAACTGAAAGAATTATAGAACATGAACAAATTTCTCGTCAATTATGGTCTGCACTTCATGAAATTTGTAAAAAATTTGATGAATATACTTATAAATCACCTTGGAAGGACAGAATTCAAAAAGTTTTGAAAAACGGCAACAAATTATCAATAGGTAAAGCAGGTGGTAAAGTTATAGAAACTCCCAATGATCAAGTTCTTGTTTATAGAAAGTGTAAAGGTTATGGTGAGAGTTTACCTGACGGAACACCGACTTTACGTTTTGAGGTTAGACGCCCGAGCGGTGTTACTGAATTTCGTGTCAGACCAAACTTAAACGGTACTTTTTCACCTGTAAGGTTATAATAAAGCAGATTATAAAATCAGAAAGGAAAAATTAATATGATAAATCCAGTTCCACAAAATATCGGATATTATCCTGCTTATCCAATGGTACCAACACCACAGGTTAGTGCTGAAGCACAACAATTTAGGCAAAAAACAAATGATGAAATAAGCGTAAAACAAGCTTATGTAAGAGTAGAATTTTTGCAAAATACTTTAGAAAAGTATAACAATGAATTAACTCAAGAACAAAAGAATGTTTTAACAGCTGATCTTCTAGATGCACAAAGAACTTTTGCGATGTTAAAGCAACAGTTAGACCGCAAATATGGAGTACGTAATGTTTAATGGTGTTAATGGTGTAAGTACAATCAATATTCGACCTCCGCAAGAATATGCGAAGTATGAATACGAAGTTGAAATTGACGGTAAAAAACAAATGGCTTGTGTTGAAAAAACTCCGAATGGCAGAGTTACCATAAAAGTTGGTGATGGAAAAGATGTCAAAGTTATTAATACAGACGTTGAAGGTTTAATGAAGTTTAACAAAAATTACAGACCTAAAGATATTTTGTATAGCTCAAAACCTGAAGAAAAAACAAATGATCAAAAAGAAGTTTATTCTGGTAAACTTGCTCAAATCATGAAAAATATTGCAGTTGCGGGAATGATGATTAATAAAAATAATTCAATGCAAGATTATGCAACACAACAAATGTTAATAAATAATCAAATACAGCAAGATAGTTTTAATGCTATGCAAATGCACCAACAAGCAGTAGATACAGCTTTGCAAGCTCATAATATGGCTGTCCAAATGACAACCCCAGGAATGGGTATTGTATAATTAAATATGAAAATTTTACCCCCAAAAACTGTAAATAGTATTGCAAGACAAACTGCAAAAGTCGTTATGGATATAATCCCGACAAAAGTCGCTGAAACATTATCAGAACTTCCTCGGTTTTCTTCACCTGAAATGGTTATGGCAAGAACATTAAACAAAATTGCCATAAAAGGAACAAAAGCTCCAAAAGCATTTACCTACCCTAAAGCAACATCACAAGATTTAAAACGATTAACTTCAAATACTTTAAAAGATAGTTATTCAAGAGTTACGTGGACAAATCCAAAAGACGGAAAAAATTATCATATTTTAAAAGAGTCTGTATTGTCTGACGGTAATGTTGCTATCAGGATTTTGAATGAGGACGGTTCATTTCTAAAAAATGCAAGTATCAAACCGAAAAAGATAATCGTCATTGATGATTTTGAACAAAATAAATCTTCAATTTACGGTCTTTCTCATGGCGAAATTGTTACAACTTTTTTAAGACGGCACAACCCTTTTGCACAAGTTGAAACAATAAACACAGGTTGTGCAGACAGTATGTGTCCTGAATTTTTTGAACCGTTTAAACAAATACTTCAAAGAATTAAAAATGGTGAAAAAATTGATTACATAAGTTGTTCCAAAGGGGCTATATGTTATTCTACAGGTAAAAATATGCGTGGTAAAATCCCAAGGTTTCAACCAATAACTGATGTGGCTAATAGCGGAACTCGTGTATTATTTGCTTCTGGGAATTCGCTTGATAACCCAAAAGGTACGGCAAATCAAGTTTTGTTACTTGCAGATAAGGTTGAAGGTGTAGGGTCATTATCCCCACAAACCCATAAATTATCTGAATTTTCATCTGCAAGAAATTCATTTTTTACACAGCATTATGAAGTTGGGGAACACTATGTCAGACCGACTGAATACGGTGCAAATATTACAGGTTTGAGCGGAACAGATATTGTTATTAACAGCCCTAAATACAAACAAGAAGTTGAGAACAATATTTTAATCGGCAAAACTAAAGAACGTGTTGATAAATTATTAGAGAAAATTAAAGCTGAAATTAAAGAAATTCAAAATAAAAGAGTTGGTTTGATGAGTGGGCGAATAAATTTTGACGCCTTACGTAAACTTGAACAAAGACAAAACACTTTGGAACAACGCAGGGTTAAACTTGTTCGGTTAATGGGCTCAACTCCGCTTGAAAATGGTAAATATGAGGCAACTGAAAAATTCTTTGGTACAAGTTTTTCAACTCCTATTCGTACCGCAAAACTTGCACTAAATGATATGATGGAAGGAATTTTATAATAATATAAAAATCCAACCTTTGAACTGTACCCGAAAAAGTGGACACGTATTTTATGATATATGTTGAGAGATTGGAACTCTCGACCTGATTATTTAATTGTCATACACAATTTAACTCTGTGTTATAATAATTACAAGTCAAGTATGCTTATTTTGTATCATTTTGACACAAATTAAAAAATATTAACTTTTCTGTGAGGTCTGAATATGCCAACATTAAAAACATCAGTATTAGGAATAGAATTTGAAAATCCTTTTTTGCTGGCATCGGCACCGCCAACAGCATCAATTGAAAGCATTGATAAAGCTTTTCAAATGGGGTGGGGCGGAGCAGTAATCAAAACAATAACTCCGGATGATTTAGAAATGTTTGAAGTGAGTCCCCGCTACGAAACTTTGAAATCCAAAGGCAAAATTATAGGGTTTCAAAATATAGAATTGCTAAGCCATAAATCAGTTAAATATTGGTGTGACGGTATTCATTATTTAAAGAAAAAATATCCTGAAAAAGTTATTATTGCAAGTATTATGGCACCTGTTAAGCGTGATGAGTGGCAAAATCTTATACATATTTTGAATGACACTCCTATTGATGCCTATGAATTGAACTTTTCTTGTCCGCATGGAATGCCCGAAAGAAATATAGGAATGGCAATAGGAACAAGTGCTGAAATTTCCATTTTAATAACATCATGGGTAAAATCTATTGCTAATAAACCTGTTTTTGTAAAACTTACACCAAATGTAACTGATATTACTTGGATTGCAAAAGCCGTTGAAAAAGCGGGTTGTGACGGATTTGCTGCAATAAATACAGTTCAGGGATTTATGGGAGTTAATCTTGATACATTAGAACCGAATCTTTGTATTGATGGTTATTCAACATATGGAGGCTGTTCCGGCGAAATAGTAAAACCGATAGGATTTAAATGTGTTGCGCAAATAAGACAATGCTCTGATTTGCCTATTTTGGGTATGGGTGGAATCTCAAATTGGCAAGATGCAGCACAATATATAACACTCGGTGCTGATGTTGTTCAGATATGTACTGAGGTTATGTTGAACGGCTATGGAGTAATTAATGGTCTTAAAACAGGATTGCTGAATTATCTCAATGAAAAAAGAATGAATAGTATATCTGAATTAAAAAACATTGCAATACCTAAAATTACTTCTCACGGAAAACTTAATAGAAACTACCATTTATATCCTGATATAAATGACGAAAAGTGCGGTAAATGCGGTAAGTGTGTAAAAATATGTTCTGAATCCGAATATAATGCACTGATAAAAAAAGAAAAATGTATAGAACTAAATAAAAACGCATGCGAAGGATGTTCGCTTTGTTCCCATGTATGTCCTCAGGGAGCAATAACAATGAAGATAATATTTGAACCAACTTCCGACTAATATGTCAGCACAAGGCAGACAAGTTCACACGACTCACTTCGTATCGTCGGTTCATTTTGTCAAACTTGCGATACTTTTGTAAATAGACAGATGGTATGGTTTCGTCAGACAAATAGTTTGCACTTTTTGGTAAAGTTATACTTCATAGTTTGAAATATTAACAACTGTAAACTTATAATTCAATAATGCCGTCAATCTGTTGCATTATATCATTAGTTAATACAAGTGCTTTGATGATTTTCTGATAGTGTAGGATTTCATCATAACTTAATATCCTGCCTTTACGGTCTTTGAGCCACTTTTGTGCAGGCTGATAACCGCCTATGTAGAAGTTCCATGCTACTTCTGGCACGTTATCAAAGTATTGAGTGCGGTTAATATAGACTTTATTGTCTTTGTATTCTGGTTTGATGACTTCATTATCACCGCTGACACCGTATGAGGTAATATATTCTGTTACCTGTTTAGACTCCATTAAATGTATCTCCCGGAGTTCCTTACCCAGTTTAGCAATCTTAAAGAAGTAACCAGCACTTGCAGGGTATGGAATGCGAGGGAAGTCTATTTTCAAGAACTCTTTATACTTGGTTCTATACTTGTTAGAGTGCAGAACACCATAAATGTAATCTAATATGTCAATCGGTGCAAATGTACCCTCTGTATTTTCTTTCTCTGGTGTAAATGACAATCCTAGAGCCGTTTCAAGAGTCTGTACTATATCCATTTTCAAGTTTGGCTTGCGGTTCACATCAAAGAATGACTTTTGCTCTGAGTCATCATCATATAGATATAGTGGAAACGCATAACTGCCTTCTTTAGTTTGTGATGATATATAACACATATCGGAGACTGTTTCAGATACTAATACATGCTGAAAATCATAAGTTGATTGTTGCCTGCAAACACATAGTGATATGCTATTCTTATCTATTAAGTGCTTCATAACACTATTTCTATGCCTTACAACTTTACTAAGGTCATAATCAATATATCTCTTATCAAACGGTCTGTAACAATATTCTCTGTTTGTCTCTGTATCAAATGGTTGCATTGATACAAGTTCATCATCATGATGAGTCTTTACACCGCTTGTATTGACTACAAACAGTTCATCAATCTTAAATCCTTTGTCATAATCCGCTTGAGCATTAAAATCTTTAGGTACAAAGAAGTAGTACGGTTCAACTGGTTCAAGTTCTTTGTATTCAACTGTGTCAAACTCATTATTATTCAGATACTCAAACTTATTCTCTCTTACCCCTAACAATTCAGCATGATAAACCTTTGCCAGTTCATTAGATTGTTTCATGCCAGTCTTAATAAAAATATTGATACTTACACCCTGCTGAATGTCAAACACATTCTCATCTTTTGAGCCGTCTTTGGCGGTTTCTTTCTTCTTAGCATTACCATGCAAGTCAAGTATATAAATCTTGTCAAAGGTTTCCATAAGGTGCTTTCTCATCTGGCGGTGTATTACACCGTCTATAAAACTGTTATTAGATATATAAGCCAGTACACCCTCTTTATTCTTCTCTATGTATGTTTCACCCATACGGATAAACTTGATATAATCATCTGATAACGGCTGTATATTTCTTTCGTTAAGGTCTTGTTTATACACTTCCATTATTTCGTCAATGTAATCACTCTTATTACAACTGCTGACACTATATGGCGGATTTCCTAAGACAACCATAATAGGTTTATCGGATTTAATAATCCCCGCATATCGTGCTTCCTCAGATAACCAGTCAAATAGCGGATATTTAGTAGTCTCGTCTTTTTCAAGTGCATTGGTTAAATATACATTAAATCTATTTGTCTGGCTTGTAGTCTTATATCCTGTGTCCTGTAATAATAAATCCAGTTTCAAATGACACATAACATAAGGTGTCATCATAATTTCAAAGCCGTTAAGACGTGGTATAAGTGCCTTATCAACGTATTGAGACCATATCCCCTGTTGATTTACAAAGTATGAATATATCTTACGGATTGTTTCCGCTAAGAATGTGCCTGTACCAGTCGCAGGGTCAAGTATCTGTACCTTATATATATCTTCCTCAGTCGTTACAGGCATGTCAACGACCTTACCCCTTACCTTTTTACTTTCATAATAAAGGGTTCTTGTATGCTTGATTGTGGAGTCATCAGCAAGCCCATGAGACAACTTAAATTCATTCTTTAATATGCGGTCAACCGCTGAGACAATAAACCTTACTACTGGCTGAGGTGTATAATATACCCCTCTCTTTTCTTTGTTTACCTTGTCATAACTCTCTAAGAACGTTTCATAGAAGTGTAGAAATGGGTCTGACATCTGGGTAGTTCTGCCATAATTCCTAAGCAGCTTATTGAGGTCAACCGCCCTAAATATCTCTACAAGGTCATCAACAATCCAGACAAGGCTGTCATCAAGGTTCGCACCTGAGATATAGTCAAATAACTGCCTTAAAAATGGGTTATTCTTTGAGATAAGTTCTCTGGCTTCCTGTCTTGAAAAATCCTCTAAGGTTGTATCATTAAGACGTGCAACGAATAAGCCATAAGCAATCGTCTGAGCGTACATATCAGCGAATGTATGATTAGTTAAATCGTGTAATAATATCTGCTTAAATGCGTTTCTCTGGCTTACTAATGAACTCTCTGAGTCTAATTCAAGAGCATTAATAATAACGTCTCTAATCATAACAGCCTTTTGAGCCATTAAGTTAGCCAGTTGCTTAGGTGATTTAATCGTCTGACCTTGATAGTCGCAGAAGTTCCGTATTGCGTTTATAAGTCGCTGATATTCTTTGTCATAGGTTTTAATCTTACCGCTTGAAAGTTCCGCCACCTTTATAGTGTCAACGTGTTCACCGTTCTTATAAAACCAGAACTCTAAATAATTGGTTAAGATAAGATTGTCTAAACTTGCCTTATATCTGTCAAGTTGTTCCGTCTTATCAATAGTATCAAGGCTTTTATCTATGTCTTTGGCTTCAATATAGCCGATAGGTATATTTTTCTTCTGTATGATGTAATCTGGTGCACCGCATTTCTGCCGTCTGGGTTCATTGATTGCTTGAATGCCTATAACGGTTCTTTCAACAAAGTCCTGTAAATCACCCCTAAAACTGTGTTCTGTGGTCTTTCCAGTCTTATATTTCTGAATTACTGCACCTAGATACTTCTCAACCATAAACCGATTATAGCATGAATTTTGAGTTTAATATAATTTGTAAAAATCAATGGAAAATAAGCGACTCGTGTGAGTAAATAATGAGTAAGTATGAGTAAATCGGTTTTTGGGGTAAAGTTAAACTTCCGACCAGCAAAACCCCTACAACGAGCGAGTTTTAGAAAATAAAATAGTCAAACTGACAAAACCGTACTACTCGTCTAACTACAACTTTATCTCAAAATACCTGAGACAGATGGGGTTTATTTGGGACATTTGAATTGTAATTAATTTGCCTGTGTTAGCCGCCACCTTTAGGTGTTAGCGATTTTATACGAATTGACTCAAATGTAACGAAACTGCTCTTTTTGTCCAATTTCTGTCACTCAAAAATCCGGTATAAATCCGAGCAAATCGCTAAAACCTAAACATACTCTATATTATAACGATGACGCATTTAGGACAAAAATGTACCGCTTAAAGCGCCTATTTTTTAACTCGGAAGCAAGCCGGAAGCATTTACTACATTTGAATAGCAGTAAAATTAAGACTCTAAACACATTACGAAATAGTAAAAATCCGTTCCAAAAACTATCGATTTCAGTCAAGTTATTGCTGCGGGCGTAATCTGTTATTAACCCTTAAGGCATTTGTTACCCAACCCTTTGTTCTGGATGCAACTACGAAATCGTTATAAACTGGAAGTATCTTCGATGGATCCGAAATTGTAACAATAATTGTTGCATCTTGAGGCTCATCCAATTCAAATTGACTTCTTGTAAGAACACCTACATTTAGCCTCCAATTAATTGCATTAACACCTTTTGGTATTGAACGTTTGTAAACTTTTACTGGTGACCATTTGTAACCATGCTCTATAAGTATTTTTTCAAAATTTCCTGCACAATCAGGAGTATCTAGAGGTACTTGCTTTGTGTATTTGCCCACAGTATCAATTGAACCTAATGAAACATCTACATTTGTTCGACAATATTCAGATGCGTTGTTCTCATCTAATGGTTGATTGTACACCAAAGTAACGTATATATCTCCGAAGACCTTTCCATCTGAAGTTATTAAACATTCTGGTATAGGAAAATCTTTTTGGTAAATAAGTCCTGGTTGCAATTTAACATTAAAAATTGATGTAGCTTGCCAATCTGGTGACAATAACATTTCATTTAAGTCACCAGGAACACCAAATCCAAAATAATTTATGTCACTTTCAGATAATTCTTTTTACTTTTAATACTTGATTATAATTTTTTAGTTCACGTATATCTTTTGAAATAATATCATCCGGTGTATATGGTGCTATTTCTTTAATGGCAGAAATATTTGCAATATTCTTTTGTGTCTGGCTATTCTTTATCTTTGTTTCGAGTTTGCTTATTGATGAACTATTTACACTTACAAATAATTCACCTAAGGTTCCTGTTCCTACAATTTTACAATCGGCATCTTTTATGATTTCAGTTGGGCGGTGGCTTTTTGCAAAAGCCTGTTCTCTTAAGTATATCTTTACTACACCACTTGTATTTGGATATTTGTTAAATGCTTTTTCAAAATAATTAACAGCATTTGTAGTATATCCAACTAATTCTGTTCTATGTTTATCAAAATTGGCAAAATCAAATACAGTATTATCTCCACCACGATTTTGTTTTGCGTGAATATCATTTGTATCATACGCTACGACTAAAAAATTATTCTTATTCATTCTTTCCTCCTTGATTTATGATTTTGGAAATATATCCTAAACGGAGAAGAATTAATACCTAACAGCAAAGGTGAAAGCATAATTTCTTACGCAGATTATGCCGTTGCAATGGTCGATATTGCCGTTCAAGATAAATATATTCAACAAAGAATATCTGTAGTAAGAGAATAAAGAATTTTTATTAAAGAGTGCGAAACATAACAGATGTTTTCGCACTCTTGTTATATAATAACCTTGAGAGGTTTATTATGCTGAAGTCGGAAAGTTTTATTAAAATTGCAGGGGTTTGGGTTATTGCCCTGATGTTTATCTGGTCAATTTTGATAATAATTTTAAATCATTCCGACTTAATGATTGTATATGGTTTTGGGAACATTTTAAACAGACTTCCTTTTTATTCACCCTCAAAAATATTGAACGTTGTGTTTGTAAGTTTTTTCTTTATTGTGTATTTGATTTCATTTTTGAAATTAATGCAAAATAAAATTCACGTAAAATCGTACAAAAACATCTGCTGTCTTTTATTAATGGCAATTTCCGGCAGTATTGTCTGTGTTTCTTTGAACTACATCGTAAGTCTGCTTGTTGGCTTTGTTTTAAAGAAAAAATATTCCGTAATTTTAGTTTTGTTAAACATTTTATCTTGTTTAACGGTTGATATTTTAGTTCCCGACGTTAAAAAACTTGAATTCATTGATATTGTAAAAGGCACTCTGCTTGACCAAATTTTAGCTGATACGGTTTCAACCTGCAGTTTTCATATATTTTTGTTTATTCTTGGGATTGTGTTGGTGCAAGAAATTAAACAGAGGCTTGAACTTGAAATAACGAACGCTAAATTGAAAGTATTTAAAGAAATTGATGATATTTCAATAAGAAACTCTGAAAGAATTGATATTGCAAGAGAGCTCCACGACAGCATCGGGCATCATCTCGCTGCAATAAGTACAAATCTTCAGCTTGCAAATGCTCTATGTAAGGATGAAGCAAAAGAACCGATACAAGATGCTTATGACACATCAAAAGTTTTAATGAATGATATCAGAGGAATAGTTTCTGCCTTAAAACAAGATAAAAGTTTAGATTTATACGAAGCAATAACGAAGATTATAAAATCAATAAAATCGCCAAAAATCACTTTTGATATGGATAAATCCCTTGTTATACAAAATCAAAAAATAAAACACGTTTTATTTAGAACTGTTCAGGAAATTATTACAAACGCAATGAAATACTCGGAAGCCGAAAGCCTTTTTATTTCAATAAAATACGAGAATAATTTTATTATTTTAAACGCTAAAGACGATGGAGTAGGCTGTGAAAATTTAAAACTCTCAAACGGACTAAGCGGTATGACAGAAAGAATTGAAGAACTTTTTGGATGTGTTGAATTTAGAACCTCAAAAAATAACGGCTTTGTTACAAATATAAAAATCCCTTATGGGGGTAACAATGATTAGAATTATTGTTGCAGAGGATCAACATTTAGTCAGGAAAGGAATTGTAGGTTTGTTGAAGCTAAACAATGATTTTGAGGTAATTGCAGAAGCATCTGATGGGATTGATGCGTATAATAAAATTATTGAACTTAAACCCGATGTTGCGCTTTTGGATATTAAAATGCCGAAAATGAACGGGATAGATGTTTTGGAAAAATTGAATAATGCAGGTGTCAAAATAAATTCAATACTTTTAACAACGTTTAACGACGAGGATTTATACAAAAACGCACTTGTTGCGGGTGCAAATGCTTTTCTTTTAAAGGATGTGTCAATTGAAATTTTATCTGATACTATTTATAAGGCTGCGAAAGGCGAGCATATAATTAACCCTTTGATAACTCCAAAAACAATAGAAAAAATTCAAGCGGATACAAGGTTCATTTCAATAGATGATATAACAGAGGAGCTTACAAAAAGAGAAATTGAAGTTTTAAAGCTCATATCAAACGGTTACAGCAACAAAGAAATCGGAGAGTTATTGTCAATTTCAACGGGTGTGGTTAAAAATTATACCTCAGCGATTTTTCAAAAATTAAATGTAAGAGATAGAACAAGAGCCGTTTTAAAAGCGATTGAGATGGGGTTGATATAATATATGACTTTTGTCACGTCAATATAAAAAACATTTATATTAGCATAAATTTATGAAAAAATTTGTGCTTTTTTTATTATTAATAATTCAATTAGGTGCAAGTGCAGAAGAAATAAAACCAATTTCTTTAAATGAGGCAATCCAAATAGCTTTAGAAAATAATTTGGACTACAAAAGCGGCAAGTTAAACATTGATATTGCAAAAAACAATATAAAATCTGCAAACAGGCTTCAAAATCCGGGGATTTATACTTTTTGGAACTTTGGTAAATCCGGTCATGGCAACCCTCAGCAAATAGGGATTACACAAACTATAGAAATCGCAAAACGAAGTCCTCGAAAAAAACTTGCGCAGGCAAAGTTGAAATTGACTGATAACGATATTTTGTATATGGCGTTTAGACTCAAAACCGATGTAAAAATAGCTTATATTGAAACTCTTGGAGCAAAAACAAAATTTCATACCTTGAAAGAACAAGAACAACTTTTACAAACCCTTCTTGACATCGCAAAAAAGCGAGTTGAAGCAGGAGCGAGTGCTGAAATTGATGTTTTGCAAGCAAAAATCGCCTTAAATCAAATGACAACGACAATTAATAATGCCAAAACCGAGATAGATGTAGCAAATATAAATTTTAATAAAGTACTAAATGTTCCAAACGAACAGTATGAAATAGAAGGAAATTTTTTAACTGACAGTAATATTACAAGTGATTTCAAAACCCCGCCTTTAAACATAAATTTGCCTGATACTCAAACTGTTGTAAATAATTATCTTGAGCGAAGATTTGATATACAAATAGTAAAAAACAATATTGAGGTTGCCGAGAAAAATTTGATTAATGTAGTAAGACAAAGAGTTCCTGATATTGAACTTGAAGGCGGTTATGGGTTTCAATCTAAAGGTATGTCAGATGACGGAACATTCCAAAACGGTGGATATATTGGGGCGAATTTAGTAAATATTCCTGTTTTGTATTCATTTAGTCCTGAAATAAAAAATGCGAAATTGGAATTGGAGCAAGCTCAATTAAATTATGACTCTACAAAAAACAAAGCAGCTAAAGATATTCAGGCAAAGTACGAAAAGTTTTTAACATCAAGAAAAAATCTAAATTACTATAATGAAACCTTGTTAAAAGAGTCAGCAGAATTTATAAGGTTATCAAAAAGAAGCTATGAAGTTGGGAAATCAAACCTCACAACTTTAATTGTTATGGAGCAAAACTATAGGGATATTATTTTAGGGTATTCGGACACGTTGGCTCAATATTATACAGATTGGCTGGAGTTTTTACTATCAATAAATCAAGAGGAAATGGATGAACTTTAATAAATTAATAAAATATGTTTTAAAAAACAAAAAAATTGTACTAATTTTGTCTGTAATAATGATGCTTACAGGATTGTTTTGCCTAAAAACTCTTGATATTGAAGCCTATCCGGATTTTACTTCCCCAATGGTTCAAGTCATAACAGAAATGTCCGGAAAAAGTGCCGAAGATGTTGAAAGACTTGCTACAATTCCTCTTGAAAAAGAATTAAACGGGATTCCCCATGAAAAAATGCTTTATTCAAATTCATTATTCGGACTTTCGGTTATAAAGGTTGTGTTTGATGACAACATGTCCTCAAACCTAATCAGACAGCAAGTATTAGAGCGGATTTCACAGGCTGATTTACCGGAGGATATCAAGCCGCAATTAGGGCCTGATGCTTCACCTATCGGTGAGATTTTCAGATATACTCTAGAATCCGATTTTTATAACCCTATGACATTGAAAGCTCTTGAAGATTGGGATATGGAGCGAGCTTTTAAACAGGTAAAAGGTGTTATTAATGTAAATAGTTTTGGCGGGCCTGTTAAAACTTATAAAGTCATTTTAAACCACGAAAAAATAAGGTTTTATAATCTGGATGTAAGAGAGGTTTATGATGCTATAAAGCAATCAAATTCAACAGCCGGCGGGCATTATATTGATAATAATAATCAGGCTTTTATTGTAAGAGGAATCGGGTTATTTACAGATATTGAAAGTCTTAAGAATACCGTAATATCTTCTCAAAAAGGAACGCCTATCAGGATAAAAGATGTCGGAGAAGTCGTAATTGAGCCTGCGGTAAGACTCGGACAAGTCGGTAAAAACTTTAATGATGATACGGTTGAAGGTATTGTTTTAATGAGAAAGAGCGAAAATCCCTCAAAAACAATCAAAAATTTAAAGCGCTCACTCCCTGATATTATTTCTGAACTGCCAAAAGGAGTAAAACTTGTTCCAATTTATGATAGAAGCACGTTGATTAATAACACGATGAAAACAATTTCGCACAATGTAATTTTAGGTATATTTTTTGTGGTCGTGATTTTGTACGCTTTTATCAAAAATTTAAGGCTGACGCTTATCACTTCACTGACCATTCCCCTTGCTTTATCTTTTGCGTTTATTTTATTTAAAATATTTTCTATCCCTGCAAACCTTTTGAGTATGGGGGCAGTAGATTTTGGGATTTTAGTCGATGCAGCGGTTATTTTAGCTGAAAATATTTATACAAAAATATCCGGTTATAAAAATAATCTAACCGAATGCAGAAAAAAAGTTTTAGTATATAAAGCAGTTAAAGAAATGTGGCAGCCGATATTCTTTTCAACATTAATAATTCTTTGCTGTTTTTTGCCGATTTTTGCATTTAATGGTGTTGCAGGAAAACTCTTTCACCCTTTAGCTTTTACAATGGGTTTTTCTTTAATAGGTGCCGTTATAACCTCGTTATTTATAATTCCTGTTTTAGTATCAAAATTTTTGCATTCCGTAAAAATAAAAGAACAGCCTGAAATTTTCGGCAAGTTTTATGAGAAACTTCTTGATAAAACTTTGAAATCACCTAAAAAATTTTTTATCATACTTGGTGGAATTTTAATTTCTTCATTTATCCTTTTGCCATTTATTGGGTCTGAATTTTTACCGAATTTAGATGAAGGTAATATTTGGCTCAGAGTAACGGTAATCCCGAGGAGTACAACAATAAACCATAGCGTTGAAGTAGCAAGACAAATAAGGGAAACATTACTAAAATACCCTGAAGTTACAAATGTTATTTCACATATTGGTTCAGCCGATGATGGCGAAGACCCGAATTTATTATCAAATATAGAAAATATGGTGGATTTAAAACTTTCTAAAAAGTGGCGGTTTAAATTTCATAAAAATAAACAAAAACTGATTAATGATATGGAAAGAAGTTTAAATGAAATTCCCGGAATTACTACATATTTTACCCAATATATTCAGGATAATGTGGAAGAAGCCGTTTCCGGCTCAAAAGGTCAAGTTGTCTTGAAAATTTATGGTCACGATTTATATAATCTGCAAAAACTTCAAGATGAAGCGGTTGAGTTGTTAGGAAAAGTGCGAGGGATTGTAGATATTTCTTATGACCAAATAATCGGGCAGCCGCAGTATCAAATAAAAGCGGACAGGACAAAAGCCGCAAGGTATGGTTTAAAAAGCGACGATATCCAAAAAGTTATTGAAATTGCAATCGGCGGTAAAAATGCTACTCAAATAATTAAAAACGAAAAACGATTTAATGTGTTTTTACGTCTTGAACAGGAGGACAGAAACAGTTTAGAAAAGCTCGAAAACATCATCGTCAAAACACCTGACGGAATTTCTGTTCCTTTGTCTAATGTAGCAAATATTACGAACGACAACGGCGCAATGATTATTACAAGGAGTGAAAATCAAAGAGTAGCAATAATTAGATTTAACATAAGAAATCGAGATTTAGGTTCGACCGTAAATGAAGCGGAAAAGCTATTAAAAAAAGAACTTAAACTGCCTGATAACTACAGAATAAAATGGGCAGGGCAATCAGAGAGTCAAAAAAGTGCCAATATAAGACTTGGAATAATTTTACCTCTTACAATTCTTTTAATTTCGGCAATTCTTTTTATCCATTACAAGAAAAAACGCTATGTGGGGATTGCTTTATGCACAATTTTGCCTGTATTATCAGGGGCTATTTTTATTCTGTTTTTAACTAAGACATATTTTTCAATCTCCGCCGGAGTTGGTCTAATTGCGGCAATAGGAGTATCAATACAAAACAGCGTAATAATTCTATCTTCGCTTATAAAAACAAATACCTTAGGTGATGAGGAATTAAAAAGTCTTGCGTGTAAAAGATTACGTCCTGTCCTATCAGCTTCACTTGTTGCAATACTCGGGCTAATGCCGGCAGCACTTTCAAACGGTATTGGTGCACAAAGCCAGAAACCTTTTGCAATTACTATAATTGGCGGACTTACTTTTGGCACCGTTATTACAATATTTTTAGTACCTCTACTGTATAAACTGACAAAGGAGAAAAAATGCGAAATTTAATAATACTATTGATAGTTTCCCTGATTTGCTGCGGCTGCGGAAAAATCGAAAACACAAAACATGATGCTATAAAAATAATTAAATTAACCCAGAGCCAAGAAGAAAACGCAAAAATAGAAACAGCAAAAGTAACATACGAAAAATTGAAAACCGAAATTACACTTCCGGCACAATTTAAAGCGCAAAATAAATCGTTGGAAAAAATTTATGCACCAATGGAAGGTAAAATTGAAAAAATATATTTTGATATAGGTGATACGATTAAAAAAGGTGATACAATAGCTCTTTTAAAAACCGATGAAATAAGCCAAATTCAGCTTGAATTTTTAGAAAAAATTATGGATATTGAATCAGACATTAAAACTCAAAGCGCACAATGCACGCTTTCAAACAGCGAATACGAAAGAGAGCGTACTCTATACAATGAAAAAATATCCTCAAGGGCAGATTATGAAAGAGCATTGGCTGAAAAACAGAAAGATATTGCAAAACTAAATTCCCTAAAATCAAAACGCAGCGCACTCATTAACGTTTACCGCAGTCGTTTGGGAGTTTACGGAGCAAACATTGACACTGTTTTAAAAACAAAAAAGGCGCAGCCTTATATTGAATTAAAAGCCTCTATCGGCGGAGTTTTGCTTGAGCGAAAAGTTAATACGGGAGAATTTGTAGAAGATAACAAAGAAATATTTGCACTGGCGGATTTATCAACGATTTGGCTTGTCGGTTATGCTTTTGAAAAAGATTCAGCGAAACTCGCTGTCGGTCAAAAAGTTGAAGCCAAAAGCGGAAATGAAAGTATTGAGGGAGTGTTGTCCTATGTTTCTCCGATATTGGATAACGAAACAAAAACTCTTGAAGTCAGAGCAGATATAGAAAATTCCGATTTTAAATTTAAACCGAATATATATGCTGAAATTATTGTAAATACAGGAGAGAAAGAAACGCTTGTTGTGCCTGATGGTGCAATAGAAAAATACGGCGATTATAATTTTGCTTATGTTAAGACTAAGGAGGGAACTTACGAGGAGAGAAAAGTAGAAACAGGGCTAAAAAACGAAAAATACACAGAAATTCTCTCAGGCTTGAAAGAAGGTGAAACAGTAGTAACAAATGGTATATTTTCACTCTTGGGCGAAAGCATAAAAATGAGTGAAAAATAAAAATCTGAACACGATTAAAACACTCATTAAACGGCATTTATTGTTAAAATTTTTTGAAAACTTCCGACTAAATATGTTGTAAAAAAGCAAATGGTTTGCTCATGTTTAACAGATAGTTTGACCATTTACGGTGAGATAAATTATTAGATTGATTTATAATGTGAAATCAAACAAATCTTTAAAATTAATGTTTAATTATATTGATTTATCCAAAATATGCAATATATTAAGTCATTTGCAGTTATAATATTCTACATGTAAAATTTTATTACAAGAGTAGCAAATTTATTTTTTCTCGTGTTATTATAAAATCAAGAAAAACAAAGGACATAAATGAACAGATATTACTCAAAACGATTTAGACGATTTATTTAGTGTTGATTGGCGAAATTGCCGACCAACACAATTTGAGTTTTTGTTATTACTATCAGTACATTTATGAAAGGAGCATTATTATGCTAATCAATTCTATTGGGTGCATTAATTCTATGTGCCAAAACAACAACACTATTTCTAATTACAAATCAAAACCTATGACAAACAACAAAGTGTCATTCGGGCGTAGCATTAGTTATTATACGGCTTTAATGGATGCTGAACATTCTAAAGGATGTATAGAAAGCAGTAAAGCGGTATTAAAATATTTATCTGAAAAAATCATGCCAAAACGCAGAGTACCCAAAGACGGTGTTTGGGGTGTTGTCGGTTCTAAATTAAACAATATGATTACAAGCGGTGAAATTAATCCCGAAAAACTAACCGATTACAAAATCAGAAAGGTGCATGTAGAAGTACCTTATGAAGGTAAAAATTATTCACATCTTGAAAGAGTATTACGCAGAACATTCACACAAGATAACGGACAAATCAAATACTATCAAGACCTATACCCTAACGGCAAATTAGAAACCACTATTGTAAAAAGAAATCCGACAGGCGAATTAATATCTGATAACAGTTGGATTGAAATGGCAGGTTAGGGTAATTTGAAAAATAGGAAGTGATTTTTCACTTCCTGTTTTTTAGATAGCAAATTTTATTATTACGGGTTTTATTATAAGTAAATGTATGGAGTTGTATATAATGATTAATCTCATTATGCAAAAGCCTTTAACAGCAGAACAGCTTAGGAAAATAAATCCTAAAAAATTAGGATATGTTTTGAAAGATGGTACTATTCAATTTGCATCAAGAGATGCAGTATTAGAATATGCAAAAAATATGATTAAAAAAGGTTTTTATGCAAAAGAACCTCATGAAGTCGGTGTCGTATGGAAAAACAATAGAATATTATCAGTTACACATGGAGATGATCAAAGCGTTAAACTGCCCAAAACTATACAAAACGGATGTTCATCTATGCATGGACACTTGCAGGAAGTCCCAATATCACCTGCTGATTATGCAAATATGATGCTTAGGAATGATAAGGAAGCAATTGCATTATGTCCAAGTGGGAGATATTCAAGAATTGTCAGACTGCAAGGAGAAAATATCAATTATACATCTACTCAAAGAAAATTTATGAAAACTTTTAAAGCACTAAAGAAAGCCGAATTATTATCAGGAACTGAAGGACTATGTAAATTAATACCGTTAGCAATGAAGAGTGTCGCAAAAAGACTAATCGGTATAAAAACTAATATTGATTCTTCAGAATTTAATAAAATATTTAATGAAAAATGTGCCCCCTCTTGGGCAAGTCGAACAGCGGAAACTTTTAAAAAACTCGGTCAAGAATCAGGTGTTAGATATGACTCAAATTTGATTTGCAAGTAGTCAGCAAGTTATATGGCAAATAGCAAATTTTATTTTTACGGGTTTTATAATATGATATAGCATGCGAATGGCTATTTTATGCCATAATTAGTAGGGATATAGAATGAATGTAAGAAAACCGATTATCACAAGTTTA
This sequence comes from uncultured bacterium, assembly GCA_902791985.1. GTDB lineage: Bacteria > Cyanobacteriota > Vampirovibrionia > Gastranaerophilales > Gastranaerophilaceae > Zag111. Next base: position 69,290 of record CADAYD010000004.1, read on the forward strand.
ATAAGTTTAGCAACTCTTGCACCTTGCAAAGCTCAAAAAGCAGTACAACTTGTATCAGAAACAGGGATTACAGGGGTTGTAAATAAGGAAGCATCATTTTATGGCGGTATGAATTTCCAATTACCAAGAGGTAGGAACTTTACTGACTTATATGCCGGTGTGAATGTTCAGCAAGATAAAAAGACATCTTTTGTCGGTCTTGCAATAAATAATTTTTCTTGGACTAAAAATATAAGCAGTTGGGTAAGAGAAACATTTGTAGCATCTAAAAGAGGTGCAAATTCTCAACTCGAAGTCGCACCAGTCAGAGCCAATGCTGATGTCGGAAAATTTAATTTTTCATTGAGTCCGTCTTATACTTTGTATAATGACTTTAAAGAGGGAACGGCAACACAGGGAATAAACACAATATTTCAAACGACTTATTCAATGACTCCAAGAGATATAATTTTTGCAGAGGCAAAATACACATCTGAGCCGTCAAAGAATTTGTTTAATACACATTTTGGTAAACTAAAAGATAATATTTCGTATATGGTTTCATATATGAGGAAATTTTAAGGGGTAAACATGTCAATAAAAATACAACAAATTGAAGTACAGGGGAATAATACAAAATATTCTGTTAATTATAATAATCAGCAAAATAGAACTTTCATTGTGCCAAATGATAAAAAAGATGAATTTGTATCAAAATACCCTAAAGCTCACGCAATAAATCAAGCAATTACATCAGGAAGTTTGATTTTAGTATGTGGCTTTTCTGCAATTGGCGGAAGTAAATTAGTATCTAAAATTTCAAAAGCACCTTCAAAATTAGCAAAATTCGGAACGGGTGTAGCGGCAGCATGTGCATTTGGTTTTGCATATTTAGCCGGAGCAACATTAGTTTTAAATAAATTTGATAAAAAATTATTGGATAAATACAACGCAAAAGAAATTACAGAAAGTAAATAAAAATGCAAATTCAAAGAGTACAAAATAATAATTATAATCCGCAATTCAAAGGGTCATTAACTTTAATAAAGAAAAAAGGACTCGAAAGTATTGAAGTTGCAAAAAAACAAATTCCCGAAGATGCTGATAAAAAATTATATGATATGTTTGTAGATCTCTTAGGCGAAGTACCTTGCAAGTGGGGAAAAATTACAGGCGATTGTGCAAAATATGAATTAAATAAATATGCTGAATTTACAAAGCAAGTTAATAAACTATTAGATACTAACATATCAATGTTACCTAAAAATAAACAACAAAATTTGAAGTTTTGGTACGATACTGATGGAAGAGGTAACATAGAATACGGACTGGTATTCAAGAAAGAACCTTATGTGATTAGACATGAATTTAATCGTGGTAAAAAATACGCATTGTATATATAAATTAAAGGAGTAAATAAAATGCAAGTACAAAGAGTACAAAACAACAATTACAACACAAATTTTGGTGCGAGTGTATCTCAAGAAACTACACATTGGCTAAGGAATGCAATGAGTGATATATCTCGTGATAGATTTGCAACAAGATTAAAAAATATGAAAACTTGGGGACAAGAAGATTCCGTTGTAAGTTATTGTATTCAAGGTTTAAATAAGGATAAATTTGTTCTAACCAATCCAAGACTCGGCGATAAAGAAGTTGCAATCACAGAAAAGACTAATAATATGCTGACAACATTCTTTGATAAAATTAATGAAGAAGAAATTGTAAATGCGGAAAAAGCATTGAGTAAATAGGGTCAAAATCAATAAATTAAGGAATAAAATAAAATGCAAGTACAAAGGGTACAAAATAATTACAATCAGACATTTGGTGCAAAGGTTTCAATTGATGATGTAGATAAAATTATACCTAAAGGTGTAAAAAGAACTTTTACTAAAATGTGTAGAGATTTAGGCGAAAGCACTGATGAAATATATTTATTAGTCGGAAAAGGTAATCAGAATGTAAATGGTAAAGAAATGGATAGCTTTTTCGGAATGGTAGCAGAAGGTCTTAAACATCACACTTATACTGTAAAAACCACTCATCTTGGTCGTCTGACTAAACAATTTACAGCAGTTGAAGATAGGTTTGCAAAAGTAGCATCATTTTTGCAACATTTGCCTGCTGAAACAAATCGTGAATCAATGCCACGCAATTTGGCAAAGATTTATAAAGATTATATCTTGCCTGTATTTTATGATAATAATATAACTATTAAAAATTTAGGTGATACCGCAGAAACAAAACTATTATCGGCAGTAGCAAAATCAAAAAATTAAAGGAGTAAATAAAATGCAAGTACAAAAACTTGCAGTAATAGATATAAGATAGGAAGTGATGATTTTTCACTTCCTGTTTTTACAATTACCCATAAATTTTATGGTGGAGTTCTATCCAAAAATTACCTTCTTGATTGAAAAAATCTTCAGACTTCCCGTTTTCACGATTAAAATCAGCATTAAACTCTTTGTCATAATTTTTTTTGAAAAATGTCGTTTCTCTAAAATTTTTATTTATATCTTCCCAAATCGGAGCAATATTTTCTTTCCACCAACTTTCATATATTGGTGCGTGTTCTTCCCCGACAAGCCTGTTAAACTGTTTTTTGTTTTCGGGATCTAATATTCTTCTAAAGATATTTTTTATCGGTGCAATACTATCACTTCTTGCAGGTTCGGTGTCAATAAATGCGGCTTTTGAAGATTCCAATGTTCCTCTTGCATTAGTTAATGTATTTTTTAAATATGCAACATCCGGCACAATTTCTTCTTTTGAGGGGTGTTTTTCAAACGCATCAAAAATTTTGTTTGTAAGTTCCAAATCTTTTGCGGAGTTATAACATGGCTTTTCGGCTTTAGTGTATCTCGCTAAATAATCCATATAAGTTTGCATGTCTTTTGTTTTTATAACAATTTTTGCACCGAAACTTGGTTGATTATTATTTACCGCTTGTACTTGCATAATTATTTACTCCTGTACTTCTTTAATTTATCCCTTTTATTTTTTAAAGTATAGCATAAAACCTTTTCATAAAGTTTAGCAAAATGATTCCGCAAAAGCAAGTATGGGAGACTTCAGTCTGCCGAATATCTTTAGAGTGCAATTATTGGACAAAAAGTGCAAATGAGCGGACATTTTTGTTACTAAAATCGGACATTTCGGACTTTTATACTCAATCCATTTCCGACCTTAATAAATCGGTAAAAGCCGGATTATTTCGGGCTTTCACCCACACAATAATAGAAAACACTTCCGACCAAATGTCCTGAAAAAGGGTATATGTCAAACTCGCGATACTTTCTGTCAAAACCCCTGATACAGAACACTGACAAAACCGTACTACTCGTCTAACTACAACTTTATCTCAAAATACCTGAGACAGAACATCCTGAAAAAATACACCTACTAACACTCCAAAAAAGAAGTACATAGAATAAATCCTATGTACTTCTTTTTTGGAGGATAGGGGACTCGAACTCCTGACCCTCTGCGTGCAAAGCAGATGCTCTACCAACTGAGCTAATCCCCCAAGCTTTCTTGGGTGTGCGGTTTTTCAACCGCTCGTAATATCCATTCTACATGAAAATTTTTTTTTGTAAAGGGGGTTGTAAAAATTTGTTTCTAAAAACCAAAACTATTCTGAAATCGGCTGATTTCTCTCAAATATTGCAAAAGAGCACTGTAACCGTTATAAATCTCATTTGATGCAAATGCATAGCTGCTTGCTTCCAAATATTTCAGTTCACTTACCCTAATCCCTAAAATTTCATCCGAATCTGCTCTTAATTGCGCATCATCAGACATTGACCATTTTTGCAAAAGCGTTAATTCTTTATACATTTGCTGCATTGTGGTAAATTCCAAAATATTGAAATCATATTTTTCTAACAATGCTTTTTCGGATTTGGTAATCCTATTTAAACTAACCTGAAATTTGAAAATCTTTTTTATTACCAAATAATTGTCTGCTATTCTTTTATGTGATAACGGAACAGTATTTTTTGCAAGCAATGCTGCAATTGAACATGAGGTGAAAGTATCATCATCATTTGAAAACACACTTTTTGATGTTAAATTCAAATCCGATTTGTCCTCTATCATCTCTAACATATTCCCTCCACTAAATAATAGTAAAATAATCGGGACTTTTTGTCATGATAAAAAGTCAAATTTTTTACATTTGTTAAAATACAAATTTACAACTTGCCAAAAATTATCATAAATATAAAATATAAGTATGGGAAAAGTGTTGATTTTTAGCGAAAATGATTCAATTATCGAAAAATTCTCACAAATATTTGAGGGAAAATTTTTCAACTTTATTGTGTGTAAAAATGAAAATGAATTAAAACAAGCTATGACAGAAAATACACCAGACATTTATCTGATAGATAGCGAAATACCTTATAATTTAAAACAAATCAGTCAACAAATAAAAAATGTCTTTGAAAATTCCCAAATTTTACTGTTAGTAAACTCTGAAAATATAAATTTTGACAATTTATCCGAGATTAATGGATATATATTCAATAATTATGACGATAACATGATTTTTAATATTATAAACAACTCCTTAAAAATTAAAACCAAATTGGATAAATTAACCTCTAAAAATACTGATATGAAAGAAAGTTTGTACAGATTAAACGTTTTATACAATACGAGCTCTCTATTTGCAGGCACATTGGATACAAAAGAACTTTTAACATATATGATTGAAGGCTTGGAAAAATCTTTGAGTTTTGATTTAGCTTGCACCATATCTTTCGGTTTTGAAAATGAACCGGTTTTAATTATAAATTCGCTTTATGATATTTCGGAAGAATTGGTTAATGCTCTGAAGTTTAGAGCCGTTGTAAATTATAAATCACTTTTTGAAACAAAAGAAATCCCATTTGAAATAGACGATACAAAGCTAAAAATAATTAAAAACATAAAAAATCCCCATGAAAAATTTACTCTGTCCATATTCCGATATGATAACATGTTTGCACCTATAGACTTAGGCGACCAGTTTTTTGGATGTATAGAAATATTTAAAAACAAACCGTTTTCATCTGACGATGCAGCATATTTTCAAACCATTATCAGACAAGTTTCACTTCCGTTAAAAAGTGCCGGTTTATATAAAGAAATTAAAGAAAAAAATATTAAACTTGAAAAACTTGAACGAATAAAATCTGATTTTATATCTATCGTATCGCACGAACTTCGGACTCCACTGACTCCGCTTAAAAATGCTTTGTCTATCCTTTCAAGCGGAAGATGCGGTGAATTTAACGAAGACGGTTTTAGATTTTTTGATATGGCAAAAAGAAATGTCAAAAAATTTACAAGTATTATTAATGACTTGCTGGATATAAGTAAAATTGAAGCCGGTAAAATGGAATATCGGTATAAAACAATGAATATTCATAGTGTCATAGAAAATATTAAAAACGATTTTGATGGTGTTGCTAAAGAACAAAATATAATATTTAACACAATTGAACAAGAAAATTTGCCGGATATTTATGCAGATTCTCAAAGATTAGAACAAATAATGACAAATCTTGTGACAAACGCAATGAAATTTACTCCGGAAAATAAAAGTATTACAATAACAACTGAGCTAAAAAATGCACTTGATATTACACCATGCAAATATTTTGAGGATGAAATCAATGCATTGAAAGGGGATTATATTGTTGTAAGCGTAAAAGATGAAGGTATCGGGATTAAAGATGAGAATATTTTAAAAGCATTTGAAATGTTTGCACAAATTGAAAATTCTCTGACAAGAAAAGTTGGCGGAACCGGTTTGGGCTTGCCTATTGTAAGACACATGGTTAAGGCTCATAAAGGCGCAATATGGTGTAAAAGTAAAGAAGGTAAAGGTACAACTTTTGAATTTGCAATCCCAATCTGTAAAGAATCTGCCGAAATTAAAACTGTTGAAAAAGAAATGGTATAAAAACATAACTTTATTTTGTTATATTGCACTTCATTCGAAAATAAGTTAAAATTATAATAAGAGTATGCGGAGTAATATATGTTTTGTTTTAAACAACGAGTTAATAAAAAAGCATTTACGCTAACCGAGTTATTAATAGCACTCGGAGTAATTGGTGTTTTGACAGCAATATTGATGCCGATAATATTCCATTTAAAACCGGATCAGAATATTATAATGGCAAAAAGAGCATTTTATACTACTGAAACCATTGTAAGCGAATTATTGAATGACGGGAATTGTTACCCCAAAATGAGACAAAGAGTAGGTTTTGACGATGGCAAAGGCTATTCGAAATGTAAAAAATGGGGTGGAGAAGATAATCCTGGCGTTTTGGATGCAGAAGAAAATCCCAGCCTGAAACTGGTTACACTTTTTGCTGATTATCTTGATATTCGGGGAGATATCAATTCTGAAACAAATAAATATTCATTCACAACAAAAGATGGAATGATATGGACTTTTTCAAATTTTAAATTTCAACAAAATGAACCTAAATCTTATGCACTGCTGACAATTGATGTAAACGGAACCAAAGAACCTAATTGCGGACAATCCGCAACAGCAGGTGCTTGTGTAGATAAAGCAAGAAATAATCGTTTTGACAAATTTACAATGATTATATATGCCCGCGGTAAAGTTCAAATACTTGATTGCTGGGCAACTTTAGCTGCCAGAGTTGATAAAAAACTCGTAGGAGATAATGAGCCCGTAACATGTGAGGATCTCGATTTGCCTGATATAAATGAAAATTGCGAAACCGCTCCAACAAGTCCTGATGATTTTTGCTGCAATGATCCGGCATGGAAAGACTTAAATGCTTGTAATACTTGTATATCCAGACCTACAAGTCCCGATGATTATTGTTGCTCGCCGGAATCCGAATCCTCATGGATTGGCTCTCAAGCATGCGATCCTTGCACATATAAAACCGTTTCAGATTATAATGACGAATGTTGCAGCGAAGGCACAAAATGGCATGATAAAAAAGAATGTAAAATATGCGGAGGAAACTATCCTATAGATTGCTGTTTATCAAAAAAAGACTCCATAACAGCCGGTGATGAGTGTTGTGAATATGATGCGGTTAAAGCAGAAGTTCCTGCCTGCAATAATTAACTATTAATATTAATGTAAGCTTTTAATATTTTATTTTGAATAGTATCATTTATTGCTTTTTGAACTTGTTCAAGCGGATAATAGGTTGATAAACCTTTTACTTTCACTTCTTTGTTCTTTAAAAGCACATAAGAGTCATACAAATCCGCAGGAGAGGGCGAATAACTGCCTAAAACAGTAAGTTCTCTATAGTAAATTTCGTTATTTGGGTATCCTGTATTCAGCGGAGTACTTGAAAATACAAGGATTTTACCCCCGTCACGAACATATTTTAATGCCGTTTGCAAAGCCTTATCAGAACCGGAAGTCATAAATATACAATCAACATTGATACTTTCGCACATTTCATTTACATTGAAAGCCTCTATTCCAAAGCTTTTGAGTAATTCAACACGAGAAGCTATCAAATCGCAGCCGATAACCTTCATGCCGGATGCTTTTAATGCTTGGGCCATTAAAATACCTATTGAACCGAGCCCGATTACAAGCGCAGTCGAATTTTCGTTTAAATTTGCACGTTTAACAGCACGAATACAACAGCCTAAAGGTTCATAAAAGACGACTTCGTCATTAGATAAGTTTTCCGGCTTTAAATAAGCAACATTTTTTAAATGTTCTTCCGATACAAAAACGAGTTCACTAAATCCCCCCGGTTTAATATTGGTTTCTTTAAAATGTCTGCACATTGAAACATTCCCGTTTTTGCAGTATTCGCATTTTCCGCAAGGAATATGGTGTGATGTAATAATTACATCGCCCGCTTTAAAATCAGTTTCGGAACAAATATCAACAATTTGCCCGACAATTTCATGTCCTAAGACAATTCCGTCTTTACTCAGATGTTGAGTAAGTTTTACAATATCCGACCCGCATAATCCGCAGCCTAATACCTTTAAAATAGCACCTCTGCGCCCATCTAAAGTTTCGTTTTCTCTTTCTTTTATAACTAAATTATTATTTTCAATCTGTGCAACTTTCATAATATCCTCAACTAAATATATTTTATCACAATGAAAACCTACAGGCATGCCGCAAAAAAAGAGCCGTAATTAACAAGTAATTACGACTCTTTCCGAAATTATTGTTCAAAAACTATTTTACAAGTTCTTTGAATTTCTTACCAGCTGAGAAAGCAGGAACTTTCTTAGCAGCGATTTTCAAAGTAGCACCTGTTTGTGGATTTCTACCAGTTCTAGCTGCTCTCTTACGAGATTCAAAAGTACCAAAGCCAACTAAAGTAACTTTGCCGCCTTTTTTAACTGTTTTTTCAATAGTATCTAAAGTTGCAGCCAAAATGTTAGCTACTGCCTTTTGAGAAACTTTTGATTTTTTTGAAATTTCTTTTACTAATTCTTCTTTGTTCATTATGAACCTCCTTCTTCCTAATACCACGAAACCATTTTCCGCAGTTTTTGTATAATCGACAGGCTTATTATAGCACTTTACCTTTTGCTGTCAAGTATTCTTAAAAATTTTTTTCTTAAGATTCAATATTGGTATATAATTTAGGATATATACATGCCGAAAACCTTTAATTTTCTTATATCCCTTCTTTTTTATTTTAAACCCCATAAAAAATTTTTTGCTAATTATTTAAAATCATTCATTCAGCCTATTACAAGCGAGTAAAATGTGTTAAAATATAATTATGAAGAAGATTTTAATACTTTTTGGAATTCTACTTATCAATATTATACTCGCAAATCCTTGTCATGCAATAAAAGTCGGATTACTCACTAATGTTGACAAAGCAGGCATCGGAACAGACGTTAACGGCAGAATGATTAGTACCCATACTAACAGAACCGTTGCAACAACACAGGCTATGAAAGGGTATGTAATTGTCCCATATAAAGGTCAGATTGCAATTTGGTCAAAAGACGGTTATACACCTTTAAATACAGATTCTTTTGTTTTAAGACCGGATAGTGAAGGTTTTGTAAGTACTAAAGGGAAATGGTACAGAGGAAAACTTTTAATTAAAAACGTTAATGATAAATTAATTGTTATAAATGATATACCTATAGAAGAATACATAAGAGGGGTTGTACCTTCCGAAATGTCGCCTTCATGGGAATATGAAGCACTCAAGGCTCAAGCCATTGCCGCAAGAAGTTTTGCACTGGCAAACTTAGGAAAACAAGCCAAATACGGATATGATTTGAAAGATAATACCGAGGATCAAGCATACGGCGGCGCATCATGTGAAACAGACAGAACAAACCGTGCGGTAAATGAAACCGAAGGTCTTGTTCTAACTTATGATATGAAAATTATATCAGCATACTATTCTGCTTCCGCAGGAGGATATACAAACACAAATGCGTGGGGAATAAATAATTTACCATATTTGCATTCAGTATTTTCATTTGATGATAATGTTGCCAAAAACGGACATGGGGTCGGAATGAGCCAGCACGGAGCAAATAATCTTGCAAAACAGGGATACAATGCATACCAAATTTTACAATATTTCTATCAAAACGTTAAATTTGCCAAATTAAACAGCGAAGTTTAACTATTAATCCAATTCGTATTCAACTCTTACACCATCATATAAAACGGGGTTTTTATCAGAAAAAACAATTTGGTCACTATTATGGTAAAAAACTTTATCATTATTTGCTTTAGTAATTTTTCTGCCTGTAAATCTTTCAATTAATTTATATAAAAAATTAGCTTGGCGTTTGTTGACAGTATGAACAACGTCTTTTTCTCCCAAATTTTTAGCAAGACGTTTGATAAGTTTATCCTGAACTTTGGTTGTCGGGTATTTTTTAAATGAACTTACTGTCTTATTCCAAGTTATTACTGTTATATGACCTTGAAAAGATACATTGCTCATGTATTTTCTCCTTTTAGCTTTTTCATTCTAAAACACAAAAAAAAATTTTTTGCGCTTGAAATTTAACATGTTATAATTGTTTACAATATGGAAACAAAAAAACGCAAAATAAGCATAATCGGTTCAACGGGTTCTATAGGAACTCAGGCTCTTGAAGTCATTGAAAAAATATCTGATAAATTTGAAATAATTGCACTTGCGGGGGGTAAGAATACCGAACTCTTAAGAAAACAGTGCGAAAAATTTAACCCCAAATATGTTTGTTCAAATGATGTAAATTTTAAAATAGACGGAGTGAAATCTTTATATGGAGAAGAAGGCTTAGAAGAAATTTGTTCAAACAAAGAAAATGACATCATTCTTGTTGCCGTTTCTGGTAAAATCGGTTTGAAACCCACTCTGAAAGCTATCGAAAACGGAATTGATATTGCTCTTGCAAACAAAGAAACTCTTGTTATGGCAGGAGATATTGTAATACGCAAAGCAAAAGAACGCTGTGTGAATATTATTCCAGTAGATAGTGAACACTGTGCAATTCATCAGTGTATAAAAGATATTAATCAAGTAGACAAACTCATAATAACTGCAAGCGGAGGACCTTTTTTGACTAAATCCGCAGATGAAATGAACTTTGCAACAGTCACACAGGCACTCTCTCATCCACGTTGGAACATGGGTAAAAAAATTACAATTGACAGCGCAACATTGATGAATAAAGGACTTGAAGTTATAGAAGCACATCATCTTTTCGGAATCAACTATGACGATATTGAGGTTGTAATTCACCCTCAGAGTATTGTTCATTCAGCTATCGAATACAAAGACGGTAGCGTAATAGCGCAACTTGGTCTGCCGAGTATGCATATTCCAATTCAATATGCAATCACGTATCCCGAACGATTTGAAGGCATAAAATCAAAAAGCTTCAGTTTTAGCGAGGCAGCAAGACTGGATTTTGAAAAACCTGATTTTGAAAAATTTCCAACACTCAAACTTGCCTATAACATGGGCAGACTTGGCGGAAGCGCAACGGTTTGCATGAATGCCGCTAATGAAGAAGCTGTTTTTGCATTCCTTGACGGAAAGATTAGTTTAGGAGATATTTATAAAATAACGGAAAAAATAACTCAAAATCATAATGTTATCAAAAATCCGTCAATAGACGAAATCTTCGAAATTGATTGTGAGGTTCGGGCAAAAACAAAAGAATTAATAAAGTAGGTCGGCATTACTACACCGACAAAAAGGGATATAAACATGTTTGATAATTTAAGCGAAAAATTACAAAGTATAATAGCAAAAACTCAAGGAAATTCCGAATTAACACAGGATAACATGCAGGATGCACTGCGTGAAATCCGCAGAGCATTGCTTGAAGCAGATGTAAATTTAAGAGTTGTAAAAGCATTTATTTCTGCCATAAAAGACAAGGCAGAGGGTGAAAATGTCTTAACAGGAGTAAATCCGGGGCAGCAGCTTGTCAAAATCGTTAACGATGAACTTGTTGAACTCTTAGGTAAAGAACTTAAACCGCTCGATCTTTCAGGTCACCCGTCAATTATTATGATGCTTGGTTTGCAAGGTTCAGGGAAGACAACATCTTCTGCAAAACTTGCCGTAAAACTTAAAAAAGAAGGCAAAAATCCCCTGCTTGTTGCTTGTGACGTTTACAGACCGGCTGCAATCTCACAATTACAAACTCTTGGAAAAGAAATCAACTGCGAAGTCTTTACAATTCCTGATAGCAAAGATGTTCAGAATATTGTCCAAAGTGCACTGAATTATGCAAAAGAAAACGGCTTTAACGTATTAATTCTTGATACAGCAGGTCGGTTACAAATTGATACCGAAATGATGGCTGAACTTCTCATTATTGACAGGATTTTCAATCCAAATGAAAAACTTTTGGTTATCGATTCTATGACAGGACAGGAAGCTGTTAATGTTGCGGAAAATTTTGATGCCCAAATTGGTTTGACAGGACTTGTTTTAACCAAGTTAGATGGTGACTCAAGAGGAGGAGCGGCATTATCTGTAGTTTATTGTACTGGAAAACCAATCAAATTGACAGGTACAGGTGAAAAATTAAACGCACTTGAAAACTTCTACCCTGAACGTATGGTCACGCGCATTTTGGGAATGGGTGATATTGTTTCTTTAGTTGAACGCGCGCAGGAGGTTTTTGACGAAAAACAGGCTTTGCGTATGCAAGAACAAATGCAAAAAGCAGAATTTTCATACAATGATTTTTTGAATATGCAAAAACAGATGAAAATGTTTGGTTCAATGGATAATCTGCTTGGCATGATTCCCGGATTAAACATCAAAAAAGAAGATAGAGAACTAATTTCGCACAAAGGAGAAGAAGAATTTAAGCGAATTGAAGTGTTTATTCAGAGTATGACACCCGAAGAACGTGATAATCCGCAACTTATGAATACAAGTCGTAAACGCAGAATTTCACAGGGCTGCGGAATAGATATGCATACAGTAAACCTTTATGTCAAACAATTTGAACAGATGCGCCAAATGATGGGTGGTATGGGTAAATTGCAAAAGATGTTCGGCGGTTTCGGCGGAGGTAAAACAGGTCAGAAAAAGGCTATGGTTAAAGCCATGAATATGATGAGAAGGTTCAAATAATAATATTTGTAAATAACCCTTATTTAGTATTTATTTTTATTCAAAAAAATTGTATAATCTTTACAAGAAAGTGTTTTTAGTTTACAAATATCTTATAAAGGAAAGAAAAATTGCTTAATAATTTTGAAAGTTTTGACAATTCCGAAACTGCAACTAAAAAGGATATAGTTATACAAGACAGAGTTGAGCTTTTATCAACTCATATGTATAAGCAATTTTTGAACTATCAACACGCTACCGTAAACACTAACGATATTTTTTCAAGAATGATAGACTGTTTGAATATAGTTTCTGATAATATGAAACAATCGTTTTCTTCACGCGGAGTTACTACCCAAAATATTTATGTTGAATCGGATGCAGTAAAATCTGTATCAGTTATTAATATTTTGTGGAATACAATAAGTTTTACAACTCGCTGCAATTTTGAACCTCAAGTGCTTTCGAGAGATGATGGCAGAAATATTCCATCAAACCGCATTATGGCACTTAAAGGCAATTACAACGATTTGATGCAAAATGTAAAAGACCATGATGAAGAAATGAAAAGACTTTTAGAAAACGAAATTGCATCATTATACATTCCTCCTGATGAAACACAGAAATGTATTTTTAAAATAAAATATTCAGGGCAAGAATTTACCCTTAATCAGACTGATGCCCCAAGAGAGTTTGTATTAAAAGTTGTCGAAATAGTTTGCGGCTCAAATAATTATCATAAAGATGGGCTACCAAGAACTTTTACGGTATAAAATTAATAAATTGACTTAAAATAAAAAATAATTAAGATATTTATTGTAAAGGGTAATAGGCGGATATGAAATTAATTAATAAATTAAAAGCGTTTGAAAACCAGTATGCTTATGTAAAATGGGCAATGGGTGGTGAATACGGAAAAATTAAATATGTCGGTGAAGATTATATTGAATTTGACATAATTGACGTTGATAATATGACATACCAAGAAACAATTTTCATTGCTTCACACTTAATTTTGGAAGTATCAGTGGGCGGTGCTGACATCTTCCGTATTGTCGCCGAAATATCATCTCAACTTTAAAAACTTAATTAATCGTTTGCACTGGTTAAGAAATTAACAAGCCCTTGCAAAGCAAGTTTGTAACTGTCAATTTTAAACCCGCAAATTTGCCCTACACAAACATCTGCAAACATTGATTCATGCCTGAATTCTTCACGCTTATATATATTTGAAATGTGAATTTCAACTGTCGGAATTTTGACAGCAAGTAATGCATCTCTAATTGCAACACTTGTGTGAGTATAAGCACCGGCATTAATGACTATACCGTCAAAATTGCCAAGCGCATATTGAATTTTGTCAACAATTTCACCTTCAAAATTGCTTTGAAATATTTCAACATTTATACCGAGTTCGGATGAATATTCGTGAAGCTCCATTTCAATATCTTTGTAAGATTTTGAACCATATTGCTCAGGCTCTCTGACACCTAACATATTGATATTTGGACCATTAATGATAAGTATGTTTAAATCTCTTTCCATAAGGACATTATAACATAAAACACAAAAAATGTAAACTTTTGTTACAATATTGATTTAGAAATGTTACAAATTTGACATGTTATTATATCATGCATGTACAAACTATCCCAAAATCTCCTCCCAAGATTATTGTTCAAGTCGCAAAAAGTTGTGACTTTTTTTTTGATTGCGTGAGCCGATGTGGAGTGCCAGCGTTGGCTTGCGAGAGCAAGACAAGCAGGGCACGTAACATAATACCACCGCCGTTGTAAATGGAGCGTTAGCGAAATGAACGAAGCAATCTGTGATTGCACAGACGGATTTTAGCCCGAGCAGAGCGACTTGTGAGCAGAGTGCGAAACCTTGAAGGTTTGATAAAATCTTTTATATCAAGACTTCAACCCACATTATAATCTTAGGCTCTATTTACAAAACCTGAAAGGACAGATAAAATTATTGAACCAAACAGTGCGCTCAAAAAACCTTCAACTTCAAACCCCGGAGTTATTAATCCTGCAAGCATAAGTAACAGTGCATTTATGACAAATGTGAATAAACCGAGCGTCAAGAAATTTATCGGAAGAGCAATAAACTGTACCAAAGGCTTTATAAAAACATTAATCAATCCAATAATAACACACACAAGCATTGCGCTTAAAAAATTTTCTACGCTGATTCCGGGAACAATCCATGCGGTAAAAATAACTATTACTGCATATAAAATCCATTTTAAAATCATATTTAGCATATAAATTTCTCCTATTTTATTTTTACAAATTTAACGTATGTGCAAATAATTCTGCAACTTTTTTATTATACTCTCTGCCGTCATCTTTGGCAAAAAGGTTTTCCCAGTGGCTTTGCGGGGTTGTATCTGTTGAATAAGACGGATTAGACATCATCAAATGATGAGTATTTGTGTCATACCGCAGCGGAAACAAATCTTCCATCTGCATAAAACTGGCAAGCTTATCACTTGGGAACTCATACGCAAAAATTGAGTTATTAATTCTGTGAAGACGCTGTTCGTAAGTTCTTCCTCCTAAATCATTATCGTTAGAAACCTCTATCCCCGGAGAATAATTTTTGGAATATTTATGATCAATTGCTTTATCTCTGACTGTATGAAAATCATCAGGGTCAATATATCCGGTACCTGTCGACAATCCGAGGTTTTCATATCTGGCAAAATCACCGGTACTCTTTTCGCCGACAAAACTCAAATGAGTATTGCCGCTGCGACTTCTTATTTCGTGAATAATATATTGCATCTGCTCATATGTTGGTAACGCACCAACTCCGGTATAATTTTCCATATCGTAACCGCCTATATGCTTTGCACTGTCAATAAAAACAGCTTCAAACCCACAATTTATAAGTTCAATATGCACATTTAAAAACATATTAAAATGCTCTGAATTATTCCAATCGAAAGTGATATCGCTTCCGTCAGGCTGAACAACCTTAATTTGATCGGCTGAAATTACTGTTCTAAAACCGGTTTTTAGACCATGAAAATTTGCCAGCATATTAAACGCTTTAAATTGTTCAACAGAAGAAATCTTATCTTCTATATCAAAATCAATAATATTGCGGCTATAACCTGCATTGAGTTTTATTCCGTATATGGAATTTTCTTCGTGCGGAAGTTTATTATAACCGTCGCCGTAAATATTTGGAAAAATTTGGGATAAAATTATGCAATTAGCCCAACTTTTTGCACTTGGCGGAATAGCAGGCAGCAGTTTAATCGTACTTAATAATCCGTTTTTACAAATATTTTCTCCATATTCATTTACCCCCATTTCAGCTATCGCACGATTATTAATTTCAATATAATTTGCATTGACACCCCAATTGTCACCATAATCAGGAGTTTCTATTGTATCAGGAAATTTTTCATAAAAATTACCGTCTTGATTTAGTGTCATTAAAGAATTGACCGCATCTTTAAAGCTTCGAGTTAAAAGTTCACTCGGGACAATGTTTGCAACCCACTTTCGCATGCCGGAAACAAATTGATGCTCAAGCGTCCAATTGTCTAAAACTAATTCCGGCTTGTAATTATAAGATTTTAAAAGTTTATTAACAATATTCATAAACAAATAATATGAAAATTTTTTATATTTAATATTAACCGACTTAATAAAGATAGGAATTATATTCTTAACTTTTCTAATTTTAATTAAAAAAATATTTATTGTAATATACTTATGAGGAATACGAGGTTTTTGTGAAAAAAAATATCTTTATAATATTATTTTTAGTTATAATCGCATTTGGGTTAAGATTTTTGTATATAGACAGCGCACTTTGGTATGATGAAGCTTGTTCATGGGCAACTTCAACAGACAATGCAGGAATTATGCATAATTTGCTCAATGTCGATTTGCAGCACACTCCGCTTTATTTTGTTATTTTGAAGTTCTGGATGAAGATTTTTGGTCAAAGTGAAACTGTATTGCGTTCTCTGTCATTGATTTTTGGGGCTTTAATTGTGCCTTTTTCATATCTTGTCAGCAAAAAAATTTCAAAGAATGCAATATTTTCCGCATTAATTTGTGCCGCAAGTCCTCTTTTGGTTTTATTTTCTGTTGAAGTCAGAATGTATTCTCTGGTAGTATTTTTAGTTATGCTATCAATTAATTTTCTTATCGATTTTGAACAAAAACAGGATAAAAAATCATTATTAAAACTTGTTGCAACAAATATTCTTATCCCGTATACTTTTGTCGGCGGGATTTTATATAATTTATCACTATTTTTGTGCTATAGCACATATTTATACAAAAATAATAAGAACAAATTTAGACAATATCTAAAATTTGAAATTATTGAATTTTTATTTTTAATCCCATATTTCATTTTAATCACATATTATGCAAAGATGCGGAGTATTTTTGTAATAAGCCATGAAGGAGTCTTAAAATTTGCTCATATAGTTGATGCTATCAGAAATTTCTTCGGTGCTACCATTGAACCGAATATTTATTGGGTTTCTAACGGCACGTATAACATAAATTTTTGGTTTACCATACTTGTTATAATTCCTTGTATTTATTTCATAATAGGATTTATAAAATCATTAAAGAGCGAAGATAAATTTGTTAAAACATTAAGTTGCATTTTATTTATGAATTTTATTTTGGCAATTATTTTTGCGATATTTAAGGTAAATGTTTTCACATCAAGATATATAATATATCTTCTTCCGCCGGTTATAATGCTTTCTATTATGGGTTTGTTTAAAAAATATAATCCAAAAACTCTTAGAGTATGTTTAATTTTATTTTTAGTAACTTGCGGGATATTTAATATACAAAATTCAGCTATAATGAAAAAGAATAAAGAATTAGCATTTAAAAGCAGTGCCATAGAAGCTGATATTCTTGGTTTAAATCCTGATGATATAATTATTTTACCATTTGGAGCCGATGCTCCTTATTATTTCAGAAGCCTGACACGTCCGAGAGTATTCAATTCAGATTTTCATAAAATAGCACGAAATCCTTACGGAGTTTATTATGATAAATCCGACAGCAAAATAATGGCAGGAAAAGGAAAATATAAACTGATTTTGAATAAAATTAATGAAGATAAAGTATTTTCTGAAAATTATTATAATTATTTCATTAATAATGTCACAAATACAGTTCCTATAGGACGATATGCCGTTATTGCCATGTACGGAACAGATAATAACGCAATTGTTGATATTAAAACATTAAGAGAACAAGTAAAAGAAATTAATGAAAATAACATTCTTGACTCTTTGTTTAAAAAATATATGTGTGACACAATTGCCTTGCTTAACATGAATTTTAAATTTGTAAAATCCTACCAAAAAGATAATTTTACCTATTACATTTTTCAGAAAATATAGATTCATCAACTTTTACTCAATTTCAAATATTTGTTATATAATTTCTAATACGAGGTATGAAATATGAAAATGGAAAACTTATTTAACGAAGATGTAATGGCGTTAGATACTTATATAATGGTTAGATTAAAAGAGAAAACCGCGCAGTTAAAAGATGCATTAACCAAGAAAAACAGAGCCCCAATATCACTTTCTATGGGAGCACCCACATCTGCTCCGCCTGTCGAATTGGTTGAAAAACTAAAAGAATTTTTAACGGAAGATAATATTCATTCTTATTCTGTTACAAGAGGAGAAAATTATTTTAGAGAAGCATGTGCTCAAAGAATGAAAGAGCGCTTTGGCGTAGAACTCAATCCTAATAATGAAATTTGTTCAATTTTAGGTTCAAAAGACGGACTTGCAAATTTAATCCGATTTATTATCTACCCAGAACACGATGAATTTAAAAAAGATATTATTTTAATTCCTGATCCCGGTTATGCTTCATATTCTCAAATGGTTGGCTGCTCCGGCGGAAAAGCTTATCCTATGGCTTTGACTCCCGAAAATAATTATCAGCCTGATATGGAACAAGTTTGGGAACAGTTAAAAAATGATGGTTATGATGAAAATAAAGTCAAAGCAGTTATAATCAATTATCCGAACAATCCGTTGGGAGTTACGGCAACAAAAGAGTATGTCCAAAGTGTAGTTGATTTTTGCAAAAAGAAAGATATTTTACTAATATCAGATGCGGCATATTGTGATTTGTATTTTGACGAAACACAAAAACCTTTCAGCGTTTTTGAACTTAAAGGAGCAAAAGATATTGCTGTTGAAATGTTTACACTTTCAAAACCTTATGCAATAACCGGCTGGCGTCTTGGCTGGGTTTGCGGAAACAATGAAGTCGTATCAAGATTTGCAAAAGGAAAATCAACAATTGATAACGGAATGTTCAAAGCTTTGCAAAAATCTTGTGCATATATTATGACTTCACCAAAAGGCGATGATTACATTCAACAAGGCAATATAGCGTATAAAAGAAAACAAAATATTATGATAAAAGGCCTCAAAGAACTGGGATGGGAAATTGACGAAAGTAAAATACCTCATACCACATTTTATTTGTGGATGCCAATCCCAAGAAAATACGATTCAAGTGTAAAATTCTGTCAGGATATGCTTGAAAAATCAGGTATTGTAGTTGTTCCCGGAACAGCATTCGGCATGTACGGAGAAGGATACTTTAGAATTTCTTACGTTTGCTCTGATGAAAAATTACAAGAAGTAATTAACCGAATGAAAGCTGACGGCTTTAAATATTAATCATTTTTAATATATTAACAAATTGATTAGAAAAACCAAATAAACTATAATTTTGGTATGAAAAAGTTTGACTTTTTTAATCAATTTAGGGATTCTGTAATTGTTGTTAAAAATTACGATAATGTCGTTTTTAAGAACAATACTTTTTGTCGTGTTTTTAACCAATTTACAGACATAAAACGATTTGCACATAAAATTAATTTTGAATTTTGTCCGCTGGATAGTGAAAATGTTGATTTATATTCTCCGATTTTTCAAGCAATAACTTCAAAAGAAAACTATTTTGCAAGAATCTCTTATACAAATAACTCAGGACAAACTTTTCATTATGATATGACCACAGTTAAACGCGGAGAACACACAATATTTTTCTTTACCGATGTAAGCCCAATAATTCTTCTTGAAAAATACGAAAAAGAAACTCAAATATATCAAAATAAACTTGAAAAACTTGAAAAAGAAAATGAAGAACTCCAAAATATAAAACAGAATGCCCAAACTCAAGCTTTTCGTATTGCATTGATAAATAAAGTTTCAAATATTATAAGAGAATCAATGGATATGTCTGTTATCTTAAATTCTGTGCTTAAAGAATTATCTTTGATGTTTGGATGTTTTAAATCGTATTATGCAAAAAATGAAAATGATTCTTTCACTATTATTGAATCATATGGAGAAAATAATATACAAAACGATATTCCGATAAAATTTGACGATATTGTAATGTCAAAACTCAAAGAACAAAAAATATCCATCGGTTACTGTGTATCCGAATATATCGGAGCAAATCCTTTTAAACAAACTGTTTTACGAATAATTGTACCGATATACCATATCCAAAAAATGATGGGAATAGTTGTACTTTTGAGTTACCAAAAACGAGAATTGAACGAAGAAATAGAAATTCTTGATGCCGTATCTTCACAACTCGGTAACGCTATTATTAGAGCAGAACTTTATAATAAAAATGCTCAAAACGTAAAAGAACTAAAACAAACTCTTGATGAATTAAAAACCACTCAGTTACAACTTATAAATTCAGAAAAAATGGCTTCTCTTGGGCAACTTGTTGCCGGCATAGCACACGAAATTAATACTCCAATTGCTTCCATAAAAGCAAACAATGATATGCTGTCTAAGTTGGCAGAAAAAATAGATAACCAAGATATTAAACAAATGTTTCATGAAATAAATGACATTGATAAAGAAGCAATAGAAAGGATAAGTAAAATTGTTGTGTCATTAAAGAAATTTATAAGACTTGACGAAGCAGAACTTCAAGAAGCAGATATTAACAAAGAAATGGATTTGACCCTCGAAATAATTCGTCACGAAACAAAAAATAAAGTAGAAATTGAAAAAAAATACGGGCAAATTCCGCTAATAAAATGCTATCCAAACATGCTCAATCAAGTATTTACAAACATTCTTATAAATGCATGCCAATCTATAGAAACTACAGGCAAAATCACTATTTCAACCGAATTTAAAAACGGCAGCCTTGAAATAAAAATTAAAGACAACGGCAAAGGAATTCCGAAAGAAAACCTCTCAAAAATTTTTACGGCAGGCTTTACTACAAAAGGTGTAGGAGTAGGCACCGGATTAGGACTTGCAATTAGCCAAAAGATAATTGATAAACATAAGGGGCAAATTCGTGTCTTGAGTGAGGTTGGAACCGGTTCAGAATTTATTATTACTCTACCTTGTGAGTAGTACAATGTTAAGAAATTTGAAAATTTTTTTTAAGTTATTACTATATTACATTTATTTTTATATAAACATGTTACAAAATTTGTAAAATAATTTTATTCAACTGATGAATAAAGTTTAATTATGTATTATAATAAAAATACTGAAGGAATAAGTGTCAGTATTACCCTTAATAAATTTCTGACCCAAATCGCAGTAGGTAAAGGAAAAAATTAAAAATACATTTTATGAATTGTAAACTTTGTTAACAAAATTTTTATAAAACTGGCAATTTTTTTCACTAAGAATTTTTTATATAAGAGTAAGTAGTGTGAATAAAATTGTAGTGTTGGAGGAAAATAATGACAATTAGTGTGAACAGCAAGAAAAAACAAGTTAAAAAGACTTTTGATGAATTGTTAAACGATTTAACCGGAAGTAATTCAGAAAAGGTTCGTTACAATGCGGCTCGTATCCTTGGTGAAATGGGCGATTCAAAAGCAGTTGAACCTTTGATTGATGTTTTAAAACATGATAAAAACGGTTCTGTTCGTTTGTATGCAGCAAGAGCATTGGGTGAATTGGGAGATTGCAAAGCAACCACTCACTTAATCGAATCTTTGCGTGAAGACAGAAACGTTGATGTTCGCGTACGTGCAGCAAGAGCATTAGGTCGTTTGGGCGGTGCAATTGTTGTAGAACCTTTGGTTGAAGCATTGAATGATGAAAATCCTCAAGTTTGTATCACAGCAACAGATGCCTTAATTGAAATTGGTGATGTTGCAACAGATGCCTTAATTGAATCTTTGGATCATGAAAAAGTTAACGTAAGATGTGATGCAACAAGAGCATTAGGTGAAATCGGAAACAAAAAAGCTGTTGATAAGGTTATCAATATGTTGTATGACGAATGGGTAAACGTAAGAATTTATGCGGTAACTTCTTTAGGGAAATTGAATGACACAAAAGCAGTTCCTGCATTGATTGATGTAATGAAGAACCGCTCTGAAAATGAACTCGTAAGAGCCGGTGCTGCTGCTGCATTAGGAGTTTTGCGTGATACAAGAGCATTGATGCCTCTAAGAGAACTTATTATGGAAGCTGAAGAATTGGGTGAATTGGAAGATACAGCATTAAAATCTTTCAAAAAGATTATGGCTGCAAACTGGCAATCAATTCCGGGTGCTGCTCCTGTTAAAAAACCGGCAGTTGCTGCTTTCTAATAAAAAACAAATCTAAAAATAAGGTTGAAACGAATTGTTTCAGCCTTATTTTTTTGTTGAATATTTTTGAATATATTTCTCTAAATCAAATTTTCTTTTTATAGAATTGAAAGTCATACGGCGAATTTTTCCTGTTACCGGCATATCAACAAATGCTCTGTCATGCAAAGCCCCAATCGCCCATAATATCCCAACATAACCGTTAGGGCTCGGGGCATCGTATGCATATTTATCATTCAAATAATATGCTATTTTTAATGCATCTGCAGGTGAATGTGTCCATTCAAGAATTTTTTTTGCCCAATACATTCTCAAATATCCATGAATAATTCCTTCTTGTTTAAGCTGAGTTTGAGTAGCATTCCATAGTTTATCGTTAGTATTACTATTTTCCAAATCCTGCTTGGAATAAATATACGGTCTTAAATCATATCTGTGTTGTTTAAGTGAATGTTGCGCCCAAATCGGAGTGCCGGAAAAATTACTATAATTTGCATATAGGCAAAAATTATCTGCAAGTTCTTTTCTGACAATTAGTTCTTCTAAAAAAACTTCTTTATTGTCATCTGAAACAGCAGACTTTATTACCTCAAGTGCAATTCTTTGACTTGATATAAATCCCAAATTAATGTATTTTGACAACCCTGACAATACATTATATTCGGGATTATTTTTATACTGAGCATAGTATGGTAATTTATTTCGTATAAAATCATCCAGTACAAAATCAGCCTCCATTTTAGGAGTGTAATTATTTTTGTAATCTGTCAAAAAATTATAAATATTAAAATACAACTTTCTACGCATAGTTGCAGCATTATATTCTTGCTTATCAGAAACAAACCTTGCAGGGACAATATTATGAGAATCAATTTCATAAAGTTTGAATGTAGCATTTTGTAAATATTTGCGTGCGAGTATCGGATTGAAATCGACTATTAAAATAGCAGTATTCAAATTTTTCAAATATCCTAAAATATCATCATCTGCAAAAATTTCAAAATCATAATTTGCATATTGGAATTGTCTTTTTACTTGTTCAATTTGTTTTTCGATAAATATATTTTTGGGTTTGTGTTTATACAAAATTTTAGGGTGAATAATTTTTAGAGAGAAATTATATGCATTTACTAACTGATTTGCAAATTGAAGTGCAAAATTATCTTTTGTACGAATTTCACGTTCGCAAAGATAGACAATGTTTCCTTTTTTTATTTCATTTTGATTGAGTTCAAAAATCCGAGCCGGATTGGTTGTATTTTCAACAGAAAACTCCTGAGGAATATACTGTAATATAGTATTTTTTATAATTCTGTGCATATACAATTATTATTTTTTTTAGGCAAAATATAACCCCCTATTGAGTATATATTGATAATACATATTGTTTATCGTATAATTCTCGTATAATAATTTAAGGAGTAGGGTATATGAAATTTATCATCGGAAAAGAAGATTTATTAAACGGGATTAGGATAGTAGAACGTGCAACATCACAAAAAGCTGTTCAGCCGGTTTTATATAATATTTTAATTGAAACATTAGATAATAATAAAATTCGTTTGAGTGCAACAGATTTGGTTTTGACAGTTATTACTCAACTTGATGCGCAAATTCAAGAGTCAGGAAAAATAACACTTCCGGCTAAAAAACTTAATGAAATAGTGTCAAAACTCGGTAATGATCTTGTTACTTTTGAAACAGACGGGGATAGTACAAACGTTTCAATTACTTGCCAAAAATCAAAATTTGATATTATCGGTATAAGCGCAAATGAATTCCCGTCAGATATTTTCAATTACCAGATAGACGAATCAAAATGTTTTGATGTTGAATTAAAACCGTTTTTGAAAGGAATTCATCAAGCGGGATTTGCTGCTGCAAGCTATGAAGTCAGTAACCTTTTGTCAGGTATTGTTTGTGATTTCAATAACGGTATTTTAGAAATAGCTTCAACAGACGGAAACAGACTGGCAAGAGTACGCGAAAAAATTACAAGTGATATATCTGAACAAACACAGCTCATTATTCCTTCGAGAACTTTGAATGAACTTCTTAAAATGAGTTCATTTATTGAAGAAGATTCAATAAAAATCTGTAAAGATAAATCAACCATTATCTTTAAATCGGAAAAAATTACAACTATATCAAGACTTTTAGAAGGTCAATTCCCAAGATATAACCAGCTTATTCCATCAGAAAGTCCAAAACAGGCAATTGTTAATGTATCACAGCTTATTGCCGCGCTTGAAAGAGTTTCTGTTATGGTTAATGACAAAACAAGCATCGTAAAAATGCATTTTGCTGAAAACGAATTGACATTGAGCGCTGATACTCCGGATGCAGGGAAATCAGAAGACAAGATAGATATTGAATACCAAGCGGAAGAACTTTTAATCGCATTCAATTACAGATTTGTACTTGATGCACTGAGAATAATCGAAAGCGATAATGTTATTATCGGACTGAATGCTCCGCTATCTGCAACAGTGTTGAAGCCGCAAAGCGAAGATGATTTCATTTGCTTAATTATGCCGGTACAAATCAGATAAAAATATTTTTATATAATAAAAAAGGTATGCTCTAAAAAGCACACCTTTTTTATTTTTATTTTATCGCGGGAAAGAAATATCTTACCCCATTATCACCGCGCCATCTTACATATCCTGTTTTTGGAGTTTTGTCCATATCCATTACGCTGACAAGCGCAAAATTACCTTTTATAATACTCAAATGAATTTTTTGCGGCATATTTATTACAGAAATTGTTTGGGATAAATCATCCGGAGAACCCTTTATATCCTTACAAGTTGAAGGAGCACCCTTTAATATATTCAAACCATATTTTTTACCATAAGTAGTATAAAAATTTGTCCAAGTCATAAATTTGTATGGATCATCTTCTTTTATCCAACCTGTAAGCCCTTTTGAGTTGTCATAAACAATTTCAACCCAACCGTCAACAATATCCACAACATTTACATAAGCCAAATCTTTTTTAGCAATAAAAACTGTAAAGAAATTATCCGCTCCGATTGATTCAGGAAAAAATTCCTCACTGTTCCAGCGTACACGATACAAAATCTGGGCTTCTTCATCAGGAAATTTGTAAATATTTATATCATCTTTAACCTGATATAATCCGACAGTACGCACTCCGTCCAATGTAGGTTGAATTGGTATAATATCTTTTGCCAAACTACCCAAAGCCAAAAATAATACCATTATTATTGATAAAAATATTCTTTTCATAGAATTTTCCTCTTAGTTTTTGTCAAACGAAAACCTAACTTACACTCCATATTATAGTTATTATTATAAAAAAAACAAGAACGAAATATATAAATACAAAATCCGTTCTATTTTAACTGTTTTACATCCACGGCTTGATTAAAAATTTTATCGCTTTGCCATCTATGTGCTGCTGCATTGCATATTCAACTTTTTCCAGAGGCAGGATATCTGTTATAAGTTTTTCAACTTCAATTTCACCTGATGCAATATATTCCAGCGCTTTTCTAAAATACTCCGGAGTGTGATGAAATACACTCATCATCTTTATATCGCCATAATGCATTTTTGTTGTATCAAAACTTACTTGCGAACCTGATTTGCAGCCGCCAAAAAAATGAACAGTCCCACCCGGACGCACACAATCAAATATTTGCTCCCAAATTTCCGGCAGCCCGACACATTCTATTGAAACATCTAAACCTTTATTTTCATCCGAAAAATCTTTAAAAATTTTCACCGGATTAGGATATTTTTTCAAATCAACAATTTCATCAGCATGTGCAAAATCTTCTGCCATATGGAGTTTAACAGGATTTCTGCCTGCTACAATTACTCTTGCACCCATTAATTTGGCTACACGCGCAAACATCAACCCGATTGGTCCAATACCAACAATCCCGACAGTTTGTCCTTCTTTTATTTCCGTTCTATATGCACCATGTACGACATTTGCAAGCGGTTCGCAAAATGCTGCTTTGTCAAAACTCAAATCAGGAGGCAAAATCAGCATATTCTTTTTAACAATTCTGACAGGAATAGTAATATATTGCGCATAAGCTCCATTTAATAAATCCAAATTCTCACAGAGATTATACTCTTTCCGCTTGCAGTAAAAACACTCACCGCAAGGCGCAGAATTAGCAGCAACAACTCTATCTCCAACATTAAAACCTTCGACATTTTTGCCGATTTTATCAACAATTCCTGCAAATTCATGTCCAAACCCTGACGGAACCTCTTTTATTAGTACAGGATGACCTCTGCGGTATGTTTTTACATCTGTTCCGCAGGTTAATGCTGACATTATTTTAACGGTAACTTCACCATCCTGAGGCGGTTTTACCGGAACATCTTCATAACGAATATCTTTTGGTCCGTAATACTGAATAGATTTCATTTTTAAATAATCTTTCTTATCCAGCCTTCCGGCGCTTCTATTTTACCATATTGTATTCCTGTCAGAGTATCATAAAGTTTTTTGGTTATTTCGCCCGGAGCATCCATACCTGATGGGAACAAAATGGATTTACCATGATTATCAATTCTGCCAACAGGAGAAATTACAGCTGCCGTACCGCAAAGCCCACATTCAGCAAAATCATTGAGTTCTTCAAGATAAACTTCTCTTTCTTCAACTTCTAGTCCTAAATAGTGTTGCGCAACATACATCAGCGAACGTCTTGTAATTGACGGTAAAATGCTTGACGATTTCGGAGTAACTACTTTGCCGTCTTTTGTTATGAATAAGAAGTTAGCCCCGCCCGTTTCTTCGACTTTTGTGCGTGTTTGCGGGTCAAGATAAAGGTTTTCGGCATATCCTTCTTTGTGTGCCATTACTCCGGCATGCAAACTCATTGCATAATTGAGTCCTGCCTTAACATGCCCTGTACCGTGTGGTGCAGCTCTGTCAAAATCACTGACTTTCAATGTAATAGGTTTAGAACCGCCTTTAAAATAAGGTCCTACAGGAGAAACAAATACTCTGAACATAAAATCTTGTGCCGGTTTTACTCCCATAACAGGTGAATATCCGAACAAATATGGTCTTATATAAAGACTTGCACCGGTACCGTAAGGAGGAACATATTTCAAATTGGCCTTAACTGTTTTTTCAACGGCTTCAACAAACTTATCCTGCGGATATGGCTGCATTTCAAGCCTTTGTGCAGTATCAAACATACGCTGCGCATTCATATCAGGCCTGAAAATTACAACATGCCCGTCAACTGTTTCATAAGCCTTCATCCCCTCAAAACAAGTCTGCGCATATTGCAAAACACACGCACATTCGTTCATGGTTATATTTTCGTTGTCTGTAAGTTCGCCATCATCCCATTTACCATCTTTGAACATTGAAACAAATCTTTTATCTGTTTTGTAATAACCAAAACCTAAGTTCGCCCAATCTATATTTGCTTTTTCAATAGTCTGCATAATTTATCCCTCCTGATAAAACAAGTATAGCATAAATATTTGTTTATGCTATAATTTGGAAAGTTGAAGAGGGATAAAATTAGTATTGAAAACAGATATCACTCACCATACCCTCTCCTCATTAGGGCGAGGAGAAATAGAAAATAAGGAGAAAGATTAAAATGACTGAGAGAAAAATTGCTTTAATTACAGGCGGTTCAAGAGGAATCGGTTTTAGCTGCGCTAAAGAACTTGCTCATGCCGGATGCGACATAATTATCAACGATATTTGCGATGCTGCAACCGCTCAACCGGCTATTGATGAAATCAAGGCTATCGGCGTTAATGCTTGGTTTTACCAATTTGACGTATCAAATGACGAACAAGTTAAAACTGCCGTTGACAAAATGATTGAAGAACACGGACATATTGACATTCTTTTGAACAATGCAGGTATCACAAAAGACGGTCTGTTTATTAGAATGGATGCCGAACAATGGGAAAGAGTTATCAAAATTAACCTTGGCAGTGCTTATTATGTAACCCACGCCGTAATCAAATACATGATGAAAGCAAGACAGGGTTCAATTATCAACATGTCATCAATCGTCGGGGTTCACGGTAACGCAGGTCAGGCAAACTACTCTGCTTCAAAAGCAGGTTTAATCGGGTTGACCAAAACTCTTGCAAAAGAATTCGGTTCACGCAACATCAGAGTAAATGCTGTTTGCCCAGGATTTATTCAGACTGCAATGACTGCAAATCTTGGTAACATCGAAGAATACGCAGCAGCAATTCCAATGAAAAGATTCGGTACACCTGAAGATATTGCAAAAGTTGTTAAATTTTTGGCACTTGATACCGATTATGTAACAGGTCAGGCTATCGAAGTTGCCGGCGGTTTGATGCTGTAAATATCATCTTTACAAGAGAAAAAAGTTATAAAACGGGAATTGTATTAAATTCCCGTTTTTTGTTGTTTTATATATCAAGCAAAACCTGACTTACAATCCAGGTTTGAGTAAACCAATAGTATTGTGGGCAAAGCGACAGCGTGCCCACAAGTGTCAGGTAAACCTGACCTACATTCTAAAAAAAAGATAGGCACGCTTACGCTTTGCCCATCCAACATACTCATTTCAGAGTCTGCTTATAGAGCAAATTTTACGGTGCCCAGTAGTAAATTCCGAAACAAGTTCGAAATGACAATTTTATTTATGAATTATTATTAAGTTTTGGTTCTTTTGGTTTTGATTCTGTTATTATTTTTATTGAGGGTAAGCCCTGTATAAACAACACTTACTTTCCGTTCGCTGCGACTGCAAATCGTACCAAAACGAATGATGAAAGGAGGTGATGCAAGATGGATTTCAGTGTAACTGAAAAAGCACTATGGCTTATCCTAGCGATAATCATAGTGCTTAAATTCCACAAATAGAGGGCTTTTAAAGAGGCAGGCGGCAACCTGTCTCGCCCTTTTCTTTATTATAAACTATTGGTTTACATTTTTCAAGACTCATTAATATTGTATTCTCTTTTATTGAGAAATCATTAATTTTTTCGTAAAATGTCATTAAACAAAGGAAGTATTTTATGAAAAAGTTTAGTGTTTTATTATTTGTTAGTATCTTGGCGATTTTGACAACGGTGCAAAATCAGTCGCAAGCGATTATTATCACTGCTGACAATGTACAAAGTACAAGAGTTAAAACCGTCAGCCAGTCCATGCCTTATTCTAATTACCTCAAATTCTACACCATAGAAGATAGCAGGGTTCAAATTCATTTTAATCAAATGAACGAAGAAACCGAAAAAAATTATCTGCGCAACCTCTCTAAAGAAGAAAAACAGGATTACAAATACACAAAAAAAATTCAACAACTAATAGATAAAGGTGCTTGGGGTGAGGTTTTATACAAATATCCGACATTTTATCCTGCTCTTGTCCAATATTACAACAACTGCATAGAAAAAAATCTATATGAAGAAGCTCTGCGTACAATGGATAAAATTCGTATGGCAGACAGAAATTATCAAATTTTCTCGAAAAATACTATTAATAATGAACTCGGCTCACTTTATATGAGAAATAAACAATATCAAAAAGCACTTGATGTTTTTAAACTTTATGAAAATTCCGGAAATGAAAGAATTTATTCATCAATGGCTCAGTGCTACTACGGATTGGGAGAATACCAAAATGCGCTCAATTACTTAGGTCGAATAAGAAACAAAACCTATGAAGATAATGAACTGGTATACAATATTTATGCAGGGAAAAATGACCTTGTTAATGCACACAAAGCAGCAATTACATTAAACAATCAACGATACAATTTTGAAAACTTAATGCGTATTCAAAAAACATCCCAAAACGACACGGAACGTTTAAAATATGCTTATCAAGCACGTAATACGACAATGAACGAGGGAGATATCGCAATAGTCAATAAAATTATTGCCGACCTTGAACAGAAAAAAATTGATAAACAATTATCAAAACTCAAGGTTTTTGTTAAAGCACCAAACTGGGAATATTTTCGGAATCAATTACCTGAGAACATTTCAGCTGCTGAACTTTGCCAAAAACAGGATGAATTTTTTCACACTGCAAACGAATATTTAATGAGATACGACGGACAGCAACTGACTAACGCTTTCTATTCGTTAAATCAGGATTATATGAACTATGTTATTGCTAAAAAAGAACAGTATTACAAAGAAAAGCAAGCCGAAGCAGAGCAGGCAATGCTTGAAATGCAAGCACAACAGCAATATATCAATGAACAACTCATTCAACAGCAACGTATGCAAAACTATATACGCATGCAGCATATCCAAAATCTGGGAAATCGCTCATATTACTCAAATCCGCTGATTATGTATGATCCGTTTTGGTAAGGGTATTTAACAAAACTTAAAACATGGCTTGGAAAAGGCTTGAAAATAGTTTATACTATAGTTGTAGTAATAAATTCTTAAAATTTGCGGGCGAAAATAAGGATTTATTTAAATTTCCATATATTTGGAGTATGTATTTGGAAATGTTATAGAGTACAATTTATTTAAGTAATGTAAAAAAAACTCAAAAAACTGTCAAAAATTTTTATTACAGAACTTAAATAAAAAAACAGGTAGTTGAATTTTGGAAAAAACAAGCAAAAAAATATCAAACAAAAAGACTAAAAGCTCAGATGGGTCTTTAAGTTCTAATCCTATTGGAAATATAATAGATAGGATAGAAGAGTCTTTGCCTAATGTTGCAGGAAATAAAAATAATCCTTACAGCAGCGAACTTTCAACACCTGTAAAAACATCAACTCCTGTTAAACAAAATCCGTTTGGAGAAAATCAGAGCTTCAGCAGCATTGTTGAAACAATAAATAATTTCAACATAACTAAAACTCATTCTCATCCGTTTGTGCCATATCCGCAAGAACAAAACAGTACTCCGGTAGCGATTAATTATGCTGAGATAATGAAGAATGTATCCGATGCTTTTGCTCATAATTCAAGCCTGATTAACCTTTTTTCCAGAATGAACGATATATTTGTTAAAAAACAGAAATGGAATTTCATCGGATTTGGTCTTTTACATGAAAAATCAAAATGCTTGAATATCAGACTATATTCAAAAACCGGTAATTCATATAATTCAAAAGTATTCTTATCGGATGAATCTAATCCGATTGTTAAATGTTTTAATACAAAAAATATTATTGATCAGGATAATATTGATTATATAAACATACCTTATTTGAACAAAACCGGCTCTGTTATTATTCCAATGATGTCTGTTGACAAATGTGTCGGAGTAATGCTTGTCGGTAAAAGTATTTCAAGGTTAAATATTAATATTTCTACATTTCTCGCAAACTATATGGGCATGTATATCCATAATATTCAACTCTTGGAACAAACAAACAAATTTGCAAATACTGATACTTTAACTTCATTATATACACATAGAGGTTTTCAAGAAGTACTTGCAAAAGAAATTGCCAAAGCTGATGACAATAAAACACCTTTGTCAGTTATTATGTTTGATGTTAATAACATAACTAAAATTAACAGAGAACTCGGACATGCCAAAGGTGATGAAGTAATTAAGATTATTGCCGATAAGGTTAAACAAAATATTAAAAACACTGATAGCGCAGGGCGCTATGGCGGAGATGAAATTGCCGTTATTATGCCGGAAACTGATACTAAAAATGCGAAATATATGGCAGAATATATTACATATTGCTTGTCATGTTGTTTTGTAGACGATGTCGGACCTGTTAAAGTATCCGTTGGGGTTGCTACATATCCTGATTGTGCACAAG
Organism: uncultured bacterium; assembly: GCA_902791985.1. GTDB lineage: Bacteria > Cyanobacteriota > Vampirovibrionia > Gastranaerophilales > Gastranaerophilaceae > Zag111. The sequence continues at coordinate 101,241 of CADAYD010000004.1, forward strand.
ATCAAGAAAAATTATTACTTCTTGTTGAACAAGCTATGTATATTTCTCAGGCAAAAGGCTATAAAGAAGGTATGTCTGCAATTATAAGTACGGAAGATTTTAATTTCTGGGATGATGTTGCAGTAAATTCGTTTGCAGAAATTCTTGCAAAACGCCATTTTGACAGCGGTATAAATTTTGAAGATGAACTTGTTAAAAAGATTAATAACGTTGAAATCCTAAATCACAACAACATGATGGAAATGGTTACATCACTTGCAGGTGCAATTGATGCGAAAGACCCATATACAAAAGGTCATTCAACAAGTGTCTCAAGATACTCGGAAGCGCTTGCCCGTGCCGTTAACCTTCCGGAAGCAGATGTTGAGCGTATTAAAATCGGTGCAATGCTTCATGATATAGGAAAAATCGGTATACCGGAAAGTGTTCTTAAAAAACCCGGCAAATTGACAGATGAAGAATGGGAAATTATGAAACAACATCCTTCAATAGGTGCAGAGAAAGTACTTGCACCAAATGAAGCATTAAGAGAATTCATACCAATAGTTAAACATCATCACGAAAGACTTGACGGAAACGGTTATCCTGACAACCTAAAAGGAGAAGATATACCTTTAGATGCACGTATTGTTTCCGTTGCAGATGCTTATCATGCTCTCGTAAGTGACAGACCATACAGAAAAGGTATGCCTATAGAAAAAGCATGTGCTATTTTGCAAGAAGGTGCAGGAACACAGTGGGATAGCGATTTAGTCAGAGCATTTATTGCAATTGCACCGTCACTGACAACTAAAGTTTAATTAATAATAAACAAAAAGCCTTGCAATAACACAAGGCTTTTTTAAATTTGGAATAATTATTAAACTATACTTCCTTAAAGATTAAAGAAGCATTTTGTCCCCCAAATCCAAAAGAGTTTGAAAGTGCCGCATGAATTTCAGACTTAACAGCCTTATGCGGTACATAATTCAAGTCCGCTACTTCAGGATCTTGATGTTCAAGATTTATAGTAGGAGGAACTACATTATCATTAATTGTTTTTACACACGCAATCGCTTCTACAGCACCTGTCGCACCAAGCATGTGTCCGTGCATACTTTTTGTTGATGATACAAATAAATTTGGATTTTGTTTTTTATCACCAAATAATGCTGCAACAGCATGCGATTCGGCTTTATCTCCCAATCCGGTACTTGTCCCGTGTGTGTTAATATATTGAATTTGTTCAGGTTTAAGTTCTGCATCTTTTAGTGCAAATTCCATAGCCTTGATTGCACCTTTACCCTCAGGATCCGGAGCAACAACATCATAAGCATCCGCTGTTTGACCGTAACCTGCAATTTCAGCATAAATATGAGCGCCTCTTGCTTTTGCGTGTTCATAATCTTCTAATACCAAAACACCTGCGCCTTCGCCCATTACAAAACCATCTCTGCCTATGTCATAAGGTCTTGATGCAGTTGAAGGGTCATCATTGCGTCTTGACAAAGTTCTTGCCGCTGAAAATGCACCTACACCAACATCACAAATTGTTGCTTCACAACCGCCTGCAACAACTATATCAGCATCACCGTACTGAATTGAACGGAACGCATCAGGCCCTCTTTCCAAAATTTTAATATGATTATCTTCAAAAGTTTTGAATCCGCCTGCTGCTGAACTGACTATTACACCGACTCTGTATGGGTCTATACCAAGACTTTCAATATCTTCAAGTTTAGCATCTTTGATTGCTTCATCAGCCGCAACCATAGCAAACTGAACAAATCTGTCAGTTTTTTTAATTTCTTTCGGATCCATATAATCTTCAGGATTAAAATCTTTTTGTTTTACTTCCGCAGAAACATGAACCACATGTTTAGAAATATCTATTGATTCCGATGTTGAAGTTCCGCTTTTGCCTTCCTTTATACTATTCCAGAATTTATCTACTCCGACGCCAAATGGGGTAACTGCGCCCATTCCGGTAATAACTACTCTTCTTTTTGTCATAATCTTTTCCTTATTATTTAATAAGATTCTTCTTTTCGTTCTCGTCATTCATAGGACTTTTGCCCGAAGAATCTTGCTCTGAATGACGTACCAGAAATAATACGGGAGTGAAACAGTACCGTCCCACTCCCATATTTATAAAATTCAATTTTTAAATTCAAATTAGTGAGACAATTTGCTGTCAATATAATTTACAGCATCTTGAACTGTTTGAATTTTTTCTGCGTCTTCATCAGGAATTTCGCATTTGAATTCTTCTTCTAAAGCCATAACTAATTCAACAGTGTCCAATGAATCAGCACCCAAATCATCAGTGAATTTTGCTTCAGGTGTAACTAATTTTTCATCTACACTTAATTGATCTACTACAACTTTTTTAACTGTTTCTAATGTACTCATGTTTTTCTTTCCTCTTTTTTGTAATAAAAATGTATTACTATTAATACTTCTCTTCCTTAATTATATTAGAACAAATTTTTTTTGCAAGAATTTTACAATATATGAAGATTTTTGTTATAAAACTTTATATAAACTAACTTATGAATTGCATGCCTTTTGCGCTTCAGCAGCATTTAAATCAATATATTTTTGTTTTCTGGCTTGATAAATATCTTCAAAATCTTTACCCCAGCCCAAATTATGTAACTGCTCCGGAGTAATTTCTCGTTTAATGCTGCCTATTCTGCGCATAATATCATCCCGCTTAAAAACTCCATTCCTTTGGTGCCCGTACATTATTGGAATATCGTGCGATTTTGGATTAAATAAATAATTTATTGTTTGAGCAATATCTGTTCTATGTAAACCTAAGGCACATGCCATATAATAATTATCATTATCCATAATTTTGAAAAGCAAAGGCATTTTATCAATAATTTTGGATGTATCAAGTTTGAATGAATCTATAGGAATATGATAATAATTCAATCCTACCGATTTGCATAAATCTTCATAATTTTCACCAGTAAATTTATCTCTCAAATCTATCACTGATTTCAATCCATATTCTTTCAATATTGGTATAAATCGTTTATGACGTTTTGAGGATAATGTTTCTCCGCGTAAACCGTTTTTTTCGACAAATCTTAAATTCCCAATTCTTAAATTCTTTATATTATCAACATCAAAAGCCTTTTCTATTTGTGAATTTAATGATTTAAAAGATATTTGATTTATATTGAATTTATTATAATTTGCCAATATATCTAAAGAACTTGTTTTATAACTATTTTTAAATGTATGTTCTGATTTTTTATTCAAATTTTGTGTTGTAAAATTTTGGCAAGACCTAATTTGGGGTAAATTATATATTGTTAACATAAATGTACAAACTCCTTTTGTAACTATGTTAAAACCCCTAAAAATTATTTTTGCTATTTTTATAAAATATTTTCTATTCTATTTCTTACAGTCGTAATAAAATCATCGTAACTTTTCCAGCCGTATTGAGATATTACTTCCGGATTTTGTTCAATTGCATTAAGAATTTTGTTAATACTATCTCTTACAGACACTCTTGAAGATCTGTTAATATTTCCATAATAAAATTGGGGAGCGTTTTTGGCTTTTGGATTAAATACATAATTTATTGCCATAGCTAAATCAGTTCTTGCTTGACCATTTGCACAACCCGCAATAAAATTACCTTCATTTACTGCTTCTATATATTTTGCCATTTCCTGAAGCTCTTTTAGTGTCCATGTATCATCTATTGTAAATCTTACATATTTAAAATCCATTTCTTGAGCAAGCGCTATTGCTTTAGGACTGCACACATCTGCAGCACGAAAATCAATAATTGTTTTAATACCTGCTTGTTTTAGTTTTTCAAGATGTGATTTTATATAAGGCAATTTTTTATTTCCGCCATTTAACGGATTTTTTGCTCTTAAACCATTCATATCAGGAGCATCTCTTAAATTTTCAAACATATATACTCTTTGTTGGGTTTTCTTATTTAAAACTTTTTGTCCTAATACCCGATATTTACTATCAGGACTCAATTGTTCTTCGACAGCCTTATCAATATTATTAAGTTGTAATCCTTCGTCTGAAAGTCTTGAATTATCATATATACGACTTCTCATATATTCGATATTTTCACTATCATAAATATTTTTTACTGCAATAATATCATCATTGTATTTTTGACCTTTAAGTAAATCTGTCATTATATTTAATTCTCGAGTATTTAGAACTCCATCATGAGTACAAGATTGAATAATTCGCATCATTTTGTCATAATCTTCATGGTAGAGCAAATCTGCAATTTGTTTAATATCAGAATTTATTACACCATTACTGCCTCTATATTGGTTTAGTAATTCCGAGTAAGAAATTTTCTTAGGACTGCTATGAATTATTGCATTATTTGAAACCGTCGCCTCCGGTGCTACACCTTGCGGTTGCGGAGTTGCTTTTGGGAGTGTCGGAGTTGGGGTTTCATGAGGAATAACTTTTGGAGCCGCCGGCGTTGGAGTTTCATTAACCGCAGCCGTAGTCGACGGTTTTACTTTCTTTTTTGGAGCAACCGGATTTTTTGCTCTTGATGGTGTTTCATGAATTATCGGCTTTTTATTCTGCCCAACAGGAATCGGGGTACGTTTTAAATTCTTTTGCATTTTTGCAGCTCTTTGGTAAGCCGTCTGAAGTTTTGTACCTTTTGAGGCAATTCTTTCTCCTTTTGCAAGGGCTCTACCTAATTTTGCTGCTTTTATTAAATTCATAAAATTTTATCCTCGCAGTATTTTATCGCTTCACTATTTATATAAAAACTTTTTATTAATTGTTTTTTCACGTTTTTTATTTTTGTTAAAAAATCTTAATATAACCTGTTTTGAATTTTTTATTATTAGCAAAATTTTTTTTATTTAGGTATTATTATTTAAGGTAATAGTAACGCATTAGGTTATCATTTACAGTATAAAATAGAAAATAAATTACAGTACTAAAGGAATATTAGCATGCAAATTACTCCAATTAATAATAATCCAAATTTCGGACATTCGTTCAGAGTAAGTATATGTACAAAAGGTGATGATGGAATTGTAAAGTTTATTAACCCGTCAGAAAACCATAAACTTTACAAACAACTCCATTCAAAAATTGTAAATTGGCTTAATGAAGATTATTATACAAATTTACGCAATTTATACGGTTTACCGAGAAAAACTGAAAGAATAAAACCTGAAACCGTTAAACATAAAGAAATGGCTGCAAAATTAAGAGAAATAGATGATGATTATGCAAGATTCAATGTTGTGCGTTCTTTTTATCGCAGAAATAAACTTAGTATAATCGCAACGGGACCGGATGTTTCTATTGCAGAAAATCTTAAAGGAATAAAAGAAATTGGAACAGCAAAAGCTGATTCTGTTTGGACTTATGGAAACTCCCACAGCGAATATGTAAAAGCTCTTTCTAAAGCCGTAAAAAATAATGTGCTTGATTTTGTTCAACATGACAATGTATTACTTCATTCGCCAAGAAATAAAGAAATTATGTTAAAAACTGTATTCAAATCGGTTGGAAAATCTGCTAAAAAACCTCATTATGAACTTGAAGATTTTGAATTTCATGAAAATTACACAAAACGCACTCTCGCTCCGGTAAACCCTAATTTTATCAGATTTAAACAAAGTAAAGGTATGCTTGATGAAATTAAGAAAACCATTGAATATCACTTAAATAAAATTCTTGGCAAACGAGTCCATTTTAGCGATATAAACCAAATTTTATATCCAAAAATCCAAACCCCGCAAACAGTAAAAACAGCGGAAAAAATCGCTAAAAAACCTGAACCAAAACCAACATTTGTTCGCAAAGAACCTAAACAACTTGAACTGGATTTTAAGGAATAGTATATTTAAATAAAATGAAAATTTTAAGCATAACAAATCATTCAATTTATAGAAATAATCAAAAATATCAAAATATATCTTTCAAAGGAAAAACCGAAAATCAAAATTTTTCAAATTCAGATGAGTCGGATTTACTTAAAGATAATTTTAATGATGCCTATAATCGTGAATATGTTCCTGTTGAATATGAAAAAACTCCACTAATATATTCTCATCCTTTAGTTTTGCCAAGTATGAGAGAACGTATTGATAAGGATACTTTCAGGGATGATGAATTATTTTATGATGATTATGATATAAAAGCATATTTAGGACCTAATAAATATGGTTTAGATGATGTTCTCATTCCGGAAGATTTATGGATGAAAGATTTAAGAAATGATAGGAAAAATCTTAGTAATATAGAAACAAATCTTATGCCGGATGAAGTTTTAAATTATGATGCGATGCATAATCCGTGGCGCTCAGAGCAAACCAAAAAAGAAAAAGAAAGAGAAATTAATTACAAAATGAAAGCGCAACATGAAATATATAAAGTCCCAAATACAAAAAAGGAAACTGTCAAAGAAATTTTTAATAGTGCCACGCTTTTAACCAACGGGAAGTTACGCATAAATCCTGAACTTTGTGATTTGGCAATTGATTTATATAAAAATTCAAAAGAATGGTCTGATACGGAAAAAAATATTATGAAAGAAGTTAAAGTTCCGTTTTACCAAGATATTTATGTTGATTTTTCAAGAAAAAAACTCACTGCCGTTTTAAATTGTTTATTTGTAAAAGATACAAATAAGGAAACTTTAGAAGTCCTAAATAAATTCTTCAAAGGCAATGAATATAACCTTCGCTCTATTTTTTCGGAAGAGGAATTAAAGGATTTAATAGATAAAATAAATGATTGATTACTCCCTAAAACTTATTTGTGCATAAGTTTTTTGGAGTTTTTCACGAACAGACTGCATTTGCTGCTCAATGATTTCATCAGTTAAAGTTGCACTCTCATCCTGCATTTTAATCCTGAATGCTACCGATTTAAAACCTTCTTCAACATGTTCGCCCTGATAAATATCAAAAATTTCGGAACCTTTAAAGATATTTTGTTTAACAGAACTCTTGATAACCTTTTGAATATCCTCGCAAGTAACATCTTCGTTTATAATAAATGCGATATCACGGCGCACCTCAGGGAATTGTGGAATATGTTTGAATCGTGGCACGGTTTCTTTTACCACACCAATCAATTCTTCTAAATCAACTTTGAACAAATATGCACGTTGATTGAGTTTTAACTTGTCTTCAACTGTCGGGTGTAATTGACCAAAATATCCTATTGGAGTCGGTTTTTTACCTAAAAGCATTATTACACCGGTTCTGTACGGATGAAGAACGTTGTGCGACTGCGATAATTCTGTTTTATCCAACGCAACAAATTTTATTCTTCTTGAAACATCAAGTTCATTAAATAAATTTTCAATGATTCCTTTAACATAATAGAAACCTGTTTCTGTCTTGATTTCCCATTTAGAATTCTGAACTTCACCGGTTATTATACCTTCCAGCACACGCGTTTCTTTAACACCGGTATTTTTTTCATCCGCAGAGCCGTTTTTAATATAAGTTTTACCGATTTCATATGCCCAGAATGTTTTTTGACCGTTATCAAAATTTGTTTTCATACAATTTAGCACACTTGCTGCCAAATTTTGTCTTAACATTGAAAATTCTTCACTCGCAGCATTTGCTACTTTGACAGCATTTTTATCATCATATGTCATTTTGAACTTGTCCAGTAATGATTTTCCGATAAGAGAACTTGTTTGAATTTCGTTCAAGCCGGAACATTGCATTACATCCCGAACTTTTGCGATAACTCTTTCTTCCAGAGAAATTTCCGGTAATTCTGATTTTGACGGCAATGACGGAGAAATTTTGTCATAACCGTTAATTCTTGCTATTTCCTCGATTAAGTCTATTTCTCTTGTAACATCACCTGCTCTGAAACTCGGTACGGCAAATTTTGCCGCAAGTTCATTGCCGCCTAACTTTTCAAATCCAAGTTTTTCAAGTATATTGATACATTTTTCAGAATCAATTTCGCAACCTAAAATTCGTTTTATCTGAGCATATCGTAAAGTTATATCTGCAGGAGGCTGTTTGTTTTCACCATCTTCTACAACGCCAATAACTTGAGCTTCCGCATATTCAACAAGTAAATGCATTGCACGCATCAAAGCCGGTTTTACGGCCTCTATATCAATTCCGCGCTCAAATCTTGCACTTGCTTCACTACGATAACCAACACTACGGGCAGATTTTCTGTTCGATACCGGTGTAAAATACGCAGCTTCTAATGCCATTGAGGTTGTATTTTCATCTATTTCAGAGTTTTCACCCCCAAATACTCCGGCTAAACATACACCTTTTTCTTTTGTGGCAATAAGCACGCTGTCTGTAGTCAATTCTCTTTCTACACTGTCTAACGTTGTAAGTTTTTCACCTTCTTTGGCACGTCTTACACACAAATACCCGTCTAATTTATCGGCATCAAAAGCATGAAGTGGGCAGCCATATTCAAGCATAACGTAATTCGTAATATCAACAACGTTATTTATTGGGCGCATACCGGATGCTATAAGTCGTTTTTGCATCCATTCAGGAGATTTTTTGATTTTTACATTTTCTAAAAGTCCAACTGAATAATATTTACATACATCTTTGTCAATTATTTCGACTTTGAATTTGTCTGTTGATAAATCTTTTGTACATTCTATCTGATTAAATTTTAACGGTTTATTAAACAAGGCACAAAGCTCCCTTGCCACACCAATTACAGACATTTGGTCTCCTCTGTTTGCAGTTGGTGCTACATCTATAATCGTATCCTTTTCAAAGCCTAAAACATCCTTTACATCTGTACCTATTTGAACCTCTGGGAAAATTCTGTTCAAAACCAAAATACCGTCTTCGTCTTGGTAATTTCTGTCGCTTACCCCTAATTCATCTGCTGAACATAACATCCCTTGAGATTCTACACCTCTTATTACGGCAGGTGTAAGCTCAAACTGTTCGCCGGTCTTTCGGTCTAAAACTTTTGAACCGACGCTTGCGTAAGGAACTATTTGACCTTCTTTGATATTCTGCGCTCCGCAAACGACTGTTTTTATTCCCGTACCAGTATTTACTGTAACCAAATGCAAATGATCAGAATTTGGATGATTATCAATTTTTTCTATTTTTACTGTTTTAATATTCGTAAAAGATGGCTTTAGTTCTTCTATCGCTTCAACTTCCAAACCACTCATTGTGAGTTCATGCGCTATTTGTAACGGCTCTTTATCCGATAAATCAACTAATTCGTTCAACCAATTCAATGATATTTGCATTATAAAATCCCTCGTTTATTCTTCTAAATACATAAAAATAGTATTACAAAGCAGAGGGATTGTAAATATTTAGTCACTTTCTGCAACAACCGTTGCAATAAGTTCTCCGTAACTGTTAACGCAACCGTTTGTTTCTTCCACAATATATCTTAAATCTGGATGTCCTTCTATTGCTTTTTCTGCACAATCCATTGCATCATCATATTCTTTAAATTCACCGATTAAATTTTTTGATAATTCTGATTTATCTTTTGCTGTATATACTTGAAACATTATTTTCTCCCGTGTTTATAATTGTAATTTTATAGGTTCTTATGCCTTAATTTTATTATACACCAAAACTTTCAGATAATTTGTATGTTATTGATTTAAAAAATGGCAAACCGGTATATGGTCTTGCTTTTAAATCAAATATTTTTACATTTTTTTCTTCATTTTCTACAATATATTCTGATATTTCTTTATCTTGGAGGGATTGTTTCTCTGTTTCTTCTTCTTTCACATATTGCGAAATTTTTTTTAGCATTAAAAGTTCTTTTTCCGGTGATTGTTTTTCATCTGATTCAAAATATTTGCTGCCGAATTTGGATGCACGTGTCAAATTTTCATACTTGGCTGCTTTTGCCATTGTTTCATCTAATATTTTTAATAGCATAATTGTAAACTCCCCTTTTTATTTTATAATACTTTTTTTTATTTTTTGTTTCATACATCTTATGGTTGATAATTATAGACATTTTTCCGAATGTAACAATTTGTTAAAAAAGTATATAAACATGAAATATGCGTTGTAAATTCCTTCAATCAAAAATTTTTTATATAGACATAGGGGATACCAAAATTTGATAGAAAGTAAAAGGAGGAATTAAGAAATGGTTGACGTTAGTAAAATTGACAGTTATGTCAGAACACCTTATGGTTTCAGAAATTTAGCAAGCGGAAAATATGCATCTGCTGCCGAATTAGCCGCAAAAAGAGTTGGTAAAGATATTGTACCGATGAGTCATTACACAAAAAATACTTTACCTACTGTTGTAGAAAAAGTTGTTAAAAAACCAAGCACATTAAAGAAATTTGCAAAATGGGGACTTATCGGTTTAGCAGTAGGCGCTCTTGTTGGCGGCGGAATTTATTTATACAATAAAATGAAAAATAATAATGCTGTTCCGGAAAAACCAAACGCTGTTCCGACAAAACCAAACGTTGTTCCGGCAAAACCAACTCCGGCTCCGCAACCGGCATCAAACGAATATACTGTTAAAAAAGGTGATAATCTTTGGAATATTGCAAAACAATTCTTAAAGGACCAACACAAAAATAATCCGAATTACAAACCAACAAATAAAGAAATTCTGGAAAAAACGGAAGAACTAATTAAAATAAACAAAAAACATTATGAAAAACCGTTACCGGCAGACAGCAGAAAAAGAAAAGTTCTGATTGTTCCGGGAGAAAAAATAAAACTTGATTAACTGTTTTAATTACATCATTTTGAAAAGAGCGATAATAATATCGCTCTTTTTGTCATTCTGAATATATCCAATCAAGCATTGGTCTAATTTCACCACATAATACATTGTATTTTTGCGCCAGTTCACTATTTAAAACACTGTCAATTCTTAGATTTACCATTGGAACATCTTTTATTTTTAAAATATTTTCTTTCTTATCAAAAAATTCGCTGTAGTTTAGTCCGTCATAGACACAATCCGGCAAACGCACATATTTCTCTTTGTCATCGTAATAACAAACTCCAAAAGTCCGGCAAATAATTCCTCTGTTTTCATAAACACAACATTCGTTATTTATAAGAAACGGACATTGGTGTTCAAATCTTTCTTCCTTACATTTGCTTTTTTTTACAAATAATTCTCTTATATTTTTTTGAACAATTTGTTTTATTTCAGGAGGTAGTTTTATGAATGCATCGGTTATATATGCAAATTCTATTTGTGAAAGCGGATAATCTCCTTTTTTACAGCAATTGGCACAACCTTTTTTACATTTTATATATTTTTTTTGGTTATTAAACAGAACTTCCAAGATAGTGTCGAAATCTTTTAAAAATTCTGAATAGTTTTTAAACATTTTTTCTTTTCCTATTGTAGAAAACATTTTTATTTTAATTCTTTTTTGAACAATTTTCTACATTTTTTTATTTTTTATTTTTTTTCTACATTTCTTATTTTTTTTATCTATTCTTTTCTACAATTTTTTTACAATTATTTTTCTTATTATTCCTTATTTTTGAATGTTTTGAACAATTAATTTTTGTTATTACAATTGTTATATAAAATTTTATTAATTAATAAATTAATATATATAATTTGTTTAAAAAACTTTTACCAGTTTACTTTTTCAATGAGTTCAATTTCGTACCCGTCAGGGTCTTTTACAAAAGCAATTTTTGAACCCTTACCATTCAGATCAAACGGTTCATATAAGTATTCATAATTTAATTCTTTTAATTTTTTTGTAAATTCATCCATAGATTTCACTCCAAATGCGAAATGACCGAATCCTGTACCGATTTCATATCCTTCTTTTGGAGTTTCATCATTATAAGTTAATTCAATTTGAAAGCCGGTTTCTTTATCTTCCAAAAAATATAACTCACAATCTTCTAATCTTTTCTTTTTATTTAATTCCAAATTAAAAAGTTTTTTATAAAAGTAAAGACTTTTTTCAATGTCTTTTACTCTAATCATAACGTGCAAAAATTTCATAAGCCCCTCCTTTAAAGAAATTATAATATTAAAAAATAAGTAATTGCAATCTGTTTTTTATATATTGCAATGTTTATGCTAAAATAGTCAAAAAAAAGGGAGGGCTTATGGAAGTTAAAATAGTAGAAGATGTAAAAAATATAGAATGTGATGTTTTAGTAATAAATAAATTCGAGAAAAAACAAACAGATTGTGATTTTGTAAATAAATTTTTGCCGGAAGAATTTACCGGAAAAAATAAAGAAACAATATTGATAAACACCTTAGGACAAAAACTTGCAAAAAATATTTTAGTTGTAGGGTTTGGAGAAGAAAAAAAATTAACAAATAATACAATAAGAGAAAATACGGCAATTGCAATAAAAAAATGTGGTGAAATAAAGGCAAAAAAAGTTGCAATTTGTTATTCAACAGAAATAAATTATGGTGGTCCGGCAGTAATTGGTGCAAAAACATCTGATTACAGATTTGATAAATACAAAACAAAAAAAGATTTTCATATAGAAGAATTATATTTATCTAATGTAGATAATAATCTTGTAAATAAGGCAAAAATAATAGCAAATTCTCTAGATTTATCAAGAAATTTGGCAAATGAACCGGCTGCATATGCAACTCCAACAAAACTGGCACAAATTTCTCAAAATATTGAGGGTATAGAAACACAAGTTTATGATTACAAAAAAATAGAAGAAATGGGAATGGGTGCATTTTTGGCTGTAGCAAAAGGAAGTATTGAACCTCCAAAATTTATACATATGAAATATGTACCACAAAATCCTAAAAAAAGGATTGCAATAATAGGAAAAGGGTTATGTTTTGATAGCGGCGGGCTAGACTTAAAACCGGCAAATTCAATGCTTACAATGAGGGATGATATGTCCGGTTCAGCAATCGTTATAGGTGTAATGAAAGCAATAGCACAGCTAAAACCGGATGTAGAAGTGCACGGAATAATTGCAGCATGTGAAAATATGCCGGGAGCCGGTGCGTATAAACCGGGAGACATATTAACCGCAATGAACGGTAAAACAATTGAAGTGGATAATACTGATGCAGAAGGCCGTTTAACTCTTGCAGATGCACTTTGTTATGCATGTAATTTAAAAGTGGATGAAGTTTTTGATATAGCAACATTAACCGGAGCTTGCATGGTTGCTTTAGGTACGGTTGCATCCGGAATTATGGGAAATAATGAAGAATTAATTGAAAAAATAATAGAAACAGGAAAAACAACCGGTGAAAAATTCTGGCAATTACCAATGTGGCAAGAATATAGAGATAATATGGATAGCGATATTGCAGATATGAAAAATACCGGAACACGTTATGGCGGAGCTTCTGCTGCGGGTATGTTTTTAAAAGAATTTGTCAATGATGAAGTTAAATGGGTTCATCTTGATATTGCAGGAACAGCATTTTTAGAAAAACCACAAGGCGAATATTATTCAAAAGGATCAACCGCTTGCGGATTAAAGACTTTAATAAAATACATCACAGAATAAGAAGTTAAAAAAAAATATTATTACAAAAAATATGTAATATTTTACTTTTTTATTCATAAATATTTATATTTATATTATAATAAATTTTGCAAAAAAGATTATATTATAAGAAGGATATTATGATGAATAAAATAGCATTTATTTTCCCCGGTCAAGGTGCTCAAGTAGTTGGTATGGGAAAAGATTTATATAAAAATTACAAAGAAGCAAAAAAAGTTTTTGATACCGCAGATGAAGTTCTTGGTAAAAAAGTTTCAAAATTATGCTTTGAAGGTCCGGAAAGTGAATTGAAACAAACAATAAATACTCAACCTGCAATTGTAACAATGTCTATTGCTGCATTGGAAGCTTTTAAAGTTCAAAAAAATATAACTCCTCATTATACGGCAGGGCACAGTTTGGGAGAATATTGTGCAATGTACTGTTCCGGTGTAATGAATTTAAAAACAACATTAAAGGCTATTCAAAAACGAGCATCTCTTATGAATAAAGTTAATAAAGGAATAATGGCTGCGGTCATCAATGCTCCAAAAGGCAGCTTGGAAAAAGCATTGGAAGAAGCATCAAAAGAAGGATACGTAGATGTTGCAAATTACAATTCTCCGGTTCAGGTAGTTTTAACAGGAGATGAAAAAGCAGTAAATAAAGCAGGGGAATTATTATTAGCAGCAGGAGCAAAAAGATTTGTACCACTTGCAGTATCCGGAGGTTTCCATTCAAAATATTTGAATGAAGCAAGCAAAGAATTTAAAGAATTTGTAAAAGATTTAGACTTAACCAGTGCGTCTGTTCCGGTTGTAACAAACGTAGATGCTGCAGCAACAATAAGTGCGGAAGATTTTAGAAATAAAATGCCCAGACAAATTTGTTCTTCAGTTCATTGGACTCAAACAATTGAAAATATGATAAAAAACGGCGTAGATACATTTATTGAATTCGGGCCGGGGAAAGTTTTGGCCGGTTTGAACAGAAAAATAAATCCTGAAGTAAAAACATATAATGTTTATGATAAAGAATCTTTAGAATCTACAATTTCAGCTCTTGTATAAAAATTATTTTACAAGTGTTAGAGCTTTTTCAAATTTTCCACTCATGGTATGAAGAAGTTGAATTTCTTCATCGCTGATATTTTCAAAAATTTCAGTAATATATTTTTTTATTTTAGGCATATTTTCATCAACAAGTCTTTTACCTTGAGGTGTAATATTTAATGTATAAACTAATCTGTTATTAACTTTTCCCATATCACGGGAAATTAAACCTTTATCAACCAGAATTTTTATCATTCGAGTTGTGTTAGATTTATCTTTCATTAAAATATCTGAAAGCTTTTGTTGATAAATATTTTTGTAATATGCGATAGTATCAAGAATAACAAACTGTTCTCCGGTAATACCCAAATTAAGTCCGTCAACCTTGTGTTTTAAATCTGCTTTGAGATTTTTAATAATCATATCAACAGAATAAATAACAGTATCTACATAATGATTCAGTTTAATTTCTTTCATGATAACCACCTCTATAAATAATAATATTACAGAAAAAATTTTTTGTGTTAAAAAGTTGTTATAACAATCAAGATTTTTTACAATTGTTATCATTTCAAACAGAACAAGTTAATTTATTTGTAATATAATAAAGTCATGGCAAATAAAATAAATGTATTAAAAGGAACAAAAGATATATTACCTCAAGATATTGAGATGTGGCATTTTGTGGAAGAAAATGCTCTAAAAACATTTACATCTTTTGGAGTAAAAGAAATAAGAACACCAATAATAGAGAGTACTGATTTGTTTCAGCGTGGAGTTGGTGAAACAACAGATATAGTAAATAAAGAAATGTACACGTTTGAAAAAAGTGAGCGATCAATAACATTAAGACCTGAAAATACCGCAGGAGTTGTTCGTTCATATATAGAAAACGGGATGCACAGACTTCCGGCTCCGGTTAAACTTTGGTATAAAGGTCCAATGTTCCGTTATGAACGTCCGCAAGCGGGTCGACAAAGACAGTTTCACCAAGTTGGAGTTGAAATGTTTGGAGTTTCCCAGCCTGCTGCAGATGCTGAGATAATTTTAATGGCAGAAAACTTCTTGAAGTCAATCGGACTTGAAGATTTGGATGTGGAAATAAATTCTCTGGGCTGCCCAAAATGTCGCGCTGAATTTAAAGAAAAATTGAAAAATGTAATAAGACCACATTTAAATGAATTATGTGAAGATTGCAAAGGCCGATTTGAAAAAAATCCGTTAAGACTATTAGACTGCAAAGTTCCGCAATGTCAGGAAATATTTTCTAAAACAGAAATACAAAATGTAATAACATCAGATTTTTTGTGTGATGAATGTAGAGAACACTACAATCAACTAAAAAAATACTTAGATGATTTAAATGTAAAATATAGTGAAAACAAACTGCTGGTGAGAGGTTTAGACTATTATACAAGAACAGTTTTTGAAATAAAATCGAACAATTTGGGTTCACAAAACGCTGTTTGCGGAGGCGGAAGATATGATAATCTTGTTGAAGAACTTGGTGGAGAACCCACTCCGGCAATAGGATTTGCAATGGGTATGGAAAGATTAATATCCCTGTTAAAAGAAAAAGAAACATCAAAATTAGACGGTTATATTGTTTCAAATAATACGACGGAAGCACTAAAGCTTGCACAGCAACTAAGATTACAGGGTTTAAATATTGAAATAGATTTAGCCAATAAGAAATTCACAAAACAGTTGGAAAAAGCCTCAAAAGTTGCAAAACTTGCCCTGATTTTAGGAGAAGATGAAATAGCACAAAATAAAGTATCAATAAAAAATCTTGAAACAGGGGAACAAGTTACGGTTGACAGAAACATTTGTGCGGAAAAAATAAAATAAAAACACTCCATCGGCACTATGTGCCACTTCCCTATAATGGGCAGAAAAAATTTTACCCACTTGCAAAAAAGGGGAAAATCGCTTATAATGAACACTGTTAACCGATTTGGAAAGGAAAAAATATGACAACACAAATTACAATTCGTTCAGACAGGGACACAGATTACAAATTTATTTACAAAGGGGAAGAAGTTGTTTTAGGAGCAGGCAAAATCATTAGTATTGCTGATGGTTTAGAGCATGTTGTTCTTCCGACAACCGCAATGAAAATTATGAATAATTTGATTGTTGTAAAAGAAGATGTTAAAAAATAACTAAAAATACATAATAAAAGCAAATTTTTGAGGACAAGAGAATTTATCTCTTGTCTTTTTTATAGATAATTTTATTAAAAAACTTTTTTATAGTACAATAAAGAGCGTAGAAAGTACTAAAAAGAGAGGAAAATTAATTATGACAAAACTTTCACCGCTTCAAATTGAAAGATTAAAATACCAACCAAAACTTCCTGCAAGTTTAAAAAATGGTATTAATTCACTTGAAATGACAGAAGGTGCTGCTACTCAATCTGTTGCAGATCAGCAGGATATTCAAAACCTGTTTTCAAATACATATGGAAAACCGACTGTTACATTCAAATCAACATCAGAAAAAAAATCTACTCCGGCAAGAAATGTTGGTGTAATCTTATCCGGAGGTCAAGCTCCAGGAGGACACAACGTTATAGCAGGGCTTTATGATGCATTAAAAAGCGCTAATCCTGAAAGTAAATTATACGGATTTTTAGGCGGCCCTTCAGGTATCATTGATGGCAAATACGTAGAATTTGACGATGAATTTATAAACGCATACAGAAATACGGGCGGATTTGATATTATCGGATCAGGCAGAACTAAACTCGAAACAGAAGATCAATTCCAAGAATCTTATAAAGTTTGCCAAAAACTCGGCATTAGTGCTGTTGTAATAATTGGCGGCGATGATTCAAATACGAACGCAGCACTTCTTGCCGAATGGTTTATAAAAAATAATACCGGAATACAAGTTATCGGTTGTCCGAAAACAATTGACGGTGATTTGAAAAATGATCAGATTGAAATTTCTTTCGGGTTTGATACTGCAACAAAAACTTATGCAGAACTAATAGGAAACATCCAAAGGGATGCAAATTCTGCTAAAAAATACTGGCACTTTATAAAAATTATGGGTAGAAGCGCTTCACACGTTGCACTTGAAGCTGCATTACAAACTCAGCCGAATATCACTTTAATCAGTGAAGAAGTTGAAGCAAAGAAAATGTCTTTATCTTCAATAATTGATTATATGACAGATATAATTGTAAGACGTGCAGATGTAGGCAAGAATTTCGGTATAGCAGTTGTTCCAGAAGGTTTAATCGAATTTATTCCGGAAATGAAATCAATGATTGCTAACTTAAATGATATAATGGCAGAACTTGAAACAGATCCGAGTTTTGTTAATGCAACAACAATAAGAGATAAATTTTTAATTGTTGAACACAGACTAGATGATGAAAATGCAGAAGTTTATAAATCTTTGCCATCAATAATTAAAGAGCAATTGCTTGCAGATCGTGACCCACACGGTAACGTTCAAGTTTCAAAAATCGAAACTGAAAAATTGTTGATTGAAATGATATCATCAAAACTTTCTAAATTGAAATCAGAAGGTAGTTATATTGGCAAATTCTCAGCGCAATCTCATTTCTTTGGTTATGAAGGTAGATGTGCATTTCCATCAAACTTCGATGCAGATTATTGTTATTCACTTGGTTACAACGCTTATGCCTTAATTTCAAACGGTTTAACAGGTTACTTATCATCAGTTAAGAATCTTACAGCACCGGCAAGTGAATGGGTTGCAGGCGGTGTGCCATTAACAATGATGATGAACATGGAAAAACGTCATGGTGAAATGAAACCGGTTATTAAAAAAGCACTTGTTGAATTAAACGGACCTGTATTTGCACAGTTGCAAAACAACCGTGAAGATTGGGCAATGAACGACAGATACTTGTTCCCCGGAGCTATTCAATATTTTGGACCAAGTGCTGTTTGTGATATTACGACAGTAACTTTGCGGCTTGAACAGGCTAAAACACCTGTATCAGTTTAGTTAACATGTGTAAGAATACAATGGCATTAAGAATAATAAAGGCGGGATAAATTTCCCGCCTTTATGTCAAACCAATTGTACGCTATTTGTACCAAACCTTAAAGTTTTCAATTTCATCAAATATTTTGTCATAGCTCCCTTGAAAGTTTATGCAACGGTCGTCAATTATCATCCATGCGGGTTCTTTGATATTTGTCACCTCACCAACGAATTTGTCAATTCCGTTTTCAAATACCCATTTGCTTGTTAAAAGTTTGTTTCTTGTTGTAAAAATTTTTATATCAAATTTTGCGGCTAATTTTTCAAGAAAATTATACGCTCCGTCTTTTATCGGCGGGATGTATTGTTTATCAAAATCACCTGTATACGTATTCAGAACCCTATCTAAATCGTTTAAAATTGTCTTTTAATACATAAAATCTCCATTCTTACAACCACACAGGTGGTAGAAACTTATTACAAAATACCACACAATAGGTGGTATGGCAAGAGATAAAACGATACATAATGATATATATAAACACATAGGTTCAAATATCAGAAAACAAAGGAAATTGATTGATATATCCCAAGAAGAACTTGCATTCAGATTACAAAGTGCAAGAAATTACATTGGTTGTATTGAAAGAGGAGAAAAACAACCAAGTTTGCCATTTTTATTGGATATTGCAGATGTGCTTGATATAGAAGTTTACAAATTATTTAAATCGGTTGATTAAATTAAATGGATAGTTTACTTCGGGTATTTCATTTATAATTAGGCATCTTGCTTCGCTCGCATTAAACGGTATTTTAGGTCACGACACTTGTTAAAACTACGCTGCATTTTATAATAATCTCGCAAGCGCGCGGCGTTGTCCTTAGCCGCGCTAAGAGATTTTTGCCGACAGGCAAAAACTCATATTACCGCGTAGCGGTCTTATGCTGCCCTGGCGTGTTTTTCTTTTCGGTTCACTTTTCTTTTTGCGTTGCAATTAAAAAGAAAAGTGAACATTAGTACCGATAATATTTTTTATGTAAATAATTACTCAACATATAAAATAACAATGTAGTAGACAATCCTCTTTATTTGTTAATATTACAGTAATCATATTACTGTTAATCAAGAGAAGAAATAATTATAAAAATAAAAATATTCTATTGCTTTAAATCCGGATTATTTTTATAATAGAGATAATTGAAGGAAAAAATTTATGTATAAAAAGATCTTATTATTATTTTTTGTTCTAATGTTCGTATTTTGCGGGTGTTCAAAACCTAAAAAAGATAATCCGGTAAATACACTTGATGATATTTTAAAACGAGGAGAAGTTATTATTGGCGTAAAAACTGATACATATCCTTTTGGTTATAAAGATAAAAATGGTAATTTTGCAGGTTATGATGTTGATTTGGCAAATATGATAGGGCGTGAAATATTCGGACAAGATGGCAAAGTTAAATTCGTGCCAGTAACGGCTTCAGACAGATTAATGAAATTATTTTCGGAAGATGTTGATATGATTGTTGCAACGATGTCAATAACACCAACAAGACTTCAAATAATTGATTTTTCTAATCCGTATTATATTGCGGGAGAATCCCTTCTTGTAAGACAAGGAAGTAAAATAAAAGGATTAAGAGATTTAAACGGTAAAAAAGCTATTATTGTTTTTGGTACATCAAGTGAAGCAAGCCTTAGGGCGGCTGTGCCAAATGTTGGAATTATCGGATATAAGACTTATGACGAAGCAGTAAAAGGTTTGAAGCAAGGAAAAGCCGAAGCCATTGTTTCTGATGATACTATTCTTTTGGGTTATGCATTGAAAGATGCGTCTTTAGTACTTTTACCGAAACGTTATTCTAAAGAGCCTTATGCTGTAGCCTTTAGAAAAGGTACAGAATCGGATGATTTGGTTCGAGTGGTAAATAAAGTTATTGATGAATCTTTTCATAACGGAACTTTACGCAAATTGCAAAAAGATTACGGAATAAAGAAATATTAATGAATTATAGAATAAAAAAATATCCGATTTTCAAAAATGAAAACCGGATATTTTTGATATTTTAGAATTTGACTATTCTACTTCGATAGCACCAACAGGGCATGCATCTGCTGCTTCTTTTACACTGTCAATGTTGTCAGCAACTGCTGTATCATTTACAACAGCTTTATCTTCGATTGAAAATACTTCTGAACAAATAGATTCGCAAGCACCGCATGCAATACATGAATCATTAACTGTAACTGCCATTTTAATTTCTCCTTTTTATCATTTAACCGTGTGAAATTTATTTCACTAAAACAT
The DNA here is from genome assembly GCA_902791985.1 of uncultured bacterium. Lineage (GTDB taxonomy): Bacteria > Cyanobacteriota > Vampirovibrionia > Gastranaerophilales > Gastranaerophilaceae > Zag111. Next base: position 122,013 of record CADAYD010000004.1, read on the forward strand.
TATATAACAAATTTTAAAAATTTTCCACATAATTTATAATGTATCTTTTATATTTTGAACAATATAATCAAACCCGATTATTTCGCCAAGATTTCCTGCGCCTTTATTTGGTTTAACATGTTTTCCGTAGAATAAAAACGGTACTTTTTCTCTTGTGTGATCGGTTCCCGGAACACAAGGGTCGCAACCATGGTCAGCTGTTATTATTAGTGCATCATATTCTCCCATAGCTTCAATTATCGGTGCGACATAAGTGTCTATTTCTTCAATAGCACGACCGTAGCCGGCTGCATCGTTTCTATGACCGTATAGCATGTCTGTATCAACAAGATTGGTAAAAATTAATGTTTTATCATTATATTTTTTGCCTTTTTCATAGGCTATGTCTTCAAGCGGCAGCTCTCCTTTTACCGCTTTTAGAGTTAATTCAAGTCCTTCTTTATTTGAACCGGTGTGTATAGCGTGTGTTATACCGGATTTTGAAAAAATATCTTCAATTTTTCCTATGCCTATAACTTTGTCACCGCGTTCTTTTAAAGCATTGAGCATAGTACGTTTCGGAACCATTGAATAATCACGTCGATCTTTTGAAATTCTTGACGGTTTACCATCTATTATTTTATATGGGCGAGCGATTACTCTGGCAACATTATAACCTCCGTCATCAAGAAGTTTTCTTGCAATTTCACACCATTTATAAAGAGTTTCTAACGGTATCATATCAGTATCAAGCGCAATTTGAAAAACGCTGTCTGCTGAGGTATAAACTATAGGGAATTTGGTTTTATGATGTTCATCATTAAGTTCTTCAATAATTTTCGTCCCGCTTGCGGGAATATTTGCTAGTACTCCGCCGCAACCGGTTTCTTCAATAAATTTATCTATAAGTTCTTTTGGAAAACCGTCAGGATAAGTTGAAAATGGTTTATCAGAAACAAGTCCTGCTATTTCCCAGTGACCTGTTGTTGTATCTTTACCTTTAGATTTCTCAACTAAAGTGGCGCAGAATCCTTTTTGATTTTCGACTTTTGCAATACCCTTAAAATCTCCAAGATTGCCAAGTCCCAATGCTTCCATATTCGGAACTTTTAGACCGTTATTGAATTCACAAACATGTTTTAGAGTATTACATTCCGGAATATCACCAAATTCCGCACAATCTTCCATCGCACCAATACCCATTGAATCAATAACCATTATTATTGCTTTTACGTCCATAATTTACCCCGCTATTCTATGGTAATATTTTAGCACTATTCTAAAAACTCCGCAAGGATTGTGTTGCTTACCAGTGCCCCACGTACGGTAAATTTATAACCTTTTGGTGTTTTTTTAAGTAATTTTAAATTTACATATTTTTTTAAAATTTTTGAATATTTTTCTTCAAAATTAATCCCATATTTTGAATTTATTTTGGTAATATTAATTCCGTCCATCTTACGAAATCCTAAAAATATTTCTTCTTCAAGTTTGTCATTTTCGGATTCAATACGTTCTTCATTATGTTTGAATGGATTTTTTATATAGTCTTCTATAACAATTATATTTCCGTAACGTACTCCATTCAGATAACCGTGTGCAGCCACTCCGAATCCGTAATATTCTTCATTATTCCAGTAATTTAGATTGTGTTTTGATTCAAATTTTTCTTTTGCAAAATTACTTATTTCATAGTGTTTAAATCCTGATGATGTTAAAATTTCAACAGCTTCTATATACATATCTGCTTGAACATTATCGTCCGGTAAATTTTGCGGATAATTTTCATAAAAATAACAACCTTCTTCTATTGTCAGTCCGTATAGAGAAATATGGTTAATGCCAAGATTAACAGCTGTTTTAAGGTCGTTTAAAAACATTTTTTTACTCTGATTTGGTAAACCATATATAAAATCAAGGCTTATATTTTCAAACCCTGAATTTTGAGAATTTTCTACTGCCTGAAAAATCTGTTTTGAATTATGTCGACGATTAATTTGTGCTAAAATCTCATCATCAAAACTTTGTGCTCCAAGACTAATACGATTTATTCCGATACTGTGCAGATTATGCAAATACTTGGTATCTAATCCTTTTGAATTTATCCCGTCGGGGTTTAGTTCGGCGGTAATCTCTGTCGAATTTGTTATATTAAAATGTTTTATTAGACTGTCAAATTCATTAGGTTCTAAAAGTGATGGAGTTCCACCCCCAAAATAAATAGTATTTAATGTCTCTTTTGAATAAACAGAATTTATTTCATGTTCTAAAGTTTTTAAATATTTTGTTTTTAATTCTAATTTCGGATATGAAATAAATGAACAATAATGACATTTTGATTTACAAAACGGTATATGGATATAAACACTTTTTGGCATAAATTTATTATACCAAAATATTATGAAGTTATCGTATTTTTAAGTTAGAATAATATAGAAAGAAAGGTTATAAATATATGAATGAAAATTGTTTAAATTGTAATAAAGTCAGAAAAGTTGTGATGATTGGTTGTGGTTTTGTTGGGGCAGCTTGTTGTTTTTCTATAATGCAATCGGGGTTGTTTTCTGAGATGGTTCTTATTGATTCCGATAAAGCAAAAGCGGAAGGAGAAGCACTTGATATTAGTCATGGTGTGCCTTTTGCAAAACCGATAAAGATTTATGCCGGAGATTATGATGATATAAAAGATGCTTCTTTGATTATAATTAGTGCCGGTGCTAATCAGAAACAAGGCGAAACACGTTTAGATCTTGTAAAAAAGAATATTTCTATTTTTAAATCAATTATTCCTGAGATAAAAAAACGTAATTACAAAGGCATTTTGCTGGTTGTAGCAAATCCTGTGGATATTTTGACAACTGTTGCAATAAAACTTTCCGGATTTAGTGAAAACAAGGTTTTAGGTTCAGGAACGGTACTCGATACAGCTCGATTGAAAAATGAATTAGGTAATCATTTGAACGTAGATTCGCGTAGCGTGCACGCTTTCATAATCGGAGAGCACGGGGATAGTGAAATAGCGGCATGGTCAAGCGCTAATGTGTCAGGTATTCCGCTTAACAAATTCTGCGAAATGAGAGGACATTTTAATCACGAAGAAGCAACAAAACGAATTGCAGATAATGTAAAAAACAGTGCTTATGAAATTATTGAAAAGAAAAAAGCAACTTATTACGGGGTTGCTATGGCTGTTAAACGTATTTGTGAAGCCATAGTTCGAGATGAAAAATCTATTTTACCAATTTCATCAATGATGCATGGAGAGTACGGAATAGAAGGCATTTCTCTATCAATGCCTGCGATTGTCGGAAAAGACGGTGTAGAAACGCATGTTCCTATCCAGTTGAGTGAGACAGAAACAGCACTGTTGCAAAAATCTGCCCGAACTTTGCAAGACATTTTAAAGCAAAATGAAGTTTAGTTTTTTAAACAATTTTTTAAATATTGTTTATATTCTTTGTCAAGAGATTTTGGTGAAATAATTTTGCAGCCCTCTCCCCATCTGAAAACATGCCAAATAATTTCTTTGTCGCCGCTTGCTTTAAATGTTACGGTATAAGTTCCGTCTTGGTTGAATTTTCCTTTTTGTGTCGGGTGAAAATTAAAACTGCTTGCTTCTTTAGCAAGTTCTTGTGAAAACAGAAGTTTTACATCCAAAATTTTCCCATGATATACTCCAAATGATTGTTTTGAATATTCTTGCAGGTCAAAATTTCCTTTATCAAAAATTTTGTCAGTTATTTTCAGGTCGGTAAATTTATGCAAAAGATAATTATAAATACTATCACCTTTTGCTTTTTCTCTTGCCACAAGGTAAATTTTTGATCCGTAAATCATTCCTAAAGGTTCTATCAACCTCTGTTTATCATGATAAATTCCTGTTACCATTTTTGATGATTGCAGCGATTTTCTAATTATATCTAAGGTGTTCAAGTCAATAGAATATTGAGGCATCTGGCGAACAGCATATCCTTCCGTTTGCATAAAAAGCTCAATATTTTCTTCTGCGTTATTTTGTCTTTTATTAGTTAGCGCTTTAATTTTTGTAATAGTTTCTGTCAGTTCGTTCTGAAGTTCTTTATTAGTTGTCCGTCTTTGTAATTGTTCAAGGTTCGCTATTTCTTTGGGTTTAAAATTTATAAGACTAGAAATTACGTTGTTTGTGAAGCCCCAGTGTTTATAGTTATCATCTGTTTCAATTTCATCAATTTCAGGGAAGATGTTGGTCAGACTATCTCGCATTCGCTCAGCTGTCCGTCGTGAAACATTGTAGCGTTCCATAATATCGTTTATAGTAATTCCTTGAACTTTCGATGCCATATATGTTGCGAGTTCTATTATATCCGAAACTCTTGAATATCTTGGTTTATCCAGCATATTAAACTCCTTTTTGCCATACACCCGTTTGTGACGTATTGATATATTAACATAAAACTGTCGAAAATGACAAAATTTAAAGGAGAAAAAAATGAAAAATTTATTATATCTTTTAACTATGCTGTTTAACGCACTTGGCTTTGTATTCAGTCTTTCACTGGTTTTCTATATTAATCTTGATAACATATTGTTCTTGCCGATAATTGCATTAAGTTGTTTCATTTTTGTAATTTCTTTTACTGTTACGACAGCGGATTTTTTGTATCTGGTTAAAGGAAGAAGATTAAAGAAATATGAAAGAAAATATACTTTTTAATTATTAAGTCCTCCCCGTTTAGGGAGGGAAACTATCGTAATTTGGAGGATATCATGAACATATGTGACCGTAAACTCAGATGGTTTCAATTAAAACGACAAATACGAATTTACATTCAATGGCGAAAAAATTTATAAACATTCTTATTGCCCCATTTTATGATTATCTTTATAATAGTATTTGAAATTAAATTTGAGAGAGGGGTAGTTATGGGAAAAAAAGTTTTGATTATTTCAACAAGTTTGAGAGTCGGTGCAAATTCGGAAATTTTGGCACATGAAACAGAAAAGGGTGCCAAAGATGCAGGGCATGAAGTTGAATTTATTACTTTGAAAGACAAAAATATTGCTTTTTGCAAGGGTTGTATGGCTTGTCAAAAACTTGGCAAATGTGTAATCAATGATGATGCTAATGAAATAACTCAAAAGATGAAAAATTCTGATGTAATAGTTTGGGTTACTCCGGTTTACTATTATGAGATGTCCGGTCAAATGAAAACAGTTATAGACAGAGCAAATTCATTATATACTTCAGGTTTTAATTTCAGAGATATTTATGTTATCACAACTTCTGCTGACGGCTCACCGAATGTTGTTCAAACCGTTCTAAACGGTTTGCAAGGTTGGTGTGCTTGTTTACCCGGAACAAGTATAAAAGGTTTTGTAAATGGTGCAGGACTGGAAAATCCAAACGATGCTGCAAAGCGCAGTGACCTTTTGCAAAAAGCATATAATATGGGAAAAAATATGTAATAATAAAAAAGCGTGTTAACACGCTTTTTTATTAGGCAATATAAGAAATTTTGTTATCCTTTGCTTCCTGCGCCATACGTTGTGCTGCGGCTTTTTCTTGTGCTGCCGCAATCATATAAAGCGTCTGATTTTGTGCATTATCAAGCGCAAAACGTGTATCTAAATCATGCAAAGTATTCATATCATATCCGCCAAAAGGTAAATTTCTTGCAATATTCATCATATTTCTGCTGTTTTGCATCATAGCCCACTGCGCATTATGCATTGTGCTAATTGCGTTTAACCTTGCCATCAAATTAACTAACATATCACACCCGCCTTTACTACTTTTGTAGTATAAACTATTTTTTTGATTTTGTAAAGGGGGAGGTAAATATTTTTATATTTTTTCTTCCAATGCTTCAATCATTTCTTTGAGGAATTTGTTATAGGGAGTTGGGATATTATATTTTTCTCCCATTTCTATAACAGAGCCGGCAAAGATTTCCACTTCGGTTTTTCTTCCTGCTTCAATATCTTGGAGCATAGAGGTTTTACCCTCAGGGCACATTTTGTCAAATGCTTTAAATGCCTCATCAATCATTGTGTCTGTATTTTGCACACCACGAACTTTTGCCAATTTAACTACTTCACACATAATATTTTTCAGCATCTGTCGGATTTTTATACTTTGCTGCATTTGCCCGAAAGTTTTATGTAATATTGCAGATGTTTGGTTTGAACTTACGTTCAGCATAAATTTTAACCACATTGAACGTTTTATATCTTGCGGAATTTTATAATCAATCCCGACTTTATCAAAATAATCTTTCAAAATGTTCTCATAATTTTTATCAGTAATTTGCGGATTTAAAACTCCAAAAACTATGTCCCCTGTTCCGTCAAAAGAGATATTGTTACCGTTTCTCATTGCGCTGTGACCGATAAAATAAGAATGAATAATATGTTTTGCTCCATATCGTTGTGCAATCAATTCTTCGCTTGTGACCCCGTTTAGCAGTGATAATATTATAGTGTCATCTTTTACAAAATTTTTAATATTATTTATCGCATCAGTCAGTCCGTCATATTTTGTTGCGATAATAATTAAATCTGCCTTAAAACTTGTATCGTCAGGCAATATATAGTTGAGTTTTAATTCTTTGCCGTTAAATATTTTCGGGGTTTTTAAATATTTTTCGTAGCGATTTTTGTCGACAAGAATTTTCAGATTTTGGTTATTGTAGCGGCTGATTTTGTCGGCATAAATTGAGCCGATTGCACCTATTCCGCAAATTAGTACATTTTTGATTTCGTTCATAATGATTTTATGTTAGCACTTATTTATTTTTAATTAAGATTTCTTTACATAATTTTTATTTGAAGTCAATTTTTACGAACAAAAAAACTTTATATATAAGTAGTAGTAATATGTGTGTGAAAATTAATAGTGTGGTCTGATAGTGGGAATCGAATTTAATCCCTGGCGGCTGATTGTAGGTTCAGCAAAGCCGGCACAATTGAATAACAGGAGTTCCGTACCTTTTGGAAACAGCGTAGGTAAAGACAGTTTTCAAAATAATTCTGTTGAACGGCTTTATGATGAAAAAACTATTAATACAATGATTGCACAGAATCCTGCATTAAAAGAAATTTTGGATAAAAATAAGTTGCCTGTGAAATTAAATATGGATGAGCTTATGGCTTTAAAACAAGGGCATTGCAAAGATTGCACCGAAATTTGTGCAAAAATATACAAAGTTTTACCTACTGCGTTGAAAAGTCAAATAAATATTAAAGACCTAAAAGATGGCGCTATGCTCCATGATTTTGGGAAGGTGCTTATTCCGGCTGAAATTCTTAATAAACATGGCAAATTAACCGAAGAAGAATACAAAACCATGCATCTTCATTCGGAATTAGGCTATGAATTGTTGAAAAATTCCGGATTAAATGAAGAAGTTTTAGCGCTGGTTCGTTATCATCATGACAATGTAGAAAACAAGAATTTTGTGCCTGATTTGAATATACAGGTTTTGAATTTGGCTGATAAATATTCTGCGCTGACTGAAAATCGTGTTTATAAGCAAGCTCTGACTCCTGAGCAAGCTTTGACGGTAATTTATGGGGATGTCAAAAAGGGTAACGTTCATCCGTTTTTATTTAAGGCTCTTGTTGAAGCTATTCAAGGTACACAACAAATAAAACCTTTAGAATTTGGAATTGTTATGCCGGTATAAATTTCATACTATTGACGAAGTCAACAAATATGATATGATAAACTCAAAAAGGATTTTACTTTATGGGTTTTTATTTTAAAAAAAGTATTAATTTGGGATTATTCAGAATAAATATTTCAAAATCCGGAATAGGGTTTTCGTTTGGAGTAAAAGGATGCAGAGTGTCCGTTGACCCCAAGGGAAGGACAACTTTAAACGCAGGTAAAGGCGGAATTCATTATACAAAAACTCTCAAAAAAGCATCTAAAAAGAAAACAGCTAAAGATTAGCAAAAAAATTTTTTCTATCGTGTTATAAAATTATTATGAGAATTAGTGCTGTTCAAAATATTAAACACTATAATACAAGATTTACCGGTGCATCGTCACTAAATGCCGATTTGATAAGTTATGAACCTCAGAATAAAAAACAGCCGGATAACGGGCTGCCTGAATGGTTTCGCAAAGGGGTGCTATTCGGATTAGTAACACTTGCAATTGCAAATGATCCTGCGACCGGCGAAATTTTTAAGTCAGAAACAGAAAAGCAAGAAGAAAAAGTTAAAAAGGAATATTTTGAATATGTTTCACAACTCGGAATTTCTCCGATGGCTTATCATTTGAACCGATTTGTTGATGTTGATAACCCTTCTATAAAACATAATAATATGGGGGGGTATACTTTAACATTTAAATTGAGTGACGGAAAAATTTATAAATTTGATGTTAACAAACATCTGCATAATGATAGTGTTTTATATGGTTATTTTGAGCCAAAAAATCGTGAATTACTAAAATATAAAGCAGTATTTAATGAAAAAAATCCTGAGGAATTCACGGTTTATATAAGAGATAAAGAGCATACTACATATAAGTTTGGCAGAAAAGCAAACGGAGAGCTTTACAAAATTGAAAGCAAAAAGAAAATTGTTTTAAATAAGTACAATGCAAAAAAATACCAGCAACTTTTACAGGACATTGAAGATTTAGATAAATTTGAATTTTTTACAAACAAAAATGATATGTGGCGAAAGTTAAATTTAATACTATTGTTTTTATTGACAGTAAACGAATATAATCATGATTTAAGAAGAAAAAATAAATAGGTTAATTTTTTAAAAATCAACCTATTTATATAAATTCAATTATTTTTTTCTAATTTATTTAGAAGATTTTTTCTTTGATGACTTTGCAGGGTAGTAATTCCTTACAACGCCATTGAAAGCATCAATATAAATTTCTCTAATATCTTCCATCAAAGGATATGCAGGATTTGCACCTGTGCATTGGTCGTCGAATGCCAGTTCAACCATCTCATCAAGTTTTGAATAAAAATCATTTTCTGTTATACCAAAATCTTTAATGGAATTAGGTAATTTAATTGCTTTCATTAATTTATCTATTGCTTGAATGTATAATTCAACTTTTTCATCCAAAGTTTTACCGCCCAAACCGATTTCATCAGCAATTTGAGCATATTTTTCTTTTGCATCAGGATATTTATATTGCGGGAAAGTTGCCTGCTTGTGCGGGTAATCAACCGCATTGTATTTAATAACCTGTCTGAATAACAGTGCGTTTGCTACACCGTGCGGGATGTGGAACATAGCACCGAGTTTGTGAGCCATAGAGTGGCATAAACCTAAGAATGAGTTAGCAAATGCCATACCTGCTATAGTTGCGGCATAGTGCATTTTCTCTCTTGCTTTAGGATTATTTGCTCCTTCCTTCCATGCAGGTTCTAAGTACTTGAATATCAATTTTATTGCTTCAAGCGCATTTGAATTGGTAAAGTTAGTTGCCATACAAGAGACATAAGCTTCTGTTGCGTGTACCAGTGCATCAATGCCCGAAGCAGATGTCAAACCTTTTGGCATACCGTCAACAAAATTCGGGTCAATTATAGCCATATTAGGAGTCAAAGCATAGTCTGCTATCGCATATTTCATATGGGTTTCGTCATCTGTGATAATAGCAAACGGTGTTACTTCAGACCCGGTACCTGATGTTGTCGGAATACAAACCATAGTTGCTTTTTTCCCTAAATCAGGGATTGCACAAATTCTTTTTCTTATATCCATAAACCTCATTGAAATGTCACTAAAGTCGGTATCCGGCTGTTCATACATCAACCACATAATCTTAGCTGCATCCATTGGAGAGCCGCCGCCAAGTGCGATAAACACATCAGGTTCATATGGTTTAATTATTTCCATTGCCTGTTTGACGGTTGATAAAGTCGGATCAGGCTTAACATCAAAGAAGATTTCATGATCAATGCCAACTTCATCAAGTACACTGGTAATAGCATCAACAGCACCTGAATTAAATAAAAATCTGTCTGTTACAATAAATGCACGTTTTTTACCGGCCAGTTCGCGCAGAGCCAAATCAGTTGCTCCTCTTTTAAAATAAACTTTCGAAGGAACTTTGAACCACAACATATTTTCTCTCCTTTCAGCAACTGTTTTGTAGTTTAATAGGTTTTCTACCCCGATATTACCTGAGATAGCGTTTTTGCCCCAAGAACCGCAGCCAAGTGACAGTGACGGTTCAAGTTTGAAGTTGTACAAATCTCCAATGGCCCCCTGAGATGACGGGCAGTTAATCATAACACGGCAAGCCGGCATGAGCTCTGCATATTTGTCAATCCTTTCCTGACTTCTGGCATCTGTATACAGAACGGCAGTGTGTCCTGCTCCGCCTTTTGAAACTAATTCATAAGCCATTTTTGAAGCCTGCTCATAATCTTTAGCCTTGTACATAGTTAAGATAGGTGATAATTTTTCTCTTGAGAACGGGTCATTCCAATCTACGGTTGGTCTTTCAACCAACAAAATTTTTGAATATTGTGGAATTTCAAATCCTGATAATTCGGCAATTTTGACCGCACTTTGACCGACAATTAACGGGTTAGCAGAATTTCTTTTCGGGTCGATAAACGGTAGGTCTAACATTTTTTGCTGTTCGGTTTTTGATACCAAATATGCTCCTCTGTATTGAAATTCTTTTTTTACTTCTTCATAAACATCTTCAACAACAATTACTGATTGTTCGGATGCACAAATCATACCATTATCAAAAGTTTTTGACATAATAATTGAAGAAACAGCCATTTTAATATCAGCAGTTTCGTCAATGACCGCAGAAGTGTTACCAGGTCCTACACCAAGAGCGGGATTGCCGGATGAATATGCTGCTTTAACCATTCCAGGACCGCCCGTTGCTAAAATGCAGGCAATATCAGGGTGCTGCATTAATTGACCTGAAAGTTCAACTGACGGAACATCAATCCAGCCGATAATATCTTCCGGAGCACCCGCCTTTACAGCCGCATCTAATACAAGTTTAGCAGCTGCGATAGTTGATTTTGTTGCACGCGGATGCGGTGAAAATATTATGGCGTTACGTGTTTTTAGTGCAATTAAAGACTTAAAAATAGCCGTTGATGTCGGATTTGTTGTCGGAATAATTCCGGCAATAATTCCAAGCGGTTCAGCCACAATCTTTGTACCGTTTACTTTATCTTCACTGATAATACCGCAAGTTTTGGCATTCTTATGTTTATTGTAAATATATTCACAAGCATAGTGATTTTTTATAATTTTATCTTCCAAAACTCCCATCCCGGTTTCTTCTACAGCCATATGCGCTAAAGGAATACGAGCTTTGTCGGCAGCTGTTGCTGCAGCCTTAAATATTTTATCAACTTGCTCTTGAGTGTACGTTGAATAAATTTTTTGTGCTTTTTTTACTCGTTCAATTAGAAGTTCAAACTGTTCTGCATTGTCAACAACAGTTGATTTATTCAATGTTTTTTCAAGTTTTTCAACTGTTTTTTTATTTTTTGTAGTCATTTTATTCTCCTTTTATAAAATAATAGCACATTTTTTTATTTTTATTCGTGATTTTTTTCACGAATTACCATAATCATATTATAGATTAATAACATATGTTTATCAAGTATATTTTGGATAATTTTCATAAAACAGATTTCATTGCAAGAGCCATTAATATCACTCCGCCAAGAATATGCAGAAATTTCGGGCAAATATTTTTTATAAAATTTCCGCTCCAAAAGCCAAGTTGTGACATAATGCACGAACCTGCCCCAATAATAATACACGCAAGCCATAATATTGAGTGTGTAAGTTTTAGATTAGCGCCTGAAATCAAAGCATCTATGCTGGTTGCAAACCCAAGACTTATCAGGCATTTTAGATCAAGACACTGAATTTTATCGCAAACATCACGTTTGAGGCTTTCCAGAATAAAATTCAAACCAAGTATAAAAAATATTGTAAAAACAAGCCATTTGGTATAGGGTACGACAAGATTGTAAATTTTATTTGTTGCGACATATCCGATAACCGGCATTAATCCTTGAAATAGTCCCATTACGGCTGCTAATTTTAATGAGTTAATCCTGCGATTGGAATTGATTATGAGTCCTTGCGAGAATGAAACAATAAAACAATCCAATCCGAGAGCAAATGATAATAATACCAAGTCTGTTATATCCAAATTTCCACCTCAAATAATCTGTGCCAAGGATAAGAATATTTTACCTTGTAATTAGTATTAAATAAATTAAAAATTATCTGTTCATATTCTTTCATCAAAAGTGCCAACTCGTTTTCATCGGTTTTTTTAAGCATTTGGCGAACATTTGCCTGATAAGCCCAATCATCAAGAAAGCGTGTTATTTGTAGTTTTTTGAAATTTGCTTGGTTATATTTTTGTGCGCAGAATTTCATTTTTGCTCCGCAAATGAGGCTGCCGAGTGTGTTTGCTGTGGTGTTCCAAGCGCTGTAGCCATAAAAATATTTATCGTCAAATTTATTTTTTAATAATTCAGATACAAAATTGTTATCTGCTCCGTTTGCAAATCGAACATCTGCTATCATATAAGGTTTATTAGGAGTTTTAAACTCTCCGGCAAAACTTTTTGTATTTATCTTCATAACAATTTCGCCTTGATGTTCAATAAAATTATTGATATACAAAATCAAATCAGCATCATCTTTATCTGTGCAAATTTCGCAGCCTGCAAGTTCAATTTGACTTTTAACGGACATTTCGACTGACACATCTTCATAGTTGGAGATTAAACTTTTAGAGTCAGGTTCTAAAAATATCGGATATATTTTGAAAGTTTTGTTTATGCTTTTTGAAAGCAGGCTTAGCGGAATTTCGTCAGCACCGGTTTTTGTATATGCTCCGAGCGCTTCAAGTTCTTGTGCTTCTTTGACATTTAATCCATACTGTGCGCAATCGTCTTTTGTGAATACTAAAAATTCAAAAACATCTTCTTTTTGCCATTCTAAATAAATTTTATTAACTTCAAAATTTCGTTTTCTGGTTTCTAAGTAATCGGTTAAAATTTCTTGTGGCACATCAGTATTGGCGCATCCTGTTTTGTGCAGATTATACGAATATTCAAAAATTTTTTTACCATATTGAGCCCAGTATTCTTTTTCTTCTTCATTGTAATTATTGTTTGAAATTCGCATAATACTTGAAAATGCAAAAATTTTAGCGTTTTTTGTTTTAAGAATTTCTTTCAGTTTATCAAGTCGCAATTTGAGTTCTTCCAGCGTTTCGTTTCCTCTGCGAGAGGGGATAAGTCCGCCATAAATGAGGGTATCTAGTGAAAGAATAATTGTATCCTGAGCGGGGAGATTTTCAAGCCATTCAAATAATCCGTCAATATTCGCAGGGTGAGTTAAATCTCCAAGTAATTTACGTTGAGGGATTGAAAATTCAATATTGCCATCAATATTTGAGAGTATTTGCGGTAGAGTATAGCAAACCGGTCTGTTATCAATAGGTAAAAACGCAATTTTCATACTATGATTTTAGCTTAAATCGAAAATATAGCAAAATTGTAACAAGGTCAGTGATGATTTAAAAATTTTGTATAGGCTGTTCACGGGCATAGCAAAAACTTGACAACGGATATTTATAATATAGAATAGAACTACACGAAACAACAAGTTTTGGAGGAGTGCCAGAGCGGTTGATCGGAGCAGTCTTGAAAACTGTCGAACGTGCAAGCGTTCCGTGGGTTCGAATCCCACCTCCTCCTCCATTTTAAAGAGAACACCCGAAAGGGTGTTTTTTTATTGAGAGAGGTGAGGATGAGAATATATTTTTTCAGGACATTTGGTCGGAAGGCTTTCAAGTCGTTGCGAGCCTGTGAAGGCGAAGCAATCCAGCTTTTGCCAATTATTAAAGGTCGGAAATTGATAGAGTCAAAAAGTCCGAAATGTCCGGTTTTGATAACAAAAATGTCCGTTTTTTTGCACATTTTGTCACAATATTGCACTCAAAAGTAGGGTTGACTTTAGTTATTTGGTAGACTGAAGTCTACCCTACCTGCTTGACTCAAATGCCGATTAAATCTAAATCCCACCAAAGAGCAAAATTAGGTAATTTGAAAAGTCGAGTTTGGTTTTAACCGAACCAATAAAATTTAAAAGGTGCGTCAAAACGACGCACCCTCATAATCTAATTAATTTAATCAGTAATTTCTGGTAATAATTCTGGCCCGTCATCTGTTTCTACTGTTACTATTTCCACTTTTCGCTCCGGCACATCAAAGAGTTTATTGTTTATACATAATCTATATAACCCTGTTTTTGAATCTTGAACAACACTTAAGCCACAGCCTACCATTTCTGAAAAATCTTTCATCTGAGCGATTCTTTCCTGTATTCTTAAATTATACATTTTATTTTGCTCTTGAGTTCCATTTGGTTTTAAATTATTTTTTTGTACTCCATTTAGTTCCTGTACTGCTTCGACTAATTTATCAAGATAATATTTTGTTTTTTTTGATTGTGAAGTATTCAACTTACTTAGAATTTCTTCTTTAAACATTTCTGTTTTAACTTTTGCATCTGATGGCTCTTTATCAGAACTATAACTACGCTCTGCAAATTCAAGTATATGATTCAATTGTGTTGAACTTTGTTCATTTTTTACTTCTATTTTCTCAATATTTTTTTGATGTATTCCATTAATACCATCTAATGCCATAATCATTCTCCTTTCGCTAGATTAGGTAGTACAAAATCTATTCAAAATAGATATATTCTATTATAACGTATATTTGTTTTATTTTCAATAGGTTTATTCTATGTAAAACATATATTACGATATCATTATGAACATTAAACAATCTTTAGGTAAAAAAATTAAAGAAAAAAGGTTATCTCAACATTTAACTCAAGAAGAATTAGCAGAAAAAATAGGTATATCTCCTAAAAGTTTGAGTCAAATTGAATTGGGTAACAATTTTATTTCAGCCGATAATTTAGAACAAATATGTTCAGCACTTAATGTTCAAGCAAAAAATCTATTTGATTTTGAAGATGAAAATTCAAAAGAAAAAATTGATTATGTTATAAATAAATTGAAACACAGTCAATCACTGTTGAATAAAGTTTATCAAATTATATCTATTATTGAATAATCAAGTCGTAGGTTGGGCATACTTGCCCAACAATAACTTTTGAGTTTGTAGGTTGGGTGAAACCCAACAATAACAAGTTTTTTATATTAATAATTGTCAAAATATATGTTCTGTTTTCTCAAACCGACTGTTATTTTACGTCGATGGCGAGCGAAGTGACAGAATCCCACCTCCTCCTAATAAAAAGCAGATAGAATTTTCCCTTATCTGCTTTTCATTTTGTGTCGTTAATTTGGTGCGAAACATCGCATCCTACAGATTAGCAAAAAATTTTATTTCCGGTTTTAGAATATATGTACACAATAAAAAGGAGAAAAGTATAATGATTACAAAATTTGGTCAAAATGTAATAGGGCATGTTTATAATCCCTCAATGCTCTTTGTCAAAAACAAACTGTCAGAAAAACCAGCGAAAGCAGTTAAAGAAATTGAAAAAATGGTAAAAAATCAAAATAATTATCATGTAAGTATGTCACAAGACTATTCAAATAATGTAGTGAAATTAAATTTGTTAAGTAAAGGAATATTAGTTAATCCTGGAGCTAATAAATGTTATGAAGGTGGACATTTTATATACCAATCTTCACAACTCCCTGTAACAAGTGCAGTAAAAAGATACAAACAAGTTGTTCAAAATTTGTTAAAGGTATAATTTAAATAAGGTTTTAATTGAGTAAATATAAACAGGACGTGGAAATCACCACTTCCTGTTTTTTTATTTATTCTTTTACTTTTTATTATGTCGTTGCAAAATTTAGAGAAATAGAGTGCAATTTTTTGCACCAAATTTTAATCCTTAAACTTCAATTCCAATTGTAATCAATTTAAACAAATTGGTGCGAAACATCGCACCCTACACACTATATTGAGCATTAGAAATTCAAGTGAGGGTGAAATTCGTCAATAATACAAAATCCTCACCCTTAATCCCTCTCCTTAAGAGAGGGAAATTTTTTTAGCCAACTTGCTACAACTTACCAGTCAAAGTTTTATCTTGTTGCCCAAAATTCGTTCATTCTGCCTATTTGGTTCCATTCAAGAATTTGCCATTTGCCGCCGAATCTGTGCATATTTGTTTTCATAAATCCCATTATGGTACCGTCTTGGACTCCTGTTTTAGCACTAACAGAGCGTGCAACATTATATAATAAAGTTTCTGACATTTTTTCACCGTTTTTGAGTCGTGTACCGAGTTCCTCAAACCCTGCCTGAACAGCATTTGAGATTTTTTCATTCGGTACATAATCTTTTATGATTTTTATTTCTCTTTCATTTAAGAAAGGTTTATCTAATGCCGGAATCGGATTAGGTGTGCGTGCTGCTGTTCCTGTGGCAGTAAATTCTGTTCGTGAAGTGTTTACAACGCTGCTTGCTCCTGTTGCACTGCTCGGTGTTGTTGGAATATGCGTACTTACCGGTGATACATGACCTGTGCCGGTTGATGTTATCGCAGGTTGTCCCAGACTTGTTCTTTCGGTAACAACAGGTTGTTCCGGTATGATATGTGCCGAAGCCGGTTTTTCCGCCGGTTTTATAGCCTTTTTCCCGCCATTATTTAAAAACTTCGCAATTTCTGCTTTAGTAGCTTTCCACTGTTCTACAGTGAATTTTTCAGGTATAGGAGCATGAGATAATGGATTATAATATTTAGATATCATTTTATAAATTTCTTGAGCATCTGCTTGTGATATTTTCCCCGGAATATAAATGGCACTGGCACCCGGTCCGGAGTCATGTGAACGATATAAAATTGCAGTAACATTGCTCTCACTATCATAGCTTCTGACAAATTCTGGTCCATGATCTATGAATAAATCTTCTACTCCACTATAACTTGCGCAAGTACGAGGGTCAGGTGCATGTACAGGTGTCATTTCACTAAATTCATTTGCAGTTCCTCTGAAACGAAGTCCTAAAATAATATCATCTGCTTCCAAATTTTCGACTACAGTCGGATTATCGGCTTCAAGTAATTTGAAATTTTTAACCCGATCATGTGAACTAGATGAATTTGGTAAATAGAAACTCCCTTTTCTTTGAGATTTTACTCCGTTGCTTGCCGTTGCGCCTGTTGTACTTGGAGCTGCCGGGGTATGAGCGGTTCCGCTTACTGCACGTGGTGTTGTTGGTACATGTGCTGTAGTTGCCGGTTTTACATTTCCTGCGATAGGATGCGGTACATGGCCTGCGTTTGCATAACCGTTGCCATGAACAGAATTTATTCTTTTTGTTCCTTGTGATGATGCTCTTGTAATATCATCTACAGAACCTACAAGCTTTTTAGAAGTCTTAACAATAGGTTTTGCTTTACTTCCTTTTGAAACTACTTTTCCAAGTATTTTAGTATACCATGGCATATTCTTTATCCTCTCATTTAAGCACTATAAATATATAAAACATTCTAAGGATAAAATTTTCATAATTTTATATAAAAGTTTACAATTATTAACAAATTGAACATTGTTGATAATAATCTTTCAAAATAAAATATCCTACAAACAAAGGATAAAAAAACTCTTAATATCGTAAAAAATGTATTTGGGGTACGAGTTATAAGGGGGCAGCTTAATGGATGAGTGGTTAGATTTTGAGCAGGATTTTTATACTCCCGCGAATGAAGAAATTTCTGATTCTATTACTCAAAACTGGACTCAACAGGCATTAGAATGTTATTACATCAACTGTGATTGTAAAAAATGTTCACTTTCGCAAGGGCACTATTCGTTTATTTGTCAAATGCCTCGTGTTATTGAAACGTTAATCGAAACTGTCGGTGCGCCTGACCAAATTGAAAGGAAAACAGCATAATACGATAAGAACTTATCTACTTTATTCTCTCTATTTATGTTATACTAAATTTCAAATAGAGAAATGGAGTATAAAAGATGAAACAGAGCTATTACCCTCAAGAAATCGAAAAAAAATGGAAAAAGATTTGGGAAGATAATAAAGTTTTTAAAACAAATAACGATTCTGATAAACCAAAATATTATGCGCTATCTATGTTTCCTTACCCTTCAGGTAAACTTCATATGGGACATGTGCGCAATTATACGATTACAGATGTTATAGCAAGGTTTAAAAAGGCAAACGGGTTCAATGTTTTGCACCCGATAGGATGGGATAGTTTCGGACTTCCGGCGGAAAATGCCGCTATGAAACACAACGCAGATCCCGAAAAATGGACTGATGAAAATATTGCGTATATGACTGAGCAATTGAAAATGCTTGGGTTGTCTTACGATTGGGACAGAGAAGTAACGACCTGCAAGCCTGATTATTACAGATGGACACAGTGGATATTCTTGCAATTATACAAAAAAGGACTTGTTTATAAAAAAGAAGCAGCCGTAAACTGGTGTCCCGATTGCGGAACAGTGCTTGCAAATGAACAGGTTATAGATGGTAAATGCTGGAGATGCGACAGCGAAGTTGAGAAAAAATATTTATCTCAATGGTTTGTAAAAATCACGCAATATGCAGATGAGTTATTAAAAGATTTAGACCTGTTAACAGGCTGGGGCGATAATGTTAAAACGATGCAAGCAAACTGGATAGGGAAATCACATGGTGCGATTTTCCGTTTTCCTGTTGTTGATGCTCCAAGTGGTGAAAAAATGGAAGTTCCTGTTTATACAACACGTCCTGATACGGTTCATGGAATAACCTATCTTGTTGTAGCGCCGGAATACAAGGATATTGAAAAACTTACAACGGCAGAAAATAAACAAGCTGTTGAAGAATACAGAGCAAATGCCCGCAAAATGTCTGAGATTGAACGACTTTCAACAGATAGAACAAAAACGGGTGTGCCTTTGGGGACTCACTGCAAAAATCCTTTCACCGGAGAGATTTTCCCGTTATGGACTGCGGATTATGCATTGGTTGAATATGGTACAGGTGCTGTTATGGCTGTGCCGACCCACGATACAAGAGATTTTGATTTTGCAAAGAAATATAATTTACCGATGAAAGTTGTTATTCAAGACCCGCAGAATCCATCAAATTGCGAAGAAGAAGCATATGTTGATGAAGGTGTTTTGGTTAATTCGGGTGAATTTAACGGAATGAAAAATACCGAAGCAAAAAAAGCTATTACCCAAAAGGCTGTCGATGAAGGTTTTGGAGAATTTAAAACACAATTCAGACTTCGTGACTGGCTGATCTCACGTCAAAGATACTGGGGTGCGCCAATTCCTGTTGTATATTGCGACAAATGCGGTATTCAACCGGTGCCTGAAGACCAATTACCTGTATTGTTGCCAAAAGATGTTGATTTCTCCGTTGTCGGAAAATCGCCTATTACAACCTCTCCGACATTCAAAGACACTGTCTGTCCTGTATGCGGAGGTCATGCAACACGTGAAATGGATACGATGGATACATTTATTTGCTCAAGCTGGTACTATTTAAGGTATGCCGATGCCAAAAATGACAAAGAATGTTTTAATAAAGATATAGTAAATAAATGGCTTCCTGTCGATCAGTATGTCGGCGGGATTGAACATGCAATTTTACACCTTTTGTATTCAAGATTTTTCACAAAAGCTTTGCGTGATTGCGGACTTTTAGATTTTGATGAACCGTTTAAAAACCTTTTGACTCAAGGAATGGTATTGAAAGATGGTTCAAAAATGTCCAAATCAAAAGGTAATACGGTCGATCCTGATGAAATATTTGAAAACTATGGTGCTGATACTGCAAGATTATTTATTCTGTCTGATTCTCCGCCTGCGCGAGATTTCGATTGGTCAGATGCGGGAGTTGAAGGCTGTTATAAGTTCTTGAACAGAGTTTGGCGTCTTGTGTCATCAAATGCTGAAAATATTAATCTGAATTATACGTTAGGTTCAAATCTTTCAAAAGATGACGATGATTTAGTTCGAACAGTACACATGCAGATTAAGGGTATTACAAACGATATTACTAACGAATTTCAGTTCAATACCGTCATTTCAAAATATCGTGAACTTGTAAATGCAATCTATGATTGGCAAGCAAAGAAACCTCAACTCAATGATGAAGATAAAAATGTTTTAAGTTTTGCGATTGTTTCAATGCTCAAACTAATGTCACCTGTTGCGGTTTACCTGACGGAAGAAGCTTGGCATGAACTTGGTGGTGAAGGTTCAATTCACGACCAAGAATGGTGCAAATGGGATGAAAACCTTGCAAAATCAAGTTCTATAACTATGGTTGTTCAAATAAACGGCAAAGTTAAAGACAAAATAGAGGTTGATGCTGAAATATCTAAAGAAGAAATGGAGCATCAAGCGCTATCAAGCGACAAGGTTAAAGAACTCACCGCAGGAAAGACAATCGTTAAAGTCATTGTTGTTCCGGGTAAGTTAGTTAATATTGTTGTAAAGTAAAAAGCAGTGAATGTTAAAACCTGCCGTCACACTGTGTTCCGCAGAATTTGCAATGTCCTTGATTATCAAGATTGTATTGTAAAAGTTGATAACCGTTGCGAATGATAATACCGTTATGACAATTTTTGCAATAGGTTGTTGAAGTTTCCGTATTTGTTAAATTACCTGTATAGACGTAGTTTAAGCCGATTTCTTTTGCAATTTTGTATGCCTTTAAAAGAGTCGAAAATTCTGTCGGTTTCCGATTGTCAAATTTATAACGCGGGGTGAATGAACTGAAATGCAGAGGAATATTTGGCCCAACATTATCTAAAATCCACTGACATTCAGCTTTTATTTCCTCATCACTGTCGTTTTCGCCTTCAATAAGCATTGTCGTCAGTTCAACGTAACAATTTGTATAATTGCAGACATATTTTATGGTATCAAGTACAGGCTGTAATTTTGCAAGACAATTTTTGCCGTAAAAATCTTGGCTGAACGCTTTTAGGTCGATATTTGCTGCATCCATGTAAGAGAAAAATTCCATTGCAGGGTCAGGATTAATAAAACCTGATGTTACCGCTACGGTTTTTATTCCAAATTGTCTGCACAATTTTGCTGTGTCGATTGCGTATTCAAAAAATATTATCGGGTCATTGTATGTGAAAGCAACACTTTTGCAATTATGCTGTAGTGCCAAAGATACAATTTGCTCCGGAGAAGTTTGGTTAAAATTTTTGGGGTCAGATTTATTTTTTGTGGTTTCCCAATTCTGGCAGAATTGACAGCCCATATTGCAACCTAAAGTTCCGAATGACAGCACTCCTGTTGTCGGATAAAACTGATATAACGGTTTTTTTTCAATGGGGTCTATTGCCAAACCGGTATTGTAGCCATAAGTGTCAAGAATAATATTTCCGTTTTTATTCTTACGAACGTGACAAAAACCTCTTTGTCCATTATCTAAAACACACTTTCTCGGGCATATTAAACATTGAGTTTTAAGATTTGTTAAAATTTTTTGATAAATCATGGTTAGTAGTATTATAATACTGTTATGAGAAAAATAAAAGAAGCAACAGTTGCCAATGTTTTTTACTCTGGTGACGTAGAGGATTTACAATTACATATTGAGAGCTTTAAACAAAACAGTAAAAATTTGTACACATATCGTACAAGAGCTGTTATTGTGCCGCATGCAGGATTAACTTATTCCGGTCGTCTTGCCTATGAAGGGATTAGCCAAATTGATAAAAATGTTAAAAACATATTTATCTTTGCACCTTCTCACAGAGTCGGCTTTGATGGAATAGCAATTTCAAGTTATGATGCATGGAGGACACCGCTTGGGATTACTGATGTAAACCAGCAAATTTGTTCTGAATTATTTAACAATTTCGGGGCAAAAATTAACGATGATGCTATGTTGAATGAACATTCCATCGAGGTTGAATTACCTATTATTCAGTCATTATTCAGTGATGTAAGGATTATTCCGGTATTGATTGGTAAAGAAAATCCTGAAGTAATCAGAGATATTATTGCCGCATATTATGGTAATCCTGACAATGCATTTGTTATTTCATCGGATTTGAGTCATTATTTGACTAATGAAACAGCAAAAGAAACCGATAAAATAACTGCTCAAATGATTGAAAGCGGTAATATTTCAGGTTTCAGATACGAACAAGCTTGTGGTGCTATTGCGATTGCAGGTTTGGTTAATTTTGCTAATAATAACAATTTTTCTATGATAAGAATTGATATGGCAAATTCAGCAGAGGTATCCGATGATCCTTCAAGAGTTGTAGGTTACGGTACTTGGTTCTTGTATGAAGGCAATAAGAATGATTTTATCGCTAAGTACCATCCGGCATTTGTGATTGATATATGTAAATTAATCATCAAATCAGAATTCGATGAGAAGCCGTTATCAATAATTTATCCGCAAGTTTTTGATGAATTTGGTGCATGTTTTGTTACTATAGAAAAGAATGGTCAATTAAGAGGTTGTATCGGTTCTATGGTTGCATACAGACCGTTGATTACTGATCTGGTTGAACATGCAAAAGATGCGGCATTCAAAGATATGAGATTTAGTCCGGTAACAGAAGATGAGCTTCCTGAGCTCAAGTTTGCTGTTTCAATTTTAACAGAACCGGAAAGAGTAGTTTTTGAAACAGAAGAACAAATGATGAATAATATTGTTCCTTATGATGATGGTATTATCATTCGTGACGGGGATTATCAGGCTGTATATCTGCCGTCAGTGTGGGAAGAAATATCTGACAAACGTGAATTTATGAGATCTTTAAAGGTTAAGGCAGGCTTGGCTCCTGATTATTTCTCAAATACGTTTGAGGTTTACAAGTTCCATACGATATACATTAAAGAACAATAAAAATATAAAATAATACAAAAGGTGCGATTTAATCGCACCTTTTTATTTATTCAAGCGTTAAAACTCTGTCAAGGCAAGCTTTTGGTGAATATTGCCATTCTCTGAATGTTATACGTTTAACTTTGTAGCCGCTGCGCTCAAGAATAGATTGTTTTTTCATATTAGAAATATTTGATTTTTGTTTATCTTCAACCCCATCGATTTCAAGTATAAACTTGTCGTCAACAACTAAATCTGCGCTAAGACCTGCTATATCCGCTCCTGCGAGTACGTGGTGGTCAAGTTTGCGTATCTCATCGGCAACCTCACTCTCAAACGGGTTCTTATAGATATTTGCATCAATTTCATCATTGGCAAGTGCATGTCTGCGGTCTAAATATTCCTTGATATAAGAAATATAGTTCCTAAAGTGCCCTTCACACATTGTTTCTATATCATGTGATACAAAATTTATACATTTGTTCTTCGCACGAGTTATTGCAACATTAAATAAGTTTGGTTTTTGAATAAACGTTATACTTTGCGGGTGAGAATTGTTTGCAAATGCCCACGAAATAAGCATTATATCTCGTTCATCACCTTGGAATGTATGAGCTGTACCAATTTCAATCTGGTGCTTTCTAATCATATAATCAGATAGAACCTTTGGAACAGATATTTTAAGTTGTTCAACTTGTGCTCTGAATGGCGAAATTATTCCGATAGTTGTAGGATTATCAGGATTATTTTTTTCATCCTCAATAATAATTTCGTGCAAAACTTTGACCAGTTCTTCGACTTCCGGCAGGTTACGGGTTGCATCGCTATCAACTTTACCGTCCTCAACTTTAATCAAATCAAGAACCTTATCATTTATAGTATCTTTTCTCATAACACGAATTCTGTCGGAATAAAATTCACGGTTAGAGAAATTGATAACAGGAGGAAGGCTTCTGAAATGCTCATCAAGCATAACTGAATTCATTGAATAATAATCAGCAAGGTCAAACATTGAATTAGTTCTGAAACGCCACATCAACTGATATTTATCTGGAATTCCATATTGGCTCAAGAACGACTGTTCTTTTGCTTTTTCAAGGAATGACAGGTGCGGAAGCTGTTTGTCGTCACCTACAATGACCGATTTTTTAGCACGATACATTATTGGGAAGCAACTTGCGATATCACATTGCGAAGCTTCGTCAATAATCGCAATATCAAACATTCCGGGTTTTAGCGGCAGACTGTCTGATACAGCATAAGTTGTAACACACCAGCAAGGGAATGCTTCTAAAAGAGGTTTAAAATCTTCTTCTTCCAAAATTTTTGATTGAAGTTTTTTACGGCGTTCAACTAAAGACATTGCATGAACTTTTATTCTGCGTTTTTTCTTATCGTCACGTAAAAGAGCCTTTAAAGCCTCGCGTCGTGTACTTTTTAGAATGTTAATAGCAAGTGTTTTTTGTTTTCTTTTTAGTTGGCGGATTTGTTCCATCATAACATGCAGGTTTCCGATTTTTTGGATATCTGCTTCAATCTTGCGCAAGTGCCATTTTTGAGTAATAAAATCAAGTTCAACTTTCAATCGGTCCAAAGTTTCGCTTTCAATATCAAAATCTTTTAAATTTAGAATTTTTTTGAGCTGTCTCAGGCTTGACATATTTTTGAGTCCCGCAAAAAATCCGGCTTTCTCCATATTTTCTGTCAATGTTTTTATGATGTCATTTACATTATCTATTTCTGATTTTTTCAGAGGTCGTTTAATATATTGCATTTCGCCTACAGTTAGTGCATGTTCCTTAATTTCGTCACGTAAATCGTGCCATTTGCGTTCGAGTTTTAAAATATTTTCGCATTTTTGTTCGGTTTCACGCAGAATATCAAGATGCTGTTTCATATCTTTTGTATCAGCAAAAATGTAATCTTCTACTTCATCATCAAGTCCTACTTTGCCTGATAAAAGGTCTTGCAGTTGAAGGCTCAATTGTTTTTGATAATTTGTTCTACCTGCGCGCAATGCAAGATATGGCGCTCCAAGTTCGTTAAGCCGATCTGCCACGACATCGACCGCTTTGTCCATTCTTGATGCTACAAGAACAGTCTTGCCGTTTGCAATATAATGTGCTACAAGGTTTACAATAGTTTGTGATTTACCGGTTCCCGGAGGACCTTGTACTGCAATAAATTTGTTATTTTCAATATTTTTAATAACTTTTTCTTGTGAATCACTCAATGACAGTGGAGTAATCGGATAGAACGGAGAATTGTCGTCCTTATTAGAATTTCTTTCTATTGCTTGATTATATTCATCATTTATAACGGATAATGTTGTTTCGCGATAAACTCCGCTTGGTTTTTCAGCAATTTGTAAAAGTTCGTGCAGAACTCCTGCTGTAACAGCAGGACGCTTTGTTAAAATAATCGCGCTTTGTGAGGTTACGCAGAGTTTTTTCAAATCGCCTTCATACTTTTGTTTTTGCTGTTGGATATCATCCTCAATAATTTCATCGAGATTATCCCCATTTATTTCTATATTTGCGTAATCAGGTGCTTCATCTCTTGAAACGTTATCTTCATCAGCATCTTCGCTATCATCAAGTGCAATTTCAACATCAGGAATAAGTGATTTTAATGTGGTCAAGAAAATATCCATCTTCTCTTTTGTGATAGGAACATCCGGTACAACGTCCAAAATACCTTCTAAAAAGGAATCAACTTCATCATCATCGTCACTTTTCTTCATTAAAGAAGCCAGAGCACCGGTGTTTAATGATAAAATATCTTCTTGGCGGATACAATTTATATTGACTCCGTTTCTTTCTAATTTACATGGAACATACAAAAGCGGGGTTAAAAATTCGTTACGACGTTTAGATTTCCCGTTTCTGCCAACTAAAAACATATAGCCATAAATAAGATATTTATCCCTTGAATTATTTTCACTTTGAATCATCAATTCGGTCAGATTAGGATTTGCGCCGTCGAGCTTTAGGTATTCAAGTCCTTCGGTTAACAAAGTTTCTTTCTCTTTCAAGAAAATCCATTTGTTATCTTTATCTCCCTTTAAGTTACGAAATGTCGAACTTTTAACTTCTTCACGAACGCAATCGTGAAGATATTGACTGACTTTTTTTATAAAACTGTTGTTAAACGCTGAATTTAGTGCTTTTGTTGCTTCTTGTAACATTAGTTTCCCCTTTATAATGTCGGTATAGCTATACTGATCTACTCTATTTTACACTATTTTAGGCGAAAATCAATAACTTCACATCGTCAATTTAATGTATATAGCGCTATTTTTGTTATAAAATATTCTTATGAACATGTGGTTAAAACTTCCGGATTTTGTAAGATTTTTAATAATCGGCTGCATTAATGCTGGTATTTCGTATATTATTTATGCAATATGTGTATTGATTTTTGGTACTGAACACTATCAATTATGTGTTGCTCTGCAGTGGGTTTTATCATCTTTTATTTCTTATTTGAACCAAAAATTCTTTGTATTCTGCACAAAAGGAAATTATATAAAAGAATATCTCAAATGCTGTTCAACTTGGGCAGTAAGTTACTTTTTGAACGTTATAATCTTAGAACTTATGGTGAGATTTTTAATTAAAAACGTATTTATTGCGCAATTCATTTCACTGTTTTTGGTTTCAATCGCAACTTATGTCCTGTTCAAATTTTTTGCTTTCAAAAAAGCAGAATGATGTCATATTGTTGTATATACCAATTATTTACATAAAACATATTATCTGTACTAATGTTCACTTTTCTTTTTGATTGCAACGCAAAAAGAAAAGTGAACCGAAAAGAAAAACACGCTAGGGTACAATACTGCCTACGGCAGCATAAGACCGCTACGCGGTAATATGAGTTTTTGCCTG
>CADAYD010000005.1 GCA_902791985.1 uncultured bacterium
AAACAAGAGCAATAAGTTCATCTTTTGATAAATCTTTTTCCAAAGCAGATAAACCTTCATAAAAGAAATTATTTACGGTTTCGTCTTTATATCCAAGGAGTTTAAATGAAGAATAAAATTTTTATAGCATTAAGTGTAGTTGGAGTAGTGATATTGGCAGTAGTTGGAGGTTATTTTTTGGGTTCACATAAAATATCTATAAATTCTGAGACCAATAATAAAATTTTTGTAAAAAATGGATTTCGAGTTAAAGTAACTGAACCTCCTAAAAATTATGTTTATGAAAAACAAATATGTGGTACAGATATAGTATATGATATGAAATATTTTTTATTTAGGCTATATGAATTTCAGCAAATGACACCGGAAGAACGAATAAAAATTTTTGAAGATAAGAGTGCAATGGAGCCTTTATCAGAAGAAATAGCTTTCCTTTTTGAAATGGGTAAACAATATAAAATTGCTGATAATTATTGTATAGGTTTAAAATATCGAGAACATGGAACAGTAGAAGAATTAGTAAAAGTTAATTGTAATGAAAACATCATAGAACCATTGGAAAGTTTACCATATGAGAGAATTTATGCGTTTTCTGATTCTGATAATGAAGGCACATACTATAAATCATACATTAAAAAGTTATGGCTGGAATTTAAAAGTAAGGGAATAGATAGTATAAAACGTGAGATTAATGAGGAAGAACTTAATTCCAAATGTTATAACATGTGGTAAAAAGGTTAAAATATGAAAAATATTATTATAATTACGGCAATATTATTTACTACGATACCTTGCATGGCTGATACAAGTTATAAAGCTGTTGGATATTTGGGAAATGATACTGTCGGTTGTTATCAAAAAATGTGTAATTCTTATAATTGCTATGATAAACCTATTTCGTGTTTTAATAGTGGTTATATGAGTAGTCAAGTGCGAGAGGGCATTGCTCAAACCTTAATGTTTAATCTTGGTCGTTATCCAACAGAACAAGAAATTAACGAGGCTATGAAACAATATTATAATTATAATCGAGGTAAAAGTAGTACAACATCTACATCACAGAAAAAGACGACTCAAAAGACTACGGCTCAAAAACAAGCAGTAGCAAAAGCTAAAGCCGAGGAGGCAAAGCGTAAAGCCGAAGAAGAAAAACGACTCGCAGAAGAAAAAAGAAAACAAGAAGAATATGAGCGAACCAGACCTAATGCAGGGTTTACATTCCCTTATGTTATGTCTGTAAGTCCGGAGTTAATAAAAAGTTACTACTATGTTTCAAAAATGCCTCATGATGAATTTGATAAATACCCATTAGGCGAACTCAATTATTATGAATATACTGATATTACACCCAAAGGGAAAATTGTTAAAAAACTAACTCGTGCTTTTACTATGGATTATTACAAAAAAGCCGATGCAACAGATATTAAGAAGTTTCAAACGATAGAAAAAGAGTACAACGATATTATTGCAAAAGAATGGCGAATTACCCAGTCTAATTTACTAAAAAAATCTTTCGATTTGCAGGAAAAATATAAAAACAAAAAATTAAAAGATGTTGTAGATAAAAAAGAAGTAAAATTATTGCTTGCAAGTAATCCAAAAGACAAAGCCGATTTAGAGAAAATGTTAAACTTTCAAATAGGTTCATTCATTGATGTTCGCACTTTTGAAGAAGTAAATATTATGGATGTTAGTCGTGAAGTATTTATTGAAAATAACATTGTTTGTGTAGATAAACATTTTATAACAGTTTTTGATAAACATTTAGGGAAAAAAATACAGGGGAAATAAAATGAAAATATTTCTAACAATTTTGCTATTACTAGTGTCATTCCAATTTTGCTATGCAGACCCTTTAAATCCTGAAGATGAAATAGATCCGAATAAAGAATACACCGTTGAGGAAGTTTTTGGATTTAAGAAAGAAGAAAATCTTACAAATGCTGAAAAATTATTTCAAAACCAACAGCAAAGACAACTTCAAACCCAGAGAGTAGGTCCTGCAAAAAGGTTTGGAGGAATTATTAAAGGTGTTGCAGAAGGTGGAATGATTTATTTAATGAATGGTGGTTCTTTCGGGTGGTAATTTTTTACCGGACAAGTTTTAGATACTTTTTATTTTTTCAATTATAAAGTCTTGGAGTGCATACAAGGTCATTCCAAGACTTTTAATTTGTTTCAATTTTATTTGATGGTACTTTTATTTTTAATTAAAAATACTAAATCAATGTAGGTATAAATCTGCTCAAACATTTTATAATGATTTAGTTTAAGCCAAGAATATTTTTTACTTCGGCAAGCAATTCGTCATGTGATTTGTCTTTACATTCGTTGTATGTTTCTTGCAATGCTGGAGTTAATTCTCTATTAGCAATTTTCCAACCATTTCTAGGTTCTTTGTATTTTAACTTTGGATTTAATTTTATAGCTTCTTTAAGTTCCTTGTCCTTAATATCATAAACTAAAGGTGCAAACGTATCTCTCTTATTTCTTAAAGTAGAAGGTTTTACCCCAAGTCTTAACGAAAATTCTTCTATTGCTTTTGTTATTCGTTTTTTGGTCAAGTCCTTATGTTCATATCTTGCTAAAAAATACGCAACTTTATTTATTTCGTCTGGAGTTTTTTCATCGGAAAAATTTTCCGTAATTA
The DNA here is from genome assembly GCA_902791985.1 of uncultured bacterium. GTDB lineage: Bacteria > Cyanobacteriota > Vampirovibrionia > Gastranaerophilales > Gastranaerophilaceae > Zag111. The sequence goes on from CADAYD010000005.1 coordinate 2,651, forward strand.
TTTTTTCTTTATAATTTTTTAAACTAGCTGACAAATTATTTAATTTATATGCAAGTTCTGACAAATCAAGCGAAATATCTTGTTTATTGTAATACTTACCTTGTAATTTAATCGTTAGGTTTATTAAATCTTTAATTTCATTTTCCATAGTATTTTTACCTTTCTTTATAATTGTAAGATAAAATTATTAAACTGTCAATTATTGTCTATACTGTAAAATATAGGCAAAATTTGACATCTAACTTTTACAATGGTTTTAATTAGATAGGAGCAAAATGCACACTTCTGTTATGTTTCAGAGGTGGTATTCTTGTGCCTTGGTAGTGGTAAAAGAAAAGGAGTGATGAACAATGACAAAAGTATTAACAAAAGATTATCAGATGAAATTCAAAGAAAACAATTTGTTTTCAGATCAAATTTATGCGATTTTAAAAAAAGGAGGAATTAGGTTACATAAAGGGATTTCAAGTCCTTTAAGTTCACAGGCAAGTTGCTTTAATTTTTGGTATCCGTTTATTAAACCCGAAAATAAGGAACAGTTGCAAGAATTGTTATTATGTCTTGGTTTGAAAGTTGATGAAGTGCTTACAATCAAACCAAATTCAATATTTGAGGATACCTTGTATAAAGACGGAGGTAATGTAATTTTTGAATGGATAGGACCTAAAAAATCCCCTATAGGCGAAGAAGATGGATATTTACGAGGACATCATAGAACTTCTATAGATGCTTATATACTAACAAAAATCAATAGAAAGGTTACGCAGATACTTATAGAATGGAAGTTTACAGAGAGCTATAGCTCAAAATCTAATACAGGCAAATTTTTGGGTGCAAAAGGTATAGAACGACTTGCAAGATATTCACCGATTATAGCAAGAGATAGAAAAGCACGAAAAGAAATTTTATTTAAGATGACAACACTTGATAATTGGGGGTTGTATGATGTCTGTTATGAGCCTTTTTATCAGCTGTTAAGACAACACATGTTAGGACAAGAAACAGTTGGTATGAAGTTTGGCGATTATGTAATAGAAAATTATATCGTTATGCACTTAAGCCACAGTGCAAACGACAAATTAAATATCTTAACGGCTAAACAATGTGAATATTCAAAGGGATTACAACAATACATAGGTCAAGAACTACACGCTATATGGAATAAATTGCTAAATAAAGAACATAAAGCACGATTTATAGGAACTTATTGGGATAAGGGTTTAATAAAATATAAACCTACAACAGAATTAAGGGAATGGTATGAATATATGCAAACAAGGTATTTAAAACAAAAACGGTAAAAACAGTAAATTTCTGTAACAATTATTTACAAATAGATAAAACGCAAACATAGTGCCTATTATATGTCTAACACTTGACAATTCTATTATTATATAACTTGACAAATCTGTTTTTTAATTTATAGTCATGTTTGCACCTGTAAATATTTAGCACAAACGGTAATAATTTGGCAGGTGTAATTATTATCGAGTAAAAGGAGGCAAAAATGCTTGAAAATTTTGAAGCATATGAAAATGCTGAAATTACAGAAAACAAAGTAATAGAGGTAACAGAAGAAAGGAACAACGGAATGGCACAGAACATTGAAAATGATCAGATTGTAGAGGCAGACTTAGCAAACACAAAAAACAGGCAGGACATTGATTCCATAAAGGATATAAGTATTGAACAAAATTCAGAAGTTAATAGTGAATGCCCTACTGCAGATACAATTGAAACAGAAAATGTAGAAGATAATGCAGTAGAAAATGAAAATAGTGAATCAGAGGATAGTGCTTGCGAAACTGAAACAGGTTCTACTACAGAAAAACAAGAAGAAGTACAATCTGAAAATTACGCAGTAGAACAAAGCGAAAGAATAGAAAAACAAAAACAAAATACAGAAATAGATGAAAAAGCACAAGAGAAAATGATATGGTCAATTTTTAAAAATAGCATATTTAGAGATTATATTTCGGACAAGTTTATCATTTTTACACTTGATAACAGAATGATAAAATGTGATAAAAAAGAAGTCAAATTTGCTATTGCAAGTCTTTTAAGACATATAAAATTTACTAAACAATATAGTGAAAATTTACTTAACAAATTTGAAAAATATTTTACAGAGGACAGTACATATAATGATTTTTTATTTAAAGTGAAAGAATTTGATATTCAAAATATATGTACCAAGCCAAATATAATAAAAATTCATAATAAATTTTTTAATCTTGATACCCAAAACTATTGTCCTGATATAAATAATGATATTAGTCAAATAAAAATTTGCTACAATAAGGATGCTACTGCACCTAATTGGGAAAAGTTTATTGATGATATTACTTGTAATGATAAAGCCTATGCCCATTATTTGCAAAAAGTAGTAGGGAGTTGGCTATATGGTTCAAATGTTCAGCAAGCAGCTTTTATTTTAACTGGTAACGGCGCAAATGGTAAAACCGTATTTATGGAAACATTAAAAAAAGTATTTGGAACATATGCAAGTGTGATAGATAAAAACGTGCTAATGAACGATTCCCCAAAAACAAAGATTGAATACCGAAAATTAATTGGTAAAAGAATTGCTATAATAAACGAACTAGAAAATTCTTGCCAAATAAAAATTGATGTATTTAAAAGGCTTACAGGTAATGATACTGTTGATTTTAATTATAAAGATAGATGTATTGAGTTTATAAATAAGGCAAAATTTGTAATTTTAACAAATACAATTCCGTTACTAGATGGCTACGATTATGGAGTAGAAAGACGTATTAAAATACTCCCTTTTAATAATAAATTTATAGGTGATAAACGTGATTTATTTATAATGGACACCCTTGAAATGGAATTAGATGGCATCTTAAATTGGATACTTGATGGTTATCATTTATGGAAAAAGGAACATCTTGATGATGAACCCGACTTTATTACTGAAATGCTGCAGAATCACATTTTAGGAAATGATCCGATAGAAGAATTTATACAACGCTTTTGTGATATTGATAATAATTATAAATGTAAAGTAAGTTATTTATATGGTCAATATATTGGATATTGTAAAAATTTTTATAGAGAACCTGTCGGTAAAAACAAATTTGGTGAACTTTTGGATCAAAAAGGATTTACTAGAATTAGACTTTCGGATGGACAAAGAGGTTATAAAGGATTAAAACCTATTTATCACGCTAACATTGATTAATATTTTCATTATAAGAAACCATGTCCGAAATTCATGCAGGACATGGTTTTTGTTTGCGTATATTCATGTAAGTTTCATAATATGAAACCGATTTTCACACGAAGACACTCCAGTAGGAGTGTTTTTGGCTTAGCTGAGTAAAATTAAATAAAGAAGAAGAAGAAAAAGAACAAGCAAAAGTAAAAAAAGAAACAACAAGAGAAAAATTTTAAGTAAAATAAGACACACAACAAAAAGATAGAAAGGTAAAATACCCTTGTAAAGAAGTAGCAACAAAGTTTGGCAGACGCGTTAATGTCGTGTTTGAAACCGTAAACGGTGATCTTGTTACCAAATGGGGCAAACCCGAAGATGATTTTTTGCAGAATTTGAAACGGAATCAGCCCGTATCAATTACTAAAGAGAACAATAAAATTATTATTTTTCCTTTGAAAAAAGAAGTTGAAGAAGTTGCAAAATCTGTTACAAAGCAAGAAAAAGTCAATGAAACAGTTAAAGATTATCTCTTAAAAAAAGCGAAGGTACTTGCACAACACTACGAAAATTGCGACAAACTTGTCAGAAGTCAGGTAACAAATTTTAAGAGTGAGGAAAGCATACGAGCAATTACCACTACTGTCTTTTTACAATCTGTAAGAAGTTTAGGAGGTAATAAATGAAACAGTTTCAGAAGGAAATAACAAGCCAAATAATTAATGCGCTAAAAAAAGGTGTTAGACCTTGGAAATGTCCTTTTGAAAGATGCCAACTTCCTGTAAATTTTAAAACTAAAAAGCAGTATCAAGGCATAAATATTTTGTATTTATGGCTAACTGCAAGACTTAAAGGTTTTACTAATAATTATTGGTTAGGTTTTGCACAAGCACGCAGTCTTAATGCAAAGGTTAAAAAGGGTTCAAAAGGTACACAGGTTATAGCATGTTTTCCTAAAAAGAAGCTGAAAGATGGGAGTGATGATGAATATGTCATCACTCCTTTTTTCAAGGTTGAAAAAGTTTTTAATCTTGACCAAGTGGAAGGTTTAAAACTTGATACTGAAAACAATAATATTGCTAAACTTGACAATGTTGAGAATTTTCTTAAAAGAGTAAACCCAAAAATAATCCACAAAGGCGAGCGTGCATTTTACGATGTAACAAATAATTATATCAATATGCCTTACAAATCCAAATTTAAAAATAATGAGGGATATTATTCAACATTATTTCATGAATTAATTCATTGGACTGGTCAAGAAATTTGCCTTGACAGATTTGACACACATGATGCAGATAGTGAAAGGGGTAGAGCATTTGAGGAGCTTGTTGCAGAAATTGGGGCAAGTTTTTTATGTGCTAATTTTGGGATAACTCCAAATATTCAAAACACTTCAAATTATGTTGGCAGTTGGCTCAAAGAACTTGAAAACGACACGAACTACATTTTCAAAGCCTGTAAAGAGGCAACATTTGCCATTAATTTTCTTTTAGCTATGTAGCATAAATCACCAAACCTCTCGTATATGTATATAAATTACACAAAACGAAAGGAAGGTGATAAAAATATGCAACAGATGTACACCCCTGATGAAGTAGCACAGAAGCTAAACATCAAAAAATCTACTCTTTATGACTGGGTTCACAAAGGGATAATTGGATATGTCAAAGTCGGCAGACTTTTAAGGTTTACCGATAAAGACATATCCAAAATTATTGTAGTACACCCAACAAATAGCACACTAGAATGGAGTTAGAGTATGACTGACATTACAAATTGCAGGATGTTCCTGCTTGAACGATTTTATTATGAATTATTTCATCATTTAAAAAAAGAAAATGGAAAACTTGCAAAAGATGAAATTTTTGAAGATTTTGAGGGTAATCATAAGATTAAAACAAGTTTCTTTAATTATTGCTATGACACACCAAACTATAAAATTATTAGAGAAACAATCTATGATCACAAGCGAAAAGAAAAACGATTCATAACCTATAAGATTGATTACAAAAATCTTACAGAACGGCACATACATAAGGCTGATAGAGGTTTTGTTTACCTAGATCTGAAATATTTTTTCAAATACATAAACGGTAAACTTGAACTAATGCGTGTAAATCAATACTACTCAAAAGGTATGATAGACTGCCATATTTTTCGAGATGTAAATGGTTTGAAAGTCAGCAAACCTGTTTATATTCAAGAGGGTAGGATTAATAAGGCTTTAAAAATGACAAAAGAAGAACTTTATCAATATTCCAAACCTCGTAAACTATTCCCAAAGTATGATAGTTAAAAATTGAGGCAACTGGTAAGGCCATATAAGGTATTTATAAATTTTGGCAAAATTTTCCATTTTGACTATATATATAAACTCACCTAAGCCTTACCAATGACCTCATTTTTAATATTTCGGGATTTTGATAAACACAACGAAAGGCGGTTAAAAATGAATTCAATTTACATTAATGAAAAACGGTTTCATGAACTTTCAAACGGTATTATACCAAGACAAAAAGACTGTCAGGGTAAAATTAAACAGCCGAGAAAAACAGTTTTTGTTGATAAAATAAATAGGACTGTAACTGTTACATACTATGACAATAAAAACAGAGTTATTGACCGTACTTTTTATGTTGTTAAACAATAACCACTTTTGTTGTGTTCTTTACCGTACAAAACACCTCTTGAAATATTTGACAAAATATTTTGAGGGGTGTTTTTATTATATATAAGGGATTTTTAGCCTATCGGCTTTTATTTTTATACTTAAAATTTTATCCCTTGTAGAAGAAGGTACGAAGTTTCTCGTATATATAATTATGAAAGTAACAAAAAGAACTTGGAAAAATAAAGACGGTTCAACCGGTTGTTCTTGGTCTGTTGATTTTATTGACAACACCAAGAAAAGAGTAGTAAAAAGTGGCTTTAAGACAAAGGCACAGGCTGAAAACTACCTTGCAAAAGTACGCATAGAAATTGATAAAGGTTCTTATGTTTATAAAAACACGCAAGTCATGTTTACAGCTATAGTAGAAAATTTTATGAACAATTACGCAAACTCATATTGCCGATTAAATACTATTCTTGGATATAGGGGATATCTGAAAAATCATCTAATCCCTTATTTTGAAAAGTATAAAGCTGTTGAAATTACTCCAAATGTAATTAGAGATTACATAAAATATATGCAGGATAAGGGGTTAAAGGCAAAGACCATTAATCACACTATAAATCTATTGAGTGGAATTTTTAACAAAGCGATAGAAGGAAATTTTTTAAATTATAACCCTGTAACCTCTGTAAAACGGCTAAAACTTCCACATATGGAAATGGAATTTCTTGATACTTTTGATATTAAGGCACTTTTAACTACTGCAAAAGAAAACTATCCGACATTTTATCCTTTACTGCAAACTGCAATAGCAACAGGAATGAGGCGAGGGGAACTTTTGGCATTAACTTGGAATGACATAGATTTTGACAGAAAACTTATCCGAGTAAATAAGAGCCTAAATCATGGTAGAGCAGAAGAAACCAAAACAAAAAATTCTGTCAGGAATGTTGCAATACCTGAAAATTTAATTTCTGTCCTAAAAGACTGGAAACAAAAGGCACCAAAAAGCCATATCGTTTTTTGTAACAGTACAGGAGGGTATATTGATCCAAACAATATGGCAAAAAGATTTTTCAAACCTTGCCTAAAACTTGCAGGAGTGAAAGATATTCGTTTTCACGACTTGCGCCACACATACGCTAGTTTAATGATTTCAAAACATATTCCTATAAAATTTATTCAGCAACAGATGGGGCATAGCTCAATACAAGTAACCCTAGACAAATACGGCCACCTAATGCCTGAACTCTACGAAATCGGAGGTAATGCCATGAATGATGTGGTGATATAATTAGACTCATGGGTAATATACATAAATCTATTTTTGTTTTAATATAAACAAAAAGGAGTAAGTATGACAAAGTATAGATGTTTTGTTGGGTTTAGTAGCACTGATAAAAAATATTTTGATTTAATGAAAGCGTGGAAAGCTAATCAAAACCATGAATTTGATTTTATTGATTGCCAGTTAGATCAGGAAATAAATTCAGAAGATGAAGCGTACATAAAAAGAAAGTGCAGAGAACGCATAGATATGGCTTCTACATTTATTCAATTGATTGGTGATGATACAAGATATAAATATAAGTATGTACGATGGGAAGCAGAAGTTGCTAAAGAAAAAGGTTGTAGAATTATATGTGTAAATTTGAACAATGATAATGAGTGCAATAGTAATACTTGTCCTCCAATTTTGAACAATATTGGTGCTGTTTTTGTCCCATTTAAAGAACAAAAAATTCAACATGCGATTGAAAATTATCAAATGCATGATAGTGGTAATTGGTGCTACAATAATTAATTTCATATAAAGTAAGGATAAAGAGAATGAAACCTATAGTTTTTGTAGCTATGCCTTTTGGTAAAAAGAAAAATCCAATTACTAATATAGAATTTAACTTTGATGATTTTTATGACAGGGTTTTTGGACCATTGAATAATGATCATGAGATAAATATGAATTTTGTAAGAGAAGATTTAGTTGATACTCGTGGCATTATTCACAAAACAATGATAGAAAAACTATTGTTATCGGAATATGTTATTGCAGATTTAAGTTTTGCAAATCCAAATGTCTATTATGAGTTGGGAATTAGGCATTGTGCAAAAAGATATACAACGTTTTTAATATTTTCTGATGAACAACTTAAATTTGATGTAGCTCCGTTACGTGCAATATCTTATAAAGTTAATAATGGAAGTATCTCAGATGAAGAAGTATTACGGTTACAAAAATATTTAAAAGAGCAGATACTTAAAGCAAAAAATAAGATAGAAGATGATAGTCCAATATATGAATTATTACCTGATTTGGATGTTAAAATCAAAATTTCAGAAGAAAACACAAAAAGTTTTAAAGATAGAGCAATTTGGTTAAATAATAAGCTTGAGGAAATAAATCAAATAAAAATATCCTATATACCTGAGAATCATGAAGAAACTATTAAAAAATTAAGGTCTTTAGAAGAAGAATTGGGAGATTTTAACAATATACATCTTCCAATTTGGGCGCAATTAATCTCTTGTGTTAAAGATTTTGAGCAATATGAACTACAAATAGAATTATTAAAGAAAATTCCTAAATGTGTTTTCGATAAATCATTGAAATTTAATCAAGATTTAGCATTTGCTTTAAATAGACTAGGTAGGCATAAAGAAGCACAACAAATTCTACAAAAATGTTTGACTAATTTTGGTCAGGATAGTGAAACTTACGGATTATTAGGAAGAACTTATAAAGATTTGTATAACAAAGAACAAAATAGACTTCAGAAAGATGCATATTTGGACAATGCTATTGAATATTACACTAAAGGTTTTATCAATGATATGCATAGTTATTACAATGGTATAAACGCAGCACAATTATTATTATTGAAATCTGATAAAGCATCTATTCTTGAAATGCAAGACATATTGACTTCTGTCTATTTTTCATTACGAGCTATTCCAGAGAATAAAATGGATTTTTGGGCACACGCATCAAATATTAATTGTCTGATATTACAGAAAAAATATGATAAAGCACAAACTCAATTAATTAATCTTTATAAATTTAATGCAACAAAGTGGATGTTCCAAACTACAATTGATGATTTCAAAAGGACATTAGAAATTCATAAAAATCAAACAGATACTACAATTTTAGAAAATATTATTAAAAGCATAGATGATAAGATTATGACATTAACACCAATTAAGTGAATTATGTTTTAATCCATTCATCTAGTCTGTGAGGGGTTGAGTTCTGTTTGTTTACCCATAATGTAGTTTCTACTTCATCAATATAGGGATATAATGATAAATATTCTTGTCCATAAAAAGAAGAATTTTCGTTATCTACTATGGGTATAATTGCAACTTTTCCTTTGCTATAACCATCAAAATATCCAAGCTCCCATGGCATCCATTTTGAATCAGATGCATTTAGTGAAGTAGCATATAATAAACATTTTGACTGTTGCATTCTTTTTCGAATTAATTCTGCAGTATCTTTTGTTACATGAGAACGATCTAATTCTGAATCTATAATCCAATCTACATATACTGATAAATTATGATTTGTTAAAATTTTGAATAAATTATATATGTATTTTTTATCATCATAACTATGAGATAAAAATATATCAAAACTATTTTGCGAAACATAGTCTAAACTATTATATGCTCTACGTGCTTCAGAAATATCATAATATTGGGAGTATAACCTATTTTTTGTAAATAACATATCAAGTCCTTTTATAATATCCTAAACAATATACAACTAGTATTCAATAATAATAAATTTTTTGTTGCATTTTGTTGCAAATAAAAAAGAGTTTCACAAAATCCGAAACTCTTTATTTATAATAGCTGGGGAGAGATTCGAACTCTCGAACCTTTCGGGTATGAGCCGAACGCTCTAACCAACTGAGCTACCCAGCCTTGTTCGTTTATTTCTATTCAATTTTCATTCTCTTTTAAAACATACTTGCAACAATTTTGCAACAATTTGTTTTTATTTAATTTTTTGATAACCTTAAAACCCTTTAGTATCAGGTTATTTGGCTTTATAGTCTTTATTCTGACCTTTCGGGCATGAGCCGTGCAATTGAATTAAATCCTAATCCTATGAATTAACATATGAAATTGGCACAATTTTGACATGGAATTATAACAATATTTATTGGTTAAAGGTACTAATGTGCAGAGTAATTATACCTGTAATATTTGAAATATCCCCAAATTTATGCTTTAATAGAGCCATAGGAGTGAACATGGCACAGGCAGATTTAAAACAAGCTAAAAAACAAAAAAATGACGAATTCTATACTCAGTGGATGGATATTGAAAAAGAGATAATGGCATATCTCGATTATAATCCGGATGTATTTAAAGACAAAACTATATTATTGCCTTGTGATGATCCTGAGTGGAGTAATTTTACTAAATTTTTTGCACAAAATTTTGAAGCTTTTGGTTTAAAGAAGTTAATAAGTACCAGTTATGCTTATGAAAGTAAAAAAGTAAATATGCCATATCAAACATCTTTATTTGAAGAACAAGCTCCTCATTTTAATCCTGATATAAACAAAATTAAGGGTAAGATATTTACTCTTGATCACGATACAAATGAAAACGGTGTAGTTGATATAGAAGATTTAGAATGGCAATATCTTGACGGAGATGGTGATTTTAGAAGTGATGAAGTTAAGAAATTAAGGGATGAAGCTGATATTATTATCACTAATCCTCCATTTTCATTGTTTAGAGAATTTTTAGCTTGGATTTTTGAAGCTGATAAAAAATTTTTAATCATTGGACACCAAAATGCCATCACTTATAAAGAAGTATTTCCATTCTTAAAAGAAAATAGAATGTGGCTTGGTAATAGGTTTAACAGGCGAGTAAATGGCAAAAATATGACATTTGGAGTTCCTGATAATTATCCAATGATAGGAACAGAAGTTGAAATTGGTCAAGATGGAAAGAAATATATTGCCGTTGCCGGAACTGGTTGGTTTACTAATATTGAACACGGAAGAAGACACCAACCGTTACAACTTATGTCAATGGCTGATAATATCAAATATAGCAAACATAAAGAAGTTAAAGGACACGAATATAAAAAGTATGATAATTATAATGCAATAGAAATACCTTTTACTGATGCAATACCAAGTGATTATGAAGGTGTAATGGGTGTACCAATAAGCTTTTTGGATAAATATTGTCCTGAGCAGTTTGATATAATTGGGCTTTTAAATTCAAGTGATGAAAAACTTGCTGGTATTCCACCATTAAGAGAATATGATGATTTTAAAGAAATTAAGCAAGATGGAACATATACTAAAGCTAGTGGAAGGAAAACAAAAGGCAATCCTGTTATAGCTGGCAAATCACCAAAAGGGAATTACTATATTCATCCTGAAACAAAAGAATGTGTTTACTCTACTTATGCTAGAGTGCTTATTAAGAATAGAGGTGTTTAATGAATACAGAACTGCATACTGAATGGACAGTAAAAGATATTTGTGAAGGCTTTGTTTATAATGAGCTTGAAGGTAAGGGACTTTATGGAATGAATGGTAAATTAACCATTCAACCGGAATATCAGAGAAATTACATTTATGCTGATGGTAAAAGAGATGTAGCTGTTATTGATTCTATATTAAAAGGTTATCCAATCGGTTTAATATATTTCAATAAAAATGGAGAGCAGTTAGAAGTTTTAGATGGACAACAAAGAATAACATCTTTAGGTCGCTTTGTAACAAATAAATTTGCTATTTTTGATAATGGTGTACCTCAGTATTTTAGAGCTTTACCTGAAGATAAAAAAGAAAAAATAAATAAGGCAAAATTACTTATATACGTTTGTGAAGGTGAAGAATCTGAAATTAAAGAATGGTTTAAAACTATAAATATAGTTGGAATTCCATTGAATAAACAAGAAATATTAAATGCAATTTATTCAGGCGAATTTACTACTCTTGCAAAAGAAGAATTTAGCAACTCTACAAACACCTTTATAAATAAATGGAGTGCTTATATAAATGGTGTTGTAAACCGTCAAGATTTCTTACAATGTGCATTGGACTGGGTTAGCAAGGGGAATATAGAAGACTATATGTCTAAACATAGACATGACAAAAATATTAATGAATTAAAAACATATTTCAACTCTGTAATAGATTGGGTTGATGGTGTCTTTCCTAATGTTTATGATGAAATGCGTGGGATTGAATGGGGAAGGTTGTATGAAACTTATCATAAGCAACCATATAGCCCTGAAGAAATTGGTAAAAAAGTAGAAGAACTTTTTGCTGATGAATATGTAAGAAATAAAAAGGGAATATTTGAGTATGTTCTTGGTGGCTGTGTAGACAGTAAACTTTTAGAAATTCGTATATTTGAGGAAAGAGATAAGAAAACTGTATATAATAGGCAGACACAAGAAGCAAAAGAAAAAGGTGTGTCTAATTGCCCTTTATGTGCTTTGGGAAATGATAATAATAAAAATCGTATATGGAAAATTACTGAAATGGATGCTGACCATGTAACGGCTTGGAGTAAAGGTGGAGCTACTGACATAAGTAATTGTCAAATGCTTTGCAAGACTCATAATAGGGCAAAAGGAAATAAATAATGCAATTAGGTAAATTAAAAAAAATTGATTTAAGAAAAGCGTGGGAACATGAAGCTCTAGATTTTACAAAGTGGCTTTCAAAAGAAGAAAATATGGCTCTTTTAAGTGAAGAAATTGGTGTTGAACTTAACTTAATTGAAACGGAAGCTAGTGTAGGTTCCTTTAATGTAGATATCCTAGCAGAAGATTCAAACGGTAGAAAAGTTGTTATAGAAAATCAGCTTGAAGTAACAGATCATGACCACCTTGGCAAAGTTTTGACATACACCTCAGGTTATAATGCTGAAATTATTATATGGATAGCAAAGGATATAAGAGACGAACATAAACAAGCAATTGATTGGTTAAATGAACACACAGATGAAAAAATTAACTTCTTTGCTATTAAGATGGAGCTATGGCAAATAGGCGATTCTCTTTATGCTCCTAAATTTCAAATAATATCTAAACCGAATGCGTGGGCAAAGATTATGAAAGCTCCAGCTTCGGATATGACAGAAAGAAAGCTAAAATTGTTAGAGTTTTGGACAGCACTTAACGAGTATTTAGAAGGTAAAAAATCAGATATACATCCTCAAAAACCGTCCTCAGACCATTGGAACGATATTTCCATAGGAACTTCAAAAGCTCATATATGTTTAAATGCATTGGCAAAAAATTGTAAGATTAACTGTGAAATATATATTCCAGACAATAAAGATTTTTACTATATGCTTGAATCCCATAAAGAAGAAATAGAAAAAGAAATTGGGGAGCCTTTGTCATGGCGAGAACTACAGAGCAGAAAAGCAAGTCGTATAACTATATATATGAATGACTTTGACTTATATGACACTTCAAAATGGCCTGAATACTTTGAATGGTATGAAGACAAAGCGAAAAAATTTAAAAAGACATTTAGTAAGTATATTTAAGCCATATTTATTATCTTGAAATTAAATATTTCATGATATAATATGCACACGGGGTAAGTATGAAAAAAGTCATTTCTATATTTATTTTATTTACGTTATTATTGTTTAACCTGCATGTACCTGCTTTTTCAAAACTTACAGTACCTGCTGACACAGAAATAATTCTTGAACCAGTAGAAAAAGTTACAAGTAAAGATCAAAAAAATTTTATAAGGCTGAAAGTAAAACGTGATGTTATTATACAAGATGAAGTTGTATTTCAGGCAGGTGCAAAAGCTATTATTAAAATTGTGGACAACATTCAATCCAGTTATATAGGAGAACCAGGGAGCGTGGAAGTCCTAAACGGACATGTATATGATGCTCACGGAAATGAGCACGATATTTTAATTGGTAAAACGTATACAGGAAAGGACAAAATATGGGTAAAGGTCCTTTTTGCATGTGGGCTTACCATAATATTATGTCCATTGTTATTATTTGGTTTTGTTAAAGGAACAAGTGGAAGCGTAAGTCCAAAAGATGAAATAGAAGTGCTATTAAAAGATAGCTTTGTTTTTTAGTTATGAAAGGAGACTATATGAAAAAATTACTTTTTAGCGGACTATTGGTACTAACAATGTTAGGAGCGCAACTCCAAGCGAATGCAGATTTTATAAATAAATCTGATTATACTCGTTTAATGAATGTAGGGAGTAAGTTAATAAAAGCAAATAATATTAAGCACAGATACACTTTTAACTTTACAAGTGTCGGACAGCAGGGCGCTTATCCAATTATATTCGATACCTCTTTCAGCAATGACATGAATTTACATAATAACCGTACAATAAGCATATATTTTGCGGACTATTTAAGATTATCAACAGATGATGAATTAGCAGGTATAGTTGCACATGAATTGGCACAAGGAGAGCACAGCTACACAGGTGTACTTAACGGGCAATTCATGTTCACAAAAAATGGTTATTTCCCATTAAATTTTCTTGCAAAAAACAATGAATTAAAATTTGATAAAAAGGCTGTTGATTATCTTGTACAAGCAGGATATGACCCAAAAGCATTTGAAACTGCTCTTAATAAAACAGCAGGAGAGTGGAGAGGCACTTTCTGGGGAAGACACAACAAGACCGATAAACGAGTCAAAACTGTTGATAAGTACATACAGAACAAATACCCAGAGAAGATATAAGTTAAACCAACATCAATTGTATGTAAAAGAGGTTAGGACTTCCTTAACCTCTTTTATTATCCCTAATTTTGTGCTTGAATTAAGTTATGAAATTCAAAATTAAGAATATTTTTGATCCAAGTATTATTGCGGTTGAGCTTTCTGAAAAAGAACTGGAATACATAACCGCTATTATTTCAGGGGTAGAACGTCAAAAAGTATTGAAAACAATACACATGACACCTGTTGAATTGTCAAAACTTTATTTGAAATTCGGATTGACAAACAAAGCAAGAGTGAGAGAATGCCAAATGGCAACAATAACAGGTATGAGCGGTTTTGTAACAAAAGAAATTTGCAAAAGAGTAGCGGACAAGTACGGATTTTCTGAGTGTTTGGAACTGTGCGAGGCGTAGCCGAGCATGGCATGATAATGTCCCATATATGTATAGTTTTCTGATACGGATTTTTATAGGGCTGAAAGTATTGATTTTTCGCATGTAAACTTTCCTTAACATGTCCCATAAATACACTTGACATTTTTGGGAATATATGCAATAATTAAAATGTAAGGACAGAAAACAAGGAGACAACGAAATGAACAAAGTAGAAATCAACCAAACAGTAAAGAACTTGAAGGAACTTTACACCAAACAAGCAGAATTGAAAGAGGCTATTGCAAACTATGAGGCTGACTTAAAGGAATATATGGAAGATAACCATATACAACACCTCGACTGTGAGCAGGGAACTATTAACTATGTTGATGTATTCAGCAAAGTGCTCAATATGAAAGCCTTCCGAGCAGAATTTGAAAATCTGTATCAGTTATTTACAGTTGAAAAAACAACAAAAAGGTTTAAGGTGGCATAATTGCCACCTTTGAAAAAGAGGTAATATATGGCAAATGATGTTGTATGGGCTTATCTGCGCTGTTCAAGTCGTACACAGAATGAGGCAAGGCAGGTAAACGAAGTAAAAGCAAAATATCCGACACTTGACGACGATCATATAATAATTGAAAAGGCAAGCGGGAAGAATTTCATTGACCGAACAGAATATAACAAATTGCGAAAGGAGTTACAACGGGGGCATTTACTTGTGATTTGTAGCCTCGACCGCTTAGGTCGTAATATGACCGAAACGGCGAAAGAATGGGAGTATCTAACATCACAGGGCATAGATATTGATGTGTTAGATATGCCAATACTTAACACTCGGGATAACAAAGCAGGTTTGACAGGTGAGTTTATCAATAAGTTGCTTGTGCAGGTGCTTTGTTATGTTGGAGAAAAAGAGAGAGATAGTATTAAAGAACGACAAAGACAAGGAATTGAGAATGCTCTTAAAAACGGCACGAGAGAGGGCAAGAAAGCATATGGTAGACCAAAAATGGAAAAATTGCCGAGTGACTTCGTGAAGTATTATAACAAAGGTACATTTACAGCAACCGAAATAATGAAATTATGCGGAATAACAAAAAGCACGTATTACAGGTATGTCCAAAAGTTAAAAGAAGATTCAAAAAGAAAACAAAATAAAGAGTTGTAATCTCTTACCCTGGGGGTGGACAGAGCCAAGAGCCTTTATTGGAATTGTTTTCTGGTTTAGGGGCTGACACATGGCACACTATCACATGAATCTTTTAAATGGGTTTAACCACACCACTTTTCATACTTTTCCCCGAAAAAGAACTCCTATTTTCATAAAATTTTCTCCTTTATTAAATTCTATGTGTATTAAAAATAAAGGAGAAAATTTTATGTTAAAAAACAACTTTTCAAAAGTCAAAACAACTTTCATGATCAATGGCTATGACTTGACACAATTTAAAAAAGTGGCTAAGGAAGAAAGAACAACACCTTCAATACTTGTAGGACAGTTTATTCATACTTACATCTCAAAGGAAGGAGTTGCAAAAAATGTATAACAGACAATTAGAGAAAAGCAGACAAGACCTCATAAATGAGGTAAAAAAATTAGACCTCTCAAAACCCGCTCAAAAAGACATTATTAAGGCATTAAAGAAAATGAACATGTGCCAAATGCTCAGGAAACATCAGCAAGACGGCAACATGGATTTTTTGATTTTTGATTATTTAAAAAAGAATTGCCATGTTGCCTTTGCGGGAATGGATGCAGAGGATGTGGAAATATGTTTAAGAGAGATAGTATACAGTGCTATCCCTGAATTGGAAGAAATATAAAGAAGGAGATATTAAACATGATAATCAGACCAATGAACAAAGCTAGTGTCGTGTCTTTAATTCATGACATTCTCAATAACATAAGAAAGCATAATGTGCTTGACTTTTGGCAAGTACATTCTATACAAGTCCAGATTGAGCAGAGAACGAACGAGTGCTTAGAACAACTCATTGAAGTACTTCAAGAGATTTCTAAGCACAAGTTATAAGCCGTTCGATCGCCAAAGAAAGTGCTTTAATGTTCAGGAATTCATGTGAGGATGTTTTTATTTTTATGTTTTTTGCATGGATTACTGAACATTAAAGCCGAACGAAGTGAGGCGAACAGGAGTAAACAGCAAAGCTGTGAACGGGGGGTAGATGGCTCATAGAGAGGGAGTCATAATCCCAAATATTTAAAATAATATATACAAATACCTATCCCCTAACAACTCTTGAAATTCACCCCTAAAATTATAGCGACCGTTTCGCTTATTTTGGCGACCGTTTCGCTTAATAATTTTTATAATAAAATTTATAATAAGAGAATCTCATTATGGAAAAATTAAATAAAGTAAAAGAAAAATTAAAAAGTTTTCAAAATTCTTGGTTAGATATCAACTCAGTCCAGTACTCTGATAATGGTGAAATTCAGGTCTACACCTACCAAAATTGTATTATTGCAGATCCTAACACAATTCATTCCAAAAGAGAAATTCAGTCAAAACCTTATGTCCGAAAATTACAAACTAAAAAGGAAATATTCGGAGTATATTATTTCCCTATCCCTATTCCCAAAAGAGATGACTTAGAAACAAAATTCTACAATTCCCCTAAACTTAATGTAAAGTTTAAGTCAAGATTTATAAACCTTTTGGAAAGTTACAACAAAAAAAATATAATTTTGAGACCGTGTATACAATTACCCTACGAAGAATGGCTTACGGCTGAGTGGATTGCAAGACCTTACAATAAAAAGACAGGATTCAAAGATGATGAAATAGATACGTTATGCAAAAATCTTGCAAAAGATCAACAACCATATCAAGAGATTAACCGCATAAGCCTTAACTACAACACTCTCTTAATCCTTCAAAATGCCAAAGAAAACGGCAACAAATCTCTCTTTTACTACTTAAAAAAGGGAACAACGGCATTCTATACGGATTGTATAATTAACTATATACTTGAACATTCAAACCTTCTTGATCCTGAATACTTTTCATTTCAAAATGCGCCGAAAGAAGTTAGAATTCCTGCAAGAGAACTTTTCAAGCTATACCCGCATAGCCATTTTAATTTTGTAGCTCCTGAGGGAGTAATAATATCAAATACAACCCGCCCAAAGACCAAAAGGACAAGTAAAAATGATATAATTTCCTTTACTTTCTCTGATGAATATTTACAAAAATTCAGGGAGATAATAAAGAAATCAGATACCAAGACTGAAAACACGTCCTTTATAAAAATTCCTGTGTTTTTTGTGCTTGAAGCACTTCAAAATAAAAATTTTTCTTCCAACGGATTTAAATTCTTGCTGTGGTTTCTAACTTTTTATAGGATAAAATCTCCAAAGATTTTCCATACCGTAAAGACGATCCTTCAAGAAACAGGAGCAGACCTTAATCATGGCTACAAGAAACCCATAGAAACCCTGAATAAGTACTTTGATTACTTATTTAGCTTAAATGTCTTGTCCAATGTTCCGACAAAGCTAAAATTTACAACAAAAGATATGAATAATAGACCTGAATACAACGGAGCTTTAATACAGTTATCCAAACCCAAAAAGCCTAAGACAAAAACTGATTAGATTTAAAAATATAAATGAGATTCTTTTATCCCTGAATAATTCTCAGGGATTTTCTTTATAGCAAAAGGTTATACCTAAAAATTAAAGTATATTGTTTATTTAACCTGCAGGAGAAACAAAACTCTCCTGCATTTCTTTAATTACACAAGCCACAACGGGCAACAGCAAGCGTATTTACCCCCGGGGGTAGGCTTATTCCTAAAATAATTTAACCCGCCTAAAAATGGCTCCTAGTACTCCCATATAAAAAATGCTCCTACTGGCACTATTTATGAGCATTGGTACGTCATGCAATCGTCAAACAAATTTTAATATGTGGAAATATTATTAAGATTTTTCAAAAATCTTATGATAAGATACCCTGTGGGAGATGCTCTCTCTCTCTCTCTCTCTCTCTCTCTCTCTCTCTCTCTCTTTCTCCCTACTTGCTACGTTTATATTTTATAAATTCAACAAAATTCATAATTTCTTTTGTCTCGTCTTTATTAAAACCCGCATTTAAGAACGTATTTCTTATAATATCGTGTGATCGAGGTGTTTTTACTCCTGACTTATCATTAAACCTAAATAAGGGTACAAACTTCGCGCCAAAGATAAATTCTAATGGGATTTCTAAGGCAATGCATAATTTGATAAGAGTTTCATAACGTGGTAACTTCTGACCATTTTCTAAGTCCGATAACACTGCAATGCTAATATTAGTGCGCCTATACAATTCTCTTAGGCTTATACCCTTATTTTCTCGGACATAGTTTATATACTCTCCTATGCGCCTACACATACTTTCATATGTTTCTTGGGTTTCTTTTTCAAGGTTAATTGACTCATAATCAATCTCTATATATCCATTATGTTTCTGCATTTAAACCTCCTATTTTAATATACTTTATTCCTATTATATTGTCAATATTTTACAATCTGTTCTACAAATGTTTATGTAAAGATTTGTAAAACTGTTCATTTAACCTTGCAAATTTCACCCCGATATTGTATATTGAAACTGTGATAAAAAATTACGAACAGTTACATATATATTTACACCAAAGGAGGTCACATATGGACAGCAATGTTAATACCTATGGTATTGTCAGCATCAAAGATTTTGCAAAGCAACTCGGAAAACCTGAGAGTACAGTAAGAACTTGGAAATTACGAGAAGATATTCCAAAAGAATGTTTTCTTACTATTGGAGGAACGGTATTTGTTAAAGTGAATACCTTCATGAAACAAATGGGATTAACAGCATAGGAGGGCACTACAATGACAGTAAAACCGCATTCTAATGGAAAATGGTATTCCAGATTTATGATAAGAGGAGTTTCAAAACACCTCTTATGTGCTGGTGCAACAAATAAAAAGGAAGCTGAAGAAATAGAAAATGCTTTTAAGTATAAGTTACAACAGCAACAAAATGGTGTCATACCAAAAGATCAAAAGAATGTGTCTTTAAAACGTTTAAGAGAACTATACACTAGTCACGCAAAAACTAACCATAAAAAGTATAGGAATCAAATATACTACTTAAATGCTTTAGAGGCATACTTTGACAACGGCAAACCCGTTAATAATATCACGCCTGAAAACATACAGAAATATATAGAATACCTGAGAAATAAACGAAATCTAAAAAACTCAAGTATTAACAGACATCTTGAAATCTTAAGTAAAATGTACAATTTGGCTATTGATAATAACGAATTAACCGAAAATCCGCTTAGAAAAGTACAGAAGTTAAAAGAAGATAACCACCGCATTAGGTTTCTAACCTCTGACGAGGAGCGCAGGCTATTTGAAAGCGTGGAACTGAATGCTCCATTCTTAAAACCTATCATAACAACAGCCCTACAAACAGGCATGCGTAAAGGGGAACTCCTTAACCTGCAATGGTGTAATGTAGATTTTATTAATAGACTTATTCACTTATTAGATACAAAAACAAATAAGAGTAGGGAAATCCCTATTTCAGATGAGTTATATGGTGTGTTATTGTGCTTACCTATGCCAACTCAATATGTATTCACAAACCCTGAAACAAATCTTCCTTATGTAGATATTAAAAAATCTTGGCATAAGGTTCTTAATCACGCACAAATTAAGAATTTCCGTTTTCATGACCTCAGACATACTTTTGCCACAAGGCTTGTAATGGCAGGTGTTGACTTTTTAACCATAATGGAAATTCTCGGACATACAAGCCTACAAACGACTATGAGATATTCTCATGTTGTTCCTGGAAGGAAAATGGAAGCTATTAAAAAGCTTTCAATGTATATACATAACATGGAGGAACCAAACGATGAAACAAGCTATCAAATATGAAACCGATCAGTTCATCGGAAAATTAGTAGAAAAAGGCGAAGATATATATACCTTTGTCAGCTTAACATTAGAGGATTTTGTGAACCGAAAATGTAAAATTGACGATGGATATGAAAATGTAATCTTTGAATTTTCCCTACCTGATGAAAAAGATCAAGAGTTTTTAAGTTCATTACAAGAGGATGATATAGTAATATATTTTGCGAGATTTCCTGTTTTCCCAAAGAATGCACATTCAGAACTCTCGTTTAATTGCCTTTTGCAAGAAGGACTGATGTATTGGAACTTTAAACATTATGAAGATAAGCAAATTATAGATAAGCTTAATTCATTATTTTATAAGACGGAATAAACATAACTAAAAAGCTCCTTAAAAGCCACTCTATATAGAGTGGCTTTCTTATGCGCATTTAACTAATTTATATAAAACAAGCAGAAATTTGTACAAGACTAAAACAAATATATTTCACAATATTTGTAAATTATTCATGTAGCATAGGATTTAATTCAAATTAAAAAACTGCCACAATTTTGACACAAAAAAATATAGCTGAGGACAGATTTGAACTGTCGACCTTGCGGGTATGAGCCGCACGCTCTCACCAACTGAGCTACTCAGCCATATTTGTAATTTCTATTTTATTGTCAATTTGCTTGTAGACCTCTCGGGTATGAGCCGTGCGCTCTCACCAGCTGAGCTACCTTGCCATAACCTTTAATATCTTCTGATATGTCAATTTTTGCATAAAAGACTTTTTTTATCAAGTATTATTCAAATAATCTTTTCATGTTAAAATGTGATTATGGAATTAGAACAGCAGATAAAAAAGACTATTATTAATTCGTTGGAGCTCGAAGATATTACTATAGATGATATCAATGTAAATGAGTCGCTCTTTGGTGATGGACTTGGTCTTGATTCAATTGATTCGTTAGAGCTCGGAATGGCTTTGAAGAAAGAGTTTAGCTTAAATTTGAGCAAAGATAAAGAACAAAATAAAAAAATTTTTTACTCTGTGAAAACAATTGCAGATTACATAAGGAGTCAGCAAAATGGATAAAAAATATTCTAAAGACCAAATTTATGATTTTTTATACAATACTTTAAACGAAGATTTCGAGATAGATAAATCTTCCATAAAAGAAAATTCAAATTTGTTTGAGGATTTAGATTTAGATAGCATAGATGCTGTTGATTTGGCTGTAAGACTTCAGGAATGGACGAATAAAAGAATATCGCCGGATGAGTTTAATCAAATTCGTACGGTTGAGGATGTAGTTGAGGTAATATATAGCCTTTTATAAGAAAATAGGAATATATATGCGTAAGTTAAAGACATTAGTTCCTGTGCTTTTCACTTTTTTGGTTATTTTTCTTTTTTATGTAAAAAGAATTGTTGCACTGAAATTTTATCCGCCAATTTGTAATTTTATAATATTTTTAGTATTTTTTTGTTCTTTGTTCGCAAAAGAAACACTGATAGAGAAATTTGCTCGTTTGTCTGCAGCCAAATATAAACCATCGACGGCTGATTATGCAAGAAAAGTCAATTATATTTGGTGTGTATTTACATTTTTAAACTTTTTAATTTCTGTTTGGACAATATTTTTGGCTGATAATATTTGGATGATTTATAACGGCTGCGTATCATATTTGCTCGTCGGATTGGTATTTGGTATAGAATATATAGTAAGAATAACTCTGATAAAAAGGAATTTGATTTGATAAAAGATATTTTTTATAGTGATAAATATGATAATAAAATTGCCGTAATAAGTGGGGAAATTTCCTATACTTATAAAGATTTAAAAGAATTTATCAGAGCACAAATTAAATATTTATCGGGCAAAAGTGAAAATGTTGTGATTTCGGGTGATGATAATTTTAATTTCATTATTCAATTTTTGGCGGCTATTTTTGCAGATAAAAATATTTATTTGGTTACTGATAAGAAAATTCTTCAAGATTTTGATAAGGATTTTTATATTGCAGAAAAATTATCTGACAATACAGAAACAAATTATGCTTTCCCGCATTTGGATATATATAAACCAAGAGTTCATTTATATACTTCAGGTTCTTCAGGAACACCTAAAACTATATTAAAAAGTATATATAATATGATAGTTGAGGCGGAAGATATAATTGATGAGTTTGATTTGAGAGGGAATGATTATATTATAGCCACGACGACTACTATGTGTCACATGTTTGGATTGACTATGAATTTGCTTGTTCCTCTATGTGGAGGTTTTAGGTTTAATCTTCAAAGAATATTTTATCCTGAGAATGTTGAAGGTGAAAATCTAATACTTATTACTTCTCCGACTTTTTTGAATATGGGACCGAAGCATAATTTTGAATTTGTAAATGCCCCAAAATATATTATGTCAGCCGGCGGGAAGCTGGATAATGCGGTTTATGATTATTTTAAACATGATAATATTAATATTGTCGATATCTATGGGAGTAGTGAAACAGGGGTTGTAGCTTATAGAACCGCTAAAAATTCTATGTTTCAAACTTTCAAAAATGTTGTAGTAGAAGCCGGAGATGATGATATAAAAGTTGTTTCAAATTTTTGTTATGAACACATCTATAGGGTTAACGATAAAATTGAAATGAACGGAAAGTATTTTTCCGTAAAAAACAGAACAGATCGAATGTTAAAAATATACGAAAAACGAGTGTCTGCACCTGCACTCGAGGATAAATTAAAATTACATTCATTTGTAAATGATAGTTATATTTTTAAATATGCTGAAAAGCTTGTTTGTATTTGTGCATTATCTGAAGCCGGACAAGAATATGTAATAAAAAATTCTACGGCAGATTTGACTAAATTATTAAAATTTTATATGAAAGATTTTTTTGAGATAGTTCCGCAAAAATGGAAATATATTGATGAAATTCCCATGACGATAACCGGCAAAATTGATAAATATAAAATCGAAAAAATTTTTAATATAAATATTTCATTTCCGATAATTTTTGGTAGAAAAATTGAAGAAAATTCCGTAATATACAAAATATTTTTTCATAAAAATTGCAATTTTTTTAAAGGTCATTTCCCAGAATATCCGATTGTTCCCGGAGTTGTGCAGATTTATTTGGCTAAAGAATTGGCGAATTTATGCTTCAATATTGAATTAGGGGTTGGACAATGGAAAAGAATTAAATTCGCAAATGTTATAAAACAAAACTCAATAGTGTATTTAAAATTGGAATATAACAAAAAGAATGTGACTTATGAATATTACTCGGAAGAATTAAAATTTTCCTCAGGATCTTTTTTATGTGAAAATATTTTTAAGGAGTCGGTAAAATTATGAGTTTATACACTTCAAAATATGAATTAAAAGTGTCTTTTGAAGATTTAGATCCTATGTATATTGTTTGGCATGGAAATTATTTGCGTTATCTTGAGCAGGCCCGGTGTGATTTATTATCCAAATTGAATTATACATATTTGGATATGAAAAATGATGGCTTTGCTTATCCTATTGCAAAATTAAGGGTAAAATATATAAAGCCGGCTCAATTTATGGATAATTTGGTTGTGGTTTTGGACGTAAAATCTTTGGAACCGACTCTGGATATAAAATATAAGATTTTTAACAAAGATTCTAATGAAAAGATTTTTGAAGCGGAAACTATGCAAATTTGCTATGATGTTAAATTGGGGAAAAGTGTTTATACTGCTCCGATTAGTTTGCAAAAAGCTATAAAAGAGGCACAAGGATGAAGAAAATAATTTTTATTGTTTATTTTATTTTGTGCTGCTGTTGTAGCGCCTTTGCGGATGTGTATGATTACCCGCAAAATCTGGAGTATATTTCTGCTGCACTTCCGAAATTATCGAGTATTAAGTGTGCATTTAAGCAGGAAAAATATTTAAATAATATTCAAAAGCCAATAGTTTCCGGTGGCGATTTTGTATTTAAAAAGGATGAAGGTGTTTATTTTTATACAAAATATCCTATCCAATCAAAAGTTGATTATACTAATAAAAATTATAAGCAAATCAATGATATTATAAATGCGATATCGTCAAAAAAATATTCAAAAATTGAAAAAGAATTCAAATTTTATTATCAAAATAAATCAAACAGCTGGACAATGGGTATGAAACCACAAAAAGCTTCTCGCACTGCGGATTATATTTCATATATTTCGATTAGCGGAGAGGATTATATTAATAAAATCGAAATTGTGCAAACAAACGGAAATAAAACTATAATATGGTTAAAAAAATAAATATTTTTAAAATTATAATATTTACGGTGGCAGCATTATTGATGTGTTGTTTTTCCTTTATTGTAAAAGTAAAATTTGAAACAAATTTATTAGAAACTTTTTTAAGCGGAAAGATTGAAAATTCAGAAACTATTGTAAAAGTCGGAAATAAATCGGCATCTGTTATAAAGATTGTATTTGAATCCGAAGATGAAAAAAAATTAGAAAAATTAAAAAATGATTTTATCAAAAATGTTGATATGAATTATTTTCAAATTGAAAATAGGGATGTTTCAAAATTATTGAAAAAATATTTGTCAGCCCCCCAAAATTTCCTGTCAGATAAAACATATACACTTTTAGTTAAAGGGAAGTATGATGAGGTTTATAATCAAAGCATAGAAGCATTGTATAACCCTATGAGCTTGTATCTTTCATCATTCGAAAAAGATCCGTTTTTGCTTTTTGATGATTTTATAGGCTCATTAAAAAGTATTTCTGAACCTGTGTATAGCTATAATGGTAAATATTATGAATATACGACATTAAGGCTAATTTCAAAAGACGGTTTAAGTCCTAAATTCGCAAATAAAAAAATCCAAAAGCTTGTTAACATCCAAAAAAAATTATCTGATAATAATTCAAAAATATATCTTGCCGGTACTCCTGTTCATTCATTTTATACCAGCAAAAATTCAGTTTGGAGCATTAATCTTATATGTTTACTTTCAATTTTATTAATTGCATGCTTAACATATTTTTATTTTAGGAGTGTTAAAATTCTTTTTCCGATTTTGCTTGGTATAATTTTTGGCGGACTTTGCGGATATTGTGCTACAAGACTATGGTTTAAGGATTTTCAAATAATTACAATGGTTTTTTCTACTATGCTTATCGGGATTGGAATAGATTATTCTTATCATTACTTGTTTAATGTGAACAGAGATAATAATTTTATAAAGAATTTATCGATAAGCTTTTTTACAACGATTGTTCCTTTTGTGATTTTGTATTTTACAGGTATTGAGCTTTTGCGCCAAATATCCGTTTTTAGCGTTTTTGGACTTTTCGGTATTTATTTATTTGTTGTATTTATTTATCCTTGTTTTACATTCCCTTCGGCTATAAAAACTTTAAAGTTTAATTATAATATTTATAAAAACTTTCTTTTAATTGTTATAATTTTTAGTTTGGCAGGATGTTTTAGAATGTCATTTAATGATTCAGTTTCAGCTTTGTATACTCCTCCCAAGAAGCTTTTGTATGCAGAAAAATTATACAATATGGTTTCCGGTCAAAATTCTCAACCAATACAAATTATTACGGTAAAAGGTGATAGTCTGGCTGAAATATTAGAAAAAGAAGAAATGATTATCAAGAATCTTTCTGAAAATAATATTCCTTATTTTTCATTGTCAAAATTTATCCCGTCAATAAAACGTCAAAAAGAAAATTTTAATTTGGTACAAAATTTATATGATAAGAATTTGGACAAATATTCGGATATTTTGACTTCTCGCCAAATAAAAAATCTTAAAACCCAAACTTTTATGCCAATTAATTTTGACCTAAACGATAATTTATTTTTAGAAGAATTTATGTTAGATAAAAATGCTTCAATGATTTTTGTTTATAGCGATAAGGATTTGAACATAAAAGCTGATGTTGTGAATATTATAAAAGATGTTAAAAAATATATGAAAAATTATAGGGATGTTATATTGAAAATTGCTCCTATCATACTCGTTTTGATTTATATATTTTTGTCCTTATTTTATGGGTTTAAAAAAGCTATAAAATTGATTATTCCATCTTACTTGGCTTGCTTTTGTGCGGCATGTCTTACTTCTTTGATTTTTGGAGAATTAAATTTATTTAGTTTAATTGCATTATTTTTAGTTCTTGGATTTACAATCGATTATTCGGTCTTTAGGCAAAGCCGCCAAGAGCATACAGAGGACGCAATATTTATTTCCTGTATAACAACTGCATTTTCGTTTTTATTATTGGCTTTAACCGGTTTTAAATTGATAAGTTCTATTACTCTGGTTCTTTTTATAGGTATAATGGTTTCGTATTTATGCGGTTATTTGATTTATAACGCTGAAAAGAAAAACTAATCTTTCTCCTACATAAAATATACGATTTTTGTAAAGTTATATTAAAATATTTTGTAATTTGATGTTATAATAATGACAAAATTAAATTCGCTATTAAAATACGGATAGAGAGGCACGTAGTATGGCAGGTTTAGTAAATTTATTATCAAATGTATTTCAGGCTCCGCAGATTGTATCAACTCCGATTGTAAGAGAGTCTTCAAATCCGTATGGCAACAATCCGTTTGTAAGTTACAACGGCAGTAATTTTTCAAATCGTTATTATGCGCAAAACAGACCGGTCAAAGGCGGATATTTTGCCGGTTACTACAATGGTAAGCAAAATATTGTTGGCAGAAGATTGTTTGTAGAAGTTTAATTAATCTTAATACCATTGGCAAAAATCATCAGAACAAAGAACTTTATTCAAATCAGCTATTGTTTCGGTTCTTGTCATTTCGTATGTGACCGGAGTTATTGAAATTTTGTTATCAAGTACTGCTACGATGTCTGTATTTGTTTCAGCCGTTTCTTTTATGAGCTCTCCTGCCATCCAATAATATATTTTTCCTCTGGGATCAACTCTTTTTTCATAATCATCAGTAAATAATCTGCGTCCGAGTTCTGTAATAGCAACACCTGCGATATCTTCTTTTGTCAGAAGCGGAACATTTACATTAAGAATACTTTTTGGTGGAAATTTGAACCCATTGAGTTTATCAAGCAGAGATGAAACAAATGATGCTGTGAATTTAAAATCATCATATTCAGTTTTCATTGAGGCTAAAGAAACTGCAATAGCAGGAAAACCAAGCATAGCACCTTCCATTGCGCAGCTTACTGTTCCTGAATATAGGATGTCAGCCCCTAAATTAGGTCCGTGATTTATGCCGGAAATAACAATATCCGGCTGTTCTTCTTTAGATAAAATTGCATTAATGGCAATTTTTACGCAATCTCCCGGAGTACCTGTAGTAACCCATGCCTTTTTTGCTCCTATATTGTTATTTTCAAGTTCTTCGACACGAAGCGGAGTATGAAGTGTTAGAGAGTGACCTGCTGCTGAGCGCTCTCTGTCAGGCGCAACAACGTATACATTATGCTTCTTTGACAATTCTTCGCTTAGAACTCTTATACCATTAGCAGCAATGCCGTCGTCATTTGAAATTAATATATTCATAAACTACTCCTAAATCAATGATATTATTTTCTTTATTATAGTAGCAAAATTGAGCAATTTCGTCATGTTAAGAATTATTAAGTGGTATATACAAAATATAGCAATTTTCGATAAAAAAAATACTTTATATATATGTAAACACGAGGATGCTTAAAGAGGAATTTAAAAACCGAACTTTAAGCACACACTTCACACTTCACTATTACGAGGAATGGAACAAAGTTACATTCCAAAGGGTCTAATTATTAGACTCTTTTTTTTTTGCGGATTTTGCGTAGAGTGTAGTCGAGCTGTTGTTAGTAAAACAATCCAATACAAGCTCGAGCAGCGTTCGAATTTTGTCTGCAATAAAAATGAAAAGCATGAATAGTTAAACTATTTCCGCTTTAATACACTTTATTTCTATCTAATCAACATGTGGAACATCAACTTTGTGTTCGATTACTGCGGATTTTTGGTTTGCAGCCAGTTTCCCTGCAATAACGTGGCCTGCAAATACAAGAGCACCGGCAGCAATTGCAAGGGATTTACCTCCAAAACCTGCTGTTTTTAACGGAGTTTTTATTACATCAGATATTGTCTTTTGATTTTTTATTATGGCTTTAGCCCCGCGAATTATTACGGCAGATGCTAATACCGCTGCACCTGTCAATGCCCCTTGCCATAAGCCTCTTGCTGTTGCAACACTCATTGCCCCGGCAACAGTAAAGAATTTCCAAATATCAGCTGTTGCTTCTTTCATTTTCATCCATAAAGAAGTTTTAGGTGCATTTGGGTCTAGTTTTCTTTTATACTTTGCAAAAACTTTTGCGCTTTGACTGTTTGGCTCAATTATTGTAACGGCTTTATTTCTCAGTCCTGTTTCCATAACAGTGCCGTCATTTTTAATCATATATTCAAGTCCATCTTTCATCTGTTTGTTGCGCACCATTATGATATCGTTTTCAGGGAGATATTCTTTTTCCCATTTGCGACTATTTAAGCGCTCTGTGAAAACATTTGCTTTTTCGTCTAATTCTGCTTGGGTGTATTCTTTTGAGGTGTATGCGTTAGATTTTGGTTCTTCAACAACTTCTTCTTTATTCAATTTCTTTTCAAATCCACGATGAATTGCTTCTTCATATTCTGCTTTGCGCTTTTCAATGTAAGCAGCCAATTCATCATTTGCTTCGCGTTCAACTTCATTTTTGCCCCATCCGTCAGTTACAACTACTTTTCCGTCAGGGTAAATCGTGTATTCATTCCCGTCATAAGAGTTTGGAATTTTTGCATGAACGGTGTTGCTTGCAGGGTCATAAACTTTCTCCCAGTGTTTGCCTTTAAGGATGGTTTCAATACTTTTTCCTTCTTCCAATATTTCCTTGAATTCACGTTCAAAAGTATCTGCTTGTTCCTTTGATAACGGTTCGGATGACGGAATAGTTGGTTTTGATGCTTCCGCTTCTTTAATTTTCCTTGCCGCTTCGGTAATTAAATTGGTATCTGATTTAAAATTTACGCTTGGATTAAATGTTACGTTCATACACACACTCCTTGATGCTTCTTTTAAAACGCATAAACCTGAAAAATTGCTATTTTATTAAAATTTCTTTACATTCCAAACAATGAGAGTTGTGGAATGTCGTCTTCATTATGAACCATTTTCTTGCCGGATGCAAGATTTTTAGAGAAATCTTTTTGCATTTTTGCCATAAGTTCTTGAGAACGGGATATGACTTCGTTTGGCAGTCCTGCCATTTTTGCGACTTGGATACCGTAGCTTCTGCTGGCTCCACCAGATACAACTTTTCGCAAAAATTCGATTTCTCCGTTATTTTCAGCTATTGTTATTCTATAGTTTTTAATTTGGGGATATTTTTTGGTCATAACATTAAGTTCGTGGTAGTGGGTTGCAAAAATGCATCTTGCCTTTATTTTTGTTGCAATAAATTCCGCAACAGCCCAAGCGATAGCAACGCCGTCGTATGTACTCGTTCCTCGCCCGATTTCATCCAGCAGAATAAAACTTTTTTCTGTCGCAGAATTAAGTATAAATGAGGTTTCAATCATTTCAACCATAAAAGTTGATTGCCCTAGAGTCAAATCGTCGCTTGCTCCTACTCTTGTGAACACTTTATCAACAATTCCGATTTTAGCGCTGTCAGCAGGAACCCAAGAACCAATCTGCGCTAATATTGCAATTAAGGCATTTTGTCGCATATAAGTAGATTTGCCGGCCATATTTGGACCTGTAAGTATCATAAACTGAGTGTCTTCACTACTTGTAACTCCGGATTTTATCTCCAAATCATTCGCAACATATTGCCCTAATGGTAAAATGTTTTCCAAAACTGCGTGTCTGCCGTTTTTAACAAGAAAATCGTTTGACTCATCAATGATAGGGCAGCAGTAATTATTTTCAACTGC
The DNA here is from genome assembly GCA_902791985.1 of uncultured bacterium. Classification (GTDB taxonomy): domain Bacteria; phylum Cyanobacteriota; class Vampirovibrionia; order Gastranaerophilales; family Gastranaerophilaceae; genus Zag111. The sequence goes on from CADAYD010000005.1 coordinate 33,402, forward strand.
TGTAGTTGAAAGTGAAACAAGAACATCTGCCGTTGCTATACAATCTGCTATTTCTCGGATTTTTGTAACATATTCTTTTGAGTATTCCCTAAAATCAGAGAATAATTTGTACTCGAGCTCTGTTGATTTGAATTTTGCGCTCAACACGTCATCTTCGTGTTTTTTGAGTTCTTCTGTAATAAACCTTTCGGCGTTTACAAGGGTTTGTTTTCTGATGTAATCATCAGGTATCATATTAAGATTTGAGTTTGTAATTTCGATATAGTACCCAAATACTTTATTGTAACTGATTTTGAGTGTTTTAATCCCAGTTCTTTCTTTTTCTTTTTCTTCAAAATTTTTGAGCCATTCTTCTCCGCCAGTCAATAAATCTCTGAAATAATCAAGTTCCCCGCTTACTTCCGGCTTAATTATTCCGCCATCTTTTAGCAATATAGGTGGATTATCGACTATAGTTTTTTCTATCATTTGAACATAATCGGCAATTTCTTCTTCATATGCTCTGATTTTTGAAAACATGTCATAGTTTAATTCCTTTGTGGCACTAAGAAGTTCCGGTAAAACATATAAAGACTGTTTAAGGCTGACAAAATCTTTCGGACTGGCAGATGAGTTGCTCATTCTTGTTGCAAGGCGCTGAATGTCATATATTTTATCAAGTAATTCGGCCAAATTTAGTCTTACATCACTTTTTGAGACAAGCTCAGAGACCGAATTTTGTCTAGTCATTATTTCATCAACATTTTTTAATGGCTGACATATCCAATTCTTTAATAGTCGTGCTCCCATATTTGTTTTGGTCTTGTCTATAGCCCATAAAAGCGAACCGTATTTATTCTTTTCTCTTAGTGTTTCTGTTAGTTCAAGGTTTTTTCTTGTTGAAGCATCAAGAATCATGTATTCGGACAATTCATATGCTTCTATGCGGTCAAATTTGGGCATATTGTCCTTAGAGGTCTCCCAAATGTAGGCAAGCAGAGCCCCTGCTGCCTGAAATCCAATTTTATATTTTGAATACCCGAAACTTTCCAAACTTGTTGTTTTAAATACGGTTTTTAAATTATTTGTCGCAAAATTTTCCTCAAAAACTGATGGTGGAATTTTTGAACAGTTGTATCTGCTTGTAATTTCTTCCGGTAGATTAACCACTTCATCCGCCACGATTTGAAATGGTTTAATATCTTGTTTTAGACTTGGTGCTACAATTTCAGACGGATTGAGTCTTGCAAGTTCAGCCATAATAAGATTTAGCGGAGCTTGAGTTGTTTTAAATTCGCCTGTGGAAATATCGGTGTAGGCAAAACCGTACAAATCTTTTTTGTCGTCTTTATAAATTGCACAAATGTAATTATTTGAATTTTGTTTTAACAGGTTGCTTTCGGTTAAAGTTCCAGGGGTTAAAACTCTTGTAACTCCTCGTTTTACAACTTGGCCTGCTTTAACAAATTTCGGGTCTTCAAGTTGGTCGCAAATTACAACTTTATAATTTTTCTGTACAAGTTTTTGCAAATATGCATCAGCAGCCTTAACAGGGATTCCTGCGAGCGGGACTCTGCCAAGTTTGGCTCCAGAATCTCTGCCTGTCAGGGTAAGCTCAAGTTCTTTTGCCATAATAACGGCATCTTCGAAAAAGGTTTCAAAAAAGTCTCCCATTCTGTACCAAAGTAAAATTCCAGGATGCTCTTTTTTGATTTGCAGATATTGTTGCATAGCAGGGGTGGTGTCTTCGATATTCACATCCCAGCTATTAACATGATTGATTTCCCCTTTGCTCATAATATAATATTGATATAAAAACAAGAGGATTTCAACATGGGTTGCTTAAAAAATATTACAAGATCAATATTTCTAACTGTTGTGGCTGTTGGATTTATAGCATTCGGAGGCCAAAATTGGATAAAAGATTCTATCAATAATTTGTTACATCCGACCCATGATACGATATTAGAGCGTGCTCAAAAGGTTGGGGACTTTTCAAAAATAGATAAAGAGTTTGAAATAGAAAAGGCTGCAGGTTTGATGGGGTACAATGCTGTTGTCGCAGAGCATAAGGCTTCCGGTCAAAAGATGGTTGTTGTAGATACTGCAAAGAAAAAAGTCCTTACCACGGAAGATATTAAGGCAGATGATGCTGAGGAACGAATTAAAAAAGCAATATCTAAAATAAAATATCAATCGGCAGCGCTTGAAGATTTTCACGTAACCGAAAAAGGTACAATGACATCTTACGGTCAACAGATTCCTTATGTAAAATTTACTGCGCGTATAAAAAAACTCCCTATTGGTGAAATCTCCGGTATAATTTCTGTTGTGCAGGATGAAAATGGCAACGATAAAATTTTAGTTTCTGCAAATCAAGGTGAAAAATATTCTCAGTTGATTTCTAATGAATTTTTTAAAGTTATAAAATAATTAAATAATAATTAATGCTAAGGTTTTAGAATTTTTTTTGTTTTATAATGTTGTCATACATATTTTAGAAAGGGACAACACTATGTGGGATTATTCCGAAAAAGTTATGGATCACTATCGCAATCCGAGAAATGTCGGCATAATTGAAGATGCCGATGCTGTAGGGACGGCAGGTTCTTTGGTATGTGGCGATCAGTTGAAAATATACTTAAAAATAAAAGATAATATTGTAACCGATGCAAAATTTCAAACATTTGGCTGCGGCAGTGCAGTTGCAAGTTCAAGTATTTTGACCGAGATGATTATCGGGAAATCCGTTGACGAGGTTAAAAAAATAACCAATAAAGACATAGCAGACCAACTTGACGGATTACCGCCTGAAAAAATGCACTGTTCGGTTATGGGTTATGAAGCTTTAGAAGATGCGTTTAAAAACTACGAAAAAGACGGATTTGTGCCGCTCGATCAAATTAAAAATGAAACTGAAGAAAAAATGATTTGTACTTGTTTTCAGGTGACTGATAAAGTTATACTTGATGCGATTAAGACAAATAATTTGAAAACTGTTGAAGAAGTGACAAATTACACTAAAGCAGGCGGTGCGTGTGGCAGATGCAAAGGTGAAATCCAAAAAATTATTGATAATTACTATAACGGTCAGGTTGAAGAAGGCAAAAAGGAACAAATGACTTCGACTCAGTGGATATTGAAAGTAAATAGTGTTATTGAAAGCCAGATATCTCCTGAACTTAATAAAGACGGGGGCGATATTGAGCTTGTAGATATTAAAGATAAAGATATTTATGTCAAACTCAAAGGTATGTGCTCCGGATGCAAAAATTCAACAATGACCTTAAAAATCTTTGTTGAACAAACTCTTAAACATGCTTTGGGAGATGATATAAATGTTATCGAGGTAAAATAATGGATAAATTGGTATATTTAGATAATAATGCGACTACAAAAGTAGATGAAAGAGTCCTTGAAGAAATGATGCCTTATTTTAAGGAAGAATATGCAAATCCTTCAAGTATGTATGATTTTAGCAAAAAATCTTCTCACGCAATTCGTGAAGCAAGAGGCAAGTTAAAGGATTTTTTAGGTGCAGAAAATGAAAAAGAAATTATATTTACCTCCTGTGGCAGCGAAAGCGCAAATACTGCTATACGTGGGGCGTTGGCAAATACCAAGAAAAAACATATTATCACAACAAAAATTGAACATCCATGTGTTTTGAATGTTTATAAATTCCTTGAAAAACAAGGCTTCAAAGTTGATTATATCGGGGTAAATTCAAACGGCGAGCTTAATACAGATGAATTGTCCCATCTTATAAAGGATGATACTGCACTTGTATCTGTTATGTGGGCGAATAATGAAACGGGTGTTATAAACCCGATAAAAGAAATTTCTCAAATAATTAAGTCCAAAAATCCTGATACAAAATTCTTTGTTGATGGGGTTCAGGCTGCAGGTAAAATTCCTATTAATGTTGTTGAAAACGGAATTGATATGCTTGGGATTTCCGGACACAAGCTCCACGCTCCAAAAGGTGTCGGGGTTCTATATGTTAATTCAAAAACTATGATTTCGCCGCTTATTATCGGCGGGCATCAAGAGCGCGGCAAGCGTGCAGGTACGGAGAATGTTCCTTATATTGTCGGTTTAGGTAAAGCAGCAGAACTCGCTTCCGATAATCTTGAATATGAAATGACCGAGGTCGCAAGATTGCGTGACAAACTCGAAAAAGGTATTCTACATAATATTTATAATGCAAGAGTGAATACAGGACTTGCTAAACGTGTGCCGAATACTACAAATATTGGTTTTGAATACATTGAAGGCGAACTTATTCTTCTGCATTTATCAGATTTAGGCATTTGTGCCTCATCAGGTTCAGCTTGCACATCCGGTTCACTCGAGCCAAGCCACGTTTTAAGAGCGATGAATGTTCCGTTTACTGCTATACATGGCAGTATTCGCTGGAGTCTTAGCAGGTTTACGACAGAAGATGAAATAGATTATGTAATAGAAAAATTGCCAAAAGTCATAGATGATATAAGAAAAATTTCTCCTTATCAGGCGGAATTAAAGGCGCTTAGAGAACAAAAATTCGCAAACAGATAAATAATGTATATAAAAAATCGCCGCAAGAAAAATTCTTGCGGCGATTTTGATTTTTATTTTAAATATAATTATGTGTCAATGTTTGTTGCATAAACGGCATTAGATTGAATAAAGTCACGCCTTGGTTCAACTCTGTCGCCCATTAATATGTCGAATAGTTGGTCACAAATCATTGCATCTTCGATGTTGACTTTTAACAATGTTCTTGTTGCAGGGTCCATCGTTGTTTCCCAGAGCTGTTGCGGCATCATTTCACCTAAACCTTTGAAACGCTGAATTTGTAATCCCCTTTGACCTCTTTCATCAATTGTTTTTTGAAGTTTTTCAAACGAGTTAATTTCAATTTTTTCGGTATCTGTTTCTAAAATCAAGCCGTCAGTCTCTTCAATCAAGAAATCTCTGATTAGCGGATATGATTCACGCAGTTTCTTAAATTCGGTACTCTTGATGATATTTTGATTCAATACAACGTGTTCTTCATCGTTCAAATGTAATATGAACGAATATTTAGCATTCTCTGCATTATATTTAACTTCAACTTTATAATTTTCAGCCTCTGCAATATTATAATTCTTTGCGTGATCTTGCAGATAGTGATTTAAATATTCACAATGTTTATTCATCATATCTTGAGAATCAAAATCTGCAAGTTGGACATTTGAACGAACCAAGCCTCTTAAAAATACTGCAGGGAAAAGATTCAAAATAGGGTTATTGTATGACTTGTAGAACTCTGTCATATTTTTAATAAGTTCTAAAAGTTCATCTCCTGTTTTGACGTTTTTCTTTTCTTTATCTGACAGGCTTAAGTTCTTTATCCCTCGTTCTTTAAGCATTTTGTCTAAAACATGTTCGTTGAATAAATATTCTGACGCCTTACCTTGAGTTACTTTGAATAACGGAGGCTGAGCAATATATACATAGCCGTTTTCAATTAATGGTCTTGCATATCTGAAGAAGAACGTAAGCATCAATGTTCTGATGTGAGCACCGTCGACATCAGCATCTGTCATGATGATAATTTTGTGATAACGAAGTTTTTCCAGTTCAACTTCATCAGGATTACGACTAATTTTAATACCGAATGCCTGAACCATTGATTGAATTTCATTATTGGCATATATTCTGTCTAACCTTGCTTTTTCAACGTTAAGAATTTTACCTCTCAACGGCAAAATAGCCTGAAACATTCTGTTTCTTCCTTGTTTAGCACTCCCGCCTGCTGAGTCACCCTCAACGATGAAGATTTCGCATTGGGATGGATCTCTGTTTGAGCAGTCTGCAAGTTTACCCGGCAATGTAGAATTTTCTAAAACGGTTTTACGTCTTGTGAGTTCTCTTGCCTTTCTTGCGGCTTCTCTTGCTCTTTGTGCCTGAAGCGTTTTTTCCAAAATCGCTTTAGCCATTTTTGGATTAAATTCAAGCCATTCTTGCAATTTATCTCTGACTGCATCTTGTACTGCACTAAGCGCTTCAATTGAACCTAATTTTTCTTTTGTTTGACCTTCAAATTCAGGGTTAGGAATTTTTACGGAAACAATTGCCGTTAAACCCTCTCTTACATCGTCACCTGAAAGATTCTGGTCGGAATCTTTTAAGATTTTATTTTTTCTTGCATAATCATTTAAAACACGAGTAATGGCATTTCTGAACCCGGTCATGTGAGTCCCGCCCGAATGAGTATTAATGTTGTTTGCAAATGATAGTACGTTTTCGGTGTATGAATCAGTGTACTGCATAGCAACTTCAACCTGAATATCATCGACAACTTTCTCAATATAAATTGGTTTGTCATGTAAAACAGTTTTATTTTTGTTTAAATATTCTACATAGCTTCCAATTCCGCCTTCGTAGTGAAAAATTTCAGGTTCTTCCATACCTGCATGTTTAAAAATTATTTTTAATCCTTTATTTAAAAATGCCATTTCACGAAGTCTTGTACCAATAACTTCAACATCAATTTCTGTTGTTTCGGTAAAGATTTCAGGGTCAGGCCAGAAAGTTGTTTTTGTACCTGTTTTGTCTGTTGGTTCGCCTTTTTCAACAGGTGCAAGCGGTTCTCCTCTCATATATTCTTGACGCCATACATAGCCCTGACGTGAAACTTCTACAATATATTTTTCTGATAATGCATTTACAACTGAAGCCCCAACGCCGTGCAACCCGCCGGATACTTTATATCCTCCGTCACCGAATTTCCCGCCTGCGTGTAGTACTGTATGTACGATTTCTAATGCGGATTTACCTGTTTCCGGTTTAATATCAACAGGAATACCACGTCCGTTATCTTCAACGGTTATGCTGTTATCTTTATTAATTGTTACAAAAATATCGGTACAGTAGCCTGCTAAAGATTCGTCGATAGAGTTATCAACAATTTCATAAATGCAATGATGTAAGCCTCTTTGGGACGTTGAACCTATATACATTCCCGGTCTGACTCTAACCGCTTCAAGACCTTCCAAAACACGGATATTCTCTGCGCCGTATTCGTTTGAAGTTTGTGTCTCAAAATCGTCATGCACTCCGCCTGACGGATCAACAAATTCTTCGTTTATTTGTTTTCTTAATTCTTCTTTTGCAATATTTTCAGCCGCAGTGTCCAATGCTTCTATGGCTGTATCGTTAGTCAAATTTTCAGACATGTATTTCTCCCCTAATCTTAAAATTCTTTTCTATATCATAGCACAAAAACAAGCAATATAACAAAATATTTACTATAGGTTAAGATTTTTGTTACACTTTTTGAGAATAAGGGGCTGAAATATTAAACGCTAAAACTCTAAAATTTTATATGAATTTTTTGAGTAATATTATTAATTTATCAAATGCAGTATACTTTTTACTTTTTTCTATTGTACTAAATACGACTCTTTTGCTGCTTATAATATATTCTCTTATATGTTTTGTTTTGGGGTACAAATCATTAATTTTCTTTTTTAAACTCTTTTTCAATTCATCTATTTCAGGTTGTCTTTCTAAATAACGGATATTACGATTTGCATATTCAGGATAGTTCATCGGTTTTCCGGTTATGTATTTTTTGCCTGCCAGTAAACCGATTGTCGGATTCTTTTGGCAATCTTTCAGATGCTCTTTATAGTCTATAATATCTTCTTCATCAATCTTTAAACGTGAGTCAATATGAACTCTTGACCAATATGCATTGTATTTTATGTGTTCAAGTTTACAAAATGGGCCTAATTCTATTTCCATTTACCTAACCTCCTGTCCAGGAATTACATATCATATTAATGTTCCTAAAAATAAAATTTACGGTAAGAAATAAAAACGGGTACAATTTTAATACTATTTCAGTTCCCGATCAATTGCCGCAATAACTTTTTCTACTGTTGCTTCTTTAATTATTTCATCGTTAACTTTAACATACGGGGCTTTAGAAAATTCCCAATCAATGGAACATAATCCAAGACAAGGGGAACCTGAAACGCTTACATCCTCACCGTATTTTTTTTGCACCAAATCCAATAATTCCTGCAAATTTGATGACCCCATAACAAAGCAGGTTGTACCTAAACATACTTTTACGTTAACTTTTGCCATATTGTGTTCCCGTAGATATTACTGATACATCTTCTTATACTTTACCAACTTTATAATTCTATTGTCAACATGCAGTTTTAATTATTCTATTTTTTTTAATTATTTTTTGTTACAAAAAGTTAGCTATTTATCGATTGACAACGGGCATGGTCAAGTGTTATAATTAATATGGATACGTATAAGCAAATTGAGAATCGCGAGGAAATACATGTTGCATAAGACGAGTTTTGGGTCATTTTGGCGTGCTTGTTCAACACTTTTGAATAAAAATATAAATAAAAAACGTGGCTTTACGCTTAGTGAAGTCTTGATAGCGCTTGCTATTATAGCAGTTATCATTGTATTAATTATGCCTGTTGTTACGACAAGAATGCAAAATAAATCGTTTGCACTTACTTATCAAACCGAAGTAAAACAAATGCTGAGTTCTTTGGAAGGATTGCCTGCAAGTGAAAACAGGGATAGTATCACTGAGACAATGATGTATGTCAAAGATGAGCATGATCCTGAAGATTACGGAGAAAATGCGGGTAAATACGTAAACAAGTATATGAAAGTCGTAAAATATTGCGGCAATGAACCGGGAGATTGTTTTGCAAATGTGTATTATGAATATAAAGATAATGATAAAGTCGAATTTGATACAACCGGTATAAGAGGTGCCTGTGCTATTCTCAAAAACGGTGTAAGTATTTGTATTAAGCCTATGATAAAAAGGGCAAGCGGCAGAGAAAGAATAACCGGCTGGATTGATTTAAACGGTCCAAAAGAACCGAATATATACGGCAGAGATTTGAGAACGTTTTCAATTGATTTGAAGCATAATGCTGTGTTTAGTGATGAAGAGCCGACAACTATTATAACTCCGGACCCTGCTACCCCTTGTGAAGGAGATAATTGTCCTGAAGACCCTCCTACCCCTTGCGAAATTTCCGATGTATCCAAAGCGTGCTGTGACAGCAGGGAAATTGTAGTCGGTGACCCTTGTTGCAAATGGTATATTAATGATCCGACCAGTCCGGCTTATGAAACATGTAATAGTACGGATTGTCCTGATGATGATCCGGAGTGTAATGTCAATGTGTGCGAAAATCACACAATTTCAAGTTCGGATGATGATTGTTGTAAAATTGAAGAAATAAAAGAAGTGACTGTTGCTTGTTGTAAGCCATCCGATATAAATGATTTGTGCTGTCGTTATACCACCAATGCGGCTTGTTGTTTATATAGGGCATCAAAAGATATTACAAGTCTTAAAAAAGGCAGCGCTTGCTGTGAATTAGCAGAGGTTCAGGCTAAATATCCTAAAATATGTAACGAAATAAATGTCTGTGAAGAAAACGAAAACAGTGAACAATGTTGTACCACGGAAGATAGAAAAGAGAAAATTGAAGGTCCTTATGACGAATGTTGTACTTTCGAGTCTATAAATTCTCAACTTACTCAATGCTGCCGTAAGGCTGAGAGTAACGGTGATACTTGCTGTAAATGGAAAAAAGATAACAATGCTTTCGTAGCCGATGATGCGTGTTGTGGCAATAAAAATTACGGTTTCCCGAAAGATTCAAGTCTTGCTGATAAATGTTGTTCTGCCGGTGAGTTATACGGCGAAGATAAGCTTGATGAGATTTGCTGTACCCACTTAGTTGGTACTGATTATTCCAAACTCGAATCAGGTCAACTTCTCCACCGTTGTTGTGTATATGGCGATTATAAAAAATGCCCTGAATGTTGTTCTTCTACAGACGGTCAAACGGAGGCAGGCGATAATCTAGCCGCATGCTGTAAGGCAGATGCTTCCTCGCCGAGCGAATTTTGCTGTTTTAGTTCTGATATAACTTGGGATAGTAATCGTACAAATACTTGTTGTAATTTTACCGATAAGAATACCAATACTACATGGCAGGCAAATTGCTGCAGCAAGGGTTCGACAAATTACCCGAGTGCTAACAAATACAAAGATAATTGTTGTACTTCTTCAGATAAATGGTTTGGCGATTGTTGTGCTTTGAAATACAATAAGAACTCTAATAATGATGCTGTATGGATTGCAAAGTGTTGTGGGGAAGATAGTTATAAAACAACGTCTCAATGTTGTAAAGCAAATTGGATAGATGGCTGTTGCGATGCTAATAAAAATTCAATGAAGAATGATGCAACATGGCAAACACATTGTTGTTCATTGGGTAAAACCAATTATCCGTCAACCGATGCATTCAGAAGCAATTGTTGTACAGACGGCAAATTGAACACAGGAGGGAAAGAAAGCGATGCACAATATTGTTGCGATCCAAGAGATCCGACAAAAGGGACAAATTGTTGTAAGATATTTGAAGACAGAGATTGGAAAGATTTTGATGGTACTCCATTAACCAAAGAAGCGAAAGCATCATGCGGGAATTACGATGATTATACCTGTGCAGAGCGTGCGGATTTGCCGAATTCTTCGGATTGGAATTTGCCGGAGTGTTGTTCGGATTCGACAATGACAAATAAGCGTAAGAACGATCCGTTCTGGAAGTCGCAGTGCTGCGGCGTTGAGCGTGTGTTCTCTAATGACGATGATTTCGTTATGTATTGTTGTGCGAATGACTCTCATAAATCTTTAGCAGAAGGTAATCCTGAGGATGCTCGTTGTTGTCGTAAACGTGCGAAATTGGGCAATCGCTGGGTTAATACTTGGATACGTAATTCATTCTGCTGCGAACATGTTGGCGGCAGTGATTCTTCAAAGATTTCGTTTGTTTGCTCTTGTGAGGATGCTGCGACTATGCATCATGTCGTAACCTCTGTTAACGCTGTTTCATGTTGTACGAATTCTACTGTATTAAATAAAATCAATCCGAATAATTGTACTACTCTGAACCCCGGTCGTGCAGATTTGGGTACGATATGGGATGTAATCGGTACCTGCAACAGGGCTGATGCTGTCGAAATTGGCGGTCAAACTTATATCGCCGAGAAAGTAATTCCGGGCGGTTCTGTTGTTCCTGTAAACCCCGGTGGTGGTGAGCCGGTATTGATTCAAAATTGCGATACAACGCTTCAAACAGATTGGCAAAATAATTGTTGTGCAAGTGCGTTAACCAGTACAGATACCACTGTTGTGGAAGTATTCCCTACGATGTGTTGTAAAAAACTAAAAGAAAAAAACAGTAATTATACGAACAGAACAGCTTGGAAAAACAAATGCTGCAGTGTAGACAATAACGGTCTTAATGAATCAGAAATGTCAAAATGTTGTTTGGATACTAACGGCAATTTGTATGGTGGCGGTCACAATGATGTTTGTTGTACAAATTATACGGCAGGCAGTGCTTGTTGTCGTGACAACGGTACTACAGTGAACGGTGGTAATAACGCATCATGTTGTAAATGGGCAGGTTTGCCTGCGACAGGAATTTCTGCTTCGAATTATTGCTGTGAAAACACCAATATCAATAATCTTAGTAATCCTCTTAATTGGCGAAACGGTTGTTGTATGAAATCCACTACGTACAAGTACAATGAAACTTTAGGATGTTGTTCTTGGCGACTTACAAGCAACCATTTTGAATCAAAAGATAACTGTTGTTCGGCAATAAGTGGTACTTATGCTAATCACAGCAGAGCTATCTATAAAAACAGGTGGCGTATCAATTGTTGCTCAAAAACTAATAACGGTTTGAGCGATGATCTGTTCAAATCATACTGCTGTGCTGATGAAGACGGTCATGTTGTTGGCGGCGAAGACTCATATACAGATTCCCGTTGTGTGGTCGCACCTGCTGTCGATTGTGATACAGCGCTAAATGACAGCTCCGTAACTGTATTACCTTCAGAGTGTTGTTCTCAAATTCAAAAAACTCATCCTAATATGAGTAAGACTAAATGGAAGAACGCATGCTGTAGCAGCCCGGATATTGATCTTACTCAAAGTCAAATAAGATACTATTGCTGTTCGGATACTCATGGCAGCTTGTACGGTGGTGGTCACAATGATGTTTGTTGTACGGATTATCAGCCGGGTAGTGTTTGTTGTTCATCCTCTTCAGGCATAGATAGTAACGGAAATTTCCAACTTGGTTGTTGTATTTGGGACGGATTAGCTGATAACGGTAAATCTGCGACTGATGATTGTTGTGCATATTATGGTTATACTTATGAAAACGACAGCTGGCACAGTGGTTGTTGTGATAAAAATGATTATAAACATATAGAACAATCATCATATTCGGAAGTCAAGAAATGCTGTTCTTGGCGTTATAACAAACGTATTTCAACCGGAAACAGCGCATATTTCCCTGATAATGATGCATGTTGTTCAAATACAACATTCAAAAATGCACACAAGAATGAAACATCTTATAAAAACTGGTGTTCAGCAGATCCTTGTCCTGATGGTGTAGATAATACTCAAGAGTGTTGTGTCTATCCGTACAATTGGAACTATAGTTCAAGTACTTGTTGTAGTTCTTCAAACGGATATAATTACAACGGGCAAGAGGATGAGAATTGCTGTACGAGTTATACAGGTTATACTTGTTGTAGTTTTAAAAACCCTTGGACTAGCGTGACTCCGTTGACAAACTATGATGCAGAACCTTGTTGTAGTTCGGGAGTGAAAGAAGGGACTAATTGGTTAAATAGTTGTTGCAGTAAGCAATATATTTCCTCTGCAACAGGGCACACCGGGTATAGTAATCCATCTGGTGATTTTGCACAATGTTGTTTGAGAATTTATGCTCAAGATAATTCCTATTTCGGTACTCAACCTGATTGTTGTACGGCATTAGGTATTGGCGACGATGGCAGGCGCTCCGGGGATTCTACATATTATGCAGATTGTGCGAATAAATGTGCTGTTGCATCGACATACGGGAACGGTGATGTGCCGTACAATTACAATTCCACTGCAAAGCAATGTTGTGATGATAAAGTTGGTTTGGCTGATTCAAATTGGTATACATACTGTTGCGGGATGAAAGCGCCAAGTGGCGACCAGTGGCAATATCGCGGAGCCACCTACTATCAGGCTTCAAACAGCAAATGCTGTCCAATAAGAAAGACCAGTACAAGAGTTTGGGCATACGTTCCGTCGTATATGAACAGTGCTTGTAACAATGCTGTAGGTATTGTGGATAAATGCTCCAGTTATTATGATCCTGCCAAAGGTTTCTATTGCGGAGAAACCGATGCCTGCATGAATTGGGCGAATGGTGGTAGTGCCCCAAGTAACGATGACGATAAAAGGAATTGCTGTAAAAACAATGATACTATTTATCAACAAAATAAGGAAACTTGTTGCGGCTTTAGTGCCGTCTTTAACCTACATAAAGGCGATTGTTGTAACTATTCAAGTATATACAACAATAATACTTTCAGAAATTCTTGTTGTGAATATTGGGGTACAAGTACTGTAAACGGTGATTCGGCTAAAAAGTCTGCTTGTTGCGCAGATAGTACTTATTCCGGTAACCATCAGGATATATGCGACCCGTGTGCCTCTTACAGAAGTGCTAATGGTGAATTTTCATGTACGCAAGCGAATGGCAGTAATCAATTGTTGTGTAATATTAGCGGATACAGCCCGAGTGACACCTTCTATGTATATGTTGATGGTTCTCAAAAACTTACATTCCCTAAAAACAGTAATAGTAACACTAACGTTGCAATTACCGGCGCTACGTTATCTACTCATACCGTACAAATAAGACGCGGTACGACTGAAGTTATCGCTTCAGGCACGGTTGATTTTTGTCGTGGAATTCGAGGACAATTCATTTACGACAATTGCACCCCAAGGTCAGGATATACCCAAATTATTCAACAAGGTGTATCGTCGATATGTGATCCGTGTTCAATAGTGTCACCTGATAACGCTACAGAAACTTGTTGTAACCAGTGGACACAACAACAGTTGAACAATAATCTTTCTGCGGGGGCACAATGCTGTAATTATCCAGCATTTAAGAGTAGTCATTTAGGATATTGCTGCGGTTCAGCACCTAGTACTGTCACTGCGGATGCTACTTGTTGTGAATATTGGCACAATAATTATTGTGCGTGGTCATCGTCTAACCCAAGTGCTTGTATAAGGGCCAATATTGGGATACATACGTGGACTGGAGGCAATCCATCAGCAGGCCCAGCGCAACAAGCTTGTTGTAGTAATACAGCCTTCTTCTCATATTTACAACAACATAGTTCTGAATACTCAAATAATTCCTCAAGATTATTCTGTTGTGATAATGGTGCAAGTTGTTCGAATACTAAAGTAGACTCTCTAACTTTGCATGTCGCTTCGACCCCAACTAATGCGCGTCAGGTAGCTGTTACCTATAGAAATGAATGCAATTCTAATGATGTATATAATTATAGAATTAAAATAATGCATACTTGTACAGCAAATGGCTATGAGGCTTGTCCTAACGGTATTTGTACACGTTATATCAATGGTTTACCAAAAGGAACGAATGTAAATTGCAGTAATGGTGGTAAGATTTTCTTTGTTGCGCTAGAATATTGCCCTAACGGAAACTTCAACAATTGTTCTCAAAGAAAAGCACGTGGTACTACGTCTTACAGTTCAAATGTTCAGGATGTAGGTAGTTTTAGCGAGACATTAAACTTGGGTGCTTGCGGAAACTAGTAATTTACTTGCAGATACTTGTATGGTGCAATTTATAAACAGAAATTCCCTCCCTATTTAGGGAGGGAATTTCTGGTAAATCATTTTTCCCTTTCCTGATTAGGACTATGCCGAGAAAAAGTTGACTAAATGTCAAGTTTTTTGAGAGGTTGGTAGGGAAGGGTTTCAATCCCGTTAGGGCTGTAGAACTCTGTCCCAAACCCCACCTAACCTCCCCTAGCAAGGGGAGGAACTAGTATACCCTTCCTAAATAGGGGGAGGACTAAATATTTACCCTTCCCTATTCTTATTTTTGGAATAAATCGCTATGTGTTCCTGTTCTGGTAAGAGTTAATATCAGGGATGAATCGCTGATTTTGTATATCAACAGCCAGTTCGGCTCGATATGGCACTCCCTGAAATCCTTGTAATCTCCACCCAACGAATGGTCCTTATATTTTGCCGGTAAACATTCATCTCTGCACAAAATCGATACGACATCTTTCAACTTTTGTATGTCGTATTTTCTCTTTTGAATAAGTTTATAATCCTTTTTAAATCTTGTTGTGTACTCAACTCTAAGCATCTAAATCCCTAAATAGTTCATCCGTACTGCCAAACGGACCGTGCAAATTTGTTTCGGTTCGAGCCTCTTTTATTGCTTTAAGAGTTTCATTATTCGGATTACGCAAAGTTACTTCAAATGGAAGTCCTTTTTCGCGTACCATTGCTCTTGCAAAAATATTTATTGCTGTGGTCATTGTAAGGCCTAATTCACTGCATAACCGGTCAAATTGTTCTTTTAATTTCTTATCAATTCTTATATTTATATTAGTTTGTTCCATATTACACCTCTATATATATTATGTACTATTTTATTGACAATGTCAATATATTGTGTTCTTAATATTTGCCCTCCCTAAACAGGGAGGACTGAATATTTCCCCTTCCCTGAGTAGGGAAGGGTTAGGGATGGGTTTTGGACTTTTATATAAAAATTATTGACTCAAACCCTCCTAAATCCTCCCTATTTAGGGAGGACTAAATAAAATAGAATAATTATTTCAATTTCGGGCTTTGTTCAACGTACTCACTCAGCTGTTTTGATGCCTGTCTGTAGGCATTTATCGTGTTTGAACCGCCCAAACAGCCGCCGTGGCAAGCCATTACCTCTATCAAATCCCCAAACTCACACTTGCCGTTGTTGGCAAACTTTTTCAAATCCCTTATTGCAGGTTTGTCAAGACCGTTTATTACATACGGTTTTGCCTTGTTTTGTTCATCAAGCAGCGAATTTACCGCCTGTGCAACCCCGCCGGATATGGCAAAATTTCTGCCTTGTGCTGAGGATTGGGTCGCAAATTCGGATTCTTTGCAATTCGCAACCTGTATGCTTAGCGCCACAAAACACGCTCCAAGCTCTTCAAAACTCAAAACATAATCAATATTCGGGTTTTTGCTTGCTTCTGTACGTTTTGCAACACAAGGACTGAAAAATACCGTTACATAATCGGGGTGCGCTTTTTTTACCAGCTCTGCGCTGTAATATGCCGGTGTTTTTGTTGTTGAACGATATTTGTCAATCTCCGGAATATGCTTGTCTACAAGTTCGTTGTACGCAGCACAGCATGATGTTGTCATAAACGGTGCCCCTTGTTCTTTGACCTTGTGTTTAAATTCTGCGGATTCGTTTTTGGTTGTTATATCTGCACCTTGGGCAACTTCTATAACATCACTAAACCCGAGCTCCAAAATAGCCTGCTTCAATTGAGCCGGAGTACATGGCAGTTGACCCATAATTGAAGGTGCAAGAAGTGCCACAACTTTTTTACCTTTTTTAATGTTTTTCAAAATGTCTATAATCTGACTTTTTTTATGCACTGCTCCGAACGGACAGGCACTAACGCATTTCCCGCAGGAGATACACTTGTCGTGGTCAATTTTTGTTACGCCATCCTCATCTTTTGCGATTGCACCTACAGGACAAGCGTTTTCACAAGGTACGATAATTTTTGTGATGGCTTGAAACGGACAAACTTGAGCACAAAGTCCGCAATTTTTGCATTTTGACTGGTCTATTACAGATTTGCCGTTTTCAACTTTAACTGCTCCGAATTTACACACACTTACGCAAGGCCTTGCTACGCAACCTTGACATAAATCGGTTACGTGTATTCTTGCCGGAACACATTCGTTACAAGCGGTTTGAAGAATTGTTAGCGGATGTTCTTCAGGTTTTTCTCGTTTAGTCGCCTTAATTGCCAAATCCGATAAAAGTTCAAAATCTTTTACTTCCTCAATATCAAAACCTAATCCTGCGATGACTCTATCCCGAAGAATTGCACGTTCTTTGTGGATACAACATCTGAACTGGTTTTCACTTCCTTGAGGACGCATTTGATAAGGTATCATTCGCACATCTTGCGCATAGTTTTCACCCACAAACGCACGAACAAGGCGTACAAGTATCTCACGCTTGAGGTGCGAAGTTTGTTTATTAGGGGTGTTTATGCTCATATATCAATCCTTATTAACTATTCTAATTACCTTTTATTATCTCACGAAAAAATTTTTTTACAAATTCTATTAAGATAAAAAGCCATACATATTGTATGGCTTTTTAATTAATTCATCATATGATTTCTAAATTTCTGTATCTGTAGATTTAAAGATATCGCTTTGTCCGACACTTACTGTATTGTCAGTTGGAACCGGCGCTTTTTTAGTTCCTGCCGGAGTAGTTGCAACAATCTGTTGGCTCATACTGATTTCAGGCAGTTTAGGCTGTGTTTTAGCTTCTTCGGCTTTTGCTTGCGCTTGTCGTTTTGCTTTTTGTTCTTTATTATAAGCAACAACTGCCGGATCTGTGTGCGCTTTCAGATAGTAATAGTCTGACATAATTTGGCTTACGAATCTTTTGGTTTCTTTGTACGGAGGAACCGCATTATATTTTTTTACGTTTGCAGGTCCTGCGTTGTATGCTGCAACAGCCAATTCTATGGAACCAAACATTTTGTACATTGATTTGTAGTACATAATCCCTGCTTTGATGTTATCATCAAGCGAATATGGATTTAAACCCATTCTTCTTGCTGTTGACGGTAATAGTTGAAATACTCCGACAGCCCCGTAAGGACTTTTTAATTCGTGTTTGAAGCCGGATTCCGCTTTCGCAATACTGAGTGTAATTGCGGGATCAACGCCCATTTCGACAGAATACTTCACTATTGCCGCTTTTACTGTATCTACGTTGGCTGCCTGTACTTGAGTGAATAACATTAGAACCAATGCCACAGTAAAGAGTAATAATTTTTTTAAAGTCAAAATAAAATCCTCAAAGTTGTAAATTGAAAATTCGCAAAAAAGCTACTTTTTGTGTCTAAATTAATAAACTTTTCGCTCTTTTTTGAATGTGTTTATGTGTTCATTATATTACAAAAAATTAAAATTTCAAGCTTGTTAAGGAAATTTAAATTTTACATATGGCGTAAACGCTTTAATAACAATCGTTTTGAGATATGAAATTAGTGTAAAAAATACAATAATTTTGTCAAATATTTGAAATCTGAATTATTTTGTTTTCAATTTTTCTTTTAATTTATATTTTTTATTTCCTGTGTCATAAGTAAAAATATTGTATAACTCTCCGTCAGATGAAATTTTTATGGAATTTAGCAGGTCTGTGCGATAAATTTTTGTATATCGAAGAATATCAAGAGTCCCTTTATTTGGATGCCCGAAAGAATTGATTCCGGTAGAAATTAGAGAAACTTCATTATTCAAGTGTTTTGTTATATCACTGCTTACAACATTTGGGCCGCCGTGGTGTCCGACTTTAAGGATTTCAACATTGTGCGGAATATCTTTTTTTATTTGTTCAAATGCTTTAATTCCTGCATCTCCCATAAAAAGCATATCAAAATTTTTATATGTAAGCAGCGTAATAATTGAGTTCTCGTTGCTTTCATCTTTACCTTTTATCTTTGCCATGTAGGTATGGATTTTTAAATCCGGCTCTTCATATATAAGGTTATTATTTTGTGCGATTATCCATTTTTGGTTTAATTTTTTAGAATTTTTAAAAATATTTTTTGCGGTATCAGTATTTGCTTCTGTGGAGTTAAGATAAAGTGTTTTTACATTTGTATTTTTAATTATATCTGAAGTTCCTCCTGCGTGGTCGTTATCAAAATGGGTGACAATCAAACCTTCTATATCCTTTATTCCTTTGTCTTTAAGATATTTAAGCATTATAATCTTGGCCTGAGTATTTCCGCTGTTATATGGTGCTTTACCCGTATCAATCATAAAGTATTTATTTTGTGGAGTTTTAATCAGAAAACTATCAGCATTTTGAACATCAAATGCTATGATTTCCAAATCTTTGTTCGGAATACTTATTGTTGTAATAAATAGTAAACATGATATGCTTAAAAGTGTTATTGCTGCTTGCTTGTATTTGTTATATCTAATTAAGAAGGTTACAGAAAGAAGCATTAAATAGTATATTGAAATTTGAATAATATTAGGATGAGTTGTTTGTATAAGGCTGTGAGGGAGGTTGCCAAAGAAGTCCGAAATATAAACAAGTGCTGATATCAAATAGTTGTTAATAAAATCTGAACATGAGCAAATCATATCAGCAATAGGTTTAATTGTTGCAAGTATAGAACTGATAAACCCTGTAAAACTGATGACCAGTATTAACACAGAAGATGTTATATTTGCAAAAACCGCATAAAGACTGAACGTGTTGAAATAATACATTTGAATGGGTGCAACCCAAATTTGGGCAACTATAGGAATGAGTATTGCTGCAAAAACTTGATTAGGGATTTTATCTGTTTTTTGCATAATGATATTTGCAGTAGTAAGAAGTCCAAAAGTTACGAGAAAAGAAAGTTGGAATCCGACATCATTTATGTATGCGGGATTATACAGAAGCATTAAGACTGCTACAAATGAGAGTAGTGAAATGCTATGAGTGTCTCTGTTAATAAGTTTTCCCGCCAGTACAAATAAAAGCATCAATGCTGCTCTTACAACGGAAGCCCCAAGTCCGGTCATAAGCGTATAACCTACGACAAGAACCATTCCGGAAATAACACTCGGTTTGTAAGGAACTCTTAAAAAAGTCATTATAAAAAACCAAAATGAAAATATAAAACCGACGTTCATTCCTGAAGCTGCAAGAATATGTAATAGACCGGAATTTATAAACGAGTTTTTAATATAATCCGGAGGTGCTACAGCATCATCTCCAAATACTATACCCCCAAGGATTTCAAGGTTGGGAGTTTTAAGATATTTGGAATGGGTTTTTAATACAGAATTTCTAATGTTGTTCAGCTTATTTAAAAATTTCCACTTCGGGGTCATATTCTCGTCGAAAATAGTAAAATCGTTATCTTCAGAGTAAATAACAGTAAATACTCCAAAATTTTTCAAATAAGAACTATAGTCAAATTGGGAAGGATTTGTGGATCTAAATGGTCTGCGCAGATTTCCTTTTATAGAAATTTTTTGTCCTATATTTAATTTTGAAATTTTTTGTTCCTGAGCACTTAATGTGACAAGAGTTTTGCCAATCACCTGTTTGTTATTTATTTTCTCGACTTCAAAAAAGAATTTAGCTTTTCCTTTTTCAGTGCTGTTAGGTATACTTACTATTTGACCGTAGAAATCGGTATTTATTGGTGCAAGTCCTACTAATGAGTCTGAATTTTTAACTTTGACAAATGTTATAAAAAATCCGAAATAAAAAACAAAAGCCAAAAGCAGTATGCGTTTTATTTCCAGAATCTTTAATATTAAAAACACTGAAAGGATTGTAGTTATAATAATTGCGCAGGTTAATTCTTTTTGAGAAAAATAAGAAAGAATTCCTATCATAAAAAACAGTGATGTCACACACATCACGAAATTTTTATTTTGCAGATAATCACTTATTTTATCTCTGTCAAACATAATTCCAATGAAAAAATGATATCATGAAATAATCTTGTACAAAATTAAAAAAAATGATATATTATATTTGTTAATTGGAAGAGGAGCAGCAATGGAAGAAATTTTCAATATAGACGATTTTTTAAAGCAGGCAATTTCAGTTGGGGCTTCAGATATTCATTTGGAAGTTGGTGAACGTCCGGCGATAAGAGTTGCGGGTCAAATTATGAGGATAAATCTTCCTCCAATGACAGAAGATGATATAAGTGGTACCATACAAAATATTTCGCCTCAAAATTTGAGAGAAAAAATTACAAAATTTTATGATATAGATTTTTCTTATGAGGTTCCTCAGTATTCGAGATTCAGAGTTAATTTGAGTCACCATCTGGGTAAAAGTGCTATTGTTTTTAGGGTTATTCCTTATTATATAAAAACGCTGGAATCATTGAATTTACCAAAAACTATGGAAAGCTTCGCAGATTTTAATAACGGGATTATTTTAATAACCGGTCCGACCGGTTCAGGTAAATCTACTACAATCGCATCTTTAATAGATCATATAAATGAAACATGTGCCAAGCACATTATTACTATTGAGGATCCGGTTGAATTTATTTATACAAATAAGAAATCTATTGTTTCTCAACGTCAGATAATGATTGATACTCCTTCATTTACGGAAGGTATTAAGTATGCTCTTCGTCAAGATCCTGATGTGATATTTATAGGAGAAATAAGGGACAGAGAAACCTTAGAAGCGGCTTTGAATGCGGCAGAAACAGGGCACCTTGTAGTTTCAACAATTCATACAAATGATGCGATTCAAACAGTAAATAGGGTTGTAAACTTTTTTGAGCCTAATGAAAGGGAATATGTAAGGATGCAGTTGGCAAATACCTTGAGGGCAACAGTTGCCCAAAAGCTTGTCCCGACTGTTGACGGCGATACAAGACTTCCTGCTGCCGAGATACTTGTTGTTACCCCTCCTATTACTGATTTTATAGTAAAAGGCGAACTTGATAGGGTATATGAACTTGTAAAGCAGGGTTCATTTAACAGTATGGTTACTATGAATATGTCTTTATACAAATTGTATGAAGAAGGGAAAATTACAAAAGAAACGGCGCTTTACTATTCAGATTCAAAATCAGAACTTGAGCAGATGATTAGAGGCGTTTATCACGGAACAGGGGTTAATAACGATATTTAACCTCCTTAGATAACTTGGGAAAAAGATGCAAAACAGTTATGTTACTGATGCTATTAATCTAAAATCTTATAATCTTAGCGAATCAGACAAGATTGTTGTTATGTATTCAAAAGACAAAGGTTTGATAAAAGGGATAGCAAAGGGTGTAAAAAAAACAAAAAGTAAACTCGGGGCAAGGATGGATTCTCTTGTTGCCAATACTGTAATGCTTCATAAAGGCAAAACGTTTAATACAATTTGTCAGGCTGAATGTTTGGATACTTTTAAGCAAACCAGAACGGATTTGGATAAAATATTTTATTCTATGTATGTCGCAGAAGTAGTTAATAATTTTGGCTTGGAAGATGATCCGTCATCGGAATCAGTTTATAATCTTCTCTATAGTGCTTTGCATGCAATATCAAATGCTGGAAATAAGGTCGAAATAATGATTACGGCTATAAAATTTCAACTAAAAATGATGAAAGAGTCGGGTTTTTCTCTGGAATTTGACAGCTGCTTAAATTGTAGGCAGGATACGAATAATCAAACAGTTTATTTTGTTTCAGAGCTTGGTGGAATTATTTGTGGTAATTGCATTGAAAAAATTCCTTATCCCAAAAAGCAAATTCAACCAAAATTATGCGAATTTTTTAAACAAATGGCTAAAAATGATTTTGAAACCTCAGGAGAATTTGAAAAAAAAGCAAATGAAAAAGTTTGTATGGTTTCTTTTGGGCTTTTAAAAGAGTATATAGAAAAAAAGTGCCCTCGAAGAATTAAATCTTCTGAGATTTTATCAGAATTGTCTGCATAATTATTAAAATATTCTTAATAATTGCTAAATAGGTGATATTTGTATATAATAGTCTTGTAATATATTTAAAGACGAGGGAAAAAGGATGACAAGATTTGATTGTGGCGAAGTTATTACGGCTATGGTTACCCCAATGGATGCAAAGGGGAAAATTGACTATGATAATGTCGAAAAACTTGCTAAATATTTGATTGAAAACGGCAGTGATGCACTGCTTGTTGCAGGAACCACAGGGGAATCACCGACATTAACAAATGATGAAGAACGAGAATTAATCAGTACTGTTAAAAGAGCCGCACAGAATAAAGCTAGGATTATACTCAGTGCAGGTTCAAATTGTACTCAGACGGCAGTTGAATTCTCAAAAAATGCTACAAAAGAGGAGGCTGATGCAATTCTTTCCGTTGTTCCATATTATAATAAACCTAATCAGGTCGGACTTATTGAGCATTACAGCGAAATCGCAAAATCAACTGATTTGCCTATAATTCTTTACAATATTCCTTCAAGAACAGGAATTAGTATGGAGCCTGCGACGGTTGCATATTTGGCATCAACATTTGAAAATATTGTCGGTATTAAACAAAGTTTTGGTGATATGGATAAGGTTACTGAAATTCGAAGCCTTTGCCCCGACAGTTTTGCAATTTATTCAGGGGATGATTCGCTTACGCTGCCAATGCTTTCACTCGGCGCAAGAGGTGTTATTTCAGTTGCATCTCATTTGTTTGGCAAAGAGATAAAATCTATGATTAGAAACTTTAAATCAGGAGATGTTTTGGCTGCAAGAAATATGCATAAAAAGCTTTATCCTGTATTCAAACAGCTATTTATGGCTCCGAATCCTATTCCTATAAAGGCTGCTTTAAAATATAAAGAACTTATTGAGGAATATGTCAGAAAACCGCTGGTTACTTTGAATGAGGATGAAAAAATTATTTTATTCAGGGTAATCGATCAAGTTAAGCAAGAGCTTGAAAACGGAGAGTAGAATTATCACTCCTATACCTTTGGGTGAGGGTTGAATTTCTTGACATGCTCCGTGAGTTTTGAAGATTAGATTCCGAATTAAGTTCGGAATGACAATATAAATACAAAAATAAATATAGTACACATATAAGAGGGTAGAAAATTGAAAAACAAATTAATTATGTTTTGGCTGATTGTTGCAATAGTGATTGCATCTGTGATTACGGTTTGCAAAATGCCTACAAAACTTGGTTTGGATTTGGTTGGAGGTTCAAGAATTGTACTTGAAGCGCAGACAACAAATTCCATCAGAAAAATTACTCCTGATACAATGAATCGTTTGCAAACTGCGATTGAAAAGCGTGTAAACAAGCTCGGTGTATCAGAAACAAGCGTTGCTCAAGTTGGCGACAAAAGATTATTAATCGAAATTCCTGGGGTTATGAACTCGAAAGAAGCTGAAAAAATATTAGGAAAAACTGCACAACTTGAATTCAAACAACCAGTTATGGCAGGAAATTTCCAAGCACGTGATCCTAAAACGCATGCACCTTTATGGGAAAGTGCTAAAACTGAAGAGGGTGAAACCTTAACCGGTGAAGATTTAAAAGATGCCAATATTGGCACAAATCAAGCCGGACAGTGGACGGTTTCGTTAGAATTTAATGCAAAAGGTGCACAAAAATTTGGGGAATTGACAGAAAAATGGGTTGGTAAACCTATGGCAATATATTTTGACGGAGATGAAATTTCAGCGCCAGTTATCAATGAGCCAATTTACGGCGGGAAAGCAGAAATTTCCGGCGGTGGTGAATCAGGGTTCTCGCCTGAAGAAGCAAAAGAAATGGTTGATCTTTTAAAAGCAGGGGCTTTGCCTGTTCCGTCCGAAATTATTCAAGAAAACACTGTAGGGCCGACATTAGGGGCTGTTAGTATTGATAAATCAAAAACGGCAAGTATTATAGGCATAGGACTCGTTATGTTGTTTATGCTATTGATGTACAGGCTGCCTGGTGTTATTGCTGATATTGCTCTTGTAATATACGGGGTAATCTTATTTGCCTTATTTAAGGCTTTTGGTGTAGTTCTTACTCTTGCCGGTATTGCAGGTTTTGTTTTGAGTATAGGTATGGCTGTAGATGCTAACATTCTTATATTTGAACGTACAAAAGAAGAATTAAGAGCCGGAAGAAATCTCTTTACTGCGATAAATTCCGGTTTTGACAGAGCGTGGACAAGTATTATCGATTCCAATATGACAACACTTTTAACTTGTGTAATCTTGTATTTCTTAGGAACAAGTGTTGTTAAAGGTTTTGCGCTGACGCTGTTTATCGGTATTATTGTTTCATTGTTTACGGCAATTACCGTTACAAGAAACTTTATGCATTTGATATTCGGTACGGGCGAGCTCAAATATCCCGGCTTATTCGGTTTGAAGAAAGAAGAAATCGGGCAGGCTGCCGTATTTGAGGAAACCAAAAGAGAAAAAGCACGTTTTGGTATATTAGATTAATTGTAGGTTGGCTAATACATATGCTGACAAAGAATAAGAGGAAAATAATAATGTTTAATTTTAATAAAAACGGAATACATGTTGTCAAGTATAGAGCACTATGGATGTGTTTATCCGCCATTTTGCTTATCCCGGGCATTATTGCGATGATTTATTCAATGATAAATTATCCGACACATTCACCGGTTAGAGTCGGGATTGATTATACAGGCGGTTCTATATTGCAGTATGAAACGGCTGCGGAGGTTGACCATAAGGATGTAGGCACAATCCAAACCAATTTAACAAAAGCCGGTGTACCAAGTGCTTATGTTCAAGTGTTAAAAGGCACTTCAAAGAATGAAAAAGATAATGAAACTTCAATGATTTCAGTCAGAACAAAGTTTATAGATGAAGGTTCGGATGTTGCTGATAAGATTACGGAAGTTATTAAAAAAGATTATAGCGATGCACAAATGGTTCAATTTACATCTGTTGGGCCAACTTTGAGTTCTGAGCTTTTCAGAATGTCATTTATTGCTTTATTAGCTGCTATAATTGGAATTATTGTGTATATTTCGTTCCGATTTGAGTTCAAGTATGCGGTATCTGCGATTTTGGGACTAATTCATGACGTATGTTTTGTTATGGGTGTTTTTTCACTCTTAGGTTTGTTCTTCAATGTCGAAGTTGACGGATTATTCCTTACCGCAATACTTACGGTTATCGGTTATTCAGTTAACGACACAATTGTTACTTACGACCGTATAAGAGAAAATTTACGCTATAACGGTAAGAAAATGTCATTTGGTGAAATTGTAGATGCTTCTGTTGCGCAGACATTGACAAGAAGTATCAATACCTCAATGACAACATTTTTGGCTTTAAGCGCATTGTACTTCTTTGGCGGAGTGACGACGAAAGACTTTGTGTTGGCAATGATGCTCGGTGTCCTTATCGGTACATATTCAAGTATCTTCTTCTGCTCAATGCTTATTGATTTTTGGACAGAAAAGGCAAATGCACCGAAAAAACCTGCAATTGCTGAGTAGGGGTAAAATTTTAATAATAAAAACAGGTTCGGTAGTTTTACCGAACCTGTTTTGTGTAATATTTTAAGAACGTTCTTGTAATCTTTTATTTGCGACTACCAGCATTTGATCTCGTAATACTGCTTTTTGATTATCATTACTACAATCTGTGAGTGTCAAGTTATTTATGTAAGATTGTAAATCTGTTTTGTTAAGTGATTCAATGTCTACGCTTTTCAGATTTTCGAAGGACATTGTTTCATATTTATTCCCTTGAGGAATGGCTGTCGTTCCCGGAGTCCCTGCTGTCTAGCTTGTTGAGCCAGGATGTTTTTTCTCGTATTTATCTGCAGCTTTGTCTGCTTTTTCCTGAAGTTTTGTTGCTTTGCTTAAATTATCTTTTAATGTTTGCATTTTTGTATTAAATTCTTCGCAGTGTGCTATTACACCCTGTGCATCGTCCAATGCAGCTTGTGCCTGTGTTAAATTGGAATTTGTCATATCAAATGTTTTTTGTGCGTCGTCAAATCCATTTTGTGCGTTTTGGACATCTTTTTCTGCCTTACGACATTGTGCTATAGCATCTTGAAGATCATTATGATTTTTTTCTAATGCTTTCAAAGCGTTTTCTTTTGCTTCTCTTGCTGCTGTAACAGCAGCTTCTGCTTGTGTTAATTCTTCTTGAGCGTTAGTTAATTTTTCTTCTGCTTCTCTAAG
The DNA here is from genome assembly GCA_902791985.1 of uncultured bacterium. Taxonomy (GTDB): domain Bacteria; phylum Cyanobacteriota; class Vampirovibrionia; order Gastranaerophilales; family Gastranaerophilaceae; genus Zag111. The sequence continues at coordinate 60,282 of CADAYD010000005.1, forward strand.
ACTTTCTTGTGCCTTAGTTTCTGCAGCTATTGCCTGTTCTAATGCACTTTTTGCTGCTGCTTTTTGTGCTGAATGTTCGGCATCGTTAGGAATTGCATCGTAAGCTTTTTGTGCGGCATTTTTATTTGCAGTTGCTTGGGTTAATGCTGATTTTGCTGTTGCTACTCCTTGTTGACAAGTGCTTACTTCAGCTTGTTTCTTATCTTTTATTCCTTCTTTGGCAGTCAAATTTGTACACGCATTCTTATATGTTTCATCTTGTGCCGATAGAACTTCATCCTTTTGAGTTCTGTTTAGTTTTGCGGATTGCAATGTTCCCTGCCTTGTTCCGAGTTCTGCTTTGGCATTTTTCATATCTGTATCAGCATTATCTCGATTTGCTAATAAGGTTTTTTGGTTTGTCATAGCATCTGCCTGACGACCTTTTAGAATATTAAATGTTGCTTCCGCTTGATTTACATCGTTATATGCTGTTGAAACAAGATTTTGAGCGCTGGTACGTAATGCCCCCGGATCCATTGTTTCGGATCTCATATATGCTTCAACAGAGCTATATGTTGCATCAAAATTAGCGCCGTATGAATCTGCTTTAGGTAACCCTATACTGCTTAAATCCGATGGATTTACAGGAGTATAATTCCCAAATGCACTTTGCATTCTATCTGTTAGTGTATTGCCTGCTGATATGTTTGTCGGAGTATCACCTTTACTAAATATACCCATTTGATTCAGCATACCTATTGCTTGCATTGCGGCATTTATTCCGGTGCCAATACTTAGACCGGCACTATAAGATGCCGGTGTACTGACATTAACCGTTCTTGATGCACTGACAGAGTTTCCTCCGGCTACATACCCGCTTCTGTATGCGTGCATATCTCTATTTGCACGTATCGCCATATTTCGAGCTGACGTTACAGGTGTTCCGCCATATCTGTTTGCCCTCATAAATAATCGGCTGGTAGCACCATATTGAGCATATTCTCTCATGCTGCCTCTGTTGGAACTAATCCCTCCGGCAACATTCCTTATATTTAGATTTGATTGTAGCGTCAAAGCCATGATATACTCTCTCTAATTTTTGCTCTCATGTATATAAAAAAAATTGGAAAGCCTGAATTGCACATGCTTTCCAATTTTGTTACAAATGTTTACATTATTTTTTTATTTATATATATTTTAGTATTTTACTCAAATCTTTTTCTTCAACAATAATGTTTGCTTTTTCTTTTAATATAGGTTTTGCACAAAAGGCAACTCTTGTTCCCGCATGTTTAAACATGCTCAAATCATTAGCGCCGTCGCCGACTGCGATGGTATTTTGCTCTGAAACATCAAGAATTTTTTGCAGCCTTTGTAACATTTGACCTTTAGAATCGTTAAACATCATTTCACCTCCGACAAGTCCTGTTAAAACACCGTCTTTTGAATGTAAAATGTTTGCAAACTCTCCGTCTAAGCCAAGCTTTTTGGCAAATAAAATCGTCGCATTGCGAAATCCGCCGGAAAAACAAACCACTTTGAAGCCTTTTTCTTTTAATCCGGAAACGACTTCTTGTGCGCCGTTCATAAGTGGTAAATGCTCACAAATTTCATTAATTTTTTGTTCAGGGAAACCTTTTAGAAATGACACGCGTTTTGTCAGGCTTTCAAAAAAATCCAGTTCCCCGTTCATCGCGCGGTCTGTTATTTCTTTAACCTTATCACCGATACCGATTTCGCGTGCGAAAAATTCCAATGTTTCGCCGTCCATTAATGTAGAATCAAAATCAAATACTGCAAGTTTGTTTGTCATTGTTTCCTCTTATTCGTACCGTCGGGGGAAGGGAATAATGATTTTTACACTGTCAAATTTACATACTTAGGACTGTGAACCCCGTCGATTTTGGCTATTTCTTTTAGTACGTCGTCGCTCACACTTGAATCAACGTTTATAACCATGATTGATTCGGTTTCGTGTCTGTCGTTTTTCTGAACAACGTTCATTGAACCGATATTGATTCCTTTTTCGCCGATAACCTGAGCTACTTTTGCAATCATAGATGGCTTGTTGACGTGTGGAACTATCAAAACGTGTCTTTCCGGTCTGATACTTGTTTGATAGCAATTTATTTTAACAATTCTTGGAACGTCTTTTGTAATGAGTGCTCCGGCAACAACGGTTGTTTCTTTGTCTGTTGTCAATCTTACTGTAATTCTTCCTGCAAAATTACTTTTAATCTTTGAGTGTGTTGAAATGATATCTATTCCTCGTTTTTTAGCGATTAGCGGTGCATTTACATAATTAACCCCTTCAAGTCTTGAGGATAAAATACCTTTTAAAACAGCAACTTCTAAAGGTTGAATGTCTAAATCCGCCAAATCACCATCTGCGGTTATTTCAATTGTTTGAACAGCACCATTTGAGAGTTGTACCGCAAGTTCGCCGGTATTTTCTGCAATCTGCATATAATCCTTGACCGGCTCAAGTTTATCAGGCCTTAAAGATGGTATATTAACGGCTGATGAAGCAGAGCCTCCTGATAGAACTTCTTTAATTTGCTCAGCGACATCGATTGCAACATTCATTTGCGCTTCCTGTGTGCTTGCGCCCAAATGAGGGGTTAAAACGATGTTGCCTTTGCAGTTGATAAGCGGACATTCTGCTATATTAGGTTCGTTTTCGTAAACGTCAATGGCTGCTGATGCGACTTTTCCGCTGTCAATGGCTTCTTTTAAGTCACATTCGTTAATAATCCCGCCTCTTGCGCAATTGACAAGTCTTACGCCGTCTTTCATTTTGGCGATAGTGTTCTTATTAATCATGTTAACTGTGTCTTTTGTTTTTGGCACGTGTACCGTAATAAAATCACATTTACCCCAGAATTCGTCTAATTCTTCAATGTACTCTCCGCCAAATTTTTCTACAACTGCTTTTGAGGTAAACGGGTCATAAACAACGACTTTCATTCCAAGCGCTAATGCGATTTCGCCAACGTGCGAACCTATTTTGCCAAATCCGATAATCCCGAGAGTCTTTTTATAGAGCTCGGTTCCGGTAAATTTACTTCTATCCCATTTACCCTCTTTGGTTGATGTGGCTGCAGGTGCAATATTACGAGCCATTGCAAGCATTAAAGCAACAGTATGTTCTGATGCTGCCATAGTGTTGCCGTCAGGGGAATTTACAACGATAATCCCGTTTTGTGTTGCGCTTTCAAGGTCAATGTTATCAACTCCGACCCCTGCTCTGCCGATAATTTTGAGATTTTTCCCCGCTTCAATTACTTTCGGGGTTACTTTTGTTTGACTGCGAACCATCAATGCGTCGTATTCGCCGATAACTTTAACAAGCTCATCCTCGCTCATTGTCGGAAGAAAGTCTACCTGTGCCACTTTTTCAATTATTCTTCCTGCGGCTTCATTTATTTTATCAGTTACTAATACTTTCATTTGTTTCCCCTTATTATTTTGCCAATTCTTTAATTATTGTCGCAACGCCTGAACCGAGTTCAAATTTGTAACCCAGTTTATACAAGGTTGCTTCTAACGCTCCGATTGCACTGATTAAATCTCTGTCGCAGACAAAACCAAGTGTTCCCATTCTGAAAATTTTGTCTTTAAGTGCGTTTTGTCCGTTTGCAACAACGATATCAAAATCCTGAGTGATGGTTTTTCTGATATCCGGAACACTTATCCCTTCCGGCGGGTAAATCGAAGTGATTGAATGGCTTGCGTTTTTGTCTTCTTTTACAACAAGTTCCAAACCTATTGCTCGAATTGCAGCTCTTAGTGCTCTGCAATGACGTGCGTGACGTGTATTAAAGTTTTCAATACCTTCTTCTTTAATCATTTCAAGAGCCTTGTCTAAACCTACAAACAAATTGACCGCAGGTGTAAACGGTGTAGATGCACCTTGAACAGATTTTCTGTAAGCACCCCAATCCCAATAAAAACTCGGGTGTTTGCATTGTTCATAAACTTTCCATGCTCTTTCATTTGCAACAAGAAAAGCAAGTCCAGGGGGAATCATAAACCCTTTTTGTGAGCCGGAAACCAAAACGTCAATTCCCCATTCATCCGGTTTACATTCCATTGCACAGATTGATGTTACTCCGTCAACGACAGATAAAGCGCCATGCTCTCTGATTATAGAGCAAAGAGTTTTAATATCGTTTGCTGCGCCTGTCGAAGTTTCACTGTGGGTTAGGGTTACGATTTTGATTTCTTTATTGACGTCTTGCGCTAAGCGTGCTCGTAAAACTTCAGGGTCAATAACTTCGCCGGTTTCGACTTCAATTTTTTCGACTTCAGCACCTCGACTTTGAGCAATTTTTGCCCAACGATTGCCAAAGTTGCCCAACACAAGTGATAAAACCTTATCACCCTCATTAATAAGATTTTCCAGAGCAGCGCACATTGCGCCTGTTCCTGATGAGGTGTAAACAAACACGTCATTTTGCGTTCTGAATACGTATTTTAAGTTCGCATAAACCCGTTCAAGAATTTTTGAAAACTCACTGCTCCTGTGTCCTATTGGATGTTTTGCAATTTCTAACATAACACTTTCCGGAACCGGTGTAGGTCCTGGTATCATTAAAAAAGTCTTATCTCTCATGTTCATATCCCTTCTATGCTTAAATTTTATAATCTGATTCTACCACATCAAAATCAAATATAAAACATTCTTAATAAAAGTAGCAAAAAATATATTTACGGTTTTTAGTATAATTAAGTATAAGAGAAAGGATAATTATGAATATTTTAGCTGTTAATTCTGCAAATACATCTGTAAATCCTACTTTTAAGGCAAGTATAAACGGAATAAAATTACCAAAAAACACAGAGAAAGAAATTAAAAAATTGGAGAAGGCTTGTGAGGTCTTAATAGGTAGAGACCAACATTTATCAGAAACTCCGGTAGGAACTAAAACTGCTTTTTATAGCAAATATAGCAGAAATTTTGATATTCCGATTTCTGATGCTGCTTCTGTGGATGTTGTTACTTATCAAAATAAAATACACAGTGTGCATGCGGTTAATGTTGAGGATGTAAAAGGTAAAAAGATTGTCAAATCATTTTATTTGTATAATGGATGCAAAGGGGCAGTAGACCCTATCCCGACTATTAATTACTCTGAACACGAAGCAAGAAAACCACTTAGCGGGTTTGACCACTATTATAAAAGCGGTAGTGAAATAGACTCTAAAAACGGAAAACTCATAGAAAAATTAGTATCTTTAATTTCGGAAAAATTAGGTATATAGCTGATGGATTTAAAGATTAACCCATATAACCGAAATATTAATTTTAAATCTTCCCAAATGAATATCATATCAATGGCAGATAATCATGGGGATTTATTAAATATGCCTCAAATGATGAAAGCTATTCAAGTCAATAAAAAGGATATTTTTGAAAAAGGTTTGGAAAAGAGTACTTCAAATGTTTTTGCTATTGCAGGTGATTTTTTTATGAATCCAAAAAAGACAGGATATCTTACAAATCCGGAATTTTCAAATGGCGATATTCAATATAATTTTCTGTCAAAAATGTTGTACACTGCAAAGGCTGCTGCCTGTTTTAATAATTTCGAGGCGGTTTATACTCCGGGAAATCACTGCTACGATGGCGGTGACGAGTGGCTTTATAAAAAGTTGCAGCGTGCTCCGATGACAACTATTTTAACCAATGTTGATAAAAGTGAATCTCCGCTTGTACGTAAATTACTTGAAGAAAGCAGAAATATTGTTACCGAAAGAATTATAACAATCCCTGACAGTAAAAAGCCATCTATACAAAATAAAGTTTTAATTCTTGGAGTTACAATTCCCAGTATGGACTACTACAATCCGGGATTACTTGTCGGTACAAAATTTTATGATAATTCAACAAAGAATGATGCAAATTTGCAGAGAAAAGATTTACAAAAAACATTTGGAAAGATAAAAAGGACTGTCGCCAAATTCAAAGATAACAATCCTGACGGGGCTGTTGTAGTTATGGCTCATACAGGGAATAAAATATCAATGATGCTTGCTGACAGAGTTCCTGATATAAATCTTATTTTAAATGGGCACGATCATAAAGAATTTGAAATTATAAAAGGTAATACCCTGATTTTATCTCATGGGCAGGGAAGTAAATTTTTACGTTCAACGGCATTGAAATTTAATAACAAAGGTGTTCTTGAAGAAATACGTTCTAAAAAGATTGAAACCGATAAATATGATCAGGTTGCAAGAAAAGATAAAAATCTGCAGGATTTTTTGGCTGTCAACATAGGTAAAGATCTTGAACCGATTGTAAAATTTAGAAATGATGCAGGTACTCCTGAAGAAATGGTACTGGATGATTCCATTCGATATTCCAATAATATTCTTGCAAATTATGTAACCAGTGCAATTAAACGCCCGTTAAGAGATGTTTATCCTGACATTGACGCTGTCGGAATTCCTGCTTCTGTATTTCGTAACGGATTAAAAAGTAATGAAAGGCGTCATACTCTAAACAATCTTGATTTAATGAAAATGTTTGACGGAGTCAGTGAGAATTTATCACAGGTAAAAATTGGGCAAGTTAGCGGACAGGATTTGAGTGATTTAATTATTGAGAATGTTATTAATAATTTAAAATCAAGAACCAGAAATGTAATTATACAGTGGTCAGATATTCAAGTAAATCGAACTATGATAAAGGATATTACAAAGCACGGTGCGGATGGGAATTTATATGATGCAATAAAAATAAAAAATCCTAAAACTCGTAAATTTGAGAAAATTAAGCCTGATAAAATTTACACAATAGCGTTGCCGGAAAAGTATTTACAAAAAGAATCTTCATCAATTAAGATTCCGGCACTAATAAAGGATAAATTTAAAGATACCGGCGAAACTTACGATTCGTTATTCAGAAAATATTTGCATATGATAGATTACAAGGTAAAAATTACGGATAAAACCAGAGAAAAAAGAATTTTGTAACAGGAGTTAAAAATGTACGTAAATAAAATAAGCACATATAATCATGTACCGACATTCAAAAGTAATGTTGTTGTAGATATAGGCGGTTCTCAAAGAGAAGGTTCTTGCAAGATGCGTTATGAAACAACTGAAGATACGCAGCCGATTTTAACCGAAGATACTACAGTAAATGATCTTGGGAAATCAAGATTTCAAGATGCTTGTGATTTTAAAAATCATATTGTAAAAAGAATAGGAAAAGTTCAAAAAGATGGCAGAAGAATTGTTAAAGAAAAAGGTTATGATCCAAGTGAAAATGCCATAAAAAATGTCACAATATTTTTGCCGAGTTATACTTCTGACAATTACGCATTTTACCTGCCTAATCATCGTAATATCAATGACAGACCCTTGAAAGATTTGGATTTTCGTAATTTAAAAAAGGAAATGATTGACAGCGGATTGGAGATTGCTCCTGATATGAAATTCAAGGTTCTTCAAGATGCTATGGGAACCGGAATTGCTGTTACTCAGAGATTGTATGATAACGGAATGCTCAATGAAGGCAGTTATTATACTGCAGTAATAACAGGCGGAGGCTGTGGAATTGCCAACATAGAAATGCCTGATAGTGAAAAGGTAATAATCAAATCAAGCGGCAGCCGTTATTTTATTCAAGGTAATAATATGGTAAAGGTTTCGGCAGAAGGTGCATCTGCTCCGTCGTTCATCAGAAACTTTTGTAAATCGATGAAAATGAATGACGAGTTAATAGAGGATATAAAATCTTGTCACAGAGCTGAGTTTACGACCTCAGAAGTCAGCAAATTGCCTCGAAATGTTAAGACAGAAAAGTTGAAAGAGTTGCTGCTCGAGTCAGGCATGTTTGAAATCAATGATAAAAATCCCGATTTTATAATAACAAAGGTTAAGGATCAATACAGAAATCGTTTTGATCAGGCAAGACGTCATGCTATTCACCAATACTGTCTTGCACTTGCCGGTTTGGGAAGCATAAAGAAGAACGAAGGTTCAAACGGCATGATTATTACCGGCAAATTTGCTCGTGCTCTTGATATGGTTGCAAGAAAACATTATAAACAGGGCTTGGCAGAATGGACAATGCGTCTTATGGCTCAGTCTTATGATTCTTATGAAATAGAAAAAATGCAGCAGGCAGCTTATCATTTTGAAGTAATGTGCGATGACAGATTTTTTATAGATAACAACACAGAGTGCGGCAAACTTGCTCACAAGGTTGAGTATGTCAATCCGATCAGGGGAAATTGGATTAAGCTAAACGTTGCAAATTTGAAAAATGATTAATTTTCTGTTTAGTTTTGTATCAAAATTTTAAAAATTATTTTGCAAGAAAAAAAATCGTGCTAGACTTCTTTTTATGAAAGAGGAAGTTAAATATACACCTGCAGAAGAGTTTGCAAACGCATTTACGCATTCAATCGGTGCGTTGCTGTCGATTTATGCGATAGTTATGCTTGCTGTAAATTCGCACAATCCGGTTGAAGTTGCTTCGACTGCAATATTTGGGGCGACTTTGTTTATTTTGTTTCAATCTTCGGCGCTTTATCATGCGATGGTTAATCAGACTGCTAAGAAAGTGTTTCAAAAGATTGACCACAGCGCAATATTTATGTTGATTGCAGGAACTTACACCCCAATCTTGTTATTGGTTGTTCCTTTCCCGCTTTCTGTTGCGCTGCTTGCAATGACTTGGTATTTAGCGATTACGGGTATAATTTATTCTTGCTTAACCCTAAAATTTAAGTATCTTTCTACCGGCTTATATCTGGTAATGGGTTGGCTGTCTCTGTTTTTGGCTTATTCAATTTGGAATAACGCCAGCCACAGCGCTTTATGGTGGCTTTTGGGCGGAGGCTTGATGTACTCTGTCGGTTGTGTTTTTTATTTGTTGAAGAAAAAGTTTATGCACAGTATCTGGCATTTGTTTGTAATAGCCGGAGCAATGGCGCACTATTTGGCTATTTTGGAAGTGTTGAAAAAGTAGACTTTTCTGTTCCTCTTTTGTTTAGGTGAGGTCATGCCAAGGCCCTAACGGGATTGTCCTATCCGAAAATCATAGATTCCCACCATCCATCAAGGAGGAATGGTACTTTTTTGCATGTTTTTTACGCCAATCAGCCAAAAATCCTTATCAATCCATCGATTTAACTTTTTCTATATATTTCTTAATGAATGAGCATGACTCTTTTAATTATGATATACTTATTATACAATATGGGTATTCTACACGTTTTATTGGAAGTAAGAGTAATAGAATAAATTAAGGAGTATAAGAATGGCTAAGAAGAATTTGACAAAACAGGTATTAACTGCGGCATTTGCTGTTGCAGGTTTGACATTAAGCGGAAACGATGTACAGGCAATGGGCATGCCCGCATCGAATACGGATTTAACAAAAACGAACATAATGTTGAGCCCGCAGGAGTCGCAGGAACTCAATATCAAGAGTGATATCAAATTCTTTGGCGCTAACAGATTTTCTAAGAGTAGCAAAATTTTCTCTTCGCGTGGAGCAGGGGTAAATACAAACGTATTGTCACGCTCAGGCAGGTCACTTTCGATGACCGGCACTCCAACCGGTGCTGCTGCTCCGACGCCGACGTTGGACAAAATGAAATCCAAAGCATCAGCTGTGTTGCCAACATTGGGTAAATATACTCTGACCGAGCTCACAGGCACGGCAAAGGCTCCGGCAGGCACACAGGAAATCGGATTCAACGGTAAAAGATACTATTTTACTCCTGCCGAAACCACTGCAGAAAAAGCGAATATGCTAAGCTACTTGGCAGGCAGTATGGCTGTTGCGTATAAGACCGGTACAGATTCTAATTATCTGTTCACAGACGGCACAAATTATTACACAATAGACACCGAAAAACTACCGACGAGTGTTTATACATTGACTGAAGGTACATCCGCTGATTATGATATCAAATCCGGCGATGATTATTACAAATTCAATTTCAAGACAAACGAAAGTGATATTGCGACATATACAGCAGGCACAAGTAGCAAGTATGATTTCCAAGCACTAAAAGCTACAAAAGACGGAACAATAAAAGATAAATACTATAACATCACAATCTACCCGACAAAGTTGAGCCATATTGGTAACAAAGTAGCATGGTCAGCACAGCTTGATGCTGAGCCGAGTGGCTACACCTGGAAAAATAATTATGTTGCAGGGTCAAATGTAACGGTTGACACGACTGCCGGCACGGTATCAGGTGCAATCAGGATGAAAATGCCACATAACGGTGAAACCCCGACTGATTGGAACAGATATTTCACATACACTTACACAAAACCGACAGGGTATGATATAACACAAAAAAGAATAAATGATACAATTGATGCTGACGGCACAAATGTTCAGAATAAAGTTTTTGCGGGAATAACAGACAGTTCAAACGGTGGAGCGATATATAATAGCCAAAACAGGTCAACAGTCGATATCATAGCGGATTTTGTGGGTAACTCCTCCTCCTCCTCCTCCTACTCTTATGGTGGTGCGATATATAACAACTATGGCACAATCAGCAGTATCACGGGCAATTTCATCGGCAACTCTGTCTCTGGCTCCCGCTCTTATGGCGGTGCGATATTTAATAACTCTGGCACAATCAGCAGTATTACGGGCGATTTTATCGGCAACTCCTCCTATAATGGCGGTGCGATATGTAATAACTCTGGCACAATCAGCAGTATCACGGGCGATTTCATCGGCAACTCCGCCTCCTATTATGGCGGTGCGATAGCTAACTTTGACACAATCAGCAGTATCACGGGCAATTTCATCGGCAACTCTGCCTCCTCCGCCGGCGAATCTTATGGCGGTGCGATATATAACTCTGGCACAATCAGCAGTATCACGGGCGATTTCATCGGCAACTCTGACTCCTCCTCCTCCCACTCCTACTCCTCTTATGGCGGTGCGATATATAATAACTCTGGCACAATCAGCAGTATCACGGGCGATTTCATCGGCAACTCTGCCTTCTCCTACTACATCTCCTCTTATGGCGGTGCGATATATAATAACTCTGGCACAATCAGCAGTATCACGGGCGATTTCATCGGCAACTCTGCCTCTGGCTTACGCTCTTATGGCGGTGCGATATATAATAACTCTGGCACAATCAGCAGTATTACGGGCGATTTTATTGGCAACTCCTCCTATTATGGCGGTGCGATATATAACAACTCTGGCACAATCAGCAGTATCACGGGCAATTTCATCGGCAACTCTGCCTCTGGCTTACGCTATTATGGCGGTGCGATATATAACGAAGGTACAATCAACAGTATCTCAGGAGATTTTACGGGTAACTACGCAAAAAATACCTCAACTACCTACAAAGCGTGGGGTGGTGCTATTTATAATGGTAGTGTATCATCATTAGACAACCCATCCTACAATGCAAATTCACAAATCACCCTTGGGGACACAACCTTCACAGGCAACTATGTCGATAATAACGGCACAATAACACCTAATTCAATCTACAACGCAGGTGTAATCAATATCGCCAACGGCGCAACGGTTACAATTAACGACGGATATGACGGGCTCGGTGAGGCACAACTTAACATCGGAACATCATCCGATAGCGGTTCAATCTTTAATTTGAGTGTTGATAACAATTATATCCAAACCGATAACTTAGGCACAGTCACCAACTATGGCTCAATCAACTGGGATTTGGATGTCGATTTGACAAGTACTGATGCAGATAATATGTCTGATAAGATTACCTTCTCATCTTTAAACGGCGGTTCTATTATTATCCGTGCAATCAATCTGCTGCACGATAAAGCAGGCTCTACGGCTATTACGATTACTAGTTCATCTTTGTCAAACAAATATTCGTTGTCATCAGCAATTAATGAACATATTACATCCCCCGGTAATTTTGCATATACTGCAACTTATTCAGGCGGTGTGTTGACATTAAATCAAGTTATACTTGATTCTCTTGCTCTCAAGGTTCACGACGATGATCCGGTAAGAAGCTATGAGATGACCAAAATTGAAAATGTCGGCGAGAATTTGGGCGATTTAGTAGGTGAAGGCGCAAAATTGTCAGTTAATGGCGGCGGTTACTCTATTGTCGGCGGTGAATGGGAAGGTATCAACGTTGCTTCAGGTCAAACTCTCGAATTTAATAATGTTTCTGATGTCACAGGGTTTGCAAATGATACAGCGGTTACAAACGGCGGAACATTGAATATTAAGGATTCGAAATTCACATCCGATATTATTAATACTAACGAATTGAACCTCAATAGTACTAATACGACTACAAGTATCAATACTTTTGATGGTGAAATCGGTATGGGCACAGCTTCAACCGGTACAATTAACGTTGAAACAGGAAAAACTTTGTTCAATGATACGGTTACTCAGGCTGATATGACTGTAGCATCAGGCGCTCAAGTTGAAATCGGTGCAGGTAATTTGGTTATTACTAATGCGGTTCAAAACGACGGCACAGTCACATTGACAGGCGGAACTGTAGAAAGTTTTGCTCAATTAAATTCTTCTATTGCCAATAAAACCGAAGAATTAACTACTCCAAAAACTGTTATCGATGGTTTTGTAAACGTCGGCAATGGTAAGACAATTAGTCAGGCTATAGAAATCAATGAAAATAAAGCATTGAGTGCTAATGTAAACTCTGTAGGCGGAAGTGTTACAAATAACGGGAATTTGGCTATCTATGATTATGAAAATAGTGAAAGCAATCACTTTGCACAATCCGTAACAGGAAACGGCACAACAACTATTCAGCGTAATGTTATTGTTGACAGTACTATTGCAAACAATATTATTATAGATAAGTTTGAAGGTACAAGTCCTGCTGTAACTCATTATGCAGATGTAGTTGTTGGTTCAACTGGTTTACTGGGTGCTGAGGGCACAACAATTACAGTTAATGCTAATAACCAATTAACTATGGCAACCGGGGCAATTGCTGCTGATTCTATTACTAACAACGGCACATTAATACTGAATAACAGTACAGACGGTGAAATCGGCAAAGCAATAAGCGGTACATCCGGCGTATTGAGTATTAATACAACCGGTACAAATGCTGCAAATGTAACAGTTACAGCGAATTCAACTCTTACAAACCAAGCTGTAAGTGTTAATAACGGTATCTTCAAACTTGGTTCCGGTTCACTTGCAGAAAATTCTGCTGTTACTGTAAATGACGGTGCAGGTTTTGATTCAAGAGACGGTGATATTAATAATTATTTGGATGGAAAAGTCACGCTGAAAGACGGTTCAAGAGTGTTTGTTGATGTAAGTGCTGACGGCGATAATCCTGTAATTGACCAATTCGCTTCAAATGCAGCAGCTACGGTTACCTTGTCTAATATCAACATTCTTGGAGCAAATGATCTTCCGACCGGAACTGTCCGGTTATTGAGTGCAGGTACTGTAACGGGTGAAAGTTTATTCGTTCAGGATGACGGTAAAACTATAGCTGTTCAGGGCTCTGGCGAGAATAATGGTATGATTAAGATTGGTATGACTCATTTGAGTGATAAACTCAACGGTGCGGTTTATGTTTCCGGCGCCGTAGATGCTATTACTTACAAATTGACTACAGACAACGAAGATGTTAATCCTGTTGGTGCTTATGATGCTTTGGGTACTATTCAAGACTCATTCATTATTAAATCAAGTACTCCAGGTACTAAGAAGAGTTTGACTGCAAGAGAAGGTACTTTTGGTTTAATCGTTCAAGCAGAAAAAGATTTAGAAGTCGATGATGTAGTATTCAAGAACTTCTCAACAAATGATACATATAAGGGTGTTATTACAAACTATGGAACGTTAACTGTTAAGGATTCACAGTTTGATATGGTAGAAGACAACGCTAAGAAAGTTGCGATTGAAAACTATGGCATTTTGGAATCTGATCCGACTTTGTATCATGGTGCGATTGTTAACCACTATGATGCATATGCTCTCATTGAAGGTGATACATTTGACGGTTCATCAAGAGCAGGTGAAAATGGCGGTGCTATCTTCAACGAGGCTGCTGTTGATCCTGATCCGGCAGGTGTAATCGAAGTTAATGAAGATGCTTCTCATGTTCCGACAACATTTATTAATAACGTTGCCGCAAATGGTGGCGGCATCTATAACGCAGGAACAGCAACAATTTCGAATGCTGTATTCGGCGCGGTTGATACTTCAGGTGAAAGCCCTGTTTACTCAGGTGGTAACAGCGCAGTGACAACCTCAGGCGGCGACGGATTTGGTGGTGCTATATATAACAGCGGCTCTTTGACCGTTACGGATACCAAATTCTACGCTAACTCTGCAGTTAAGGGCGGTGCTATATATTCAACAGCAGATACAACAATCAATGCAACTGACGCAGTAGTTGAGTTTGCAGGAAATACCGCATCAACTGCCGGTAATGATATTTATATGGAAGGAACATCAGGTTCGCCGATTACCTTGTATTTGAATTCGGCAAGTGATACGAATTCAATCACTTTAAACGGCGGAATTGATGGTTCTAACTATAATGTAAGTGTTAATAATTCGACAGCCGGTACGGTTAATATCGCAAGCTTGGCTAATGCAGCCACTCTTGCGTTGAACGGAGGTACTACAAATATTACTTCTGATACAACTGTTACAGAGTTGACCGCTGCAGATCATACAACTCTTAACGCAAGTTCAGCAAACGGCTTATCAACCGGCACATTGACAGTTGATGACAGCGGAACATTTATCAACAGTGGTAAATTGTCCGTTACTTCTACATTGAATAATGGCAGCACAGGTGCAACAGGTACAATTACAAATACAAACGCTGTTTTGAACTTGTTAGGTGGTACAAGTGCAACCGCTCCGATGACAAATATCGGCTCAATTTCAGGCGGTAATATCAATATCGGTTCTTATACTTCAGATACTGTAAAAGATACTGCTTATGTCGTAAACAGCGGTTCTATAACAGGTGAAGTCTCAGTTGCTAAAAAATCAACTTTGCAAACCGCAGCAAATACTGTTAATGATTCAACAGGAATTGCAAACGCAGGTAAATTAACTCTTACAGGTGGTAATCTTGCATCAGCTGTTAGCGGTACTGGTGTTACAAATGTTATTGGTACTGTAACAAATACTGATGCTAAAGAAATTGCAAACGCTGTTGAAATTACATATACAGGTCACTTAACAACCTCAACAGATGCATTGACTTCAACAACAACTACAAAGAACGCTGGTACTTTGGTATTTAATAATACAACAAGCGAAGCTCTAAATCAAAGCATTAGCGATAATGACGGAATACACGGTACTGTTGATATTGCAACTGCTACAGGTGATATTATAATCGATATGACAGGCAAGACAATTACCAATAACACTATCAAGTTAACAAGGGGTACTTTGAAAACTGGTAGTGATAATGGTAATGTTGATTTATCAAGTGCAGATAAAATCGAAGCTAACGGTGGTACATTAAGTGTTCAAGATGGTAAGACCGGAACTATAACTTTAGGTAATGTTGATACTTCAGCAGGTACTCTTAAATTTGATATTGACGTAAATCTTGGTGGTAGCGGTACGCCTGCTACAGCAGATACTCTGACTCTTGCAGATGGTAAGGCAATCGGTAATGATCACGGAATTACAATTAGCAACATTCATATTGTTGATCCGGATCATGGATATCAGACAGAAGATTATATTATGCTTGCTGATGATACTATCGGAGATATTCTTGATGTCACCAAAAGTGAGCTTACTGTTGCAGATGGCGATGTTGATGCGGTTAAAGATTTGCTTATCAACAAAGTATATGAAGACGGTACAGGGACAAGGGATCAAGGTACCTACTTGCACACAGCGCACAGCGATTTGGATAATGCAATTCTTTCATCAATTGATGATAAGATGTACTTTGTCGGAGATCCTGTAATAGATAATTCCGCTGGCGCTTTGAATTTGGGCGGTAATTCATTATCAATCACAGGAAACAATGCGACTATTACAAGTTCAA
Organism: uncultured bacterium; assembly: GCA_902791985.1. Lineage (GTDB taxonomy): Bacteria > Cyanobacteriota > Vampirovibrionia > Gastranaerophilales > Gastranaerophilaceae > Zag111. The sequence continues at coordinate 76,298 of CADAYD010000005.1, forward strand.
TAGATAGCAGCGCAGATCCGGATTTGAGACAAGATGGTATAAATATTGTTGATGCAGGTCAAACTTTGACAATTCAAAATGCTCAAATCGGTGATGACGGCACAGGTTTTGATACTGCAATTGATAACTCTAACGGCGGAACAATCAATCTTGACGGTGTAACAATGACCGCAAACAATATTGATGTTCTTAACGATGGTGAAATTGATGTTACGGATCCTGATAACCCTGTAGATCACGGTGTATTCTTAACAGGTACAAATAGTATCAATTCAATTGTTGATAGTGATGGTTCTGCTACTCACGGTCAAACAACTGTTAAGGGTGGTACATCTACAATCAATACAATTAAACAAAAATCTGTAACGGTAGATGCCGATGCAACAGCAAATCTTACAAATGTTGACAATGTTAAGACAACTGACGGAATTACAAACGATGGTGATTTGGTATTAGCAGGCGGTACCGCAGATACTCCGGCTAATAATGATAATAAGATTACTATGACAGCTGATGCCGGTAATGCTAAAACAACAATTGCATCAGGTTCAAATATTGCGAATAATGCTGAAATGACCCAGAAAGAGGTTGTAGTATCTGCTACAGATGGAACAAATCCGGCAGCAATATTAACAAATAATGACGATATATATGCTAATACAGTAAACATCGAGGATGGTGCAACATTAAATAACAACAAAAATATTACTGCATCAGATGTTAATGTTAAATCTAATGCTGATTTGAACCTCAATGCTGGCTCAAATACTTTAGGAGATGTTACTCTTGATGCTGCTGATTCTGAATTGTCAATAACGGACGATGCGGTATTGGCAGGTGACGTTAAATCAGACAATAACGGTCAAATAAATCTTATTGCAGATACTCAGGATATTGTAATGAGTGATGCAATTACTGGAAATCTAACGAGTGTAGATGGAACAGATGTCGGAGCATATATAATTAATGCAACAACAGCAGATCCTACAGGTACAGATACTTCTGTAACGATTGATAAGGCTATTGCAGGGGCTACAACCATAAACGTTTCAGCAGATACAAATGCAATAATTACAAATGTTGCAACAGATTCAAATTCTTCGGCACTCGTTTTTGCTAATTCTAACAGCGAGATAACGTTAAGAAATGACAGTACTACTGATGATATGAATGTTGGTATGTCTGTCTTTGATGCTAGTGCTGATGGATATGAATTGAATACTGAAAATACAAGTCCTGATACAACAATAAGCCTCAAGGGTAATATAGTTGGTGCTGATGATGTTAATACCAATGTTACAGGTGGAACAACAAATATTGATGGTTCTGTGAATGCTAAAAATCTAAATGCTAAGGACGGGACAACAAATATTAATGGTTCTGCAAATGTCGCAGATGTGAATACAGAAGTTGGGGCAACAACTAATATCAATAAAAACAGTAATTTAACCGCTGAAAATGTTAATACGAATGGCGGAACAACAAATATTAACGAAAAAATTACTGCAGTGAATGTTAACGCAAACGGTGGTGATACCAACTTGAATGCGAATGGTGATTCAAAAACAAGTGACAAGTTAGCATCTGCTAAAGTTAATATTCAAAATGGCGCAAATGTCAATGTAAATACTGATTCAGATTCAATGACAATTGATAATAAGGTAAAAGGCTCAGGTTCTACAAGTAACTTGATTCTTAACGGTAAACAAGGTAAAGCAGGTTCAGGTTCAAATGCCGGTACTCAGTTTAATCTTGGTACGGCCGTTGATAATGCAAATGTAGTTGTTAGTAATGGTCAGTTGAATTTACCTGATGAAAGCAAACTTGCAAACGGTTCAATTGTGGATGTTGGTTCAGGTGCAACGTTGAATACTATAAGCGGTAAAGCATCTGATTACAATAAGGATATCACCTTTGAAGATGCTTCTCAGGTAAAAACAGATATCAACGCAAATACAGGAAAAGCTGATAGATTTGTTAACGTAATTCAAGGTGAGAATGATGGAGTAGTACTTACAGATGCTGAACTTCAAGATTTAGACAAAGTTCTCAGACATACTACAAAAATCGATTTAGCTAAGGCTACTAATTTACACAACCTCACTATAGGTGAAGAGTTGCTTAATAAAACATTCACTGAAATGACGGCAATTCGTAAAATGTCTGCTAAATTCTCTGAAGATGGTATGTTAACAATCATGCCTTCAAGCGGCAGAAACAATTATGATGACTTCAATCCTGCGGTAGTTGTAGGGCCGATTGCTGCGCAATTGGGCGGTTATCTGAGTCAGTTGAATTCTTATGATGAAGCGTTCAGAAACCTTGATATGAAGATGCTCATGACAAGAGAAGAACGCAAAGCATTGAAGATGGCTAATTCTTACGCATCTGAAGTTCAACCACAAGTATTCAGTTCAACTTATCTGCCTGAAAAAGATAGTGCCGGCTGGTTCAGACCTTATGCAAGTTTTGAAAAAGTTAACTTGAAATACGGCCCGAATGCCGAAAATACAATGTATGGTTCATATTTCGGTGGCGACAGCTCAATGAAAGAGCTTCGTAACGGATGGGATTATCAGTACTCTGTATACGTAGGTTACAACGGTTCTCATCAAAATTATCAAGGTAATTCTATTTACCAAAATGGCGGTAATCTTGGTGCAACAGCTATTTGGTATAAAGATGACTTCTTCACAGCTTTAACCGCAAACGTAGGTGCAAGCGTGGCTGATGCATCAACATATTATGGCAGCGAAAACTTCCCAATGTTGATGACCGGTATCGCAAGCAAAACAGGATATAATTGGGAACTTGCAAAGGGCAAATTCATTGTTCAACCTAGTTACTTGATGAGTTATACATTCGTACATACATTTGATTATATGAATGCAGCTGGAGTCAAGATTAGTTCTAATCCGTTGAATGCAATAAATATTGCTCCGGGCTTGAAATTCATCGGCAACTTGAAACACGGATGGCAGCCGTATGTTGGGGTTCAGATGGTTTGGAATATAATGGATAAGGCTGATTATAAAGCAAATGACATTCCATTACCTCAAATGAGTGTAAAACCGTACTTCCAATATGGTGTAGGTGTACAAAAACGCTGGGGTGAAAGATTTACAGGATTTGTACAGGCTATGATGCGTAATGGCGGAAGAAACGGTATTGCATTATCTGGCGGCTTGAGATGGGCTATTGGTAAGGATTATCACAGTTATCCGGATTACACTCCAAAATCCAAGGCAAAAACAACTATAAAAACAAATAAGGATGCAAAAGTAACAACAAGTACTGATGTTATTAAAAAGTCAAAACAAGATGTAACTTCTAAAAACATCACAAATGAAACAACTAATAAAGTTACAAAACCGACTAAAAAGAGTAAATTATCTCAATTCTTTGCTTTTATGAACGGTGAACCAACTTATGTTGTTTCTGTAAAAACAAAATAATGTTGAAAAGCAGGTAAAAAGGGCTCATAATATGAGCCCTTTTTATTATTTTATATTTTTTATGTTTGAGATAATATAAAGCTACTTTAATAGGAAGGGATATTATGAAGAAATTTTTGAAAATATTAGGAATCATAATTGGTGTAGTTTTATTTATTGCATATATATGTTTTTTGTTTGTAGTGCCGAAGGTTGTTGAGCTTTCGCCATATAAAGAGCAAATTAAACAAATTGTAAAAGAACAGGCAAATCTTGATATAAATTACAAGAACGAGCGTGTTATAACTACTCCGTTACTTGGTATTGGATTCAAGGCTGATGATTTAGAGGTGTCACTTCCTGATAAGTCTAAGATTTTAACATCTGACGGTATTAAGGCGGTTGTTTCACTTCCTCATCTTTTGTTTTTGACGGTTCGTGTATCGTCTGTTGATGTTGAGAATCCGTTAGTAAATGTTGAAATCTTAAAAAATGGTGAAGATTATAAAATTGTAAAACATATTGAAGATATTTTGAATGCACGAAAAGAAGCAACTTTTGCTCAAAAGCCGGTTGAAAATGTTGAAAAAGGTTTCAAATTTGACCCTAATTGGATAAAAATAGTTATTCCGAATGTTCGTTTAAATAATTATAAGGTTCTTGTAACGGATTTGGGCTCAAATCATTATTTGGATTTACATGGTGAGAAATTAGTATTTGGTTATTTTAATCGTAAAAGTGTCCGAGTACGTACTTTAGCAGATCTGTATAGTGATACAAGTAAAAATATTTCGGCAAATATTGATTTTGACACGTTCTTACCTCCGCCTGCTCCGGAGTTGGACGAAGAGGATGATCCGGCTGAAAAAATTGATTTTACATTTATTAATCCGGTAAAAGCCTATCAAAACTACGATTTAAAAGCGGATATTGATACAAAAATTAAAATCAGAAAGTCCAGAAATGGGGGTTACATCTCTTTTGGGCATTTCAATGTTGAAAATTTAACTTTAAAACTTGCTCAATTAAGATTGCCAAAGAGTTATTTCAGGATAAAAACTTTTGGGTATAATGCTGATATTGATACTAATATTTATACCGCGAATGGTGAGAATTTAAGTCTTTTAGGGAGTGTGTATTATTCTAAACATCCGTCTGTTGACATGAATATTAAAACAGAATCAATAAAATTCCAAAATTTATTGATTTTAACCAAAGCGTTTTTGGATTCATTGCAAATTCCAAATGAGTTAGACCAGTATAGTGCATCAGGCGAGCTTTATGCGGATTGTTATATAAAAACAAACTTTAAAAAATTAAAATCCAACGGGTATATTAATATAAAGAATGGTTCTTTGAAGGTAAGAAATCTCGGTGAAGTTTTATCCAAAATTGATATAAATATAATTCTTGATAATAATATTTTAGATATTGTAGATTCGGGGTTATTTATTGAAAATTCTCCGGTTACAATAAATGGTGCAATTGATGAAAAATCTTATACGGATGTATGTATAAAAACAGATGCCATTCCGTTGTCAAAACTCTTTAATGCGTTTGCTCCGAAATCTTTACGTAATTCATTTATTCTAAAATCCGGCAATTTGTCTTCATCTTTTAATATAAAGGGTAAAATGAAGGAGGCTGTTTCCAATGCTGATTTTAGTATAAAGAATTTTGACTTTGCGGACAGAAAAAATACATTTGATGTTAAAAACGGACAACTGGCTGCTAAAGCTAATTTTCTTGCAAAAACTCAGGATTTAACTGCAAGTATAAATAACGACAATTTTAGACTATTTTTCCCGCACACTGCTTCGGTTATAAGCGTTCCCAAATTGAGTATTAATGTAAAAGATAAAAATATTAATATCCCTGAAAATGTGCTCTTATTTAATGACGCATCAAAAATAAATTATCGGGGTTTGGTTTTAAATTATGAAAAATTAGAAGGGATTGATTTTGATGCGGATGGTTCTGTCAGCACTTCTGATTTGATAAAATTTATCGGACGTGAATTTAAACCATATTTGAATGCTCAAGGCTCTCTTCCGTTAAAATTGTCGTTTAAAGGCGATGCAGGGAAAAAGACTTTGTTCGCGCAAGTATTAGGAAATGCTGATAATCATATTACCCCTGTGGATTTTAAAAATTTACAGAATAAAACAACTTCACTTCAATCGACGGTTGTATTTAAACCAAATCGGATAAAAATAAAGGATACCGGTTTGTTTATAAGAACAATTAGTAAGGATGAAGAAGGTAATGAACAAATTGCACTTGATAAAGTTGCAAATGTCGATGGTACAATTGAACATAATCGTATAAATCTTATGAAGTTTGAAAGACCTCAAGATTTAGAAGGTAAAATTTATTTGTTTCCTCGTTCAAATTTTGTACTGCCGAAAACAAAAATATTTGCTTTTGGACATTTAGCTTCTCCTCAAATTCGTGGAGATATTGATGTCCACAGTTTGTTTATTCCTGAAATCCGTACGGCGCTTGACAATTTGAATATAAAATTTAACGGTAGAGAAATTCATTTCAATGTCAAAGATTTGATGCTTAAAAACTCTGATTTGACTATAACCGGTAAAACTTCACTTGAGCCAAAATCAATTATTGAATTGAATAATTTAAAGATTAATTCAAAATTGATTAACGTTGATGATTTAACTTCTGTATTGGCTTTGTTAGATAAATATATGCCGGCTAAAGGTACATCAGGCAAAGGTGGAAGTGCCTCATCTGCAGATATTCCGATTCTAGTGCCTAACGGTTTAATAAGTTTTAGAAAAATTGTAACCGGTAATATTGAGTTGTATAATACTGCTTCATCAATGATTTTGAGGAAAAATATATTATATTTGCCAAATCTTGTTACATCTATATTTAAAGGCAATGTATCAGGAGCGATTGATGTGGACTTAATCAAAATGCTTATTAACGTTGATTTGGCAGGGCAAAAAATTGATATTGAAAAAGCGCTGTTGGATGCTGCAGGTATGAAAAATGCCCTCTCAGGAAGTGCTGATTTTATCGCAAAACTCAAAATCGACGGGAATGCCAAAACTCAGCAAGAACAGATAAAAGGTATTGAAGGTGAAATAAGTTTTATCGCAAAAGACGGACAGTTTGGTCCATTTGGGAAGTTAGAAAATTTGATTTTGGCTGAAAACATCCGAGAATCAAAATTCTTCCAGACTGCACTCGGCGGTGTATTAAACTCTCTTTCAACTATTGATACAACGCATTTTGCGGAACTTAAGGGTAAATTGTTCTTAAAAGACGGGGTTTGTGATATTAAGCATATAACTTCACAAGGGAATGTAATGAATTTACATATTTTAGGAAAATTTGATGTTATAAAAAATTATGCAGATATGAAAGTTCGAGTAAAATTGACTTCAATTATATCAAATTTACTAGGCCCTATAAATGCAATAAATCCTGTTAATTTGGTTAACAGTGCAGCGAGTATGAATGTAGTTACAGCAAAGGCATTTTCTCTGTTCTGTGAAACCGTACCGGAAAGTGAATTCGCTATTTTACCATCATTCTCCAATAAATATGTGGATAATTCTTCTACAAAATTCCAATTAGGGGTACGGGGAGATGCTGCAAAACCTTTAAAATTAATTAAATCGTTCAAATGGCTTGCAACCCAAGCTGATTATGATAATGCACAACAATTTGTTGATTCTATTCCTGAACAGGTTGAAGGCAGCAACGCTACTACTATTCAGGAAGTTATAGATGAAGCAAATGCTTTAAAAGCCCAGCAAGAGGCTGAGCAAAAAACATTAAAATATAAATTAAAGAATCTATTCAAAAAAAATTAATAAATTTATTAAAGCATAGACAAAATATTACAAATTTTTATTTGTAATATTTTGTTACAATATTCAATTTTTGTTAAAGTAAGTACTGTTATATTCCGTTAAATTGCATGTAAATTACTTAGAGGTATCACATGGCAATAGATGGAATCGGAAGACGGAAAGCGGATATTACAACTATATCCGGCGGTCTGGAAAGAAAAAATCTAAAGAACGACCAGGAGCGTTCAATTTTTGATGCCATGGATGCTGATCATAATGGCGTTTTGACTGATGCTGAAATACAAAAATTCAAATCAGGTGACGCAGCAAGTGGTACTGAAGGTATTGATAGGGATGGGGATGGTGTAGTTTCCCGTTCTGAGGCTAAGAAATTTATTAAAGCTAACGGGTTAGAAGATCAAAATGTTAAAAAACAAGATGTTATTGATTTCTTGAAAAAATACGGTCAATATACCCAAGACATTGAGAATACCGAAGTTACAGAAGAAGGAATTGCCATTACTTACAATGATGGTTCTAAAAAAATTATTAATCCTGAAACAAAAGATTATAAAGTAATAAGACAAGATACAAATACCTCTACAACAACTACGACTTCTTTTGATGCAAATGATGCATTGAAAAACGAAGTTATTGAAAATGAAAACGAAATAGTTACCACAACATTCAGAAATGGTGATAGAAGTGCTCTTGAAAGTGTGATTAAAGAGGATTTGGTTAATAATACCCAATCTCTTATCATGTATGATGAAACAGGCAAAAAGATTGAAAGCGAAGTAGTGCTGGAGCCTGCGACATCAACTACAACAACCTATACCTATGAAGATGGTAAAAGAACTGGCAAAAAAGTTGTTCAGGGTACGACAGAAGTTAATTATACAATTAACGGTGACACTGAAGTAAAAACTTCAATGATTGAAAACAAAGGTATAGAGGCAAAAGAAACATTAACAACCTGGACTCACAATTCTGATGGTACAATCACTGAAGACATTACTTGTAACGGTGAAAAATTACACACAGTAAATACTTTGAATGAAGAAGGTCACAGGACTTCTCAAACAAAAGTTGTTGATGAGGCTACTTACACTGCATCTTATGACGGTCAAGGTAATACTGCAGGAATAGTTGTTCAACGTAATGAAAATCTTAAAACTCTTGCACAGAAATTCAATTGTAGTGTTGAAGATTTGAAGAAATTAAATGAAGGTTGTGATTTTAAACCGGGAAGCACAATAAAGGTTCCGACAGAAATTGATGCGGATGATGAAAGATTACAAAACAGAAAACCTGCTGATGAAATTCAGGCTGAAATCAAACACGAACAAGAAGTTGCGCGTCAAAGAAAACTTGCAAGACAAAGAGCAGAAGCAGCACAACTTAAAAAACTCGGTTTAATTAATCGTAAAGGAGCAGGACAAAAAATAACGGGTGCATATAGTCTTGGTAATGGTAAAGGCTATAGAGAAGAACAATTTACCGTAATTGGTCAGGCTTCTTTTGATAGAGTCATTGTAAGAAATAAAAAAGGTGAGATTGTTGTTCTTTCTACGGCTAATCATAAAAACGGCTGGAAAGGACCTCGTTTAGTTTTAAAAACGGAACGTGTTGTTAATACAGAAACTTTCCGTACAGGTAAAAAAGTCAAAGTTGGCAGAAGAGATGTCGTAATAACGAATCAATCTGTTGATGGTCACGGCCGTATGCTAGCGGTTGATTCTGAAGGTAGAGAGGTTGTTATATCAGGCGGCAAACGCGCAGGTGATTTATCTGATAGAAAAATCCTAAATAATTCTTATTATCAAGCATCAAATGTAGCGGATATTTTAATACCTATTTGGATGCAGATGCAAAACATATAAAAAATACAAGAAATTTCGGGGAAGTAAAATATCCTGAAATGAAAGTGGCTCTTGATAGAGCTTGTGAAGATGCATTTTCGGATCAGCGTACTCAAAAAGTTGTAACAGATCCTAAAACAGGTAAAAAGGTTACAGTTACAGTAGGTTTATCTCCTGCTGAAAGATTTGTATTAAATGACGGTGCTATTGCAAGAGCAGAAAATTATTTGAGTGAAAGTGAAGGCTTATATTCTTCAATGGTTAAATCCAATCTTGCATTTGTTATGCCTACACTTGATAATTTACAATCAATACCTACTGCATTTAAGGGTGCTTTGGGATTGATGGGTGCGGCTACAAATTCTGACCGTACTGAAGGCAGACAAATTATAAGAATGTGGGCAGATCAGGGTGCTTATGGTGTTCCCGGTACTCAGGATGTTTCTACAGAAATTGGTCGTGTTTGCGCTAATGAAGTCAATTATGAACTTCATGGCGGACTGGGTGTTACTCACGAAGCTGATGTGTCAAATGCTTTAGAATTATGTACAAGCAGAGCAGACAGACTTGCTTCAGAACAAGCAATTCATGCTTTGCATCCTGATATAGAACCTCGCCCTGTTGATCATGGGTCTTATATGCGTGCTGTAATCGGAGATGACCTTGGTGGAGAAGACGATTATCGTACAGCAAAAGTCGATAGAGTTGTTGTTGCTTGGATTGGTTCAGGAGGCTATGAACAACCGCAATATTTGAGAGATGAAGATGGTAATCTTATCTTAGATGAGAATAATCAACCTATACCTGATGTATACCTAAGAGATGCAAATGGTCAATTTATCTTAGATAAAAATGGCAAACCAAAAGTAGATGATGATAAAATGGCTGATTTGCACGAAATATATAGTCTCACTGATAGGATGGTAAATGCGGATTATTGTACTTATGTTGTAAAAAATGGTGAGAAGATTCGTACAAATACCAAAATTGAAGGCTATCGCAGTATATATAATGACGAAGATTACAGATTATCAATACACAATCTTACAGGTGCACTTGGAAATTCAAAATATATAACAGATTGTTATGAAGATGAACAAGGTATATTAATAAATCCAGCATTTGCGCATTTTAGAGCAACCAGTGCCGAATTTATCAGAGCAAACGAAATTAAGCCAAATGTAAAAGGTGAGCCGCCGGAAGAAACATTTATCGTACATACATCAGTATCTCCAAATACAGGAAAAATGGATGTTGAACATGTTGAGGCATGCAACCGATTGTTGTATCCTGAACAACCAGCATTCATCAGTGCAGAACAATCTGTATTGAAAGCAAGAGATAAAGGAACTGTTCATTTGGGTGCCAGTGATGATCCAGCCGTATATGAAGAATTGAAAGTGATGCTTGCTAATGGAGAAGTTGACGGTGTTAAATCTCTTGATGATTTATTCACGCATATGACAGGTGGTAATGAAGAAATGTGTATTAGAGCCGGTGCACGTTTAATATTGTACGGAGGAGTTGAAGTTGAACCTTCTGTAACTGAAGCACTTGCAATGCATTTAGCTTCTTATGCAAATGAACATTATGATAACAATAATGATGCAAACTCAGATGACTGGAATGCCTCTGATGCTGCCGAAGATATGATGCTTTTCCGTGAAATGGCAATGACTCATCCTGAAATTATTCCTAATTTGAGAGAAAGAATTCACAAAGCAAACTTTACAATTTCCGGTTCTATCGCAGGCATGGATCTTACTTATACAGATATGAAAAGTAAATATTTAGCTGTTTTAAATGAAGTTGAAGGCACAGTATCTAATGAGACAGTATTTCTGGATGCAGATGGTAATAGAATTACCAATCCTGAACTCCAGAATGAAATAATGGCACGTAATTGTGAATTGGTTAACGAAATATCTGCTGAAATTACATCTATGGGCAGAGATTTTGCTCTCAAAGTCGACCAAGAAGGCGGATTCAGTGATTTTGCCAATAATTTCAACGAAGTATACGGTATTGGTACAACCAGAGCTGATGTTAAAACTATTTATGGTCAAACACGTATGATGCAACGCAGACTTGAATTAGCTGCGCAAGGCAAATTGAGAGATAAACACGGTAATGTTATTTCATTACACGATGAGGCTAAAAATTTGCAAGAACAATTGCAAAAACTCGCAGAGTCGACAACTGATTATGATGAAGCGCAAGAATACACAAAAATGGCTATGGTATTGACCCCCATTTTCATAGTAACTGCACCAGTAGCAACTACCGGAGTTGCTACAACAGCAGCCGTAATGGGTACTTCCACTGCGGTATTTGAAGGCGGCTCGATGTTATGGGAACACGAAACTGCTACCGTTAAAAAAGGCACAAGAGGTGAAGTTCTCACCGATGCGGCTATAAGAACTGCTGAAGATGCTGCATTGGGTGCTGCTATACCGGGAGTAGGTAAGCTCGCAAAAGGTATTGCAAAAGGAGTTGCAAAAGGTACAAAATATGTTAAAAAAGTTGCTCGTGCACGCAGAATAAATAATATTCGTGCAAATAGACTTCATTCCATGCCTGCACCAGCAGAACATGTAAATTTACATGGAACACGAATGAACCCTGAAGGAGTTCACATAAATGCAGCACGTAATGCTTATGTAACCCCTGAATCAAATACAATAAATATATCTGATCTTGAAGTCCAGTTAAATGAAGCAGAAATTTCAAATACTTTAAGACAAAATTATGATGATTTTTTAAGAAACGATGTTATGGATAGAAGCAAAGTTCGTGAAATGATAATAAAAACACATTCTGATAGAGGTGGTTCTGATGAGTTATTTAGAGCGGTTGACGAACTTAATCAAGCGATAAAAGAAGGAAATATAGCAAGAGCCAGAAATGCTAAAGACAATTTAAGAACCTTGCTAGAACAAAAATCTGCGAAGCTAGATACATATAGAGAGCAAATGAAGGTTTATCGAGAAGCTCAAGCAACAGGCACAGCCCCACATACTGAACCTACTGTTGCACCGCACACTGAACCTACCGCTGCACCGCACACTGAACCTACCGCTGCCCCGCACACTGAACCTACCGCTGCACCGCATACTGAACCTCCAGCTGCACCACACGCAGAAACTCCTGCTCCAAGAAGACCATATAGTGAACCGACTATAAGAGAGGTCCCTATAGAAAATAATCAAATATTGCACGCTGATGCTCCTGCACCGACAGCAAAACCTGTAGAAGCACCTAGAGTTGAAACTCCTGTAGTCAAACCAAATTCTGTTGAATCAGAAGTCAGAGTACTCCCTGAAGGATTTAAAAAAGCAAAAACTCCAGAAGAAGCACAAGCTATATATGATGAATTGATAAAAGCAAGAAAGGGTGATGTAGATGAATATATTGAAGGAAATGCAAAATTTTTTGATAGTCAGGATGGTTGGGTAAGAAGTTGGACTCAGACACATCATGAAACTAAATGGAAAATGCATATTTATGCAAATTCTCCGGAAGAATGGTCTGATGCGGCTCAATTATCTATTCCTTATTTATTAGAACACAACATTGATTTTAAAACAGTTAAAAATTTAGATGAACATTTTAAATTATTGAGCACTACAAGTAATGGAACACAAAAAGGTAAAGCTTTCACAATATATTTTAGAAATGAAGAAGAATTTTTAAGAACAGCAGAAGATTTGGAAGGTATTTTCAATCAAAGTGGTTTAAGATCTTCAGGTAAAGTAACTGGTGAAGGTCAAATCGGCAATTCCGGATTTTTATCATACCGTAATTCGCTTGGAAAACGTGGGACATTAGCACCTGAAGGAATGCCAGACCCATGGGCTCAACATGTTGCAACAAGAAGCTCTGTTAAACCATCAACGACTCCGGTTATTGAACCTGTTATGGTTGAACCTGCAGGAAAGGTTAATTATAATCAAAAAATACTTAAATTGAATAACCCAGATGAAATACAATCACTTCGTGCAGAAATTAATGCCTCTGAACAACTTTCTAAAAAGGAAAAGAAAATATTAAATGATATTCTCAACGAAAAAGAAACTGCTCTCAGAGCAAGACAATTAAAACCTGATACTAATGTTAGTTTTTTTGATGACGAAGTTAGAATAGTTGATGACGAAGTTAGAATAGTCGATGATGAAGTTAGAATAGTTGATGATGAAGTTCAAATTGTATCTGCTAATAACGATGTTATAATCAGACCTGAAGTCAAACTTGGCAACGATCCTGTTGTTGTTGATTTTAATGATCGTATACGTATAGGTGGAGCCGTAGACATTGATGTAAGATCTTTGAAGCCTAATTTTGATGCAATGGCTGAAGGTGAAGAATTTTTTATAGGAAGATCTGTTAATGGTCCAAATGATGTTTTAATAAATAATGAATTTGTATCCGGCAAACATTTAAGAGTTAAAAAAGTAAACGGTCAAATCCAAATTACAGATATGTCGAAAAATGGTACAGTATTGAATACGGTAGAACCTGATATAGCAACTTATTCTGCTGAACGCGCTGAAAGATTTAGAAATGCAACTACTAACGATTATAAGAATATGTTAGATGAAAATTATAACGAGCTAAGACGTGGAACATATAGCCATGAAAGTAGCATATCACATAATACGACAGAAGCAGATTTAAAAATAGGTGTAAATGATGAAACTGAGTATTGGTATTGGCACAGACCTCAAGGTTCAGTAGATGTAATAGCTGTTCAAGATAGAATATCTTTGAATGTGGTCGCCGATAAAAATTTAATGGCTGAACTTGATTTATTGATATCTGAGGGTCGTTATGGAAATCCTCCTAAATTTATAGAAGTTCCAAAATGTAATTATAAAACTCCAAAAACTTTTGATCGTTGGACTCACAGACATGATCCGATTACAATGTATTTTGAAGGTCCTGTATCGCCGGAACTTGAGCAGGCAATTTCAGAAATTACTGAAAAATATGCTCGTCAGTCTGTTAATGGTCGCAGTTTGATGAATGCATTAGAAGGCAAACCATGGATAGCACATGAAGCAAATGTAAAAGCGGAAGATGCGGTACAATTGTGGCAAGATGCAGAAAAATTAGATTCTGATTTAGCAAAGGCAATTTATAACGATTTTACGCATAATGGTGAACCAATTTTAATGGATCCAAATGATCCGTATTCTTGGAATGTATCTGCAGGAAGTTATAATTCTGCTAAAAAATTAATAAATGAATATAAATTATATCATCCTGAAAAAAATGCTCGTATATTAAAACCGGAAATACCAAGTCAAGCAGTAACACCTGAAGTTTCTATGCCTGATCCTTTAGATCCTTCAAATCCTTTGAATTTCGGTAATGGAATTATAGGCCAAGCGGAAGCAGCAGCAGAAGAGGAAGTAAACAGTGGCTTATTTGGAGGCTTTTTCAAATTTTTGGGGTTTTAATTAACATTTAAAAAGTTTAAAATTTTAATAAACGCCCTAAAAGTTTTTCTGCGTACAATTTGTTAATAATTGTAATTAAAAATTGTTGAGATTGTATGTTTTTGATAGTATGGGTTTGTTAATATGTCGGAAAAATTGGGGGCGTATGAAAAAATTTTTAGTATTGGCTGTTATAGTTTCTTTGGGCGCATTTTTACCCGCAGGAGCACAAGTGTTGAAAGGTAAGGCTGTTGGAGAAATCTCAACAACTGCTCCAAAAGATTCAATAAGTATCAAGGTACAGAAAAATTTTGTTTTGGATGAAGGAATTGTTTTGAAAAAAGGATATGTGCTAACGGGTAAAATGGTTGATATTACCGCCCCTGAACAGTGGCACCATAATGCATCGTTCACATTCATTCCAACATATTATACAGATTTGAATAATACAAAACACGATATTACAAAAGAGATAAAAGGTACTTACAGACAAAAAATGAAACCGGATTTCAAACATTCCGAAATATCTGTAGGGAATCTGATGTTTTCTCCTGCTTACATTGAAGATACAAAGAAAATTATTCATGGTGAAACAAAGGAAGTTTGGGATGATTATGCTAATCGCTCTACTCCTTGGGGAAAAGGAACTCAGATTGATATAAAACCGAACGAAGTGATTTATTTCAACTTCTAGTAATAGGATTATTTAAGTCCCATATAAACTAATGCGATTAATGCAGTTGGTACGGCAAATTTTAATCCTATATCAAAAAGCAGAGCAAATATTTTATTATTTATTATATTTACTCCATTTATTTTCAAATACCAACCTGAAATTAAACATAAAAATAGTGTATTAACAGGCAACATAATATTCGAAGTCAAGAAATCCAAAAAATCAAAAATTGTTTGCCCAAAGATTGTCAAATCCGATAGAATTCCAAAAGATAAAGTCGCAGGGATTGCGAGCAATGAGATTATACAAAATAGTATACTGCAGGCTTTTACTCTTGATATTTTAAATCTTTCAACCAAAGTGGCACAAGGTCCTTCAACAATGCTAATGCCGGATGTTACTGCTGCGCAGAATAATAAAATGAAAAATGCAAATGCAATTATGTTGCCGCAAGGAATTTGAGAAAATATTTTTGGTAACGTTACAAAAACAAGCCCTGCACCGGAATTTGGTTCCATCCCGAATGAAAATACTGCGGGAAATATCATAATACCGGCTAAAATAGCAAACGTTGTATCGGATAAAATAATTGTGTATGTAGATTTGACTAAGTTTTTATCTTCTTTTATATAGCTGCCGTAAGTTAATAAAGCCCCCATACCGATACTCAAAGTAAAAAATGCCTGTCCTAATGCAGCAAGTATCATATGAGAATTTAACTTTGAAAAATCAGGCTTAAACATGTATTCTAAGCCTTTATTGGCTTCAGGGAGATTAATAGAAATTATAACAAGAAATAATAATATTATTGCAAGAAGCGGCATTAAAATTTTATTTGTAATTTCAATCCCTTTTTTTATCCCTCTTGCTGTTATAAATACGCAAATAAACAGAAATAAAACGGTTAAAAGACAGGGATATAAGGGGCTTTGTATAAACTCTGAAAAATATTGCCCGTAGTCAATTACGTCGTTATTTATCAGACTTTTTAAAATATAATTTATAATCCAACCGCCGACAATAAAATAAAATGCCGAAATTAAAACCCCTGTTATTGGGTTAAGAACACCCAGATATTTAAATTTTGGATTTATGGATTCATATGCTCCGACGCACTCTTTCTTAGTTAATTTCCCTATGTAAAGCTCATTTATCAGAGGAATAAAACATATTGTTGAAATTATTAAAATGTATACTGCTAAAAATATGGCACCTCCGTTTTGTCCCATTACATAAGGAAATCTCCAAATGTTCCCGAGCCCTACGGCAGAACCTATGGCGGTAATAATAAATGCATATTTCGATGTCCAAGTTGGTCGCTTATCTTCCAATTTAACTGCTTTCAAATTTATACTTCCGATGTTATTATACAAAATTTATTTAAATTGTAAAATATATTATTATCTTGATTGATATATATTAAAAATTTGCCAGAAATTATAATATATGTACAATGAAAGAAATGAAAATCTCTTTTGATAAATATTCTTTAATAATTGATGGAAGACGAGTTTTTATTAGAAGCGGGGCTTTTCATTATTTTCGTACCCCCGGAGAAAAAATGGCAAAGGACCGTTTTTTAAAAATGAAAGCCGGAGGCTATAATGCCGTAGATATTTATTTCAACTGGAATTATCATAGTGCAAGAGAGGGTGAATATGATTTTTCAGGGATAAAAGATGTAAGAAAAGTTTTAAAAGCGGCAAAAGATGCAGGTTTATATGTTATTGCCCGTCCAGGTCCGTTTATAAATGCGGAAGTCAATGCAGGAGGATTACCTTTTTGGCTTTTGCGAAAGGGAGATGTAATCCCCAGAAACAGGATAGGAACTTCATACAAATATTCTCCGGTTTATATGAAGTATGTTGCACAATGGTATGACAATATCATTCCTATTATAAACGAATTTGATAATGTAATTCTTTTTCAAATAGAAAATGAGTATGCAACTGATACAATGGAAGAAGAATATATGCGCGAGTTATATAAAATGGCTCGAGATAGAGGGGTCACTTGTCCCATATTCCACAATGATGCATATTTTGCAGGCTTGTGGGCTGATTGTGTAGATATATATGCTTTGGATTTGTATCCGTACATAAATCCGAACCAAAATTGGAAAAAAGATAATTTTTGTTTTGATACGTTAGATAATGTTGAGGATATTTTCCGAGGTGCAAAAGAAGATTCTCCTCCATTTATTGCCGAGATGCAGGCCGGTTGGTTCGATAAGTGGGATGGACAAGGCTATAAGCATATGCGTGAAGCACTGGGATTTGAACATATAAATATAATGACAAAAACAGCTCTTTCTCAAGGAGTTACTTTG
This sequence comes from uncultured bacterium, assembly GCA_902791985.1. GTDB lineage: Bacteria > Cyanobacteriota > Vampirovibrionia > Gastranaerophilales > Gastranaerophilaceae > Zag111. The sequence goes on from CADAYD010000005.1 coordinate 93,858, forward strand.
TTTAATCATTATATGGCTGCCGGAGGTACAAATTGGGCAGATTTAGCTTGCGATGAAGTTTATACAAGTTATGAATTTTGTTCCCCTATAGATGAATTCGGTATTATGCAGGATAACTACTTTAAGGCTAAAGAAATTAATTATTTCCTTGAATCATTTGATTTTACAAAAACTGAGCCAAAAGATTTTGATTTCTATCAAGATAATATATATGTAAAAATGCGCCACGATTTGAATAATAATTGTGATTGGTTATTTATTCGTAATATGACTGATAGCTCTGAAAATACTTCATTAGTTTTGCCGGATGGTAAGAATATATCATTGTCTCCTTGTGATATGAAAATATGTCCTGTCAATCTTAAATTAAAGGGGTGTGAAATCGAATTTTCCGATGTCGAAATTTTTGCAAGACTTCAAAATGAAATTGAAGATGCTGTGTTTTTCATAGCAGACAAAAATGCAAATATATACCTTAAAGACGGGACAATTATAACCGGAGATAAATCGGATTATGAACATATTAGTTTTGAATCTGAATCTGGAAAAACCCAATTTGTATTTTTAACTAAAAAACTTGCAGATAGGTCTTGGTTGTTAGGTGATAGGATAATTTTTAATGCTGATTACGTACTTCCTAACGGTGCAATTGCGCTTGAAAACAGCTCTGAAATTGCGTATTTTGATTTGAAAAACAAATTTGCCAAAAAGACTTATATAATACGAGGGGAGAAATCTTCAACCGACCCTGTTTTGGCAGATATTGCAAATATTGAATTTTGTTCTCCTGAAATTGACCCTGATTATGATTATTCCGGTTGGGAAAAAGTAAAAGATAAAACAGATTCTTTGTCTTGCTCATTATACGATGAATTTGTTTGGTATAAAGCGCAAATTCCAAAGGCAATAGATTCTTTTACAATCAATGCAAGACATTTGTTTGCGGTATATATAAACGGTAAAGAAGTTTTAAACAGAAATAGTTATAAAATAGAGCAATTGCAAGATATTCCGGAAACAATATCTGTCTATTTATCAGATAAAATGTTGGATAAACCAAATAATGAGCTAACTATTTTGGTTCAAAATTTAGGTTTTGATAAAGGTTTTTCAGGGGATACAAATAATCCGAGAGGTTTGGTTTTATTCCAAACTACTCCTGAAGTACCAATAGAATTCAAGGTCTGTGAAAAGCTTTCAATTGAGAGAAGTAAAAAATATGAAAGTGAAAACCCCTACCTTACTAAAATTACCTCATATTTTGATGTTAATTTCGATAATAATGCATTTTTTGCAAAGTATGTGTCATTTAAGGATTTTAATTATAAGAGGGCAACTATATTTTTAAATGGGGTAAAAATAGGAAGATATATCAAAAGAGCGCATGTACAGGATAAGTTTTATTTGATAAATGAATTTTTAAAACCTCATAATAAGTTAGATGTGGTGATATGGGAAAAAGACCGAAACATTAAAACTCCATGGGACTTTAAATCTGATATAAAAAATGTTAAAATAATAATAGGTACTCAAAAATTGTACAAATTATTTAAATAAATGAGGTTATTATGGCTGTTGTTCCAGAATTTTTAATTAAACGGATTTATCAAAAAGGATCTTTAAAAAAACTTGAAGATGGTGTAAGTCTTGTTTTGAAGAATGTTTTAGGCCCCGGACTTATAAGTGGTTTCAATTTTGTAAAAATAAATGATGTTCTATTTGAACCAAAAGATGTTAAATTTGTGACTAATGGTGTTGAGTACTCCGGAACAGAAGTTTCTGAAGCAAATCCTGTTGTATTTAGACTTGGACAAATTGGAACTTTAATTATGAAAGGAAAAGATTGCATTGTCGAAGGATTAAATAAAATCACGATAGAGGCAATGAATCCGGAAGCCGGTAAAGTTCAATTGTCGGTAGATGATATGAAAATGTTTTAAATTGTATGGTTAAATTAAACCATATTTAATCCCGCTTTGTATGCTTTTTCAAGGTCTTTTGGGAATTGTTCTTCTCTTTGTTTAATTTTGTGGTATTTATCAAAAACTTCGCATACATATTTATCGTAATCTGAAAATTGGTAAGTATCAAAAGCACAAATTCTTACAGGTTTTGTAAATGCTGTTTCCATAAAACCTTCGACTTTTTTAAAAAGGTCTGAATATATTTCGTTTGCCAAATTCTCATTAACATTCATTGTATAAATTACTGCAGTTTTTAATCTTTTTGGAGCAACAGAAGGATAACCTTCTTTATATTCGAAAAACGGGAAAAACAGTCTTTCAATCAGGCTTCTTGTCACTCCTGTAATGTCCCCAAAATAAATAGGGCTTGCCAAAACAACCCCGTCTGCTTGTGAAATTTTATCTAAAATCGGAGTCAACCCGTCAGGGTATGCACATCTTCCAAAGTTCTTTCCGTCTTTAAGTTTACAGGCAAAGCAGCTTCGGCAGCCTTTAAAATCTACATCATAGAGGTTAATAATTTCTGCTTCTGCTCCTGAGTCCTTAACTCCATTTGCGAAGCTTTCGCACATTTTATATGTGTTCCAATTTTTTCTAGGACTTCCGTTTAATATAATAACTTTTTTCATTCTCTAATCCTCATTTTTTACATTTAAATTATATTCTAAAATAGTTTTTTCTTTTTCTTTTGCAATCCAGTTAGTTGCTATATCACAAACAGAAATCCCATCTTTTTCTATTGTATGCGTAAATTGATATGGCGTTTCGGTTCTGTTTGCAGTACATACTAAAGTATCTCCCAAGAATGTTTCTTTATTAAATCTTATATTAAGGCTTTTTAATTTATGGGTTTTCCTAAATTCTTCGGGGGCTGTTAACTCTGCGATATTTACATAACTTTTATTATTTACGTGTTTATTAAAATCTAAATCAGACAAATTGTTTGTATGCTCAATTTTTGTATAAATTTCGCTAGATGGAGGTAATACAAATTTTTTGTGTTCCCCTAAAACAAGTTCATTACATATTTTAAAACGTTCAGCCACGACATCAGTTTTTGCCGGTCGTTTCGTTTCTTTATCAATAATGAACCAGAGTGCATTACCTTTCGCAAATGTTTGTCCTTTATGTTTTATTTCATAATCTGTATAAACTTTTAATTTTGTTATTTCTGAGATCCATATATTTATTTCAATTTCTTCAGACCAAAATGGCAAATTGTCAACAAAATCAATATTAAATTCTGTTACAATCCACATTTGATTTGTTGCAAATAAATCGTAAGCCGCCATCTTTTTTGTTGCGGTATATCTTGCAAAAGCGTCTTGAAGATACATTATTGCCGAAATAGGTCTTAATCTGTATTCAAATAAATCCATATTATCAAGGATTACATTGTATTTTTTTGTATATTTTTCGTTTTTCATTAAGGCTCCTTATCTTTATTGTTTAGCCTAATAATAACACAAAATGAATTATAAATATTTACAACAGTCTAATTTTATATAATATGATATAATATTTTTATGCAAACATTTATTTGTGGAATTGTAATTTTAATAGTCGGGTATATTTTTTATTCTAAATATATATCAAGTCTTTTTGCTCCGGATGCCAGAAAAACTCCGGCAATAAGTAAGCAAGATGGTGTTGATTTTGTACCTATTTCAAAAAACAGGAATGCTCTTATTCACTTACTCAATATTGCAGGCATGGGACCCATTATCGGAGCAGTACAAGGAATTTTATTTGGTCCAATCGCATTTATTCTGATTCCTCTTGGGTGTATTTTTGCGGGCGGAGTGCATGATTATTTTGCAGGGATGCTTTCTATGCGAAATAATGGTGCACAGATAACAGGACTTATAAAAAAGTATTTAGGTGCAAATGCCTTTAAGATTTTTATGGTTATTGTATCAATAATGCTTTTGTTATTAGCGACTGTATTTGTCTATACTTCCGGAGATATATTTGTAGAAAGATTTTTCGGGGTAAAAGATTTTGTTATAACAAATCCTATTGTATTGGGCGCATATTTAGTTATTTTATTATATTTTATATTCGCAACACTATTTCCTATTGATAAGATTATCGGTAAATTTTATCCTGCGCTCGGTTTAATGCTTATTATCGGAACGGGCTTGGTTCTTTGCGGATTTTTTATAAATGGAGTAAATTTGCAAAATTTCAGTTTAGCAAATTATAATTTACATCCTAAGCATTTACCACTTATTCCTATGTTTTTTATGACTGTAAGCTGTGGTCTTTTATCGGGTTTTCATTCGACTCAGGCAACAATAATTTCAAGAACTGTTCAGTCTGAATATGACGGTAAAAGAATTTTTTATGGAATGATGTGTGTTGAATCCCTTATTGCAATGGTTTGGGCTGCTGCCGCAATGGATGTATACAGTTTGAATCTTGTTCCGCAAAATCTAATAGGTACGGCAAATGTAGTTAATATTGTCGCAAATAAATTTGTCCCCTTTAATTTGGCATTTCTGGTTACTTTGGCAGTGATAATTTTGCCAATAACGTCAGGAGATACGGCTCTGAGAGGTTTAAGAATAACAATTGCCGATGCTCTAAATTTAGAACAAAAAAAGATTGCAAACAGGTTAATGATAGTTATTCCCATTGTATTGTGTGTTTTGGGAATTTTAGTATGGGCAAAATTAAATGCAGGGAGTTTTGGCTTAATATGGCGCTATTTTACGTTTTTTAATCAATTAATAGCAATCCCTACACTCCTTTGTGCAACAATTTATTTGGCAAAAGAAAATAAAAACTTTATTCCCACTATTTTGCCGGCATTATTCTATATATTTATAACAATGTCATTTATATTCAGCGAAAAAATAGGATTTGATTTGCCTTTAATTTATGCCGAAATTATTGCAATTGTTATAACAATATTATCACTTATTTATGTGTACAATATTATTAAACGAGATAAATAGTTTTTGACTAAAAACATGCAATAATTTATCCAGAAAAAGAATTTGCTATATGATTTCACTACAGATTGGTTCCGATGTATCTTTGCCGGAAAAATAAAGAAAGAATTTCTCGTCTGATGGCTGATTTACTAATGCGAAAAACTCATTGTTTTGACAAATAATCTCCAATATTCTTATCGCTGATTTGCAGTATAATAATTCTATAAAGGCTCTTATTCCAATTTTGATGTAACTGAACAGACTTTGATATTATTAATTTCAGGAGAGTTTTGAAAAGCTCATTCCAAGCTATATCGGGACAAGCATTGAAAATAAGCCGGCATATTTGATGCGGAATGAAAAGTTGCACAAAAATATCCATGAGAAATACAGTTTTACCCCGACAATAGAAGCAAACAACGCCTTTAAAAATATTATCACCTATAGTAGCAACATTTGTGACTTATGTTAATTTTTTAGATTAAATACTGTTCAAAGGGTGTTTAAGAGATGTTTTAATAATTAAACACATTTAAACACAAAACTTATCAAAAAAAAGTATCAGTAACTTTGAAAATGAATTATCAGAGAGTTTTAGAATGTGTATCAGTTTGTTTTGAAAGATTTCCCTCAAAACTTAAAAAGTTTGAGAATTCTCTCAAACTTCCGGGGGTACTTTTCTCAATCTCTCTGATAATCTACAGCCGAGCTGTAAGTCTCACAAAAAATTCAACAAATAAAAATGTAATTGAAATTGAGAGGGAAGATGCTTCCCACTATAAAATAACATTAGAAAACAGAAAAAGTAACAGAAACTTCCAGAAAAAAAACAATAAAACACATAATAAAAGCTGAGAGTTAGAGTAAAATTCTCAGCTTTTATTCGGATTTAAGAATTAAATGTACTATAATGACTCTCTATAAATAGCAGATACAGCTTCTTTTGTTGCTTTTGTCGGTGCTATTCCCAATAAGCCATCCAGAGAAGGTGTAGTAAACGCAAGTTCTGTTAATTTTTCGACATCAGCATCACTAAATCCTTCATCTTTTAGTTTGTTTGGAACGTCAACCGATTTAAGCCATTCATAAACACCTTCTGCTGTTTTTTGAGCATCTGTTGTATCTTTGACAATAGGTTCAAGAATATATTGCAAAGTTTCTGCTTTGGCAGAATAAATATTTTTAATAACGGCAGGAAGCAAAATAGCCAATCCTAAACCATGTGAAAAATCAGGTTTCATAGCACTCAATGGGTGTTCAAGTGCGTGAGTATAATGTAATAATCCGTTGTCAAAGCAAACTCCGCCCATTAAAGCCGCATAACATAGATAATATCTTGCTTCCTTATCAGCAGGATTTTGAATCGCTTTTGGCAGATATTTCCCGACAAGTTCAATTACTTGTCTTGCTAATGTAACCGAATATGGAGATGCAACTGTTGATGTCGCTGCTTCAATTACGTGGTTAACCGCATCAATTGAAACATATCTAGTTTGTTTTGGAGATAAACCTGTCATCACGTCAGGATCGTCAATAGCAAATTCAGGATAAATACAATCATAGGCAATCGCAGGTTTATAATTCTTTTTTAAAATTGTTGCAACCGCAAATCTGTTTGTTTCAGAGCCTGTTCCATGTGTAAGATTAATTGCCACAACAGGAACAGCTTCTGTCGGAGTGAATTTAAATTCATACAAGTTGCTACCTGTTTCATTCGGATATTTTAAAAGAATTGCAACCGATTTTCCTGCATCAGTCGGTGAACCGCCGCCTATTGTAATAACTGCTTTTGCCCCAAACTCACGAGCCATTTTTGTTGCTTCATCAATAGCATCAGTTGTTGGGTTTGGTGTAACTTTATCATAATTGATGTATTCAATTTTATTTTCTTTTAAAGCTTTTTCAACAACATCCCAAGCGCCTGTTGATTTATAAGCATTTTTGCCTGACATTACAACAACTTTATTTATTCCGCGTTCTGCATAAATATGTGCGATATCATTTATCTTCTGAATAGCACCACAGCCGAAATAAACAGTTGTTCTTGTTCTGATTTCTCTGACTTCATTGACGTTTAAATCCTTTTCCCAATTCATCATAATACCCTCCTATATTTTAGAAATATCTTCACTGTTTTGAGTAAAATTATCAATTAACTTTTTAGCCGTTTTTTGATTATTTATTGTTGCATTACCACCTATACAACCGCCTTCGCAGCACATAACTTCAATTAAATTACAACCTTCACAAACTCCGTCTGTCGCATATTTCTTTAACTGTTTTATGCTGTCTTTATTTAATCCGTTTACTATACAAGGTTTAACAGAATCTTCATCTTTAAGTGATTTCTTGACCGATTCGGCAACCCCGCCAGAATAACCAAAATTGCGAGCTTGTTTTGAAGCTTCAACAGTATATTTCCCTTCGTCCAATTCTGCAATTTGAATTTTCTTCGCGATAAATAAAGCACCCAGTTCTTCATAATTCATAACATAATCTACATTTCTATTATCATAACCCTCTGCTCGTTTTGCTACGCAAGGGCTTACAAAGACAGTAATTGCAACCGGGTGTTCTTTTTTTACTATTTCGGCCGTATAGTATAAAGGAGTCTTTGTATCTGATACAAACGGCTTAATCTCCGGAAGATGTTTTTTAATCAGCTGATTGTAACCTGCACAGCAAGAAGTTGTCATAAAATTTTGACCGTTTCCCATACGCTCGGTAAATTCTTTTGCTTCGGTATTTGCCGTAATATCCGCACCTTGAGCAACTTCATAAACATCATCAAACCCTGAATTTATAATTGCGGTTTTTAATTGATAAATGTTTCCCGGGAATTGCCCTATTATCGAAGGTGCTATCATTGCAATAACTTTTTTATCAGATTTCATTGCTTTTAATATGTCAATAATTTGGCTTCTTTCATGAACCGCTCCAAAAGGACAAGCAGCAGTGCATCTTCCGCAATTTATACATTTATCATGATCAATACTCGCGAAACCTGTTTCATCTTTCTTTATTGCTCCTACAGGACAAGAATCTTCGCAAGGAACTGAAATTTTAACAATCGCTTTATAAGGACAAGCATTTATGCACATTTGACATTTTTTGCACTTTGTATCATCAATAACTGATCTGCCATTTACAATAGAAATTGCTCCAAATTTACAAGTAGATTGACAAGGACGAGCTACACAGCCTTGACATAAGTCTGTTACATAAATTCTATTGGTTGCACAACCCTTGCACGCTGTCTGCAAAACTGTCAGATTTTTGTCACTGATTTCTTTTCTTTCTAAAGCCTGTTTGGCATAATCCGCCAAAGATACTGTTTCATCATCTTCTTCAATAGGGAAACCTAGTCCCGCAATAGTTCTGTCTTTAATTATGGCACGTTCTTTATACACACAACACCTATATGGAACCTCCATTCCTTTTGGTCTCATATCATAAGGAATAAGTCTTGTATGTCTCTCAAAATTATCGGAGAAAAAGGCTTTTATTATCCTGACCAGAATTTCTTTTTTTAAGTGTATTGTTTGTCCTGAATTATTCATTTGCATTTTCCTATTGTTTTGCAAGTTGTCTTTCTATTTCTGCTATTACTTTTTCTACGGTTGCTTCTGATACAACTTCTTCATTTACTTTAACATATGGTGCTCTTGAATATTCCCAATTAATAGAGCATAATCCCAAACAATTTGAAGCAGTAAGTTCAACTTTATCATCATACTTTTTGGGAATAATGTCGTGTAATTCTTGTAAGTTAGCTCCGCCCATCACAAAACAGGTTGTCCCTGTACATACTTTTACTGTAACCCTTTCCATTTTAACTCCTTTATATAAATTGTACCTCGACTTTTTTTAAATATTTTTCTTCTAATACTTTAGCTATTTGTTTTATAATATTTTTCCTTATCTCAATTTCAATTGGCAAGTTCGGGTCATAATGAGCTTTGTTCATCTGAGCCCCTACTAAGAAACTTATTACATCAGAATTTAATAAAAAGTTCATCAAAGTTTTTGCGGCATCATCTTCACTCTCACCACTTTGAAGATATTCCAATGTCTTAGTTAATGTCAGTATCCCTTCTGTAACTAAATCTACTCCATCCATTTTTAATAATCCGGGGAGTTTACCTCTGTTTGTGGACATATCCGCAATAACAGGAATATTTAATTCTCTTGATATTATATTGGCAGTTGTTCCGCCTGAGATAGCTTTTTTACCTTTAAAATCCATAAATGTTTTGGCATAGAAACTGTCTTTTTCACTATGGAAAGGCGGCCCGGTAAATATTAAAGATTCTCTTGGGTCCCTGTAATATATAGATAAAATTGAAGTATCGTCTTTCAATTCTCTTTTTGGTGCTATAAATTCTATTTGTTTTACCAAAAAATCACTCAAATCTTTTGATGATATTTCAGGTTCTTGTTCCAATTTACGAAGAATTATTTTTATAAGGCCGTTTCGTTCTAAACCGAGAGGATATTCTTTAGTTCCCATTGCAACTTGTGTTGCCCCATCCGAACAAAAAATAATTCTGTCATATTTTTCAAGTTTAATATTATAAACTTTCATCTTACGATTTTTAAAATCTTTAGATTGAATCGTCTGATATTCAGGCTTTAGAACCTCAAATTGAGGTTTGTTGCTGTCATTATATTTACCCCTAATCCAAATAAAATCAGGATTACCCTCTTCAACGATTTTTGCATTGCCGTCCTCAAAACAATCAATCGCAGAAAATGTTGAATAGCTTATTCCTCTAACTTTACAAACAGGAAGAGAATTCATAATAATCTCACAGGATTTTTCTATATCAAAATGGTTCTCCATAAATTTCAAAAGCATAGTTGAAGTCATACAAGCAAGAATATTTGCCTTTATTCCGCTGCCTAAACCGTCAGACAACACTGCAACAACTCTGTTCATGTTTGGAAATCTGTTTGAAGCAAAATAATCGCCATACGCATTTTGGTTATATTTCTTTTTTTGAGAACAAGCAATATCTATAAACATTATTTCTTATCCTCATTTGAACTTGGCTCATAACCTTCAGCAATAGAACTTAAAAGCATCTCCGTTTCAACCATGTGTTCACCGAGTAAACTTGCGATTTCCTGAACGGTAGCAATATTTTTTGTAATAACTTCTCTTGCTTTTTGTGCAATTTTACTTCTGTCCATCTCTGATTTTGTTACATCTGCTATCACTGCGCCTACTAGTTCGTTTTCTTCAATTGTAAATATGCTTATATCATAGAGTTTATCATCTATTGCGTAATGTTCTTGATGAATATCTTTTCCTGTGTCCAAAGCGGATTTAAAAAGTTCCGGGAATGTAACAATTCTATCTATACAAGCACCCGTCATACCGTTTTGGCGAGAAGCAAATACCTCATACATTTCTTCTGATAAGAACATATGTTCAAAGGCATCATTAGCTTCGACAATTTCCAAATTAGAATCAACAATTACAACTGCTGACGGCATGCATCTCAGCATCGCGGCCGCTTTTCTTACTGCAATTTTTCTCATATAAGATACACATTGAGAAGTCTCCGCATCGCCTGCAATAAGAGCATTTACAAACTCTCTGCAGCTTGAATAACCACAACCGGAGCAATTTAATTCGTCTTCTTCAGAATGCTTGCTTATTTTTTTCAAAGCATTTGATACTTGTTCAAGAGAATATTCAATTTTTTCGACCGGAGCAGGATTATATTCTTTTTCTACAACCTTTCTCGGTTCTTTAGGAACAACTTCACGATATTGAGTATTAGCATAAATATCAGACGTAATCAGAATTCTTGATTTATCACTTGATAAACAAGGCCCGTTTATACATCCGCCTGAACAAGCTAATGCCTCTACAAAAATTTTATTTTCAATTTTATCAGGGTTTATATTTTGCAACGATTTGTCAAAATCTTCTAATGAACTTACCGCAATAAATGTTACATCATTTTTATCTATACCAACCCTTTTAATTGTTTCGTTCATACCGCCTTCAAGAGGGTATAAAGCTCCTTCATAGGAATTTTCAGGAACAAATTTGCATGTTTCATCGGGCTCAATTTTTTCTATATCAATAAATTCTTCTTTTATCCAATAATTTAATTCATCAAAAGTTAAAGCGGCACTCATTAAATCAGGATGCTCATCTGCTTCGTTTTTCTTAGCTATACATGGACCTATAAAGACAACTTTTATATCGTCACCCAAAATATCTTTTAAAAGCCCACAATGTGTAAGAGCCGGAGATGCAACAGGAGTAATACATTTTGCAAACTCAGGTTTATACATTTTTATATAATCATCTATAACAGGACAGGCAGAAGATATAAATAAACCTTTTTCTGTGCTATTCAACATTTTAGCCGTTTGAATTGAAACTTCCTGAGCGCCGAGAGCTGTTTCAGATACCCCTTCAAAACCAAGTTTTTTAAGAACGGCAATCATCTTTTCTTTCGAAATATTATATACACCTGCCCAACTTGGAGCAAGTGATACATATACCTTTTTGCCAGCTATCATAAGAGTCTTAACAACGTCAATGTCATTCCTTACTTTTTTTGCTCCTGCAGGACAAATCTGTACACAATGACCACAAGCGATACATTTATCGTTAATAACCGAGGCTGAACCTTGTTGTATCCTAATAGCTTTGATATGACAGCCTCTAATACACTTGTAACAGTCATTACATTCATTTTTTAAAGTATAAACAGGATATTGTTTTTCCATATAACACACTCCGGATATTTTATATTTACTAATTATTTTATTTTTACCTCTTAATAACCCCTACCCCTAGTTCAAGTTAATTATTTTTTTATACAAATCCAGGACTTCTTTAATTTTTTCTTTGGTAACATTTGTATATTCTTTATCATTTATTATAATTCTCGGACCTATATCACACTTGTTTTCGCACAATGCACCAACAATTGTGATTTCTGAATCAAGGTTATTTTCTTCAATATATTCTTTTATGTATTCCAAATTTTCCTGATTCCCTTTTGCAAAACAGGCACTTCCCATACATATTTTTATTTCTGTAGTCATATTTATTGTTCCTTATCTTTTATTGTAAATTGCAAAAAATTGCTTATCAAATTTTCATTCCAGACTTTCACGTCATTAGGCAAGTCCAGAACACAAGTTGTAAAGTTCCAAATATATTTAATTCCTGCACCCGCAAGATAATTAGCCACGCCTTGTGCATATTCTCTGGGGACAGTAAGTATTGCAGCCTCCACATTAAGCCTGGAAGCCAAATTTCCAACTCTTGAAATATCAAAAACCTCTTTGCCGTTGATTGTAGTTCCTATTTTTTTAGGATCTTTATCAAACATCGCAAGAACATTCAATCCATAATCTTTAAAACCATCGTACTTTGCAAGTGCAGAACCTAAATTACCTGCTCCTACAACAAAAATATCTTTAGTTTGTTTGAACCCTAAACATTCTTCAATTTTACGTTTGAGTTCTTTAACTTCGTATCCGACTCGGCATTTGCCTTGATTATCTAAATATTTCAAGTCTTTTCTTACCTGAGAATTGTCAATTTTTAAAAGATTCGCAAACTTTGTACTTGAAACATATTTTTCATCTTCTCTCATGTCTTCAAGTATAAAGTGATACATTGTTAATCTGTTTATAACTTTTTCAGGAATATTCATTTCTTAACCCTATTAATTAATTTTATTATACAAAATTTTTCTTTAAAAGTGAAAGGTTAAGGGCTACGCAAGAGTATGGTAGAGCATAGCCCTTTGACCAATTCAGACAATTCTGTTTCTATACTATTCCTTCGTATGCATCAAGGAATATTTTCTTGATTTCACTCATAAGCGGGTATCTTGGGTTAGCGCCTGTACATTGGTCATCAAAAGCTCTTTCAACCAAGATATCAAGATTAGCTTTGAATTCAGCTTCATCAACACCAAATTCTTTAATTGATTTTGGTAAGTTGATTTCTGTCATAAGTTCATCAACTGCTTTAATCAATAATTCAACCTTTTCATCATCATTTTTACCGCCCAAGCCAAGTTCATCAGCAATTTGACCATATTTAGTCTTAGCACATGGGAATTTGTATTGCGGGAAAATAGCCTGTTTTGTAGGTCTATCAACCGCATTGAATTTGATGATTTGTCTGATTAATAATGCGTTTGCCACACCGTGAGGAATGTTATACATAGCACCAAGCTTGTGAGCCATTGAGTGGCAAAGCCCGAGGAATGCGTTAGCAAAAGACATACCTGCAATTGTTGCCGCATAATGCATCTTTTCTCTTGCAATCGGGTCATTAGCCCCTTCTTTATATGAACGAGCCAAATACTTAAACACTAATTTGGTTGCTTCTAAAGCATTTGAATTTGTAAAGTTTGTTGCCATACAAGAAACATAAGCTTCAAGAGAGTGAACAAGTGCATCGATACCTGATGCCGCTGTTAAACCTTTTGGCATACCATCAACAAAGTTCGGGTCAACAATTGCCATATTAGGTGTTAAAGCGTAATCAGCAATGGCATATTTGTAGTGAGTTTTTTCATCCGTAATAATTGAGAATGGAGTAACCTCAGAACCGGTACCTGATGTTGTAGGAATGCACACCATCGTAGCTTTTTGACCCAAATCAGGAATTTGACAAATTCTTTTTCTGATATCCATAAATCTCATAGAAATATCAGCAAAATTTGTATCAGGTTGTTCATACAATAACCAAATAATTTTACCCGCATCCATAGGAGAACCGCCGCCAAGCGCAATAATTACATCAGGTTCATAAGGCTTAACTATTTCCATTGCCTGTTTAACAGTTGCGATTGTAGGATCCGGTTTTACATCGAAGAATACTTGATGGTCAATTCCGATTTCATCCAATATCTTTGTAATATTTTCAACAGCACCCGAATTGAATAAGAAGCGGTCCGTAACAATGAATGCTCTCTTTTTACCTTTTAATTCTCTAAGTGCCAAATCTGTTGCACCACGTTTGAAATATACTTTCGGAGGAACTTTGAACCATAACATGTTTTCTCTCCTTTCAGCTACAGTTTTATAATTCAATAAATGTTCTACACCAATATTCCCAGATACTGCGTTTCCGCCCCAAGAGCCACAGCCTAAAGATAGTGATGGTTCCAGCTTGAAATTGAATAAATCACCAATACCGCCTTGTGATGAAGGTGAGTTGATTAAAACTCTGCAAGATGGCATTTTTTCAGCGTATGCATTAATTCTTTCAGATTTTCTTTCATCTGTGTAAAGAACTGATGTATGGCCAGCTCCGCCTTTCAATACCAATTCATACGCCATTTCAGTTGCTTCTTCAAAAGATTTAGCCTTATACATAGTTAAAATCGGTGATAATTTTTCTCTTGAGAACGGATCATTCCAGTCAAGCTTTGCTCTTTCGCAAAGAAGAATTTTTGAATCTTCAGGGATTGAAAATCCCGCAAGTTCTGCAATCTTATGCGCAGGTTGACCTACAATTGCAGGATGAGCAGTTCCTCTGGCAGGATCGATAAACGGAAGCTCTATCATTTTCTTTTCATCTTCTTTTTTAACAAGATATGCACCGCGATAGATAAATTCTTTTTTGACTTCTTCATAAATATCTGAAACAACGATTACTGATTGCTCAGAAGCACAAATCATACCATTATCGAAAGTTTTTGACATAAGGATTGAAGATACTGCCATTCTGATATCAGCTGTTTCATCAATAACAGCAGCTGTGTTTCCGGGGCCTACGCCTAATGCAGGTTTTCCTGATGAATAAGCAGCTTTAACCATACCTGGTCCGCCTGTTGCTAAAATGCAAGCAATATTCGGATGGTGAAGAAGTGCGTCTGATAATTCCATTGACGGAGTATCGATCCAGCCGATAATATCTTTTGGCGCACCTGCTTCAACTGCAGCCTGAAGAACAACTTTAGCCGCTTCGATAGTAGATTTAGTTGCACGCGGGTGTGGTGAAAATACAATAGCATTTCTTGTTTTCAGAGCTATTAAAGATTTGAAAATTGCTGTTGAAGTCGGGTTTGTTGTAGGGATAATACCTGCCAAAATTCCGAGGGGTTCTGCAACAATTTTAATACCGTTTTCTTTATCAGTGCTTATAACGCCACAAGTTTTTGCATCTTTGTGTTTGTTATAAATATATTCCGATGCAAAGTGATTCTTAATAATTTTATCTTCAAGAACACCCATGCCTGTATCTTCAACAGCCATTCTTGCAAGCGGTATTCTCATTTTATCCGCAGCAGTAGCAGCGGCTTTGAATATTCTGTCAACATCTTCCTGAGAGAACTTTGAGTATTCTTCTTGTGCTTTTTTAACTCTGTCTAATAAATCGTTTAAAGCTTCTACATTATCAACTAATCCAGTTGGTTTCGAGCTTTTCTTTTCTTCTTTTTCCAATACTTTTGGCATAATATATCTCCTTTTCTAAATAGTGATTTTATTCCTTAATTAAAATTGTATTACGCAAAATTTTTACTGTCAATATTATTGAAAATAAAGTGATATTAAGATTTTATAAATAAGGATAAAGTATCACGATTAAATCAAGTATAAGGAAATATATCACAATATTATGCTTTGTATTTTTGCTTTCCATTGATATGGAAATTGAAAAAATGTGTTGGTATGTAAAGATTCTAATGCTTTCCATCTTATTTTAAGGTAATGTGTTTCTGCATAAAGGAGGTTTTTGTGGAGAATATCGGATTAAATATTACTCCAAAGGAATTTAAGCAATTGAGCAAGTGGTCGGAGAATATCTATAACACCGCTGTTGTTATTGATTATTTCGTAGCGAATCAACCGGAAATAGAGGAGTGCTACAATCTCGCGCCGGTCGTTAAACATTTGCGAAATGATGCAGATATGCTAAACGCATTCTTTATAGACCACGAAAAAGAAGTTGAAAATTTAAATGCCGTTTAAAACTATTTTTAACATCAATTAATGTTATTTAGTATGTTTTTTCTTAAAAAACCTATGGCGATTCGTCGTTAGACTTAATGCTCTCAAATTGGGAGTCATTTAGGGGGAAATGTATTTTTTTGTGTCTATATATGTTCAATTATTACAAATTTCAATTACATATTTTTGAGATTTTCGATTACATTTTTTATTTTATTATTATTTTTTAAAGATATTTTAAAAAATCACTAAAAATTTGTCATAAATGCTTCCGACTAAAGGATTTTAATACAATCCGTTGTAATTTACAGTTAGTATTGAAATTTTAAAATATGTAATTGAAATGAGGGGGAAGATACTTCCCACTAAAATAGGGGAAGTCATCTATTTTAGAAGATTTAGAGCACTTCCGGGTTAAAGTCGGAAGTAGAAAAATATGTAATTGAAATGTCCGATTCTAATCATAGGCTAAAACCCTTGAAAACACACTAATAGTCGGCATTTTGCAAGGATTTAATCCGGATGTAACATAACAGTCGGTTTGAGAAGAAAGAACAGCGGATTTGATAATTTTCAATATAAAAAGCATCGCTTTGACCTGTTATTGTTGGGTTTCACCCAACCTACATACTTTATAATTTGTCGGACATTTTTATACAAATGTAGTTGAAAGTTCTGCCGAAACTTGCCCGATATATTTAGGTTTGAGTGGCTTCCCTGTTCATGAGAGACAAAAGTAATTTAATGTCCGAAAAGTCCACTTTCAATCCCCGTTTTGTCCACATTCGTGCTTGTGCAATTTGCCTGTAATATAAATATAATGGCGATTTTACCTATTGATCCAAACCGGACATTTCAATTACCTTTTTTAATTACTTCCCCTTAAAGCCGGAACTGTTTACAATCCAATAAAAACGATAACTTTCCCGATTTTAGTGGGAAACAACTTCCCTCTCGTTTCAATTACTTTTTATAAAATTTCAATACTTTCTGTTATTTACATCAGACAAAACTAAAACCCTTAACAGGGAAGATTTTGCGAGAGATTTTTGGGTAATTTTCAACATTTCGGTTTTAGAATAAAAAAATTAATGCTCAGGTAATCGAAAATTCAAAAAATATGTAATTGAAACCTCTTAAATTTTGGATAATTTCAGACACAAAACAATACATTTCCCCCTAAATGAGTTCCAATTTGAGAACATTCAGTCTAACATCGAATAGCTCAAAGGAGAATTCTATGAAAAACAGCATATTAAGTAACATTCAGACCGAAAATACTTGGATAGATGTTGAAACATTGCTTACCAAATGGGCGATATTAAAGATATTGAGGACTACAAACAAAAGATTGAAAAACAACAAAAGCTTCGCAGAAAAACGATTAAGGCTGTTCGGGAGCATTTTAACTTAGAGGATATGGATTATCTTGAAATCCAGCAATTTGACAGAAATATTCTATTTCATTGTAAGTAATTTTGTTTTTTACTGTATATAAGTTTCTTTTACAGCACTCTTTTTTTATATCCGTTACTTCATAAATTTTTGAAGAATTTTCTAAATCACATTTATATATGCAATGATTTTCATCAAAAAACTTTTTTAAATATCCCTGTGGAACAAAATGGTTGTTTTTAGTATGCTTCATATTTTTATTATAATAAAAACTACGAGTAATCATCAATAATGCTTAAATATTGGTAATAAGTATCAGCAACTTTGAGAATGAATTATCAGAAAGTTTGATAGTTTGTATCACTAAGTTTTGAAAGATTTCCCCGAAAACTTAAAAAGTTTGAGAATTCTCTCAAACTTCCGGGGGTACTTTTCTCAATCTCTCTGATAATCTACATTGAGAATTCTCTCTAACTTCCGGGGGTAGTTTTCTCAATATAGTTTTTCGGACACTTTTGAAATCGGTTTTTGCTATTCTTAATCGCGGTGTTTGGCTTTGTGTTTGAGTTTTACCCGCTTCCCCAAGTCTGAGAGTCGGGCAAGTTCCCCGATTATATTTGTGTAAACAATCACTTAAAATGATAATTCTCAGACACAAAATGAGAATGTTCTCAAACTGTTAAACAAAAAGTCGGAAAAACTTCAAAAATCCATGATATAAATTTCAAAACTCTTTGATAATCTACTCTCAAACTAAATGATATTAAACTTTTAAGTTCTGTGTCTAAGTGTGTTCATTTGTTAAATGATATATAGCCGGTTGGGTAATATCTTGTTGTCGTACTTAATGATATACTCTAAAATACCCTAAAATTAGGATTTTAAAGGAGTAAGAATGGCAGAAATTATTTGGCTGAGTATGGATGAAGTTTGTAATCTAACAGGTGAAGTCAAAGAAACTGTCAGACGCAAATGCAAACGCGGTGAATATTCTTGTACTTATGATAAGAAAGGTAAATATAAAAACTATTTAATAAACCTTGATTCACTTCCGGAAGCTGCCAAAAACAGATACAACGGCATAAAAATAAATGTGCAACATTCTAAATTCTATAAGGAATCTCCGGCATGGGCAAAGAAGCAAGCTAAAAAATACGTTGAATTAATTAAAAAAACTGTAGGAATGAAGCATAAAGAAATCGTAGAGTTTTTGCAGGATTGGAACTCTAAACATCCTAATAAAAAATCAAGCTACTCTGCTTTATGTAAGGCAAAAGTTAAATATGAACAATTCGGCGAAGATGCACTTTTGTCAAAGAAAGGCTTTAAAGAAGAGGATTACCGTGTAAAACCGGAATACTATGATTATTACAAAAATCTATATATGCAACCCACAGCACCCTCAGCTATTGATTGTTGGATGCAAACCCTTAATTATGCAAAACAAAAAGATAAAATTAAAACTGCAAATTTCCCATGTGATAAGACTTTTGATAGATTATTAAAAAAAGAATATTCTCCTGAACAAATCAAAAGAGCAAGGCGACACCACGAAAAGGTTATTGCAAGGGATTATTCAAATATCAAAGCGAATGAATATTGGATAATTGAAAGTTGTCAGCTCAAGTTTCAAGTAAAATATAAAAACAGCTATTATTATCCTTGGCTTACAGTTGTTAAAGATGTAAAAACTGAAAAATGGTTAGGGTGGTTTGTTTACCATAAACTTATTAAGTCTGAGCATATTCTACAAGCTGTTTATTATGCTCTAATTAAGTATGGCAGGCCTAGTAAAATAATTATTAAAAATATCCATTTTGATTTATATATTGCCAAAACAGGTAAACTCAAGAAAGCCGATATTAGTTGCAATCAGGATAAGTTATTACCCATCCTGATTTATTCCGGAGCAAATTTAATTTTTGATGTTCCTGCAAATGTAAATAACGCCTCAATAACTTATGATTTAAGAGAGTTTGTTCCTCCAAATCTAAATGCTAATATCTTTGATTTTAAAAAGCAATTGGATGAATATGTTGAAGTAATAAATAACAAAATCCATAGGAACCAAATATTTAAAAATAAATCGCCAGAACAATTATGGCAGGAGGGCTATATACAGCAAGATCTTCCTGATAAAAAATGTCTTATTGATATGTGTTTACGCACTTCAAAGCCAATAAAATACCAGAAGAATGGTATTTATGATACGGTAACGAACAGGCATTATTGGGGAGATTGGTTGCCTCTTTGCACTTCAAAATCAATGTATTTGAAGTGCCAACATTATGGTTTATGTACAAGATTGTTAGATATTACAACAAATCCCTTAGTGGCATTATATTTTGCTTGTAAAATTTCAGGCCCACAAGAGTACGAAAAAGATCCTGAACAAGAATATTCCGAGGACAAAACAAGTGAACAAATGGAACCTTGGGGCATTATTTATTATACAACAGCATATCCATATTATTCATATTCAAGAGAAGTTCAAATTGTTTCAAATTTAGCTCAATACAATTTAGAAAGAGAAAATAGTTTAAAAGATGTTTTATTAAAACTTAAAAATGAACATATCATAACAAAAGAAGATTTTGACAAATGGTCAAAAAAAGAAAATTCTAATGAGTTTATAAAAATAATTCAAACAAATTATGCCGTCATACCGACTTCAAATAATGAAAGAACCAAAAGACAAAGTGGTGCGTTTTTGTTACCAGGAATGTTTTCAGTGATAAAAGATTCTCAAAACGAATTTCAAATTTACAAGAGCTGTAAAAGTTTAAAAGAAGAATTTAATGAAAAATTCTTTTACGTTAATGGTGAAGATAAAGAAATAATACTAAAAGAGTTAGATATTTGTAATATTAATGAATCTACCTTATTCCCAGAATTGGAGCATCAATTGAATTATATTAAAGAATCAAATACTGGAAGCTATGAGGCGCCATATTTTGAAAAATATGACGAACATTTTTTGAATGAATCTAAAGTTGACATAATACAAACAGAAGATATAAATCCAAATTTTGAAAATGAACTTAGTCATCAAATCGAAAGCATCACAATTGTTACTAAATTCTAATGGCAATTTGGATTTAGGTAGTTTCATCAATTTGTGCTCTATATTTAATTTACTTTCACGAAAAATACTTGATTGGATATCCCAATATTCAGTTTGTTGCCCTCTAAAAAATAATGTAAATCCATCCGCATCTTCAGAAATTTCTTTTATTTTTTCTAAATATTGCCCAACAGAGGTGATTTCAATACCATTTTCTGTATTTAATCTTGATTTGAAATTATTCATTTTGACTACCTGTATTATTTTCGCTAAACGATAATTTATCGGTGGAAATATCCACATTTGAAACATCAATTTCGCCACTCATTAACTTCGGTAATAACGTGTCCCGGAGTTGAATTAATTTTTCGTTTTCATCTTTATTATTTCTAATTAATTCAAATAATTTGCTTACTTTAGTATTAAATTCTTTTAGTAAATCTTTAGGTGGAATTACTACAGAAAGAGCCTTAAGATTTGCTTGACTAATTTTTGCTTGTACCGCACCTGTAACTATGGATTTAATGGGTGTCTGTTTGAATAATAAATATAAACTTTCTACATTGTAACCATTTTTACCCGTTAGAATATGTGCATGGTTATTAACCCAAAATTTGCCCCAAACATATTGTAAAATTGGCATTCCATAATTGTCTATAACAGTACCGTCTTCACCAAGCAAAAGATAAATACCATCAAATATAAAATTATCAACATAATCCATTAATGATGCCGCACCATAATATGGATAAATTTTGTTTTGCATTTGGTCTCTATCCTGCCCCGACAAAGGAATTCGCTTACTGTCGTGTAGTTCTATGATTTCACCGAATGTACCAATTCTCCAATTTTCAGGCAGAGAATCATTTATTTTATAAGGAAAATAATTGTTAAACAAAGCCATTGCTTGTTGTTCTAAATTATTATTTGTAGCACTATTAATCGCAATTTTTTCATCTATCGGGAACAATATATTAGCAATTTTTTCTTGTTCTGTTTCTGAAAATTCAGGAACTTCATATTTCATTATTGCCGTTTTATCGCCTCTTGGCATTTTTGTTCCTTTGGAAGTAGCAGTTGCATAGTCGAAAAATTTATCTTCAGAAAGCACATAATACAAAAATTTAGGATTTACTGATTTTTTTGCTCGTAAGACTAATACATCATTTGAGCACCCACCACAATATTCTGCTTGCCATATTTTTCTAAAGTACGGTCTTATATTTGAAATTAGAACATCATTTTCTTGATAGGCAGGTGTTAATTGTAAATTCGGAAGAGTTGAAGCTTTAACTATCCCGGATTTGTTTGGTAACATATTTTCGGTTGAAATATAATTTTCATCTGATAAATCATTAACTGCAATTTTTTCGTTGATATAATCGCAAATATTTGATAATAATTGAGTCATTTAAGCCACCTCCAATCTTTGATTTTGGAAGTTAGCTTTGATAATTTTTGCAGGTACTAAATTATTATTTAGCGAATTATTTAATTCAATTTTATCGTCAATTGAGGATAAAATTGATGCTATTTTTCTTTGAATACTAATAGAGGGAAGTTGAATGGTTAATTGTCCTAACTTTTTCCTATTCAATTCTGTTTGCCCTGTTGTACCTTCTGCTAACGACTCTATTTCGCTTTGTCTGAGAAATAAATTATAGCTTAGAAATTTTGGAATTATTTTTTCATTTCCTCTTACTATAGTTATATGTGAATCAACTGTAGTACATTCATTATATTCATTTTTAAATCTTCCAACTCTTCCTAATGTGCCAACACCTGTTGAGCAAACAAGAGTATCTGTTTTCTTTACAAATTTTTCTTTGCTGACACTTTTAGTAATATTATCCGTTTTACGAGCTTCTTTATACGATATGGTGCCATTCCTAATGCATTTTTGATTTAACACAAAGCACTCACTTGTCTCAGTATATTTAGGTGTAATACCTCTACTGATTAACTCTGTAATATCTTCTAATTTATATTCTTCCCAATTAGATTTCATATCCGATAGCTCCTAATTTTTCACGAATTTCATTTTGAAGTTCGTTTGATTTTGAAAACATTTCGGATAATTCGGATGTCAATCTATTCATTTTATCTTCAAATGGTTCGCCGTCATCTTCTTGATCTTCAATTCCGACATATCTCCCCGGTGTTAGGATATAATCTTGTTTTGCAATATCGTCTGTTGATACAACTGCACAGAAACCTTTTACATCTTCTAAAGTACCATCTTGAAATGCAGTAAAAGTATCTGCCAATTTTTGGATATCTTCTTCAGTAAAATCTCTGTGTTTTCTATCTACCATATAACCCATTTTGCGAGCATCGATAAATAGAGATTTTCCTGCTTGTTTTTTACCTTTTGTGATAAACCATAAAGTTACAGGAATTGTTACACTATAAAATAATTGAGTAGGAAGTGCTATAATTCCTTCAATTAAATCATCTTCAATAATTTTCTTTCTGATTTCACCTTCTCCGCTTGTTTGACTTGATAATGCACCATTTGCAAGAACAAGACCAATTTTACCATTAGGTGCTAAATGGTGGATCATGTGTTGAATCCAAGCAAAGTTGGCATTCCCTGCCGGTGGAATTCCATATTTCCAACGGACATCTTCTTGTAATTTATCTTGTCCCCAATTTGAAAGGTTAAACGGAGGATTTGCCATAATAAAATCAGCTTTTAAAGTTGGATGCACGTCATTAAAAAACGTATCTGCGTGAGATTGACCGAAATCAGCATCAATACCACGAATAGCCATATTCATTTTAGCCATCTTCCAAGTATCAGAGTTTGACTCTTGACCGTAAACTGATATTTTATCTCTGTTCCCACTATGAGCTTGCAAGAATTTTACAGACTGAACAAACATACCGCCTGAACCACAGCAAGGATCGTAAACTCTGCAATTTTCAAATGGCTTAAGGATTGAAACTAATGTTTTAACAATGCTTGATGGGGTATAAAATTCACCGCCCTTTGTACCTTCATAAGCGGCAAATTGAGCGATACAGTATTCATAAGTTCTACCGAGCAAATCTTTGCTTTCTTCCGTATCATCCATTTTGATGTTATTTGTAAATAGATCAACAACGTCGCCCAAGACTCTTTTATCCAAATCAGGTGAGCCATAGTTTTTAGGAAGAACACCTTTTAGAGATTTATTTTCTCTTTCAATTGCAAGCATTGCATCATCAATTATTTTTCCGATTTCAGGAGTATGTGCCGCCTCTGAAATTTTATTCCATCTTGCTTCTTCAGGGACAAAGAAAATATTTTCAGATAAATATTCGTCTTTGTCATTTTCAAAACCATCACCCTCTGCGACTAATTCCTGATATTTTTTATCGAAAACGCTTGAGATATAACGCAAAAAAATTAAACCAACAATAACTTTTCTATATTCTGCCGCCGGAATATGTCCCCATAAAACACAAGCCGCTTTCCAAAGTTGCTCTTCAAAACCTATATTTGCGTTATTCTTCTCAGCCATTTGATGTCCTCTTTTTTGTACCCTGCAACACTTATTTTCCCTCATGTTAAATATATCACAAATACCAAATTGAGGCAGTTTTGTAAAACTTTTCGAGGAAATTTTTACTATGTCCTAATCTGACTTGGTGAAATGCTATAATATAATATTTTGCTTAAATTATAGCGTTTTTATTCTTTCTTTAACATGAAGAAAAAGGAGAAACACTATGAAACAAGAATTTATTACTGAAATTACACAACAAATGCTTCCATATTTAGATAATATGGGATTAGAACAACTGCAAAAAGTATTAAAAGTAGCTTTGCAAAACTTTGAGATTATCAGAGCTGAAAAAGACACAGAACAAGATTTTTCAAATTTAAACTTCATGGAATTATTTTTATCTGCAAAAAGAGTCGAGGGATGTTCTGAAAAAACACTAAAATATTACAGAGCAACCATTGAAACAATGCTTATCTCAATTAATAAAGAAGTAAAACATATTGTGACAGATGATTTAAGGGATTACCTTACTAATCATCAAACAGAAAGAGGCTCAAGCAGAGTCACAATTGATAATATTCGCAGAATTTTATCAAGTTTTTTTGCTTGGCTTGAAGATGAAGATTATATTGTAAAAAGTCCTGTCCGCAGAATTCATAAAGTAAAAACAGGAACAAATATAAAAGAAACTTATTCTGACGAAGCACTTGAACTTATGAGAGATGAATGTAAAGAATTAAGAGACTTGGCAATGATTGATATGCTTGCATCAACGGGGATGAGAGTTGGTGAAATGGTCTTATTAAATCGAGAAGATATTAATTTCACCGAACGAGAGTGTGTAGTTTTTGGAAAAGGTGATAAAGAGCGGATCGTTTATTTCGATGCACGAACAAAAATACACTTGCAAAATTATTTGGAAAGTCGGTGCGATTACAATCCGGCTTTATTTGTTTCTTTAAAAGCACCTCATGAACGATTACAGATAAGCGGAGTAGAAGTCAGACTTCGTGAGTTTGGTAAAATGCTCAATATTCCAAAGGTGCATCCTCATAAATTCCGAAGAACGCTTGCAACGATGGCTATAGATAAAGGAATGCCGATAGAACAACTGCAAAAATTATTAGGTCATTCAAGAATTGATACAACCCTCCAATATGCAATGGTTAAACAAAGTAATGTCAAATTAGCACACCGAAAATATATAAGTTAATACTTCGCTAAATAATAATTTAGAACAACAAGCTCAAGCTATATTCAAATCTTGGTTCATTGACTTTGAACCTTTTGGTGGTGTAATGCCGATTGATTGGAATATTGGAAAGTTAGAGGATATTGTTGAATTTTCAAATGGCTATGCATTCAAAAGTAGCGAATTATTAAGCAGTCCAAATGGTGATTGTTATGATGTATTTAAACAAGGGCATATCAACAGGGGTGGGGGCTTTAACCCTTCAGGTACAAAAAGTTGGTATCCTAAAGCTAAAGCAAAAAACTTAGAAAAATTCATATTGAAAAAAGGCGATGTACTAATGGCAATGACTGATATGAAAGACAATGTTGCCATATTAGGAAATACTGCTTTAATGGGCATTAATGATCAATATATTGTTAATCAACGTGTAGGTTTATTACGACCAAAGAATGATTATAATATTTCGTACCCATTTATCTATATTTTAACAAATAGTACAGATTTTCTTACAGATTTAAGAAAGCGTGCCAATAGTGGTGTACAGGTTAATTTATCATCTACCGAAATAAAAAATTCAGAAGTTGTAATTGCAACTAAAGATATAAATTCAAAATTTGATAACATTGTTAAACCTTTTTTTGAGCAAATATTTATTAATAACATGGAAAATACTCGTCTTATTCAGCTTCGGGACACGTTATTACCGAAGTTAATGAGTGGCGAAATTGATGTTTCAAATGTGGATATTTCCACCGATAAATTATCGTTTAGCTGCTTAAATGTTTTAATAGAATTTTAAATATTATTAATTACAACTTATTAATTTATAATAAATATTTGGAATTTGCACATTTACTTCAGCAGCTAATTTTATCGTTTCTTTGAAATCTTTTTTGTGATATTCAGTTAGCTCTGCATAAATCCCCATATAAAATGGCTCTAACATTTTAAAATATGTTTCAAATAAAGGTTTCAAAATAATAAAATCGCCTTGCTCTTTTATAAAATCTTTAGATAATTTTGTCCATCTGTCATATTGTTTAAATTCATGTGTTTCAAAACACACTTGTTTGTCAGGTGTAACGTAAGGGAAAGTTGTTTTATAATGCATTTGATAATTATGGATTATATAAATTCTAAAATTAATGATAATGTTATTTCGGAAAAAATAAAAGATTCTATTATTAGTACCATTAGCATTGATTGGTATAAAAAAGATTCTATATTAAGTCAGATGAAAAATAATATAACGAGACTGCTCATTGCGGTTTCTATGCCGATGGATTCAGCAAAATTTATTGCTAACGATATTTTAAACAATGCCATTCTCTTATATAGGGCAAAAGGAGAATAAATGCAAAATATGTATACAGAAGAAAGTTATGAAAATTCAGTAATAGAACTGTTCCAAAATATGGGTTATCAGCATATCTATGGGCCGGATATCGAAACTCGTGATTTTTATAGTCCTTTATATGAAGATGTGCTTGTGGATTATATCCACAGATTAAATAAAAATGCTCCTGAAGATGCAATTCAAGATGCATTATACAAAATTAAAAACATAGATAATAACGAGTTATTACAACAGAATATGGTTTTTATGGATTATTTGCAGAACGGTATTCAGGCTCGTTATATGGAAAATGGAGAGCAACGTTCAACAATAATTTATCTTGTAGATTATAAAGAGCCTGATAATAATTCATTTATTGTTGCAAACCAATGGACATTTATTGAAAATTCCGAAAAAAGACCTGACGTTTTGATTTTCTTAAATGGTTTGCCTGTTGTTTTATTTGAACTGAAATCACCTTCAAGAGAAGAAACTGATGCTTCTGCCGCATATAGACAAATAAGAAACTATATGAAGGAAATTCCTTCAATGTTTATCTATAATGCAATTTGCGTAATGTCCGATATGTTAACATCTAAAGCCGGCACAATTACATCAGGCGAAGATAGATATATGGAATGGAAAACCAAAGACGGTGATTATGAAAATACACAATATGCACAGTTTGATACATTTATTGAGGGTATATTTACAAAAGAAAGATTACTCGATATTATAAAGAATTTTATTTGCTTTAATAAGGATGGTGCTGATAGTTTCAAAATTCTTGCAGGATATCACCAATACTTCGCAGTTAAAAAAGCGATTGAATCTACAAAACACGCAACAGAAACAGACGGAAGAGGTGGTGTATTTTGGCACACTCAAGGAAGCGGAAAATCTTTATCAATGGTATTCTATGCTCACTTGTTGCAGGAAGCATTAAACAGTCCGACTATTGTTGTAATGACAGACCGTAACGATTTAGATAACCAATTATATGGTCAATTCTCAAGATGTAAGGACTTTTTAAGACAGACTCCTGTCCAAGCTACTTGCAGGAAGTTAGGCGATAATCCGTCATCATCTGATATCGGGTTAAAAGATTGGCTCGATGGCAGAGAAGCGAATGGCATTATTTTTACAACAATGCAAAAATTTGAAGAATCCGAAGAACCTTTATCTGAAAGAAGAAATATTATCGTTATGGCAGATGAGGCTCATAGAGGTCAATATGGTTTTGCGGAAAAAGTAGACGATAAAACAGGAAAAATTAAAACAGGTGCAGCAAGAATCATAAGAAATTGTTTACCAAACGCAACTTATATCGGATTTACAGGAACACCAATTTCAGTTAAAGACAGAAATACAAGAGAGGTGTTCGGAGATTACATTGACATCTACGATATGACTCAAGCCGTTGAAGATGGTGCAACTCGTCCTGTTTATTATGAAAGCAGAGTTGTAAAATTACAACTTGATCCTGCTACATTAGCATTAATTGATAAAGAATATGAGATTATGGCATTAAATGCAGATGCTGATGTTGTTGAAAAGAGCAAGAGACAATTAGCAAACTTTGAAGAAGTATTAGGTAATGAAAATACTATAAATTCTCTTGTTGATGATATTTTAGATCACTATGAAAACAACAGAGAAAACCTTTTAACTGGTAAAGCAATGATAGTTGCTTATTCTCGACCAATTGCAATGAAAATTTATCGCAGAATTTTAGAACTTCGACCTGAATGGGGAGAAAAGAATAAAGAAAAAATTGCAGTTGTTATGACTTCAGATAATAACGATCCTGAAGATTGGAGAAATGTAATTGGCAATAAGACATATAAAAACGAACTTGCAAAACGCTTTAAGAATAATGACGATCCTCTTAAAATTGCAATTGTAGTTGATATGTGGCTCACAGGATTTGATGTTCCGTCACTCGCAACAATGTATGTTTATAAGCCGATGTCAGGTTACAATCTTATGCAAGCTATCGCAAGAGTAAACCGAGTATTCAGAGATAAAGAAGGTGGTTTAATTGTTGATTATGTCGGAATCGCAACAGCATTAAAACAAGCAATGAACGACTACACTGTAAGAGATAGAAAAAATTACGGCAATATGGATATATCAAAAATGTCATATCCTAAATTTAAAGAAAAATTGGAAGTTTGTCGTGATTTATTGCATGGTTATGATTATTCTAAATTTATCTCAGGTTCTGATCTTGATAGAGCCAAAACAATATCAGGTGCAGTTAACTTCTTAATTGCTCCATCTATGCAAGATAAAAAAGATTTATATTTAAAAGAAGCTCTAATGTTGCACCAAGCATTGTCTTTGTGTTCATCTATTGCTAAAGATGATGAGAGAATTGAGGCGGCATTCTTTGAATCTGTAAGAGTATTAATCGGAAGATTAACTAATACAGGTGTTGGTAAAAAGATATCATTACCTGAAATAAATGCAAGAATAAATGAACTACTAAAACAAAGTATTAAAAGTGAGGGTGTAATCAATTTATTCTCTGATGTA
This sequence comes from uncultured bacterium, assembly GCA_902791985.1. GTDB lineage: Bacteria > Cyanobacteriota > Vampirovibrionia > Gastranaerophilales > Gastranaerophilaceae > Zag111. Next base: position 122,727 of record CADAYD010000005.1, read on the forward strand.
AAAGAAGAGTTTTCATTATTTGATCCGAAGTTTTTAGATGAAATTGCAAAAATGAAAGAAAAAAATCTTGCAGTTGAAATATTGAAAAAGCTGTTAGCAGAGCAGATTTCTGTTTATAAAAGGACAAATGCCGTTAAAAGTGAAAAATTTAGTGAAATGATGCAATTGGCTATAAATAGATATATTAATGGTTTAATTACCAATGCTGAAGTTATTGAAGAGCTGTTAAAAATGGCAAAACAAATAGCTGATGGGGAACAACCAATTCAGGGATTATCTAAAGAAGAAACAGCCTTTTATGATGCACTAACAAAACCACAAGCAGTTAAAGATTTCTACCAAAACGAAGAATTAGTTGCAATGACTAAAGAATTAACAGACACTCTTCGTTCAAATAAAACTATTGATTGGCAGAAAAAAGAGTCTGCTCGTGCAAAAATGCGTAAGATTATAAAAAGGTTACTTAAAAAGTATAATTATCCGCCGGAAGGTCAAGATGATGCATTACAAACAGTAATGACTCAATGTGAACTTTGGACTGATAACCTGATGGAATTATAACTTGATTTAATTCTACCTTTGAGTGATGAATACGACACGTTAAAGGAGGTCGTATGGAAAAAGTCGGATTAAATATTACTCCAAAAGAGTTTAAGCAATTAAGCAAGTGGTCAGAGAATATTTATAACACCGCTGTTGTTATAGATTATTTTGTAGCTAATCAGCCTGAAGTTGAAGAATGCTACAATCTAGCGCCGGTAATTAAACATCTGCGGAATGATGCAGATGTTTTAAATGCATTCTTTATTGACCACGAAAAAGATGTTGATGAATAATTAGAGTTCGGAACTATTTCAAATGTTGTTCAAAAGGTGTTCAACTCGCCGATTAAGATGGGTTAAATTCGTTTTATATATAAATCCTCGTTCCTGCATAAATTTATCCAAAAATCGGCTTTTAGAAAAATTATTCTTCGTAGTGAATCCCTAAAACACTTTCTTCAATTTCTCTAATAACATCCGGTGTTAAACCTTTCGGTTTTGTTTCTGCCATTTTGCGTTTTTCTGCTGCAATTTCATCTTCGTAAGCCTTAACGACTTTAAGCAGGTTAAAAATCTTCATTGCAAAATACATACGGGGTGGTTCAATTTTTTCGCCAATCGCCATATCGTTTTTGATTGATTTCAAAAGCACTCTGCCTAACTTAAATAAGTCCTGGTGCAAAGATGACTGGGTTTTGATGAACCTATATTTCTTTTCTTCCCAATTATCTGCCTTTTTCCAACGGCGCAACGTTTTTTCATTTACTTTCAACTTTTTTGCAATTTCGTTTAACGGCATAAATTTTTCAGCATAAAGCTCTAAGGCATCTTGTGCCAGCGCTAGTTTTTTCATAATTAATCTCCTTTTAAAAATAATAAAATGGGGTGCATACACAGCATAACTCTGTTTCGCAGAAACATCAAGTCCCAAATGTGTCTGTATGATACGATTTCGAGATTTAGAGTTGATGTTTGCTGTTGAAAGAGCGATGAATGGTGTAGCTTGAAAGGAGCACACTATGATTGAAATTGGCAAAAAATACAGATTAAAAAAGCTGAAAGGTTGGTTTGAAAAAGATAGCGAAGAATTTACGGTTCTTTGTTTCGGCGAACACAATATTGTTGGCTGTGTCGCACCGGATGGTGAAAGATATGTATTTGATAAAGATTTTTTGATTGACCCCGATAAGCCGGACGAAATATACGCAGATATTAAAATAACGAAAGGTTAAACTATGGTTGAAAAAGATTATATGTTATACGGAACAAAGATTTTAAACTTAAAAACTCAAGAAATCGGATTGCTGATTTGCTTATGGGAAAACAAATATGCAGATAAAACTGTAGATTTTGCAACTTGTGTTGATAAAAACGGCAAACGCTACAACATTGAACTTGATAACATAAGAGGTTTTGAAGATGATTTTGAAAAATAAATTGACTAAAGAAACACTAGATATTCCGTATTCTGAATTTAGAAAAAAGTTTGCAAAAGAAATTCAGGATGCGTTTGAAAGTTATCGCAAAACACAATTAAATAAATACTCTTGGAACTTCAAAGATGACAACTCTTTGGAGTTTAATTTTTATTTTGAACTTCATTGGAACTTTAACCATTTTGGAAATGGTAATTGGTATATCGAAAAAATGTAAGTGAAATTATTATAAATTTTCTACTTCAACGAGTTTGGGATTTGCACAGAAATTTTTGACTAGACTTGTGCACCTTGGACTCGGATGAGAAGGCTGTTTTGCACCAGACTTATTTATTCTGTATGCTTGAACAAGATGTTTTTTTGACTTTATTGAATAAACCAAGTCTTTTAAATGACTGTAATATTCATTATTTAATTTGGTTTTTACATCATTGCCCCAGGCGATTATTATCTTAGATACATTGATAGGATATTTATCCGCAAGTTGAAAAATAGGATTGTTAGCATATTCATACTCCCAATCAATCATTCTTACAGCATCTTCTACCTGAGGATGACGAATAGTAAAAGAATTATAAATCAACATTCCGCCACATTTAACTTTTTCATCAGAATAATTTTGAAGTGCATAGCAAATTCTAACACAATTTTTTAGAGTTTCGTCCAATACGTTCGCATTTGCGATACTCGGGTTAAATAAAATAAATATGTTACGATTAGGGCAATTCTTGTCCCAAATAACCTCATAGCTTAGTCTGTTTTTGGGGCATCGAATAATCCCATTTTCGATAACAGATAATTTCTTATAATAGGATGAATCAAGATTTGAATATTCGTTATTCCCATATATGGGCTTTTTTTCAGCTTTATTATTTACGAAATCAACAAATTCTTCAATATCCATATCACATTTCCTTATATTGAATAATAGAATTTTTTGATTTTTTCAGCCATCATTTTTCTACGCTCTAGTAAGAATTCATCATAATCGCTTGCTTGCATAGAGAAAATCTTTTCCGGGATACAATTCATTTTTAAATTATTTTTTAAATCTTCTTCATTTAATATTGTTCCAACAGAACATTGGTTATTGTGGCATTGTTCAAGTGCTTTCATGAAATATTCGCTTGGAGCTTGTTTTCCAACGGAAATATTTACGGTTGTATCTAAATAAGTATAATTAGCAACTTGGTTATATTTTGATTTATCATCATATCCATTTTGTTTTAAAAATTCTTTTGGGAAAATATGATGAACGTCACCAGTTACAGTTACTAAATCAGAAACTTTTGTTGTACTTGAAAATAATGATTGTTCTGCATTCCAAACTTGTGCAGCGATAAAGGTATTAAAGTACGGACTATTTATAGATGAAGTTTCCAAATTTTGAACTAATCCAACATTCCAGAAAGTATCTGATAATTCCGCTTCCTCAACTTCCGCAAAGAATCTTCTAAACCCTTTCTCTTCTATATTTCTTAAATCTCTGTCCATTTGTGATTCTGGAGAACCGATATATCTGCTAGTTAATGTAGACAATACAAACCATTTTTGAACAAATCTTTTTATCTCAATTTTATCAATATCTCTTGAATTATTCAGAATTAAATATAAAGTATAAGCGAAATCCAATGTCATTTTAGAATTTAGTAATTTTTCATTAATAAAACCACAAGCTTTTATTAATAATACAAAATTCTTAAAATTATATTCGTTCATAAAATTTTTAACACCAGATGTTAATTGGTTAAAACTATTTTCTGCAATTTCTTCTTTAAAAGTCCTCGTTTCAAAATCTCTGCCTGACAATAAATTAACTAAATCTTTTAACTTGCCTCTACCAAATTTATGCATCAAACAAACTCTCAACATATCATTATAATCAGGATCGTATATTGCTTCTCTATCATCTTTTAGCCATTTTAACATCGGAGCAAATTCTGATTGCATAAATTCATCATCTGTAGAAGATAATTTTTCATAAAAAATAGGATCTACTGCAAGATGGCAGAAATAGTCAATTGCTTTTCTTAAAATATTTCCACCATATTTAGAATCTGCTGCAATTTTTGACATCGCAAAGTCAGATTCATTCAAGCGTTTGCCTTGTGAATTTATTCTAACAAAGATTTCTGTAACTTCATTTATATCTAAATCCGGAACAAGTATGATTGTACCCATTTGACAAGTTCGTATGTCTAAAAGTTTTTGAATTGCTTTATTAATAACATCAGATGATACTTCCGGGTTATTAGCCATATATTCATTAATAAAATTAAAGGCATTAAAATCTGGTTTAAAAACAACAGAAATATCTGCAATCCAGTTTTTACTTTTTACATGAACTGGAGTCTGAACGGCAAATCTTTCTTCATTACCCTCTGCTAATGGGTTAAAGGCAATTTTGTATGCTTTTGTTTCATAATCTTCGGTTAAAATCTTCTGTCCAGCCAGTGCTGTCATTAATGCAGTTACACGCTGTTGACCATCTATTAAAATTTTGGTACCACCAGCTTCTTTACCATCTTTTAATCTTACAGTTGGATTCTGCCAAATTATTAAATATCCTGTTGGATAACCACTATACAAAGAATCGATCAAATCTCTTACTTTACTTGGATTCCATACAAACGGTCTTTGTATTTCTGGTATGGATATTTCACCACTATTAATAAAACCTAAAATATTATCTACTGAATATTGTGCAACTGAATATTTATTAGTCATACTCCAATCCTTTTTCTTTTTAGGGTATCACAAACATAAGTATTAAAATATTGGCGAACTAAGGTCGTTATATGTTGGTGTTTCCATAGTAACACATAGACCATCCGATTCTTTTTCATTTTTTAATTTCTCGTTAAATTGAACAGCTAAAATAAAATATATTATTGCAGTACGCACATATCTAAATACTTCTAAAGCAGCAGTTGATATTTGTTCTAACGTATAAGTCATAGCATAATCTTGCTCACCAAGCCATACTGTACTTTTTGCTTCTGATATTCGAACCCAATTATGTTCAAGGTCATTTCTAAGTTTTCTTAATATTCCGGCACTTGGATTTGGTGCATTCCAATTTTTAATATTATCAGTATCTGTTAAATCACACGATAACCAGTATAATGCATCTATATATGGATTTTGTATATTAGTAAAACTCTCCCTTATCCAAGATGGCTTAAAATAGCATTTATCATTTTTACAATTTATTTCAAAATAATTTTTCATTAAAGCGGCCAAGCTATCCAAAGTGCTAAAGGCTAGTTTTATTGCAACTTTTATAAACTCCGTATTGGTTGAATAATCTTCGTATTCCAATACAGTTGTCAAGTTTAGTCCCTTTTCTAACCAATCTGGAAAAGGATTATTTAAAGCATTAAATAATAAATAACGAGCCTTGCAAAATCTGTTTTTTATATCGGAAAAAGCAGCGCTAAAATATGGTCCTTCACCTACTTTTACAATGTAATTTGGAAACTGTATTGTATCTTCAAATGTAGCTATATCAATTCTTACATCATTAATAGGATTGAGAAAGAGTTTGTTTTTTCCACACCATGAATAATAAATTTTTTGCTCTATGTTATCGAATTGTATTGAATTTAACAGCTCATTTAATTTCTTGTATTCAGATTCAGCAGATTTCCCCCATATTAATATATTTTTTACCCAAGTCTCTTTTTCTATGTGATTTTTTATCCCCGCATGTGTTATATTCTCTTGATTTTGGCTTAACCGATCAATGAGACTATATGCATAATATGAATAATGAATATTTACAGACTGTTCATTTATTAAATCTTTTAAAAGAATCAAGGTGTATGCTTTATTATATGGAGCAACATATTGGGAATCAATTTGTAAGTTAAAATTATAATCAAAAGTGTAATAATGTATAGCTTCAACAAATCTATTAAATGCTTTTATGTTATTCGCAAGATTTGTTTGAATTTCTAATAATTGCAAAGAATTAAACTTTATTGCCATTGAATATGCTTGTCTGACATAGTTTAAGCTTTTCACTAAATTTTGAGGAGACATAGATTTACGCCATTGATCAATTCTTTCATTTTCTATACCAGCCTTAGTAAAATGTAAATTTGAAAGACAATATAGTATATGTGTTAAAACCAAACCTTCAGATACATTTGATTTTAATTTTTCTAATTTTTCTATTGTAATATCTATTGTTTTTATGTTTCCGGATGCAATTGCTTTGTCGCATTCTGTAGGAAATGTTTGTTTAAATTCTTTATCCATAGATATATATTATCACAACTTTATTTGAACATATTTTGAACGGTTATAAAACAGGGTTTGAATTAATTTGGCGATTTATCCATTCCATAATTACTGAAACAAGGTATTCTTGTTCGGTTTGGGTTAGTTTCCTGTGTTGAGGGAATTTGTGCCATTTTTCGATACAGCCACGACAGCAAGTCGCTGTTGCGTGTTGGGCGATAAAAACAGGATGTCCTCGCATTGGAGTTTGTTTGCCGTCGTTCACAGGCTCAGAGGGGGCAACTCTATCTCGAATAAAGTCGCAGGCATGAGAATAGATAGTATCAAGACCTTTGTCCTTGATATATTCAAGCTCTTTTGCACGGAGTTTAAATCTGCTTCTGAATTTTGATTTTGCTAATCTGTCTAAAATATCCATATTTATTGATTCAAAATCCTTTTATAAATTTCAATAATTGTATCGTTTATATCGATAAAAATAACTTTTTCAAGGCAATCGTTTTTGATAATAAATTCTCTAACTGTGTCAGTTGCTATATTGCAGGCTTCATCTAATGGGAAATGATAAACTCCGCAAGAAATAGCAGGAAAAGCTATCGTTTTAATTTCGTTTTCTTTTGCTAGAATTAAAGCCGTTTCATAACAGGATTTTAATTTTTCTCTTTCGTTATATTTACCCCCATGCCAGACAGGGCCGACAGTGTGGATTACATATTTTGCAGGCAAATTATAACCCTTTGTAATTTTTGAGTGTCCTGTTTCACAACCGTTTAAAGTTCTGCATTCTTCCAGAAGTTCAGGTCCTGCAGCACGATGAATGGCACCATCAACTCCGCCGCCACCTAATAAACTTGTATTTGCGGCATTAACTATTGCATCAACTTCTAACTTTGTTATCCAATTATAGCACTGATTTTAAGATTTGACTTACATTTTTTTACACGAAAAATTGAGCAAATCTTACACTTTTTTACAGGAAAATCTGGGGTAAAATTACATTTTTTTACAGGAAAGTTAAATTATTTGGAAATTATTATCCAATTTTTGGGGTAATAAGAAATTATATCTGCTTTCAAAATCAGTCAGTTTATAAAACCCTAAATTCCTGCTGATTATGTTTATTTGCACGTTTTTATCAAGCAACAGTTTTATGTGAGTGTTTAATAACAGGTCAAAATTGTCTATTTTAACATCTTTGAAAAGCAATCCCTTTTTCTTTTTAGGTATTTTATTAAATAAAATATCCGGTATTTGTAATGTTCTTATTTTATACTTTGCTCTGATATTTTCAATATTTCCTTTGTTTTTGAATTTGCTTATATTTACGGTTTTATCGCTAAAATTAATATCCGTATAATACAAAGCACCAAGTTCCGCTATATTTATTCCGGTTGCTAAAATCCATAATTCCTGAATTTTACTGTCGTCTTTAATTATTTGTTGAATTTCATCATCTGTTAAGACTCTGTTTTCAAGTGAAGGTAAAATTGTTTCTTGTGTCGAAAACAGAAGGTGACTGGCATTTGAATATTTTTTCATGATTTTCTGAAAAGTACTTATAAACCGTTTTATACTTGCAACGGAATATCCTTCTGATAACATTTTGCTTTGATAATTAATCAGAGTTTCCTGTGTAATATCTTTAAACTTGTATTTGCCAAAATACGGAAATAAGTGGTTTTGGATATAACCTCTTGCACAAACTGAGTTTTCATCTTTCTTATTTTCAAGTGTTTTTAGGTAATCATCAAATGCTGTGCTGACTTTTTCGTATGTTATTTTATCTGTTTCAACTGAAGATATTTTGCGAAGCTCGGGAAGTTTTAAACTTTCACTTCGTCTTTTCTTGATATATTCCGCAGAAAAGTTTTTAGTTAGGGCTCTTCTAAAGGATTGAACACTTGAAATTTGTTCATTAGGATGTCTGCTTCTTAGTATCTCCCAAGCGATTCTGACCGAATAATTTTTAGGGGTTAAATAGATTTCTTCAAACTCTTTTAATTGCTCTTTTGTTACTAAACTTTTATGTTGCGGCGGGTTATAGGCTTTCATTAAACCCAATAAACCATTTCTTGCATAAGATGATTTCCATCTTATAAAAGTGCTATACCCCATTTTATAATCCGGATTTTTCTTGGCTATTTCATTTAGCATTTTTGAGGTTTCTTTAAACGACAAACCGCTTGTTAATCTGAATAAATTCAAACATTTTATAATGTGCCGTTTATTGTATTCCGCGGCATTATTGAATAATTCTTGGGCTTCCTTGTTATCAGATAATAATGTTGTAATATCAAAACATAATTCGGGTTTGGTTTGTTTTGGTGATTGTTTTTGCGGCAATGCTTCAATTTGTGGATATGGAACAATATCAGGAACGTAAGCAAATTCTGTTTCAGATATTTTGCTTATAACTTTTTCCGCTATCAATTCCTGTAAGATGTTTTGGATTTCATTATCTGGTAATTCCAATATACTTGCGATTTCATCAAAATTAAACCTGCTCAGTTGTTTGCACAGTTTCTTTATCTGCTGCTTCATCGTTTAAAATCTCCTTAATTATAATTTCATCAATAGAATTTAAGCCGTTTGCTTTTGCATAACATTCGGCTTTATTTATAATTTTTACTATCTGACGAAATCGGTTAACATTAGTGCAAATGCATTTTATCGCACATTCAGTCATTTCAATTTCTGATAATTCTTTAACAATTCCTGCTATATCACTTTTAGAAAACGGCTTAAATTGAACTATTTCAGAAAGTCTGTCGTATAAATGCTTAAACCTTTTTATTCTTGATTTAGCGTTTGACATTCCGACCAAAATAATAGGGACATTCGTCTTATCGTGAATGTCCCTTAAAGTTTCTATTGCTCTTGAATCAATCGCCAGATAATCGACCTCATCAACGATTATAACCTGTGGCTCTGTTAATAAATTCCTTATAATAATCTTGAAACAATCCGCCAATCGCCCGCAGTTAACTTCACCCATTTCATCCATAATTTCATTTAATAACCACCTAGCGGTCATAAGCTGGGTGCATCGGACAAGTATTGCATTATTCTTAAATGCCCACCAATTTATTGTTTGAGTTTTGCCTAACCCCGGCTCACCATAAACTAAACCCATCCCAGGAACTCCTTCCGCTCGGTTTTGCAGGTTGTTCATCATCGTGATAAACCGTTTAACATTGTTTGTTTTTACGAAGACCTTTTTCATTACTGCTCCTTTCCGTATATTTCTTTGTATTCGTCTGATTTTATGTAGTTTGCAAGCCAAGTTCTGTCCTCTTGGCAGATACAGCCGTTTTGCATATGCCATTCGTAGCGTTCATAAGAAGATTTAAATATTGGCCGTGCAACAATTGAAGTTTTAACCTTCGGTTCAAAATCCTTTTTCGGTTCTGGTTCAGGTTGAACCGTTATTTCTTTAATCTGTTCAGGCTGAGGCAAGCGGATATTTTGCATCAATTCTTTTTCAAGATAATCCATATCCTCTAAATTGAAGTGCTCTCGAACCGCTTTAATCGTTTTTCTGCGAAGCTTTTGTTGTTTTTCAATTTTTTGCTTATAGTCCTCAATATCTTTAATATCGCCCATTTGATACGCAAGCGGATGAGTCTCTGTTATGCGGTTTGCTTTACAGATAAATTCACCTTTCATTGAATAGACTTTGATATACGACAAATCAAACAAGCTGTACTTTATTACGGTTTTCTCTTTGATTCCATAAAGTGCCTCGTCAAAATAATCCGCTTTCAAAAACCTGATTCCGTTCCTGCCGATTGATTTTATCTCTTGTGCCATCATCAAATCGTCAAGCGAGTTTTCATCAATATTTTGCTTTTCAATTTCGTTTAAAACTTCTTGAATTGTTTTATCTTTAGCGTTCGGGCAAGGCTGAGAATGTTTAAATTCAAGCCATTTATCAATCATTTTTAATGCTTGTTCAATAGTTGGAGTAAAACCAAATTTTTCGTGGATATTTTTGTGTAACTTTTCATTCCGCATCAAATATGCCGGCTTGTTTTCAATGCTTGCGCCGATATAGCTTGGAATTAGCTTTTCAAAACTTTCCTGAAAATCTAAAAAGAAACGCTCGATGACTTTGGCTCGAGCATTGTATGGAGTGGCATAGACAGGTTTTATTCCGAGTTTGTTATAGACTCCTGTAAACCCTAATTCTTCAAACTTTTTATCTCCGTTAAAAAACTTGCTTTTAAAAGCTCTGCCGTTATCTTGGTAAACATATTCGGGGATATGATCCATTTTTAATATTGCATTACGCAGAGCAGACGCGATATTTTGTGTACATTCTTCAAGCATAATATCGTACCCCACAAGTCCACCCGATTTCCAATCCAAGAACCCAAGCAAAGTCGCTCGGCAGGGTTTGCCTGTAAACGGGTTTATCACTTGGAAGTTAAGTGTATGCCCGTCTGCGACAAGAACTTGTCCTGCTTTTAAAAGTGCTGCGTTTCTGACTATAAACGGACTTACTTTATCCTTTAACGCTTTTTCGCCGTCACGAGCGAGTATCCATTTATCAAAATTGTTATCCCGAAACCATTCTGCGTACCTGCGGAATGTAATGTCTTTGGGCAAAATCTCCTGCCCGCGTTCTTTGAGAATATGTTTTGTTAGTGAAATCGCTTTACCAATTGAAAATGCACTTGGCGATAACAAAATTTGTATAAATATTTTAATCTGCTCCTCGTTTAAAGTTGTTCTGTATTCCTTACGGGTTGAATATTTGTATTGTCCAACAAGAGCTGTCCAATCTTTGTTGTAATCTAAAAGTGCCCGCCAGCGATAAAGCGAACCGATTGAGACTTTGCCCAAGATTTTAAAAATCTCTTCCTGAAACATTCCGGTATTATATAATTGCAAAAATTCTTTATCGGGTACGTTGCCGCTTGTTTTCAACTTGTCCCTTTTATATTCTTTCCTAAAATCAAGCCACGCATAGATTAAATCATATTTAGCAAGTGCAATTTTTCTCTGGTTTTCGGATATCAGTTTTTCTTGTTTAATATTAAGATTCGATAGTTCAATAACCTCATTTTCACAAGTTTTATAATCATCATAATATTCCTGAAAATACTTAAGTTGAAACTCTTCTTCAAGAGTTGATAATTTAATCTTATAAGTTTTACCGCCTCTTATATTTTCAACCTTGTATTCATATTTGTTCTGATTTAGTGCAAGCCGAACTGCCCGGCGGGTAATGTTTTTTAGTTTTGCGAGCGTCTCAACATCAATCCAAATATCATTATTATTAACGTCTGCCATACCGTATCCTTATTTATTGTTACAGCTACTGTATGTTAGATTGATTTCTCTCAAAATGGAAGTGTTTGAGGAGGAAATGTGTCAGAATGCGTCTAAAATTTTAATCTTTGTTGCACAGGAGCATTATTATCTGGAAGAATCAAAATATCTTCTGTAATTATGTTTTGAGCAATTTCTGTATTTAGTAATAATAATGCAACCCTTATGTCATTTTTTGTAGCATTTGCGGGTAGTATTATGCATTTATTTTTTTCATCAAGCGTCACATTTATGTCGTATTCTTCGCTATTTTTTAATTCTTCTAATTTTGCATTTGCTCTTTTTAAATTTGAAAATTTATTTATAACTTTTTCGATTTTATTTTCACTATCAATTTTGGCTAGTTTTTTAATTAAAAATTCATCATTCATTATGAATTTTTCAAATGATTCAATATTTGAAATTAATCTTAGTTTTTTTATTTGTGTTATAGCATTTCTGGCTCTATCTCTATAATCATCTTTATAATCAAAAATTTGTTCAAATTTAGGTTTACTATTCTTTAAAATAACTATATTTTCAACATAACTATTATCTCTTAATTTTATTCTGTAATAAATGCAATTTACCCAAGTTTTGATAGATAAGCATTTGTTATATACTTCTGCTTGTGAGCCAAAAAACCATTTACCTCTAAAAACAGTCGCAGGAGTATGATGAGTAAAAGCCATAACTTGTTCTTCTTTAGACTCAAAGTTTAATATATAAAAATTAGGATCTATATCCTCGGTTGTTGCTACATTTATTTTGCTTAAATCTCTTTCATTTAAAGCCATTACTATTTTTGAAAAATTATGTACTTCGTTTGAAGGTAATTCAAAAATAGCATCTTTTAGGCTATTTTCAAGCTCTATTGAATAAGGTCTTAAAGTACATGTTTCATTTTTATCAATGCAAGTAGTTACAATATCTTTTAATTTAGATCCTACATTGTTATTATCAAATTCAAAATTAAAAGCTTCATAATTTGAAGTGTGCCCATATTTCTTTCTTTTGAAGAAAACTATTTGCTGACTTGAAGCATTATTTATTACATCTTTAATTTTACTTGAATAAGATAAAAAATTAATTGTCAAATTCATACCCCTCTAGTTATTACATGAGCATGATACAACAAAAATAAATTTATTACGGTATTTTACCTATTTTACAAAATAAATATTTTTAAATCCTTCATTTATTAAGGAAATATCAACGTATTTATTTTTGATAATTTTATCATTTGGTAATATTGCAATAATTACAATACTTTTTTCTGTCATATCCTTTTTAATCGTTAATTCATAAATTGAATAATTTAATAATTGTAAGAAAGGATTTATGTATAATAAATTGGAATTAACATATATAATCCCTATAATGAACAATAAAATTAATATACTAATAATGTCTTTGGGGTTATTTAATTGCAGTGATAAAAAAGCAATTAAATAAGTTAGGATATAGTTTAATGTTTCATGAGAAATATCCTTTATTTTTATTACTCTATATTGGGAAGTATTTGATTTACTTTGAAATTTTATAAAAAGTTTTAATAATATATAAAATATTAAGCCAAGAGCTAAACCATAAACCAAACTATCATTTAAAGTCGTCCATTTTACAGCGATGTGCTCACTACTAAAGATTTTATCTATTAATTTCGAATTTTGCACAAACAATATCAAAAATAATGGATAATATGCGGTTAGAAACAAAAATATTTTTATAAATAGATTTAATCTGTTTTTCATTAGAGTTTCCTTCAGGTACATAATACATTAAAAATATACAAAATTATATATTAAGTCATATTCTCTTAGCTATATATAATGTATACAGTAAAATTGATGAAAAATTTTAATATAATAAGAGTTATAAAAACATAACAGACACAAATTAACAAAACTTAATTGCAACTAAAAAATAGTTGCAAAAAATATCAATATACAGTATACTATTAGTATGACAAAAGTAGACAAATTACTAAAAAAATTTATAAGCAAACCCAAGGATTTTACCTATGAAGAACTCGTCCAGATTCTAAAACGTTTTGGATACATCGAGTTAAAGACAGGTAAAACATCAGGTTCTGCCGTAAAATTCAAAAACGATTCTGATGATATAATAATGTTTCATAAACCTCATCCGGGTAATATAATAAAAAGTTATGTAATCGATAAGATAATAGAAAAACTAGAAAGGAATGGGTTAATATAATGATTAATATGAAAAATGACAAAGTTTTAAAATATAAAAATTATATTGGTTCTGTTGAATACGATTTAACAGATAAATTTCTTTTTGGAAAAATTTTATTTATTGATGATTTAGTTACGTATGAAGGTAATACTATTGAAGATCTAGAAAAAGCTTTTCATGATATGGTAGATGATTATTTAGAAACGTGTAAAGAAATTGGTAAAGAACCACAAAAAGGATATAGTGGTAATTTTAATATTAGAACTACTCCAGAAATTCATCAAACATTAGTAGAAATTGCTAAAATGGAGAATGTAAGTTTAAATAAATTAATTGTTACTATATTCAATAATTTTATAGAGGATAGTGAAAATAAAGACAATAGACTTTATAATCATATATTAAAGAATTTATCTAATGCATAATTTTCTTTTTTATAACATTACAATAAATCTATAATATATTTATTATAGATTTGTTATGTTCTTATAGTTTAAATATTATAAATCATTTCAACAATGAAATATCTTTTTTTAATTAATCTTAAACAGCTAAGTTTGTAATTTGTTTTGCAAACTCTTCTATTTCACAATTAATTAAAGAATCATACCAACCGTCAAAAAGGTTAAATTGATATACATTATTGGCATTAGCATATTCTTTGTTTGATTTGTGGTTTTTATCAGAACAATTTCCTTTAGTTAAAGAGATTAAGAATAATTTTACATTATTGCTATAACTAGTATCATAACTTCTATTATTTGAAAACTCACAATTAATAGTTCTTTTATTCTTGAATATAAGATCTTCAGATAAAATTTTCTGGATAACTCCAGAAGCATTTCGACACCAACCCATATTTGCTTTAATTTCGACCATCGCGATAACTTCGTTTTTATTATTTATAACCAATAAATCTGGTCTATGTGTTTTACGGTCAATATGAATTGATGGATCTAGAAAGATTTTGCAACTTGGTTGTAATCTTGAAATAAATAGTGCTATGCCATCTTCTATGTCACTACTAATCGCTCTTGAATGTCCACGATATATATTGTCTCCAAGAGTTTTCTTGGTTTCATTATAAGCATACTTAATTTCAGATTTTAATTTTTCTATACAATCAACTATTTCCATATTTTATCCTTTATAATTAATTTACATAATAGCAAAAAATATTGGATTATTAAAAATAATAAATTCTTGTTTTTTATATTAATACAATTATCTATTTAAAAATTTTCTCAATTTTATTGGCTTTAGTGGGAAATGTGTTGTTTTGTGTTCGATTATATCCGAATTTTAAGCAGAAAATTTTATAGAATACGCAAAAAACTATTTTAAAACTCGATTTGAATACAGTTTGAAATTGGAATTCAGCAAAAATTTACATTTCCTATCAATAATGCTTCCGTCTTTAAGGATAAAAATCATTCCGATATTTTTTACAGTTAGTTTTTGAAAAGTATGTCTGGAGTTTTGAAATAAATTATTCTAAAAAGTTTAAAGAATAGAGTCAGGGAAGCGATTTCCCCTTAAAATTTTTGCTTCCGACTTTCAAACGATAATTATTTTTCAATTACCTCATTTTGCAAATTTCGTCAAAAATTTTATTAAAATTTGGCGAATTTTGTGAACGCCAAAAAGCCAATTATATAGACTTTTGAACGGTATTGAACAAAACCTAAAACACAGTGTCCCAAAATAATCAAACTGTCTGTCAAAATTCACAACTTTGTCCGGTGCTAAAATTCAAACACACAGGGCAAATTCAGCAATATCAAGAAAATTTTAGGAAAATCACCGGACTTTTATATCCTAATAACCGGACATTCTGGACTTTTCGATTACCTCATTCTCCTTTTGAGGGAAGTGCCTCTATTCCCCAAACAATAGACATTTCCGCCATTCACACAACCACATATTTATAATCATTGTCACTATTAATATACAGTAGTTTTCTCAATCTCTCTGATAATCTACATTTGAGAATTCTCTCAAACTTCCGGGGGTACTTTTCTCAATCTCTCTGATAATCTACATCTACAAAAACCCACCCACCCAGAGAGTATCATGAGTATCTATATACACAAACTCTTAAAACTGCCTAGGTTGGACCCGAACCTGTGAAGTCTTAAAACGCTTGCTATGTCACTATTCATCTTAACTCGTTTTTGCAA